>JBBRAX010000158.1:0-1671 GCA_038206395.1 Myxococcales bacterium | reverse complement strand
GGCCACCGCGAAACACTCCACCCACTCGCTGCGCACCTTCAGGTGCTCGGCGGCGACGCCGGGGTGGAGCAGCGCCATCAGCCGCTCGAAGCCGTTCGTCGAACTGGCGCATGCGTCGAGCCGCGCCGCCTGGCCGCGCGGATGCAAGAGCAGCGCCGCGCGTACCTGCGGGTCGGGATCCCGCGCGAGACGAGCGAGCTCCGGTTGGGGACAGCCGGGATGAGAGGCCGCTCCAAGAAGGGCCTCGGTCTGCGTGCAGGCGGCCAGGTAGCGCAGCGCAGGCTCGATGAGCTGACGTGGGGTCGAAGGGTTGCGGATCGTCGCCAGCGCAGAGCCAATGTCTTTGGGATTAGACGGGCCGAGCAATGTGCGGGCGGAAGGGTTGGCCTCGACGAACCTTCGAATTTCGGCGTCCGCCAGCCCGAGCAGTTTGCTCAACACCGAGGGCGGCGCCTGGGCATTGCGGGCGAGCGCGATCGCGGTGTGCCGATGAATGGAGCCGAAGACTTTGAAGTCGCTCAGGTCCTCGACCAAGGCTTCGTACACCGCCGGGGGCAGGCCGTTCTCGCGCGCCAGGCGCTCCTTTGCCGGGCCTTTGCATCGCGCGATCAGCAGCATCGTCTCGAGGTCCATGCCCACCGCCGGTGGGAGCTTCTCGGCGATCTGCGCTGGCGCGAAGGGAGCGCGCGCCACTTCCCAGCGGCGCTCCGCGGTCAGGGCTGGGCTCTCGAGCAGCAGGCGAAGTACTGGAGACCCTCGCTCGAAGCGCGCCGCGCGGCGCTGCTGCCCTTCATCTGGGGCACCGTGGCTACGAAGGGGCAGCTGTTCGGCAACGCCCGGCTCGGCTCGGTGGTCAAGGTCACCAACGCCAAGCGGCTGTCGTACCCCGGCTACAACGAGATGTTCACCGGGGTGGTCGATGCGCGAATCGACTCCAACGCTTTCGCCGACAACCCGAACGTCACCGTTCTCGAGTGGCTCGCGCAGCAGCCAGGTTTCGGTGGCCGCGTGCAGGCCTTCGCCACGTGGGAAACTTTCTTTCGCATCTTCAACGTCACCCGCTCGGGTCTGGACGTGCGCGCCGGGTGGAACCCGCCGTTTGCAGGCGATGCAGATCGCACTCCCGCCAAAGACACCATCGACGCGTTTTATGCGGGCACCACGCCCTTCTTTGGCGGCAACACCCTCGACGCCTTCACTTTTCCGGCGGTCAAAGAGTCGCTGAAGCAGCGCCACCCCAGGGTGCTCTTCGTCGGCTTCGGAGAAGCCGACGAGTGGATGCACGCGGGCCGCTACGACATGGCGCTCGAGGCGGCGCGCCGGGTCGACCGCTTCATCGCCGAGCTGTGGAGCACGCTGCAGGCAATGCCAGAGTACCGGGGCACCACCACGTTGCTGATCACCACCGATCACGGCCGCGGCGTGGGCACGACGTCATGGCGGCACCATCAGGCAGACGTGCCGGGCTCTGATGACGTCTGGTTCGCGGCGATGGGGCCAGGCATTCACCCGTTGGGTGAACGCGCGGCGGGTCGGCACACCCAGGGTCAGCTGGCTGCGACGATTGCCGAGCGCCTGGGCTTCGATTGGCGTGCCGTGCGCGCCGACGCCGCGCCTCCGCTGTGTTTCGATGCGCCACCGGCCCTCACGACGACGAACGGCGGGTCGGCA
>JBBRAX010000157.1:0-1715 GCA_038206395.1 Myxococcales bacterium | reverse complement strand
CCTACAAGGTCATCACGCAGATCGGCCCGGGCCGGCTCTACGAAGACTCGGCGGTGATTCCCCGCGCCGACCAGCAGCTGCGCCGAAAGTTCGGCGAGCTCGACGCCGAGCAGTTCTACCAGGGCAACTTTCGCGAGAAGGCGGCCATCGAGGCGCAGCGGCTGTTGACCGACGAGCTGTCGCCCAAGGGGATCCACATCACCCACGTGCTCGTGCGGCAGTACCGCTACGACCAGCGCTACCAGGCCGCGATCGAGAGCCGAAAGATTCAAGACCAGACGGTCTTCAAGAACCGCGCGGAAGCGTCGGCGGCGCAGGAAGAAGCAAAGAAGAACACCATCGTCGCCGAAGGGGCCGCCCAGGTGGCCACCGAGCTTGCGCGCGGCGAGGCCGAGGTGAAGAAGATCATGTCAGAGGCCGACCTCTACAAGCGCACCAAGGAAGCCGAAGGAAAGCTGAAGGTCGAGCTGGCGAAGGCGACGGGCACCGAGCTCGAGAACCGCGCGCTTCGCGTCGGCGGCAGCGAGAACCTGGTCGGCTTGAAGATGGCCGAGACGTTGAAGGGCGTCGAGGTGTTGATTCTTCCCAGCGATGGCGAGGCCGGCACCAACCCGCTGGACCTCAACAGCATGCTCAAGCGCTTCGACGTGAGGGGGCAGTGATGAAGACGCTCAAGTGGATGGTGGCAGCGGTGGTCGGGCTCTCGGTGTCGGGTTGCTCGTGTCATTCGACGGGCGCGAACGAGGTCGGCGTGCTGACCCGCAAAGTGGCCCCTTTCGTCGGCAAGAAGGGCGTGCAGGAAGAGCCTTTTCCTTCCGGCGGCACGTACTTCTTCGCCTTTGGCACCACCGACTGGCACCGCTTCGAGACGAAGCTGCAGAACCTGCGAATGGTGAAAGAGACGGGCGACGACGTCGAGTTCAAGACCGTCGACGGCAACGACATCTCGGTCGACATCACTGTCGCGTGGCGCATCGACCCGGCGAAGGCCTCGTTTCTGTTGATGAAGGTCGGCGAGTCGACGCAGGACATTCAAGATCGGCTGGTGCGGCCCGGCGTGCGCGCGTACGTGCGCGACGCGCTGAACAAGCTGAAGAGCGAAGAGTTCTACGAGGCCGACCGCCGGTTCAAGGCGGCCGAAGAAGGCCGCGTGCTGCTGTCGGAAGCGATGAACCCCGAAGGCGTGATCGTCGAGCAGGTGATCTTGGGCGAGCACCGCTTCAACCCCGAGTACGAGGCGGTGATTCGCGACAAGAAGCTCGCCGAGCAGAACGCCGAGAAGCTGAAGTCGGAAGCGCTTGCGGCGGCGGAAGGCAGCAAGCGCAACTTCGAGGCGGCGAAGGGCCAGGTCGCTCAGCAGATCGCGCAGGTGGCCGGCACGCTGGCCCAGGCGAAGCTCGCCGCCGACTCGTCGCTGGTGCAGTCGAGCAACGAGGCAGAGGCGATCTTGATCGAAGCCCGCGCGAACGCGCAGGCGATTGAGAAGCGCAACCAGGCGCTCGCCGGAGCCGGCGGCAAGACGATGGTGAAGCTCGCGATCGCCGAGGCGATGATCGGCAAGCGCATCATTCTCGTGCCGTCGAAGGGGGCCAACATCCAGACCCTCGACGTGAACCAGATCGTGAACAAGATCGCCGCCGACAAGGCCGTCGACAAGTAGCCGTCACCGTCGCGCGGCGAAGGCCATCGCCTGCCGCGCCTCGTCTGCGTAGACC
>JBBRAX010000156.1:0-1769 GCA_038206395.1 Myxococcales bacterium | reverse complement strand
ACGATGCCGCCCGAGATTCAGGAGCTGTCGCGCAACATCCTCGTCGACCCCGTGCGCATCGAAGTGACGCCCGTGGCGACCACCGCTGAGACCGTTGATCAGCGCATCTACTTCGTCGACAAGTCGCAGAAGAAGTCGCTGCTGCACCACCTGCTGGGCGACGCCGCGATGAAGCGCACGCTCGTCTTCACCCGCACCAAGTCCGGCGCGAACCGCGTCACCCGCGACCTCCAGGTCGCCAACATCGGCGCCGACGTGATTCACGGCAACAAGTCGCAGAACGCGCGTGAACGGGCGTTGGACAGCTTCAAGGACGGCACGGTTCGCGTCCTCGTCGCGACGGACATCGCGGCGCGCGGCATCGACGTCGAGGGCATCACCCACGTGGTGAACTTCGATCTTCCGAATATCCCCGAGAGCTACGTACACCGCATCGGCCGCACCGGCCGCGCTGGGGCAGCAGGCATCGCGATCTCGTTCTGCGACGGCGAAGAGCGCGCTTACCTGCGTGACATCGAGCGCACGATTCGGCGTTCGGTTCCGGTCATCGCCGAGCACCCTTTCCCGGGTCGCGCGGCGAACGCCGACTCGCAGCCGTCGCGTCCGCAGCAGCAGCAGCAGCGCCACGGCCAGCGCCGGCCCCAGCACAACTCGCACCGCCCGCAGCAGCGGTCGACCACCGTCGTCGCGCGGCCGCAGTCGCTGCCCGCCTCGGGTTCGTCTGCTGCTCCGGCTGCAGCGCCCGCGTCGAACGGCCGCCGCTACGTCTCGAAGTGGTGAGCTGAAGGGTTGACGGGCTGCGTCATCAACGCCGTTTTGGAGTCGGCTCCCCATCGACCCCGTCAAATCGTCCCCTGTTCCTGTTCCGAACACCACGCCTGCGGCTCCTGCAGCTCCGGCGGCGGCTACAGCCGAAGTCGCCAAGACCGAAGCGGCGCCCCCCGCGGCCGCGCCGAAGGGTGACGGCGTCGATGCGCTGAAGAAGAAAATCATGTCCGTCAGCGGGCGCTACATCGCGCCGCCAGCGGTGATGTCCGACCGCACCGACTTGAAGGACATGGTCGCCACGCAGCGCACGCTGGCCGGCGTCAACGGCAAGTCCGCCGCGCCCGTGAGCAAGCCCGCCGAGACAGTGCCCGCGTCCGCGAAGACCGTCGAAGAGACGGTGAAGGAAGCCGAGAAGAAGCTCGCGAGCGGCCCGATGACGACGCCGGGCGACGCGCTCGATGCGATGAACCTCGTCAAGGCGCTTCCGCCTGAGAAGCAGGGCGAGGCGCTCGAGAAGCTCGACAAGAAGGGCGTCAACATCACCAACGAGGTCGACGTTCGCGCCGACGGCCGGAAAGTCGTCTGGGAGAAAGATGAGCTCGAAGCGGTAGATCGCACCTTCACCAACACCCCGAAAGAGCACCTCACCAAGGTGAACGAGTTCCGACGGGAAGACGCGCACCCTGAAGATGGCCGCCAGGCGGAGCACGAGCCCGGCGATGGCACCATTCGGATGTTCGATAACGGGGCCCGCCGCGACAAGCATGGCCAGCTCACACACCACAAGGACAAGGACGGCACGGTCAGCGGTACGCGCGAGCTCACCACGCCCGAGATGGTTTCAAAAGGCGGCGCGCAGGCCTTGAGTACCGGCTGAGGAAGCCGCTGCCGGGAGGAGCCACCACCCTGGTGCTGACGCCGGTTCAGCTTCTCCAGCGGCTTTGCGCGGTGATGGTGAAGCCTCGCGTCCATCTGACGCGATTCTTCGGAGCCTTTGCGCC
>JBBRAX010000155.1:0-1850 GCA_038206395.1 Myxococcales bacterium | reverse complement strand
GGCTCGTACATGCCTCGCGTAGATCATCCGGCCCGCCCGCTTGCAAGACCACTCTGGCGAGCGGATCAACTCCAGCAGCGCGGATCTCTTCGCCAGCTCGGCACCGGCCCGCTTTCCCCCTTCAGGCCGACTTCCCTGTCGGGCTGCCGCTTGCCCTCCTCGTACACGAGGCCGCCCACCCGATCACCGCCCTTGCCGTCGGATTCCGTGTGTACCGGGTAGAAATCGGCGGCCAGCGACCCCTCACGACGGGATGGTGGGGGCAGCCCGAGATCGTCGTCGGGAGATCAAGGGCGAGGACCTGGACACGTTGTCGGGCGAGCTGGGTGTGACGGCGGCGACGGTGTCCGCGTGGCGCGATGCGTTCATGGCTGGCGCCGAACTGCGAGCGAGGCGCCCCGTGTGCTCGGCTGCAGAGGGCCGAAGACCGCCTGGAGTGACGAGGAGTTGCTGGCACTCATGCGGGAGGATCTCGCGACGTCCCCGTGGGTCGGCGAGGGCCACGGGAAAGTCTGGGCTCGGTGGCTCGATGCGACGAAACGCGAGCGTCATTCTCCGACGGACGTGTACCGATCTTCCGGCTCACCGTCGATCATGGGTTGCTCTCCCATCTGCACCATCGGAAACGCGGCCTCGAGCGCGTCCTCCTCTCGTCGAAGCCCCAGGCGATTCGCGATTTCCCGTTGAGCATTCCCGGCAAAGACCTCGCGGTGTGAGCTCTGGGGGTAGTCTCGGGCCCCATGACGAACAGCATGGAGGGGAAGACGTGCCTCGTGACGGGCGCGGGGGCCGGCATCGGAAACCAGGCGGCGCTCGGGCTGGCGAAGCTGGGCGGGACGGTGATCGCGCTCGCGCGAGATCCGGTGAAAGGGAAGGCGGCCGTCGAGCAGCTGCGCGCGGAGAGCGGGAATCCCGACGTGCACCTCGCCCTGTGCGACCTCTCGTCGCAGCAGTCGATTCGCGACGCCGCGGCGGAAGTGAAGAAGCGCCACGCGAAGCTCGACGTGCTGATCAACCAAGCGGGCATCTACTCGGCGAAGCGCAAGACCACCGTCGACGGCCTCGAGCTGCAGTTCGCGGTGAACCACCTCGCCTACTTCCACCTCACCGTGCTGCTCATCGATCTGCTCAAAGCGGCCGGCACCGCGCGCGTCGTCAACGGCACCGGCGCGGTCGAAGCCGCGGGCCGCATCGACTTCGACGATCTGCAGGGCGAGAAGAAGTACGGCGCCTTTCGTTCGCTCGCGCAGTCGAAGCTCGGCAACCTGCTCTTCACGATGGAGCTTGCCCGCCGCATGGCCGGCACCGGCGTGACGTCCACCTGCTTCCACCCCGGCGGCGTGAAGACCAGCTTCGGCACCGGCGAAGGCGGAGCGATGGGCCTCATCATGACCTTCGCGCGCTTCTTCGGCAGCACGCCCGCAGAGGCCGCGAAGATTCCGATTCACCTCGCGACCGCTCCCGAGCTTCAGAAGGTCACCGGGCAGTACTTCAACGCCATGAAGCCCGCGACGCCGTCGAAGCGCGCGCAGGATCCCGAGCTGGCGAAGCGGCTCTGGGAAGTCAGCGAGAAGCTGACCGGCGCAAAGCTCTAGAGCTACGCGGCGGTGCGCGTCGCGTTGAGCGCCACGCGCAGCTTCTCGCCCAGCGCGTCCAGCGCTTCCTGGTGTGACTCGACCACGCCTTCCATCGGCTACGAAGAGGAAGAACGTATCCGTTCATCGAGCACCGTCGCTGGAGCGGTTGACTCTGGGTGCGCGGGCGCGTCGGTATTTTGGCCGGCTACTCGCTACTGCTTGACGGTCGGCACGGCCGGGGGCGCGCCGAGCGATGCCTGACGGAAGATGTTC
>JBBRAX010000154.1:0-1887 GCA_038206395.1 Myxococcales bacterium | reverse complement strand
CCGTCTTCGACCTGGACGTGGCGGCTCAGGCTCTCGGCGACGGTGATTCGATAGGCGCGTGACATGCCGGCACCTCACCACGTGTCGGCAGAACGCTCAATCGCCCGAACGGGCGGGCTCCCGAGGGCCGACGCCGAACGTGTGGTCCTGATGCTGCGTCTGCTCGTGGTTCAAATATTCCTCGGCGCGGCGGGTGCCCAGCAGCTTCTCGAGCTCATTGAGGACGCGCTCGTCTTCGACCAGAAACAGCCGCGCCGCGCGCATCACGATGGGGCCGACAGAGGGGTTTCCCCGAGGAATCACGCCCGCGCGTTCTTCGGCCAGGGTGCGCACCGTCTCGTTGAAGTCGCCGGCCAACGCCTTGGCGCGCAGCTCGTTGAAGATGGTCTCGGTGTTCAGCGAGCTGGCGAGGTTCGGGTCGCCGCCCATCTCCTGGTACAGCGCGGTGAGCCCGGTGCGCACGCGCGCGCTCGACGCATCGAAGACCTCGCGAATCTTTGCGACCTCTTCCGCCGTCAGCCCCACGTCCTCGCGCACCTTGTCCTCGATCTTCGTCTCGAGCCCCATCAGCTGAGGTCCGCGCAGCCGCAGCTCGCCCTTCTTCGCCGACACGTTCAGCTCTTCCGCGTCGAGCCGGTAGTAGTTGCGGCGCGGCCGCTTCGAACCGTCGTCGGCTTCGCGGTCTTTCTTCAAGGCTTCGCGCTGCTTCAACAACGCTTCTTTCTCGTCTCGTAGGGCTTCGACCATCGCGATCAGCTGCGGTTGGGTCAACGCCTGCAGCTCTCCCGTGGGCCGCGTGGTCGGCCCGGCGAGCGCGGCTTCGGCGGCCGGCGTGGGCTTCACGCGGAAGGGCAGCGGCTTCGGCTCGCCCGACCTCCACTTCTCGCCGGCGTTGACGATGACCGCGCCGCCTTCATCCGGGCGCACGCTCGCGTGGCCTTCGATGACGAAGAGGGTGAGGCCGACGCCCACGGCGGCAGCAGAGGCGGCGACGGTCGACAGCTTCAGCCATTGGGTCTTCATCAGCGCTCCAGACGGGGTGGTGCTCAGCAGCTCCGTCACACGAGCGACCTCTTCTTCTGGTTCCATCGTCAGCACCGAAACGCCATTCACCGTCACCGCGCCAACTGTCAGGTGTTCCGCGCTGATCAGCACGCTGCCGTGCTGCAACGACAACGTGCGGCCGTGGATGAGCTTCGCGCCGCCGGCCACGAACACCGCGGCGTTGAGGCCGGCCAGCTGCGCCGACGCGTCGTCCGCCACCACCAGGTCCCACGCGCCCTTCTGCGTCGCAGGCGTCGTCAAGGCCAGGCCGTCGACCCGCACGTCTCCGCTCGGCACCACCACCCACTGCTCGGGGGTCGGCCCGAAGAAGGTCCACCCCAGCAGCGCCATGACGACCGCGGCCGCCGCGATGCCGACGCGCAACTCGAGCCGCAGGCGTTTGGGCTGGGCCTCGGGCCGCTTCACCTTCGCCAGCAGCGCGGCGAGCTTCACGTCGGGCAGGTCGTCGACGGGCAACGCTTCGACCGCCGCGTCCAGGGACTTCAGCGCCTGTAGCCGTTGGGCAAAGCCGGGCTCGGCCTCGAGCGCGCGCATCGCATCAGGGGTCAGCTCGCCGGCGCGGTACCGCGAGAGCTGCTCGAAAGACTCGCTCATGACTCACCTGCCCGCTTGGGTCTCATGTCGGTCAGCACCGGCTGCAGCGTCACGGCGAGGGCCGCGCGCGCCCGGTGCAGCCGGGACTTCAAGGTTCCGACCGGCACGCCTTCGACGTCGGCCACGGCTTCCAGCGGTTGGCCGTGCACCTGGGTCAGCACGAAGACGCGGCGCTGCGCTTCGGGAAGCTGGGTCAAGGCGCGTTCGAGCATGGCGTCCAGTTGCTGC
>JBBRAX010000153.1:0-2345 GCA_038206395.1 Myxococcales bacterium | reverse complement strand
AAGACGTCGAAGCCGAAGGTTCTGCGCAAAAGGCCAGCCCAATCCAGCCGGGGACGCCGAGGAGCTTCAGTGCTCGGGCGCGCTTCGAGCTCGAGCTCCAGCGGCGTCCCCGGAGGAGCTGCGGGCGCGGGCTGCTCGGTGCGCCGGTGGGGTGATCGCGGCGATCGTAATCGCGGCCCGCACCTCGTCGGTGACGGTGAACATCGATGACGGCGAAGACACGCTGCTGGTGGTGTCAGAGAACGTGGCCAGCTCGGCGACGGTGTTGAAGGCACGGCGCGACGTCCTCGTCCCTGCCCCACCGGTGCGCCGGCAGGTCGTCTTTGCCTCGACGGCAGCGCTCGAGACGACGGGCTGCGTGGCGGCGTTTCCCGGCGATGACACGTGCGCGATGGGTGTGGCGGCGGTCTCGTCGGTGGGCTCGCTGGCGGGCGGCCCCGGTAGTGCGGCCGCGGCTTCGTACGCGCGCCTCGGGCAGCTGCTCTACCCGCCGAAAGAGCCCCCGATGGGCGTGGCGATGCTGACGTCGGTCGATGAGGTGGGCGTCGTGAATCGCCGGTTCGTCTTCAGCAACCCGGCCGGCCTCACCCCCGAGCCCGGGAAGGCGCCCGGCGGCTTCGCGATCGTCGCTTCCGGAGCCGTGCTCGACGCCACCGCGACTGCGCGGCGGGCGCTCTTCTTCGTCGACACCACCACCACCCCGTGGGCGGTGAAGTCATCACTGTCGAAGTAGGCGCCTGGAAGAAAGCACGGCCATCAGCGCGAGCACATCTACGCCAGCGGAGGATTCATCGACTGATCAGAAAGTGAGCTGAATGAACAAGCTGACGAAGCCGCCGTGGTGCAGCACGCGCCGCGGCGCCGCATTCGCGTCGAGGAAGTAGGCGAAGTTGGGGTCCAGGTCGTACCCCGCTTGCAGCAGCGCGCTCAGCGGCTCGAAGCGATTGAACAGCAGCGAGGCGGTCGCCTGGAAGCGCGGCTGCGCCTGTTCTCCCGCGGGCAGAATGGCGAACCCGTTGTCCGACAGCACCACCACCTTGCCCATCGCTAGAGCCAGAGGCTCGTTTCCTCCGGGGGAGAAGCTCGGTGATTTGAAATTCGCGGGCCGACTCAAGCGCAGCACGAGCCCGGTCACGAGGCCCGACCGAGCGAAGCGGCGATCGATCCCGAACAGCCCTGCGACCTCGTCTTGCGTCACGGTGCCCGCGGGGAATCCCTTGTACGGCGAAGCGCCAGGCGAATCGAAGCGAATGAACTGCGGCGGCTTCAAGCGAACGCTCGCGAACAGCCGAAGCGATTCGACGCGAAAGCGCGCCTGAAAATCGACGTAGCCGGTGAGCTCGCGGCGCGTCTTGCCGAACACTTCGGGATCCTCGAGGTTCTGGGAAGCGACGCCGCCTTCGAGCCCGACCCACGCCGCGCGCGACGTCTCGTAGTGGTCGCCTGTGAGGAGCCTCGCGAAGCGATCGGGGTCATCCGCGAGGCTCGCCGGGTCGCGAACCGCGTTGACGCCGCCGCCGGTCTGCCACGAGATGCGCGCGCTGCCGCCGGCCGCGATCACCGACGTGGGAATGCCCTGGTTCGCGAGGCCCGGAACGTCGCCGCGATCGGACGCGGTCAAGATCATCTCGGCGTTCAGGTGAGAGGACAACGCGACGCCTGCGCCGAGCATCCCCGTCCATCGCAAGAGCGGCTCGAAGGTCTGATCGTCGTACTGCTGGTAGGTGCGGGCGGCCACCCAGATCGAAAAGTTGCGGTGAACGACTCCGGCGGTCAGCAGCGGAGCGACTCCGCGCGGGCGAAGGGGCTTCCCCCAGTAGTTGGCGAAGTCGAAGGTCGACCGCACGCGGCGGCTGTCGAAGGGGTAGAGCTCGAGGTAGACGGCGGTGGAGTCCCACGACGGGCGGCGGAACTGCACGCGCACCGAGCTGCTCAGGTCTTGAAATCCGAAAGCGCCGGCCGCGTTGCCGAACACCAGCGCGACGAGCCGCGCAGAGACGGTCAGCGACGACGAGAAGCCACGCTCGAGCAACACGTCGAACGCGGTCTGCGCCTCGAGCGTGTCGCCCGGAAACTGCACGGAAGCGCCGGCGCCGGCGGTGAACGTGCCTTCGGCGCGCGTCTGGGCCGAGGCGATAGATGCGCAGAGAACGACGAGTCCCACAATCCGCATCACGGCAACTTGGACCACTTCGCGTGCGACGGATACGGATAGTCAGAACAATAGGGGTTTTCCGAAAGGCGGCGGGAAGGAACTCGGAACCGAGGGTGGTCGAGGATGGTTGGTGGGGTGCCGGACAGCGCTGGAGCTGTGCGGAAAAGCGGGCGGCGCGCACACGTCTGCG
>JBBRAX010000152.1:0-2438 GCA_038206395.1 Myxococcales bacterium | reverse complement strand
CGCGTGAAGCGGCAGGCGACGGCGACGTTCGTCCCTCCGTCGAGCCTGAACCCTTCGTTGGGGAAAGAGCTCGACCTCGTCGTCGCGACCGCGATGAACGTCGATCGTTCGAAGCGGTATCCGGATGCGCTGCAGTTTGCGCGGGCGCTGAAGACAGCGGCGTCGTCTTTCATCTGGCGCGCCGAGCTTCGCGCGAACTTCGTGGGGCAGCTGTTTCCGATTCGGAGGCGGCGCGAGCAGGTGCTGCTCGAAGGGTGCGCGCCCAGGCGCAGCCTCACGTCTCCGCAGCTTCAGATGCCGGCCATCGTGGTGCCCGCGCTGCCGCCGCTGCGGGTGGTCGCGGTGAAGCCGTCGGCGCCGCCGGTCGCGCGCGCGGTGGTTCCTTTGCCGGTTCTCGGTCGGAAGAAGACGCAGGTGGGCGCGCTGGCGATGACGCTCGCCGCTGCTGCGCTCGCGTGGGTCGCGTTCTCGGGCGTGGTGCCCACCGACTACGAAGCGTACGGCGAGCAGCCCGTGCCGTACGTTCCGGCGTCGGCTCCGGTCGCAGTGGTTCCTCTTCCGCCCCCCGATGAGTCGCTGGTCTGCACCGAGCCTGCGCCATCGCCCGTCGTCGTCGTGGCGCCCGAGGAAGAGCTCGAGGAGTTGAAGCCGGTGAAGAAGGTGGTGCGGCGGAAGAAGAATGTCGACGAGATTCCCGACGCGCCCTGGCTGCAGCCCCGCCGCGGGCGCCGGTAAGCAGTCCGTCAGACCGTGAGGTCTTTGCCGGTGATGCTCAGCGGAAAATCGCGCATCACGGAAGAGGTGTCGATCTTCGCCGCACGCCGCAGAATCCGGAACACGTGCGCTGGCGTCGGCACCACCCCCGTGTCAGAGAACGCGAGCGTGTCGGGGTTGATCTTCCGCGCGCGCAGCACGGTGCTGAGAGTCGGGTTCGGCGAGGCGACTTCCCCCGTCGTACCGCCCACCAGCCGGTTCACCGGCAGCAGCCCCTTCGCCGCAGCGAGCGAATTCTGCACCACCAGCATCGTGCTGATCGGCCAGTGCCCCGTGCCCGTCGTGCCTTCGCGAATCGCGGTGCGCCCGAAGTCGGACGACATCACCATCACCACCGGCACGTTGCGTTGATCCGCCGCGCTGATGACGTAGCCCGCGAGGTCGAACAGCTCACCCAGCGCCTCGAGCTGAACCGAGTCGGCCTGACCGCCGTGCGTGTCGAACCCGCGCACGCCTGCGACGATGGTGGTGACGAGCCCCTTCGAGAACGCATCGATGCCGCGCGCGACCAGCGTCTTCGCATTGCCGATGCGCGTGTCGGGCAGGGCCGGCAACAGCGGAGACAAATCGAGCTCGGGCATGCGCGCCGCCGCCGCTTGCGAACGCTTGAGCCAGTCGAGCCCACGCTGATGACCCGGCAGCTTGTTCGCCACCTGCAGCCGCTGCAGCCGCGCCGCGCGGGCCGCGTTCAGGTCAGCGAGCCCCACCGTGGGCAACAGCGGCGCATCGGTGCTCACGTCTCCAATCGGCGACTTGTACACGCGGGGGCCCTTGTTCATCTCTTTGAGCTCGGCGATCAGCGGGCCGCTTCGGTAGTCGATGCGGTTCGACGCGATGAGCCCGCCGGCCTCGCTGTAGTCCCACAGCGTGAACATCGGCAGCAGGCGGTCGGCCCCCAGCGAGCCCGCGACCTGCGCGGCAAAGATGGGAAAACCTTCGAGCAGACTTCCGCTCATCGAGTGGCGGTGCCCGACGTCGTGGTTGTTGGTCGAGGTGTCGACGCCGTTGAAGACGAGCATGCGCGACGCGTTCGCCTGAAAGAACGGAGCGACCTCTGGAAACGACACGTACGGAATGTTGCCCGCCAGCTGGGGCGTTGCGGTGCCGTAGGTGCGCAGGCCCTGCTTCGGGTCGGTGAACAACACCTGGTCCCACCCGCCCTCGGCCACCAGCTGCACCCAGAGCACGTCGTTGCCGGACGTCTGCGCCAGCACCTCGCGGCCGCGCATCGCCGCAAGCACCGAGACCCCCAGGGTTCCCTTGAAGAAGCCGCGTCGGCTGATTGGGCAGGTCATGGCTAGTTCTCGAAGAGAAAGCGGTAGTCCATCAACATGTACGCAATCACCGTCTGCCACGCGCGCACGGTGTAGTCGGGGTCAGTGGTGGTGCCGGCGGGAGAACGGGCCGCGCCGGTGGCGAGGTCGACGTCGTTCGCGCACGGGCGATCGAGCTGCGCGCGCACAGTGCCGGCGGTGATCGCCGCCTTGCCTGCCGCCTGCGCCTTCGTCAGCAGCGCAAACGTCGCGAGCACCTCGGGGTCTGTCACCGGCACGCGCTCGCCCCAGAACCTTTCATGCAGGTGCTGGATGTTCTGCAGAATCGCCGCCTCGTTCGCAGCCGTCGCCATCGACTTCTCGACGAAGGGGAACAGCTTCCGCGACGCG
>JBBRAX010000151.1:0-2538 GCA_038206395.1 Myxococcales bacterium | reverse complement strand
CACGCAGGGACCTGGGTCCATGGCAACGACCGGGACGGTCTGCTCCGGCTGGTCCGCTACGGAGCTCGCGGGCCCATCGCCGAGTCGAGGCTCTCGCGGCGCGAAGACGGGAAGTACGAGTACCAGACGAAACGCGGCGCCACCCTGGTGCTGACCGCAGCGCAGTTGGTGAAGCGCTTGCTCTGGCTCATCCCTCCAAAGTCGGCCCACTTGACCAATTTCTACGGCGCGTTCTCCTCGCACTCTGCGTCGCGGCCCGACGTGCTGCCTCGAGCGGCCGCCGCCGCTGCGAAGAAGGAGCCCATCCCCCAACAGTCCTCCTTGCCCGGCGTGTCCGCGCCCGCAGTAATGAAGAGGCCGAGGCTCGACTGGGCTGCGCTTCACGCCCGGACGTGGGGCGTGGACGTGTGGCAGTGCCCCTGCGGCGGGAAACGCAAGGTGGTGGCCGTGGTGACGAGCCGACGCACCGCCTTTGGAGTTGCTCCGGAACCTGGGCCTGCTGCCTCCGCGACCGCTGCCCTTGCCCAGCGCCCAGGCCCCGCCGCAGCTCGAGCTGTCGCTGTAGCGCGTCACGACCCGCTCCACCCGGCCACCCGCAGCCGCCGCCCAGCTGCGCCGACGGCCTGACGCCCACGCTGACTGGGCCTCAACCTCCACCTCGCAACCGCGTTCGGGTAGCGTTCGGGACGCTGCTCTCGCCCCATGTCCTCTTGGCCCCTCGCCCGCTTCGCGCTTCGTTCTTCCTCACCTTCTTTTCACCTTTTCACCTTCACCTTCACCTTCACCTTCCTCCGCGATCGGAACGGGCGATCGTGCCAACGGGGGGGGCCAAACACTTTGACTGAGCATGTCGTGCAGTCGATCTCGTATTTCGTGGCCGGCGTGTTCGTTCTCTGGCTTGTCGGCTCGGTGGTGGCCGGCATCCAACACAGTGCTTTCGAGAACGGAGAGTTCCGTCGGGCAATTGGAGTGAGCAGGTTCTGGTCGGACTTCGGCCTGAGAGGCGAGGCTGTCGAAGCTTCGGCCCTCGAGTACCTCGGCTACTTCCGGTCGGCACGTGCGCTTCAAAAGAAGTCGCCTCGGCCCATCTACCCTGAGTCCTGCAACGCTCGCATGTGTCTCGAGATCAGCGCTGGCGACTACCAGGCCGTCATGCGGGAAGCGGAGCAGGTGGGAGTGTGGCCAGCCAGGGATGAGACGGTGGGCGCGGAGTGGGATCTGAATCGGGTGAATGCCTCCGAGGCGCTCTACAACCTGGGCCGGTGGGACGAAGCGGAGGCCGTGATGGACGGCCTCACTCCCGCGCCACGGATGTTCCCCATCGTGGCGGCAGGCTCGATCAATCAGCGCTGCTGGATTTTCTGCCACGTCGGGCGCGGCTCGGACGCGTTCGAGCTGCACAAGTCCGCAGTGCGCGAGGACCTGCCCCCTCTCTTCTTTGCCGAGCACCACTTCACCCGCGCGCTCATATTGTTGGAGCTCAAACGATTCGATGAGTCGGCTGCCGAGCTCGACACCGCCGAGTCGGTGGCGCGTCGCGTCACGAGCAAACGCAACCTCATCTACATGCGCGCCCGGCTGGCGATGGCGCGCGGCGACCTCGACGCCGCCGAAGCGCTGTACCGGCTTGGCGCGCGCCACCGCTACAAAGGGCAGGGCGGCGAGGCGCTGCTCGCCTGGGGTGATTGCCTCTCGAAGCTCAGCCGCCCCGACGATGCCCGCACCGCTTGGGAACTCTGCATTCGCCGCGATCCGCAGAGCGCGTCCGCCTCGACCGCCCGCGATCGGTGCGCAGACCTACTTGTTCAAAACACGCGGTACACCTAATGACCCATTAGGGGTATCGCGCATCCAAAAAAGTACTCCCGCTGAGCGTGGCTCTGAGGGTGTGTGGCTCGGCCTCAGCAAGGACCCTGTCACACGTCGGAAACGACGACCCCTTTCCAGAACGCGACGCGCCCGGCGATCTGCTTCGCGGCGTCTGACGGCTTCGCGTAGTACCAGGCGGCGTCGGGGTTGGTCTTCCCGTCGACCTCGAGCGAGTAGTAGCTGGCGGTGCCCTTCCACGCGCACGAGGTGTGCGTGTCGGTCGGCTTGAAGAAGTCGCGCTTCAGCGACGACTCGGGGAAGTAGGCATTTCCTTCGACAGTGGGCGTTATCCAGAGCACCAGATAACGCGCACGCGAGGCGCTGGTGCGCATTCAGCGAATCTTCGAGAACGAGAAAACCTGGAAGGGCCTGGCGCCCGAGCACATCAAGACGCTGCGCGACGAGCGCCCCCGTCCGCTGCTCGACGCCTACTTCACCTGGGCCGAGCTCGAGTACGCAAAGGTGAAGGACACCCGCGGCCTGTTGCGGTCCGCCCTCGGCTACTCCATCCGCCAGCAGGAGGCGCTCTGCCGCTTCCTCGAGGATGGCAACCTGCGCCTCGACAACAATGCCAGCGAGCGTGAACTGCGCCGCATCGCGGTCGGTCGCAAGTCGTGGCTCTTCGTCGGCAGTGATGATCACGCGCAAGCCGCCGCGGCGCTCTTCACG
>JBBRAX010000150.1:0-2540 GCA_038206395.1 Myxococcales bacterium | reverse complement strand
CGCCGGCGTCTTTCAGAACCTTGGCCTGATCCTTGTCGGCCAGCGTTGGATCCTTCGCCAGCGCGCGGGCGTAGACAGGGTCGGCTTCCGCGCGCGCCATCTGCGCCACGGTGGGCGCGCACGACTGCAGGTAGCGCTGGTAGAGCCCGTCGTTGTTGCCCTGAAGATCGCTGTTGGGTGAGTTCATCTTCTGCGGGTCGAGCATCGAGTTGTTGACGGTCGGGTCGAGGTCCAGCGGCGAGGTGGTGCGAATGAGCTCGCCCTTCGACGTGCCGCGAATGTCACCGGCGAAGTCCGAAATCTCTTTCATCGCGCGCGCAGACTCGGTGGCGTTGGCCTGCCCGGAAGTGACCGCGGCGGTGTCTTGAAGGTTCGCGCCGAGGCGGTCGGCCCGGGATGCGACGGCCTTGAGGATCAGCGACTTCTCGGTCTGCGCGTCGGCGGCCGGTGACGCCGAGGTCGCCTGGCCCGCCTTGCCCAGCAGCTTGGTGGTCGTCTTGTACTGTTCGGCGGGCATCGCGATCAGGCCCTTTGCGGCTTCCTCGGCCTGCTGCTGACCCATGATGCCGGCCTGGCCGAGTGCTTCGGCGCTGCCGAGCTGGGCCAGGTTGCGCGGCGTCCCAACCGAGTCGACCAGCGCGGCGCGGACGTCGGGAGTCAGCCGGGTCTTCGCCTCGGGGCTCGCGTCCGCCAGCTCGAGCAGCTTCGCCTGGGTCGAGATCGCGCGATCTGCGTTGGGCCCCGAGAGGTGCTTCTGCATCTGCGCCACTTCGCGATCGAACTCGGCCGGGGGAAGCTTCTTCAGCTTCTCCATCATCTTCGTCTGCACTTCGGCAGGGACCTCGGCGAACTTCATCGTCCCTTCGACGTGCTTCATCTGCTCGGCGCGCTCTTTCGCCTGCTTCGGTGTCGGTTTGAAGGACGACTCGGGGGGCTTCGGCGGCGGCGCCTTGACCTGGGGCGGCTTCGGCGGCGGCGCCGAGACGTTGGTGGTGGTGGTGGTCGCGACCGGCTTGCTTCCGACTTTGTCGATTCCCATGGTTTTCCCCCTTTCCTTTCAGCGAGCGCTGTCAGCGACGGCGAGGTCCAGAATGGACGCGTTGGCGATGAGCTGATCGAGCGTGCCCGAGAGCACCCCGTAGAACGCGTAGAGGTCGCGGCGCTTCGCGATTGCGGGGATGGCCGAAGTGAGAAGGCCGCGCAGCTCGGCGGGTAGCCCCTTCTCGGATGCGAGCTGCTCGAGCGCTGCCTTCTGCTTCGCCGTCACCGGCAGCTCGGGCTCGAAGTCCTCGAGGTCGCCCAGCGCGCGTACCGCGAGCGCGACGGCGTTCAGCTCTTTCCACTTGAGGTTGCCGTGGCCGATCGCCGCCGCGAGCTTCGCCTGCGTCTCACCCGCGTGCTCGGGAAACAGCTTGCCGGTCTTGTCGAAGAGCCCAGGCGCGAACGCCTCTTTGATGACGATGCCGATGTCCATGCGCGCAAGGCTGCCACGGAACAACTTGGGGTTCTTGCGCGTCGGCCACTCGGCCGAGGGCGAAAGCCGAAAGTGTGGCCTTGACGGCGACAAGGGCTGCCCTTGTTGCACGCGGGAGTGCCGGCGACCTTCGTCGGCTACGCGCGCGCGCGGGCAGAAGGGCCGGGCTCGGAAGACTTCCTCGACGACCAGCTGAGGGCGCTGAAGTTCGAGCCGACCGAGACGTACGTCTTCGGCCTCGCGCGCCTCGACGGAATTCAGATCGTGGTGCTGGCGGTGCGGGACGTGGTGGTGGACGCGATGCCGAAGGTGGTCGCTCCGGGCGCAAAGGTGGTGCTGCAGGGACGCATCGAGGGTGCTTTCGAAGATCTGCGGCTGCTGGTGGATGACGGGCCGTCGAAGGTGCGGACGACGGACTTCGTGCCCACCTCTGATGGGCGGTTCAAGTTAAAGCTCGAGGCGCCGTCGACAGAAGGCACGCACCTGTTCGAGTGGACCGGGGAAGATCCGCGCGGGTGGCGGGCGACGCTGCTGACGATTCCCATCTACGTGGGGAGCACCGCGCCTGACACTTTCGGAGGAGCGCTGGCGTCCGAGAAGCCGAACCCGCTGGACCTGAAGGCCTGGGAAAAGGCGACGACGGATCGCGTGAACGCGCTGCGAACGGCAGAAGGGCTCGAGCCCGTCACGGCGAACGCAGCGCTGTCGATGCTGGCGGCGCAGCAGGCGAGCAAGTACGCCGAGAATCCGCTGGCGGTGCCAAACGTGATGTTCGACCAGCTCAACGCATCGGGCCTGCGCACGCGCGATGCGTTTCAGTACCGCGGCGTCACCTACAACCTCTACTCGCGGCTCGATCGCGCGCTCGCCCGGCCGTCGGTGCGCGAGCAGGTGCTGAAGCCGAACTTCACGCGCATGGCGGTGGCCTTCAAGGCGCAGCCGAAGGGCGGCTACGCAGACACGTGGATGCTCAGCGAGGCGCTGGGGGCTTTCGACAGCCAGGCGTTGTCGGCGCAGCTGCTGAAGGAAGTGAACCGGCGGCGTGTGTCGAAGGCGCTGCCCGCGC
>JBBRAX010000149.1:0-2567 GCA_038206395.1 Myxococcales bacterium | reverse complement strand
GGTGCACGCCCTGCGGGCAGAGGGGAGAAGCTGGAGAGCAATCGCCCAGGCGCTGAAGGTGCCGAGGAGGACGCTGGAGCGGGCCTACCGTCTGGCGCACAACGTAGAGCCCGGAAACGAGGCTGCTCACTGAGGGGGCAGTGGGTGGGCGCAGAAGGTGAACGTTGTGGGCCAGCTCCGGGCGACCACGGTGGCGGCGACGGTGCCGGTGATTACCGAGCTGGTGGAGCTCATCGAGCCGGGGATCGAGGTCGCGGTGCCAGCGATCGATCCCTGGCGATCAAGGTCGCGGTCCCGGTGATCATCGAGCTGGTGGTGTTGCTGATTGACGTGAAGTTGCCGGTGATCGCCACCGTGAAGATCATCGCCACCACCGGGGGCGCAACGAGAGCTAAAGTGCGGGCCCAGTGACCGCCTTCGCCACCAGCTCCAGCCGTCTGGGCCATGCCCGAGCTGGAGCTCAAACTCGCATCGGGGTCTTCAGCCCTCGATGGGAACACCGCACCGAGGGGAAACCGTTTTCAAGCGGGCGCAGCAGTTGGAGAAGTTGCTCTGCCTCGGCCGAGATCGTGGCGGACCACATCAACTACCTCACGCCGGATCCGATGCTGCTCGAGGAAAAGAACACCGACGGGGCCGACACGGCGGCGCCGTATTCGTACGTGAGCAACCGGCCCGTCACGCTCAAAGATCCTCGAGGCCTGATCACGATGGACATGGAATCGGCCGAGAAGAACTGCGGCGCCGCGGCGCGAGGGAAGACGATGGCTGCCTGGTCAGAGGCGCACAGCATCGCCGAGGAAATGCTGAAGGACTGCGAATGCAAGGCCGTCTACGACAAGGGCACCCGCCGAAACATGAAGGACGACATCAGCTACACGAAGGTCGACCCGAAGGTCATCTTCCAGCCCGGCACCTCGCACTACCATGACGGAAGCAACAAGCTTTCCATCAACTGCAGTCTGAACATCGACCCTTGCCAGATGGCCGTCTCGTTCGTTCACGAGCTGTACCATTGGGGCAGAAACCAGTCGTTCGGCGCGTCGACCGGTGAAGGTGGCGCAGAGGACATCGACAAGGTCTGCGGCAAGCGCTGCAAGCCGGCGAAGGGAACCCGCATCAACCAAACGGCGGCGCCCTGATGCAACGACTCGTGATTGTGATGTTGTTCGTGGCGGGCTGTCGCCACGCCCCGATGGTTTCGTCGAGTCCCGACGGCGTCCAGTGGCAGTCCACCGAAGTCGTCGCGGCCGCGATCTGCGGGCTGGAAGAGCACCTGAACGTGCAGGGCGAGACGGGCGAGCGCGACGACCGCAAATCATTCGAGCTCGACGCGACTTTTCGCGACGGCGCAATCGCCAGCTCGCACTTCTACGTGGTGCGTAGCTGGCTCCGGGTGCCGATGGTCGGGAAGATCACCCGGCTCGATGTGACGCTGCGCGCGACGGACGCAGGACGGGTGCTCTCGGGCACGCTTCAGACGGGCTTCGAGCCGTTGGCGCAGACCCACCTCGAGGTGACCACCGGCCTCGGCTTTCACCCGGCTTCGATCGTCTTCACCGACGTGCCTGTGCAGTGCGTGCCTGAGCTGCCGCCGTCTCTGGCGAGTCGCCACTCCACCTTGCTGGGCCCCTGAACCCTCAGGGCGGGCACACTGCGCCGCGCAGCTCGGGAGATCCGGGCAAACGCCGCAGCGCCTTCTCGAGCCACGCTCGGCACTGCGCCGAGTCACCCGACTGCTGCGCCGCTTCGACGGCCAGCGTCCACGTGCGCGCATCGAATTGATCGGCCTGCGTCAGTCGCTCGAGCGCGGATCTCGGCTGCCCCGCATTCAGGTGCTGCATTCCCAAAAACAAGGTTTCGGGATCCGATGACTTGGGTCGCGTCGACGAAAATCACAAACAGCGGTTCGCCTCTCCGAACAACGCCCCGTTGTCACCCCCGGCCCGCTGATCCATGTTCCGCGGGCCTTGAAGAAGCTGACGACGACGTTGTTCGGCGAGACGCACACCTTTCCTTCGATGAAGGACGTGTTGGCGCGCGCGAACGAGCCGAGAAGTGGAGATGTCCAGGCGGGCCTGGCGGCGCGGTCGATGCGCGAGATGGCGGCCGCGAAGCTCGTGCTCGCCGACGTGACGCTGCGCGAGCTCCGCGAGAGCCCTTCCGTCCCCTACGAGCTCGACGAGGTCACCCGCGTCATCGAGGACGACCTGTCGAAACCCCAGGCCGACCGCGCCTACCGCAAGGTCTGCGGCTGGTCCGTCGCCGAGCTCCGCGAGTGGATCCTCGATTCCGCCACGACGGGCGAACAGATCAACGAAGCCTCGCCGGGACTGAGCCCCGAGATGGCCGCCGCCGCCGCCAAGCTGATGTCGAACCTCGACCTCGTCATGGCCGGCCGCAAAATCCGCGTCACCGCCCGCTGCGCGGGCGCTCTTCAACTTCCAGCGCAAGACGGCGCGGCGGTTGGGCATCAAGCACCCCCGCGTCGGCGCGCTTGCGTTCCTGCAGAGGTTTGGCTCGGCCTTGCAGCTCACTCCCCACTTCCACGTCCTCTTGCCGGAGGC
>JBBRAX010000148.1:0-2857 GCA_038206395.1 Myxococcales bacterium | reverse complement strand
GCGGCGGCGGTCGACCCCACGGCAGCGTGCGCCAACTGCCAGGCGGCGGACTGCTGCGTCACGATGAGCAACTGCTCGAATGATCCCCAGTGCAGCAGCCTCTACACCTGCCAGCGGGCTTGCACCTCGAACGCGTGCCTCACCAACTGCCGCAACCAATTCCCTGGAGGTCTGTGGCTGGCGAGCGGCCTGATCATCTGCTCGAGCAGCAGGTGCTCTTCCGCGTGCGCAAGGCCCGCGCGGAACTGCGGAGGCATCGGCCTGACGACGGCGGGCTGCAACACCTGCGTGCAGCAGCAGTGCTGTGCCGAGAGCGCAGCGTGCGCGGCGACCGATTCGTGCGACGCGTTCATCTACCAGTGCATCGACCACAAGGGCTGTGGCTCGACCACCGACGCGTGCGGCCTCGCGTGCCGGGCGACGTACGATGCGGGGATGCCGGCGTTCGATGCACTGCAGCAGTGCGCGCTCTCGAAGTGCCCGACGGAGTGCGCGGGCCTTTAATTGGCGCAACATCGGAACCCCGACCGCGGGCTCGAGTAGCCGGCGCCGAACTGCTCGTTTCTGCGGTAACAGCGGGCGTGATCGTCTTTGGTGTCCCAGGCGCCGCCCATCAACGCGGCGCGCGCGGGGCTCTCGCCGACCCATTCTTCGACGTTGCCGGTGAGATCGAAGACCCCGGTCGCTCCGGCGCACCCGGGCAGCTCACCGGTGTAGACGGGCCGGAAGCCGTCACCGACCTTGTCGTCCCAGCAGCGATCCTTCTCGTGGTCATCGCCGTACGGGTAGGCGGTGCCCTCGATCATGTCGTCGGCGAAAGAGCCGCTGCGGTTGTCGTCCTTCGCCTCGGCGCCCTGGCACGCGCTGACCCATTCCTGTTCCGTGCACAGACGCTTGCCGGCGGCGGCGCACGCGTCACGCGCGGCGTACCAGCTCATGCGGGTGGCAGGGACGAGGTGCTTGCCGGAAAGCGCCGCTCCGCCGTCGAGCGACGCCTCGAAGGTGTCGATGCCGAACTGAAGCGCGCCGAGTTTCAACGTCCGCGTCGCCGGGACATCGGCACGAATCTCTGGAACCCCGGCGTCGGTGTAGAGGACGCTCGCGGCCGAGACGGCTTCTGCGGGCGAATGCCCCAGTGCCTCTTCCAGCACGCGGGCGATCGCCTCGGCCGAGTTGCCGCCGCGGTAGACCTTGCCGTTGATGAAGATGCGGGGCGTGCCGTGAATGGCGAGCTTGCCTCCGAGCTCGGCGTCGGCGCGGATGTCTTGATTCGGTTGACCGGCGGCGAGGCACGCCTCGAACTTCGCCAGGTCGACGCCCGCCTGCTGCGCGTACTGCTTCAGGTTCGCCGAGCCCAGCTGGTGCTGGTTCTTGTAAGCGAGGTCGTGGAAGGGCCAGAACTTGCCCTGTTCCTGCGCGCAGCGGCCGGCCAGCGCGGCGGCGCAGGCAAACGGGTGCTTCTTGTTCTTCACCACCGGGTTGCACGCGGGGTCGAGCGGGAAGTGCTTGAAGACGAAGAGCACGCGATCGCCGTAGCTCTCGACGACGCGCTTGAGCTCGGTGCTGGCGCGCTTGCAGAAGCCACACTCGAGGTCGGCGAACTCGACCAGCACCACCTTCGCGCGCGGGTTCCCCTTCCACGCGTCGGTGGGCTTCAGCGACATCGTCGCGGGCACGTTGTCTTCGTTGATGACTTCGTAGCTTCGCGCGGGAAGCGCGACCTTCTCGTCCGACGAGCTCGCCTTGCCGCCCACCGCGAGGGCCGAAGTCCCCGACAGCAGCGAGCGCCGGTGAAGGTTCTGGGCGCCGACGGCGAGCGCGAGCACCGCGGCTCCGATTCCCGCTGCAGTCGCGAGCGTCTGACCCGACGGCCGCGGCGGCCGGCCGGCGAGCAGCGAGAGCACGAGAATCGAGACGTTCACCGCGTACATCCGCAGGCACCAGCTGCAGACGAACCCCAGCTGCACCTTCGACACATAGAAGAGGACGCCCGAGAGAATGGTCGCGCCCACGCCGGCGACGACCAGCACGCCCAGCAGCCCACTGCGCCCGCGGAGGACGAGCAGGGTGAGGATGATGAGGGCGAGGTAGGTGGCCGCTCCGAAGGTGGCGAGCGGGATGCCCAGCAGCTCGGACCATTCGCTGGTGTTGACGAGGTCGCAGTTCACCGTCGCCGACGCCTCGCAGCCGACGAGTGGGCCGTCGGTGCCGTTGCCGTACGCCTGTCGCTCGTGGTGCCACGTCATCAGGCCTCCGGCGAAGACGCCGAACGCGAGCGCGGGCAACAACACCAGCAGCGGCCAGCGTCTCTTCACTTCGCGTCCAGCGCGGCGATCAGCTCGACCAACCCTTTGTCAGCCGCGAACCCCGTCTTCCGGAACTTCACGGTGCCGTTCTTGTCGACCATGAACATCGTCGGCATCACGACCACGTCGAACTGCGACACGACCGCCGAGTCGGGGTCGAAGGCGATCGGCAGCGGCAGCTTCAGCTCTTTCAAGAACTTCTCGGCCGGCGCGCGGTCTCTGTCGACGTTCACCGCGAGGAAGTGAACGTCACCCCGCTTCGCGGCGAGGGCGGCCAGCGCGGGCAGCTCTTTGCGGCAAGGCCCACACCAGCTGGCCCAGAAAGACAGCACGACGGGCTTGCCCTTGAGGTCCGACAGCTTCGTCGTCTTTCCGTCGGCGAGCGTCAGCGTCACCTCGGGCGCCGAATGGCCGAGCAGCTCTGCTTTCTGGGGTGGGACCATCTCGGGGGCAGCGAGCAGCACCAGCGCGAGCAGCATTTTCATTTGAGAAAGTTCACCAGCAAGGGCCCGAGCAGGGCGGCAAACACGCAATAGAGCAGGATCTTCCCC
>JBBRAX010000147.1:0-2878 GCA_038206395.1 Myxococcales bacterium | reverse complement strand
CCGGCGGGCCCACGACACCGCGATTCACGTTGCCGATGCAGTCCTGCCCAGGACGGCGTACAGGCAGTGGACTCTCTCGTTTCCGATTCAGCTGCGGTACCTCCTTGCCCGGGACTCAGCGCTCCTGTCGGAGGTCCTGGGCATCTTCATGCGGGCGCTCTTCACGTTGACCTGGACCTCGTCCCACCCGTCGATCGCGACCGTCACCGACGGAAGCGTCGTCGCGCTCGCCGCGGGCACCGCCACCCTCACCGCAAGCACCGCTGCAGTCACCAGCGACGCAGTGGCGTTGAGCGTGATCTCCGCTTTGCCGGCGGGCCCCAGCAGCGACGGGTTGATCAAGGCGGCGCTCGCCGCCGGGACGATCACTGACGAGCAGGCCCTCATCTACCGGGTGTTCGCCCTCTTCAACGACGCGCGGCTTCCGGCTGCCTACAAAGGCAATGACAAGGAAGTCTTCGAGTCGAGCGCGCTGCGGGAGGCCGACCTCCGCTTCGCGCAGCTGACGACTGAAACCCAGAACACGTTGGGGCCGTTTCTGCTGCGCCCCTCCGACATCGGCAGCTGGCTCAACCCCGTGAAGAGGACGAAGAAGCGCGACCGCCCGTCCTGTCGAGGCGAGTCGTCGGGGTGGACGACCATCAATGGAACCGAGAGCGTCGTCGACGTCTGGTACGACGTCCGCGTCCCCGGCCAGAAAGAGAAAGCCGCGATTGTCTTCAACGCGATTCAGAACGAGAGCTGGCCCAAGCTGATCACCGCGCTGAAGCTCAAAGCCCCGCTGGAGGACAGCTCGGTCTTCGGTTGCTACGGCCGCACCGCGAAGCTCGACGTCTACCTGGTGCCGAACCTCGGCGCGAAAGGCCTGACGAGCACCGAGCTGTGGAAGTTTCCCTTCGTCGACGAGCCGCGCTCTGGCTCGGCCTACATCATGCTCAAGGGCACGCTCGACGAGGTCCAACTGCGGGGAGGCGCGGCGCACGAGCTGATGCATGCGATTCAGTTCGCGTACGCGATGCTGTCTCCTCAGGACAGCTACGGCTGGCTTCGCGATGCCACCGCCAACTGGGCGATCGACCACGTCTACGGCAAAGGGATGGTCCAGCTCGAGACGGCGTACTCCGATTGCTACACCCTCACGCCCGAGCTCGCGCTCGATAACCGCAGCGCGGGTCATTGCACCAAGGACAGGTCGGTTCTGCGCGACTACGGCACCTACCTCTTCTTCCAGTTCATCGAGAAGACCTCGAGCGCCACGACGGTCAAGGCGGTGATCGAAGCGACCGTGACCACCGCCACGGCCAACGAGGCGGTGAACGCGAACATCGCCGGCGGCTTCGAAGTCCAGTGGCCGAAGTTCGCGAAGACGATCTGGAACAAAGACCCGATCGACACCCGCCCGGCATCGTTCAAGCAGTGGGACGGCATCCCGGACGAGCCTGGGCGGCGTGAAGTGATTGGCGATCTCGGCGGCAAGACCGAGGACACCGAGCTGCTGGTCGCCGAGCAGCAGAACCTGTCGAGCCGCTACTACCACTTCAAGTTCGCCGACACGTCCGCGCGCTCGCTGCTCTTCTACAACGGCTTCTTCGACCTGATTCAGGCCGGCAAGAAGATCAAGGTGCACGCGATGTGGAAGGACGCCGCTTCCGTCTGGCACGAGGAGGATGATTGGGGGAAGTATGAGTACGTGGGTCTGTGCCGCGATCTGAAGGAGCAGCGAGCGAGCGAGCTGATCATCATCATCAGCAACTCCGAGTTCGCGCCCGCGGGCGGAAAACTCACTGCGGCCAGGCCGCCGTCCCTCAAGCGCAGCAACATGGGCTGCTACAAGTACGAGGGCACCGCGACCGCGACCATGAAGGGCCTCAGCTGGACGGGGCCGGGCAAGCAGGCAGTGTCGAAGCTGGTGTTCGACCTGCACCCCAGCACGCGGGCTCTGGCGGTCGAGAATCCGCAGGTTCCGAACACCCTTCGGGTAGGCCTGCAGCTGACGCTGGGCGCCAGCGGCTCGTACGTCTTCACCGAGAGCTACAGCAGCGGCACGTGTGGCTTCACCGCCGGCCCCATGCAGTACACGATCGTGCCGCCGAAGGGCTTTCTGCAGCTGAACACCTTCCCTGAGCTCAAGCACACCGACCCGACGATGAGGCGGTGGCTGATGCAGAAGCCGCGCGCATACCAGGCGTTGATCACCGAGATTCAGTCGGTGTTGGTGACCGCCAGCGGGGTCAGTTGCTCGAACTACACTGACCTGGTTGGCGGCCTGATCGTCACCAACGATGCGCAGAACGGCAACTCGATCAACCCGCCGGTCGCGCTCCAGAACGGAGACCTGATTGACACGTTTTCGCCCACCGCCACGATGACGATGACGTGGAACCTCAAGGCCCAGCTCGAGCCGTAGGTCAGTAGGCCGAGTCGTCGCCGAACGCGCGCGGCCGAGGTCCACCATCGGGCAACCCGAAGGTGGCCTTGAAGACCAGGCCCACGCCTGCATCGTGCCCGGGAACTCCGACCTGGTAGGCGCACCCCTGGGCGACGCAGTCACGCACCCGCAGGGGACCCGCACGGCCAGCCTCGTCCGACAGCCGCAGCGCCGGACTCCAGGTGATCAGCCGCAGCTGGGCCGCGAGGGTGACGGGCTCTTCGACGACGTCGATCTCCAACCGGTGCTCGTCGAGAGACAGAACATGAATGCCGGGTGCGAGCGTGGTCCCGGCTCGAGCGACCAGCACGTCGTCGACGAAGAGGCGGGTGCGGGTCGCCTGGAGGTGCTCGTCGGCCTCAGCGGGGTTGGCGCCGAGCTTGCGGATGGAGGCAAGGACGCGCGGCGCGACGAGGCGTTCGAAGGCGGCGATGGCGGCCGGGGCCCGGT
>JBBRAX010000146.1:0-2966 GCA_038206395.1 Myxococcales bacterium | reverse complement strand
CCGCGCCTTCAGCCTCGCTCACCGCCCCAGCCGCACGCTCCAACCCGCCTCACAACTCGACTCCCGCCGGCAACTCGGTCACCATCCCCAGCGTGCATCCTCAGGCTCGGCTAGGTTCGCTGGGTTGTTCTTCCTCTCCGCTTCTTCGAGGGAGTTCGGTTCCGCGAGGGTCTTGCTCGACATGTCTTGGCCTTGCTGGGGTTGCCCCTGGGTTGGGAGACATTCGGGAGACGGCTTCGACGGGCACCAGGCCGTCACTGGTCATCCTTTTCTTAGGTCAGACCGACCGAGTGGAGGTCGGGGCCGAAAAGCGGCAGCTCGTTCTTGGGCTCGGGCGGGCTCTCGGCTCGAATGCGCTTCTCGATGTCGGCGCGAGCATCGACGGTAGCCAGACCGAGAAGCTGTCGCCAGTCTTCCTGCCCTCGGATCTCGAAGAACTTCTTCTGCGACTGCGCGTAGACGAGCGAGGTCTTCTGCTGCTGCATCAGTCGCCACACGTTGAGCATCGTGCCCACGCTCTCGCCGTCCCAAAGCATGAAGCCGACTGTGGCTTCCTTGGCCATCGCCTGGTCTTTCGCAGCGTAAAACTCGAACGTACCGGGCTTCGCCTTCGTGGTGATCGGGCGGCAGATCCAGTGCCCCAGATTGTTCCTGGGTGACGTGCCCGAGCAGAACACCTCGACGTTCTTGTACGCACGATCGGCGAGGTACTTCTGAAATGCCTTGTCTGCCCCGTTGGCGTCGCCGATCACCACCCGGAACTGCTGCTGCACAATGCGGTCGAGCCGTACCCGGATCTCGTCGTTGATCTTGGACATGTGGCGGGAGCCGCCGAGGAGCACGCAGGTCGTCATCGTGAACTCCTCGTGCGGGTCAACGTAAGGGCGAATACTTTCGAGGCTCCGCCCTTCTTGAGCAGCAGATCGGTGACGGCATTCATTGTCGCCCCTGATCGAAAGAGATCGTCGAACAGCAGAACCTTGCGCCCTTTGATCTTGGCGACATCGACGCTGTGAGCATCGGCCAAGAGCTTCTGGCGCTCACCAAAGTCGACGACGTTCTTCAACTCGGGAAGCTGTTTCGTCCGCTTGACGGCATCGAGCGCGAATTCGAGGCCGAGCACCTCAGCCAACTTCTGGCCGACAAGGACAACGGGTGCCACCTGCCGCTGCTTGGACGCGGGGACGGGCACGACGAGATCTGCACCGCACTTCCAGGACTTCACAAAGGCTGCTGCGGTCGCAGCGAGCCTGCCGACCTCATCGGCGTCCTGGGAGTACTTCAGCTTGTAAAGCGCCTCGCCGACCTCGGTCCTAACGGTGCTGAACATCGGATGGCCGTACTCATCATGTCCAAGGAACTCGCTGCTGCTGCTGTGCAGGTCGAGCGCGAACCCCTGGGTCCAGTTCCCGACGATCTTCTGGGGCGTGGTAGCGAACGACTTCATCTGACCGCGATCCTATACTCCCAGCGTCAGCGGAATGCCCGCCGCGCATCACGACCTGCCAGATGCTGCTCCCGCCCCGCGCACGATCGTCGACCGAGCTGACCGAGGATGCCGTCCCACCTATCGTTTGGAATCCGCAGCATCAAGTAGGTGGCGATGCCATGGTGGGAGGAATGCACATCTGGTCCGAGGCAACGGCAAGGCCGCCCTTCGTTGAGTCGACATGGCACTGATCAAGTGTCCCGAGTGTGCTTCTTCCGTTTCGGACAAGGCGCGGGCCTGCCCGCAGTGCGGCTTTCCCATTCAGGAATTGAAGCAGCGCTCGAACTCCGAGGGCACAGCAAGCCTGACCGACACGCCTTCGGCGGTCGGGGCCGGAAGCATCACACCAGCCGTGTCGCAGGCGATCCATGGCCTGCCCCCGAAGCTCCAACGCAACGAGGATGATGCGCGACTCACGCACTCGAAAACGCCGCCACCAAACGATCAGCCAGCGGGGTCAGCGCTTGATTCGATGAATGCCGTTGCTCTCGGTGCTTTTCTTGCGCCGGATGGGTCCGTGCCGGGTGCGATCGTCCCCGAAGAGAGCGCCCAACCAAGCGATGTGCGAAAGCCGGCTGAGTTGATCGGGAGCACGAGTGCCGCGCCGACGGTTGTGCCAACCGCGCCGACCCTCGGCTTGAGCGACGAGTTGCAGCCACAACGTCAACCCGCTTCTGTCGTGTTGATCCACCAAAACTCTATGACCCCCGACCTCGGCAGCTCACCCGAGGCTTCTCCGCGCTCAGGGCGAGCGCCTGGGGCGGTGATCACCCCGCTCGAAGAACGCTTGGCCGCGAACACCGACGACGAACTCACTGCCGCCTGTGCTTCGGGCGATTTCACTCCCGAAGCGCGAGCCATCGCGTGGCAGCTACTTAAAGCTCGCGGCCGAGTGCCAATGGAACAGACGCTGCCAGTGCCGACGCCGCCCGCGCCAGCCGACTCCGGCCCCGGAACAGCGATGGCCGCCGTCACTGCCGTCGCCCTTTTCGTCGCTGCAAAGTTTCTGGGCATGAACTTGCCCAGCCTTTTCGGAAGGGTTCTCGGCCTGTGGTTCATGAGCCAGGTGGTGATGTTCGTATGGAATGTCGCCTCCACAGCCAAGGCACCGGCCCTGGCGATCCCCGGCTCGCCGTCCCTGCGCCGTAGCCTCATCGCCGTGCTGATTGCTCTGCCCATTGCGTGCGCGATTTCTATTTGGCTGGGTGGGCCCGCGGCAGACGAACCCGACGTGAACGTCAGGAAGTGGAAGGACATCTACAATCGAGCGGCCGAGTCAGATGGATCCGCAGCAGGCCAAATCGAGGGGTACCTCATGGCGGGAGCGATTCTCGGAGTAACCGTTCAGGGGTGGGGTTGAGGCCGAGATCGCCGCGTGCGACTTCTTGCGCATGACCACGAAGATCCCCGAGACGTTGGAGACGAAGATTGAGCGACTGGTGCGCGAGCACCTGGTCGGGCAGCAAGTGAAAGCGAG
>JBBRAX010000145.1:0-3005 GCA_038206395.1 Myxococcales bacterium | reverse complement strand
ACCTGCATCCCCACGCCCGACGGCCTGCTGCTGGGCATCAAGCGGTAGTCGCGGGTCAGGAACCCGTCAGCAGCGCGCGATCCCCCATCCGATCGACCACCCACCTTCGAGTCGCGTCGTCCAGCGGGCTGCCGGTCAGATGGGACGCCGGCACCGAATGCAAGCCGTCGAACTGCGCTTCCAACATCTCCACCCCGGCGATGTCCTGCAACGGTGAGCCATCAGCGACGCCCGACTGGGTACGCCCCCGCGTCTATTTCAACGGGTCCGCCGTCAAACGTGGTCGACGGCGAGACGCAACCGCAGACGGCAAGGCCTGCGAACGCCACGCAAAGAGCATCCTGGACGCGCACCGGTAGTGGCGTAGCACGTGCGGCGCCCTGCGGGCCGCGACCGCTGGGCTAACGTACAGCCCCTGATGAAGGTTCATCGAAAGGTCTGCGCGAACTCCCTGAAGGCGGTGGTGGTCGAGCTGCCCGGCGCGCAGACCGCGGCGGTCTGGTGGAAGGTGCGGGTCGGAAGCCGGGATGAGCTGCCGCGGCAGAACGGCATCAGCCACTTTGTCGAGCACCTGATATTCCGCGGCACCGAACGCTTCCCGTCTGAGGCTGCGCTTTACGCCCGCTTCGCGTCGCTGGGCGCGTTGACGAACGCAACCACCTCGCGTGAGGCGACCTGGTACGGGCTCGAAGTGCTGCCCGAGAACGTTGGCGCGGCGATCGAGACCCTTGGCGAGGCATCGTCGTCAACGACCCTCAACGGCATCGAGGTCGAGCGGCGGATCGTCGCGCTCGAGGTCGAGCTGTACCAGGTCGACGGCATCGTGCATTCGCTGGCCGACCTGATGGCGCTCGGCTTCTGGCCAGTCGCCCCGATGGGCCAGCCACCCATCGGCTCGGCCGTCGCGCTGCGCAGCATCGAGCTTGCCGACGTGCGCGCGTTCCTCGCCCGGCACTACACCGCCGACAACTCGGTGGTTGTCGTCGCTGGCGCCGTCGATCCTCAAGCGGTGCTCGAACAGATCGAGCGCCACTTCTCGCGGCTGGCGCGCGGCCCTGTTCCGCGTCGCGCCGCCGTCCCTCCTGTCGCTCCGGGAAAGCTGCTGAGCATCCCGGTTGGGGGCGAAAGCACTGAGGCGCTCTTCGGCTTTGCGCTCCCCGTCACCGATTCGCAGACCTTCCTCGCGATCGAGCTGCTCGCCGAGATCCTCGGAGGCGAAGGGTTCGCCCGACTGCACCAGACCCTCCGCGCGAAACAAGGGCTCGCGTACACCTGCGCCGCCAGGCTCACGCTGCTGTCCGACGTGGCGATTTTCCTTATCTGCGTGAACCTGGTCTCAGGGAAGCTGCCCCACGCCACAAGCCTGATCGTCAACCACCTGCGCGAGCTGCGCGACAAGGGCCCGTCAGCGGTAGAGCTCGAGCAGGCCCGACAGATTCTCCGCACCGAGGCCGCCCACTTCGAGAACCAGCCCAGAGAGGTGTGCGCGAAGTTCAGCGAAGCGGCGCTCAACCCCTTCGCGATGCCGGTTGAGGACGCCCTCGCTGCGTTGTTGCGCCTGACCTGTGACGACATCCAGCAGGTGGCGCGGCGGCTCTTCGTCGCGAACGCAGGTCACCTCGTCGCCCGCGGCCACCCGTCACCAAACGAGTACCAGTTGGCCTGGGGGCAGTGGCTTCAGCTGCAGCGGTAGCGCCCCGTCACGGCATGTCCATCGTCGCCTTCGCGCGAACGAAGTCGAGGACCGCCGGTTGCGGGGTCTTGTTGAGCCGATCGATCTCGTAGCCGCGTGCCGTCAGCCGTTCCAGAATCGCGTCGTAGCGCGCGGGGTCCATCGTCGGCGTGCGGCTCAAGATCCAGAGGTAGTCGCGGCCCGGGTGCCCGACGACCGCATACTGGTACTCAGGCTCGAGCTCGATGATCCAGTAATCGCCCCAGAACGGGCGGAAGAAGCTGACCTCGAGCTGGGCGTTGGTGACCTTGTCCACCACCCGGGCGCGGCCGTTGGCGACCTTCAGCTCGCCGTCCACCTTCTCGAGGTGACACTGGTTGAGGACGTCGAGGTCACCGTCGGCGCGAAGCGAATAGGTGGCCGTCGTCGCAGTGCAGCCTTTCTGGAAGCTCTGCGGAAAGCTCGCGATCTCGTACCAGGTGCCCAGGTACCGATTCACTTCGACCTTCTCGACGGTGGTCAAGGCAGGCAATGTAGACGGCAGCTCAAATCCGACTTCGTTTGACAGTCGAGGTCGATCGGCAACGAAGTCGAGCGCCCCTCGGGCGGCGACCACCTGCGTTTGGCCGGACCCAATCCGTCGTGACGCTGCAACCGATGCAACTCAGAGGGGCTCGTGCGTTGGAACTTTGAGCAGGGGCGAGAGTAGCCAACTGAGTTGCTACGGGTGAACTCTGATCGCCCACGAATTCGATCGGGTGGGCTTCGGACCGCCTCCGTTGGCGTCGCTGACGCTCCTGGTCGCGGTGCGCCGCCTGTCCTTCGGGACTGCGCCGGTAGCGCCTCCGAATGCCTTGGAGGCTCGCACAGCGAGCTTGGCGCGAACATTCTTGGGAGCAATACACCTGACCTCGCTCGCACGACTGGCACACCGCAAACTGTGCCCGGCATCGAGGGCAAAACGAGATGCGCGAAACGGAGCCGTGATCTGGATTGCAGGAGCGGGCAAACGGGGTGGCAGCTGCCTGACCGACGGCACGTGCGCCGATCGACGCCGGCTTCTCCGCAGCTTCCCATTCAGCGGTCTTGGTCATGGGCGCGGCGATCAACTCCACCCCGGAGTTGTTGTCCAGCAACGACGCGCTCGCCCGTCGAAATGCGATCCTGATCAGCTGATCATCCGACGGACTCGGGGGGTCGAGTAGCCGGGGAAGGTTTCCCTTCCCCAGCTCTCACAGAACCGGACTTGTGGGCCTCACATCCGGCTCTTCGGGATGCTGACGTTCCGGGAACTCAATCCCAGTAGTTCAGCCTCGGTGTTTCCACCCGCAGC
>JBBRAX010000144.1:0-3060 GCA_038206395.1 Myxococcales bacterium | reverse complement strand
CCGCCAGACCGCATCCCACAGAGCGGCTGCTGTTCGGTTGACCGCAGCAGCGTGATGGGATTGCGGCGCCCCCGATCAGCGGACCGTCAAAGACAGCCGAGCGCGGACTCGAGCGCCTCGCAGATGTTGTGGAGCAGTGCCTGCTTGCGCTTGGCGTTCGCGCGGCAGTGATTGGCGTCGCCAGCCGCGAAGCCAGCCAGGCTCTCGAAGTCTGATTTGGTGCCGGTGAGCTCGAAGCCTTCGTCTTCGATGAGGGTCGCGCTCGCGAGGACAGACTCCGAGCACGGATAGTCCAGCTTCTTCAGCAGAGCCAACTCCGCGCCGGAGATGCAGATCGCGAGCAGTCGATCGTCGTCGCTCATGGTCATGGCGTGGCTGCAGCCGCGGCAGCCGAGGCAGCAGCAGCAGCGGCAGCGGCAGCCCGCGCGGCCTTCCAGGCCGCAGGCAAGAGCGAGGGCATGTCGCAGAGGCGAATGCGCCGGGTGGAGAGCCGAGGCAGGACGTCCGCGAGGTACTCGACGGGATCGACGTCCGCGAGCTTGCAGCAGCCGAGGATTGAGTACGCGACGGCGGCGCGCTCGGCGCCCGCGTCACTGCCCGCGAAGAGAAACGCCTTTCTCGTGAGCGCGGTCCGGACGTGCAGCCGCTCGACGACGCCGTTGTCGATCGGGATGATGCCGTTCTCGAGGAAGCGGGTCAGCGCGATCCGGTGGTTCAGCAGGTAGCTGATCGCCTTGCCCAGCCCCGACGACGGCGGCTCGTACGGTTGGTGGGCCACGGCCCAGGCCAGCAAGTCGTCGAAGACGGGTTTGCTGTGCGCCTGCCTCGCTCGCAGTCTTTCGTCGATGGTGGCGTGCTTCAGCTTCTCGAGGTCGTAGAGCTTCTTGAAGGCAGCGAGCGGCAGCGCGGCTCGTGTGTCTCCAGCGTCGAGCGCCGCTGTGAAGCGCCTTCGCGAATGCATGTTGCACCCGCACTCGGTCAGGTCCTTCCGCTTGAAGGACGCATCGAAGAGCCCGGACGCGTCGGCGACAGTGAGGCCGGTCCGGAGGTTCAACACGTCCTCCGGGCCCAGTTCGCCCTCGAGCTGCCCCTTCTTCTTCCCGGTCGAGTTGTAGATGTACAGCGCGGCGTAGACCGTCTCGGCGTCGCTGACGTCCGCGCCCACATAACCCCAGAGGCTGCCGAGGCGAATGCCATCGACGGTCTCTTTGTCCAGCACCGCCAGAGATGTCCCGTCGAGGTGCATCACGTCGGCTCGCAGCACCTGCGCCATCGCCGCGCGCCACAGCGGCTCCAGCGCTTCGGTCGCCCACCGCACCTGGTCGGCAAGCGTCGAGATGGGGAGGTCGAGCCCCATCCTCTCGAAGCGCTCCACCTGTCGGGAGAGCGGCAAGCCGTCGTAGTACTTCTCGACGATGACGCTCGCGACCAGCCTGGTTCCCAGCTTGCCGCCGACCACCACCTTGTCGCCGAGCGGCGCTCGCACCGGGGCGCCCTCGCAATCGAGGCACCCCAACTTCTCGCGCTTGTCGAGCCGCACGAAGACGGTCGCCGGAATCAGGTCGATGACCGCGGTGACGTCGTGGCCGATGCAGGTCCGCTCAGCCCCGCACGTCGGGCAGGGTCGCTGCTCGGCCGGCACGCGGATGAGGTTCTCCACCTGGCGCAGGTTGGGCGGAATCGGCCTGCGCACCTGTGCCGCGCGCTTCTTCTTCTCCGGCTGCTGGGCGGCGGCAGCCTCGTCCTGCCGCTGCTTCTCGTCGATGCCTGTTGACGCGCGCAGCTTCGCGTCGACCTCAGCGAGTGTCGGGTTCGTCTCTGCCGCCAGCCCGCCGAGAATTAGAAACAGCTGCGCGGTGGACACGCCCTCGTTCTTCTTTCCCTTCGACTTCGCGTCCGCCAGCAGGCGCTCGAGCTCTGAGTTCCTCGCCACCAACTTGGCGACCAGAGCGACCGCCTCTTTCACGCGCCCGTCGGCGAGCAACTGCTGGAGCACGTCCAGCACCCGGCCTCGGAGTTCGTTGCTGGCTACTGGCGCGGCGCTCGACACGTTTTCATTATCGGCAACGGCACCGCCGGAGATCCGTCTTTCCGTCCAAAAAAACGCGACGTCACTCGACGCGCGTGTGCGCCGGCGGCTCCCAGCGTTTCGAAGCTCGGGCGAGCGTCACGTCGATGCCCTCGAGCAGCATCGACAACTCATGGGCGTCGAGCTCGATGGACTTCGCGTCGGAGTTCACTTGCTTGGGGAACGCGAAGGTCCCTTTCTCGAGCCGCTTCGCGACGATGGTGAAGCCGCCCCGCGTCCACAGCAGCAGCTTCACCTGATTCTTGCGCCGGTTGAGGAACACGAAGACGTGGCCGCAGAGAGGATCCTTCGACAGCGTCGCTCTCACCTCGTTGCTCAAGCCGTCGAACGACTTGCGCAGGTTCTGCGGCCGCGTCGCCATGTACACACGCACCGCACGCGGCAGCAGAATCACGCCGACCTCGACAGGAATCCCACAACCGCGGCGATCCACGCCGGCTCGACCCCGCCCGGGTCCGCCACCTCGAGCACGACGCCGCCGGGCAGGCGGATCGCCACCGCCGCGCTGAGTGCTGAGGCGCCCACCACGACCGCAGGGATCAGCCCCGGTTCCGCATCGCTGTCACGCCAGTCACCCAACCTCTTGTTCCACCAGCTCAGCCGCTGCGCGACGAGCCCATGCTGCGCACCGAAGGCGTTCATCGACAGACCGCTCGCCCGCCAGAACTTCAACACGCGTCCAGCGTCGGTGCTGTCCCACCGCCGCCCAACAAGCTCCTTCAGTTTCCCAGCCGTCAGCTGATCGCCCATGTGAAACCTCCACGGCGATCCTGGACCGAGGGTCAACCCCGCGTGGCGCGATCAGGGGATGCGGTCTGGCGGAGGGACACTTTGCCGTCCCGGCGGCCCGTGGCCACCAATGCCTCGAGACGCTCTCGCCGCGTCGCGTGCGCATTCACCGCACGCTGGTGGTTCCCACGCGCGCTCTTCAACGCAGCCTCCAGCCCCGGCGTCGCATCCGCGAGTTCGCG
>JBBRAX010000143.1:0-3390 GCA_038206395.1 Myxococcales bacterium | reverse complement strand
GGTGGCGAGCTCTGCCGGGTCGATGCCCAGCTCTTTCGCGCGGGCCCTTGTCGCCTCGTCCAGCGGACGTTCGAAAGACTCCCAGGCGGCGAGCGTGAGCTTGTCGCCGGAAAGGGGGCATCGCAGCAGACTGACGAGACGAAGCTTCATCGCGCCTCCTTCGTGAGCATGAAGTCACCGACCTGCATGTGGGTGAGCCCGCTGTTCTTGAAGACGTGAATCGCGTCCTTCGCGGTGCGCACGATGGGGAAGCCGTGCAAGTTGAACGACGTGTTGAGGAGCACGGCGCGGCCGGTCTCTTTTCCGAACGCGTGCATGATCGCCTCGACGCCGGGGTTCTGGCCGTCTTCGAGCAGCTGCGCGCGGCAGGTCAGATCCGCGTTGTGCACCGCTGCGATCATGTCGGTGAAGTTCGCGAAGGTGTCGAAGGTCATCATCATGTAAGGGCTGCGCAGCTTCTTGTCGTTCTTGATGTACTCGTGCTGCCGCGACGCGAGCACGACAGGGGCGAAGGGCATCCAGAAGTCGCGCTTCTTCACCATCTGGTTGATCACGCGCACGACGTCCTGGTTCTTCGGGTCGGCGAGAATCGAACGGTTGCACAGCGCGCGGGCGCCGAACTCCATTCGCCCGGCGCAGCGCGCGACCGGCTTTCCGGCGGCGAGCAGCTTCGCGACGGTGGTGCCCATGTCGGCCGGCTTCGAGTGCGCGAAGCCCGACTCCGTGATCGACGCCTGCGTCTCGGCCGGGTCGAGGTCGTCGCCCAGGTAGAAGTCTTTCAGCGGCTTCACGGCGGCGTTGCCGAAGCGCTTGGCGGTCTCGAGGTAATACGCGCCGATCGCCAGCGTCTCGTCACCACACGACGGGAAGGCCTCGAACGACTCGACGCCATCGGCCGCCGCGACGAGCTTGTTCGCCTTCACGTTCATGAAGACTCCGCCAGCCGCGAGCACGTGCTTGATGCCCGTCTTCTTCACCGCGTTGCTCGCCCACTTCACCAGCATCTCTTCAGTGAACTTCTGCAGGCCCGCGCAGAGGTTGTCGAAGCGCTTGCCCTGGATGTCCTCGAGGATCCGTTCGAGGAGCATGTACGTCGGCAGCGTCGTCTTCCGCTTGAACGACAGGCCCCCTTCGTCGACGGCCAGGTAGTTGTGGAAAATCTTCGCGTGCTCGTCGGCGTATTTCGGCGCGGCGTACGGCGCCATGCCCATCAGCTTGTACTCGTGCTCGAGCGGCGTGAAACCCATCGCGTGGGTGACGAGGCCGTAGAGCGCTCCCAGCGAGTCCATGTCGGCGATCGTCGCCACCACCTCTTCCTTCTCGCCCGACCAGATGCGCACCGAACCCGAGAGGTGATCGCCCGAGCCGTCGCACGTGAGCACGAGGTGGGGCGAGTCAGCGTCGCGACGAAGTCCGTAGTACGCGGTCGCGGCGTGGGCGCGGTGGTGGTCGTAGAACTCGACGGTCGCATCGGCGAGGCCGCATCGCGCGAGGCCCTCTTTCACTTCGGGCTGACCGTGCGTCTTCATGAAGGTCAGCGCGAGGGGAATGCCGATCGCGTTGCGGATGAAGCCCATTGGCGTGCGCTGCTTCGAGTACGACTCGACGACGTCTTCGCGCGAGTGGTACCGGTGAAGGATGAAGCGCGAGCCGACGCCCACCGAGCCGATGTCTTTGGCCGTGGCGCCGACGTGCGCGAGGCACGCGCGAATCGCTTTTTCGGGGAAGCCCCAATAGTTCTTCTCGCCGTTGAGGCGTTCTTCCTGAATGGCGAAGCGAAGCCCGTCGGCGTCGCCGATGCAGGCTGAAGAGTTGTGTCCGACGTGGACACCGAGAATGAATTTGCTCATGGTTGCTCCGGGCTCACGCGCATAGCGCACGAGCCTCTTCGAAGAGAACGTCTGCGAAAGAATCGACGGTCGATCGCCGGGCGCGGTCGAGGCCGCCTTCGACCAGGCGGGCCCGAAGGGGGCGGTCGTTGAGCACCCTCAACAGGGCGTCGGCCAGGGCGTTGGCGTCGTTGGGCGGCACGAGCAGCCCGTCAACTAAGTCGGTGACCGAGGTCGGAATTCCCCCGACGCGGCTGGCGACGACGGGGCAGCGGAAGGCGCGCGCCTCGACGAGCACTCGCGGGGTGCCTTCGCTGCGGCTGGGCACCACCACCACGTCGGCGTCGGCGTAGGCCTGGAAAAGCGGAGGCCCGAAGGCGAGCTGGCCGGCGAGCGTGATCTTGCCCTTGCCGTTGAGCGCGGCGATGGCCTGGTGGACGTCGTTCTCGGCGCCGCCTTCGGAAAGATCGCGCGCTCCGACGATGACGAGCTCGGCGTCGGGCTTCGACTCGAGAATGCGGCGGTACGCGTTGATCAACACGTCGAGGCCCTTCTCGGGGCGCAGGTAGCCGACGAACAACATTCGCCACGGGGCGTCTGCGGGTCGCTTTCGCTTCACCGAGTCGACCTCGGCCAGGCTCAGCGTCGACGAGACGACCGCGCGGCCTTTGTCGTCGCCGAGGCGGTGCTGAAGCGCTTCGCCGTTGGCGACCAGTTGGGCGTGCGGATCTGCAATGAGGCCACGCGCCCAGACGTGCATGAACTCGGCGAACCCGACGGCGGCGACGCGCTTGAGGCCACGGTAGTAAGCGGACGCCCCGACGACAGCGGGGACGTCGGCACACGCATGGTAGACGCGCGGCTTCTGCGCCGGCACCAGCGCCCATGGCGGCGCGAAAGGCAGCTGCACCACCACCGCATCACTGCGCGCCTCGACCTTCTGCAGCGCCCGGCGGCACGCGCGCCCGTGCTTGAGCGACGCGATCGTCGAAGGCATGTGGGGCAAGGCGGCGACGTCGAGCCGGTGCACCACGGTGCGGTGATCGTGCGCGGGCCGGCGCTGCGCAGAGATCGAGATGGCGACGGTCAGCGAGGTGGCACGCGCGGCGAGGGCGTCGATCAACCGGCCGAGGCCAGCGTCCGTCCACAGGGCGTCACCCTCGAGGAAGCCCATTCGACCGGTGACGAAACCGAGGTTCATTGCGTGCGCGCGCTCATACACGCAAATCGCGATCAACGAGCGCCTGGCACCACAGCTCGAGCACAACGAGCGCCCAGGTCTGAACCATCGAACCCGGCGCTGGCTCGGCGGTGAGGAGGCCACGCCGTCGCAAGGCCGACAAAGAATCATCGACCAGCGGCTTCAATGGGCCAGCCAGCCAACCTTCGGCGGGCAGCGCGAAGCCCCGCTTGGGGCGCTGGTGGATGTCGGCGGGAAGAAGATCGCGCACGGCCTCGACGAGCACGCGCTTTGCGGCAGGCATCGCGCCCTCTTCAATCTTGTGACGGGCGGGGATCGCGCGGGCGCAGGCGGCGATTTCGCGGTCGACCATCGGGACGC
>JBBRAX010000142.1:0-3422 GCA_038206395.1 Myxococcales bacterium | reverse complement strand
CGCGCGGGCTCACCATCGGCGATCAGCAGAATCGGCAACGACGACGCCATCGCTTCGTAGATCTTGCTCGGCACCGCGCCAGGGATGCTCATCCCGAGGCTGATGATCGCGGCGTCGGCGCCAGCAAGCAGCGCCGGAATTGCTTCACGCGGCTGCGCAGGCAACATCCTCACCCGCGAGATTCCTTCGTCGGCGATGCGGCGCTGCAGCTTCTCGCGAACCGGCCCATCACCGATGAGCACGAAGCGCCCTGGCATCGACGCCGGCAACGACGCGGCGAGATCCAGAATCGCGTCGAGCCCCTGCGCCAGCCCCAGCAACCCGGCGAACACGAAGATGGGCCCCGGCGCGTCGCCCAACAAAGCCTTGGCCTCCGGCGTGACGCGCGAAGGTCCCCACCGCTGCGGGTCGACCCCGTTGGTCACGAGCTCGGTTGGAGTCGAGGGCGCCTTGGCGCGAACCGCTTCAATGATCTCGCTCGACTGCCCGGTGACCCCCGCGGCGCCCTTGTACAGGGACACTTCGAGCTGCTCGGCGAGCCGCGTCGCCGCGCCGGGCTTCACAACACCCATCCGAATCGCCGACTCGGGCCAGAGATCGCTGACGTTGAAGATGTACGGGCAGCGCCAGCGCAACGACAGCGCCTTCGCCGCATAGCCAATGAACAGCGGCGGCGATTCGACGAAGAGCAAATCAGGCCGCGGCAACAACGACGGCCCCAGCGCCGACGCCGAAGCTGCGAACGAAAAGTAGCAGCCGAGCCGGCTGACGAAGCCCTTCTGAGACGGCCGCAGCGGAACCCGCGCTGTTCGCAACCGGCCGACCATCTCGACCACCGGCTTCCATGGCGCGTAGCCCGCGCGAACCTTGCCCTCGGGGTAGTTCGGCAAAGCCGTGAGCACGTCGACGTCCCACCCGAAGTCGACCAACCGTTCGCCGAGCTCCGAGAGTCGCGCCTGCGGAGCACCCATCTCGGGCGGGAAATACTGGGTGAGGATGGTGATCCGGGGCATCAGCGCTTGCGGCGGTCGTACGCGAGCTTCGCCACCTGGCCGCCCATCGGGAGCATCGACAGCCCAGCCAACGCCCACAGCTTCCAGTTGCGGCTCGCATGCTTCGGATACGCGGACAATCCAAAGAACAGAATTCGCCGCGCGCGCTGCGCTTCGCCTTTCGCCAGTGTCGCCAGGCCGTGCCGCGCGATGTCGAACTCGACGAACGCGCGCTCGACTTCTTCACGCGTCAGCTTCGCCCGCTCGAGCAGCCGCGCATCGACCTCGAAGCTGCTCACGTACTCGTCGACAAGGTACTTCAGCGCCCCGGAAGACTTCTGCAGCGCCGACTGGTTGGTGGCGTGCCACCGGTAGGCGAACAGCGGTGCGTCGATGAAGTACGCGTACGACGCGGCGCCCAACAGGCGCCAGTGAAACCACTTGTCGGGGTTGATCACGCGGCCACCGCCGTACCCTTCGATCCGCTCGTAGAGACCGCGTGGGTACGCCGTCGCCAGGAAGTTGAACGGGTTCTTCAGGGTCTTCAGGCAGCGGCGCAGCAGCTCTCCGGCCTCGACCCGATAGACCCGCGCGCCTGCCGGGGCCGGATAGCCGGTGACGAGATCCGCTTCCGTCCACAGCGCCGCGTCGGGGCCGATCGCGCCGATGTGCGCGCTCTTCCCATCGATCATGTCGGCCGACGAGCTCATCACCGCGTCCGGCTCGACTGCCTTGAACATCCGTTCGTACGTCTCGAGCGCCGTGGGGCGCATCAAGTCGTCCGAGCTCAGCATGATGACGATCTCACCCGTCGCCATCCGCGCGGCGCGATCGAGGTTGCCGGCAAAACCCACGTTGGCCTGGTTGACCCGGATCTTCACCCGCGGGTCCTTGAAGCCCTTCACGACTTCGAGCGAGGCGTCGGTGCTCGCGTTGTCCGAGACGAGAACTTCCAGGTCCGCCTTCTGCGCGAACACGCTCGTCAGCGTCTCACCGAGGTACTTCTCGTAGTTGTAGTTGGGGATGCAGATCGAAAACTTCAAGGAAGAACCCCAAGCAAAGAGAGCACCGTCCAGCCCGACGAAACCGGGGACGCGAGCGCTGCCTGATACACCACCGCCAGCCGCTTCGCACACGCCTCCAGCGAGTACTGCTCGCGCGCACGCAGCCGGCCTGCCGTGCCCAGCTTCGTCCGCAGCGCAGCGTCTGCAACCAGCCGGCTGATGCGTTCGGCGAGCCCTGACACCGAGTCCGGCTCGGCGAGAAGCCCGGTCACTTCGTCGATCACCGTCTCGCCGACCCCGCCTCCGCGCACCCCGACAACCGGCAGTCCCGCAGCCATCGCCTCGACCACCGTGCGACCGAAAGACTCGTTGTCCGCGGTGTGAACCAGCACGTCGATGTTCGCCATGACCTGCTCGGCGGGAACGAAGCCCATCACCTCGACGCCTGCGTCGGCGCATAGCGACCGCAGCGAGTCGACGTACGCATCGCGGCCCGGCTCGGGCGCATGTCCGAATAGCTGGAACCGGGCCCCTTTCATCTGGCGCGCAGCTTCGACGAAGAGACCGTGCTTCTTCGTGCGCGAGGTCAGGTTGGCCACCATCGCTACCGTCGCGCGGCCTTCATTTCGCCGATTCAGTTTCTCGAAGGGCTCGAGGTCGATTCCGTTGGGAATCGTCTGCAGCCGCGTCGAAGGAAGAAGAGGCTCGAGCGCCGCCGCCGATGCTGACGAGTTGGCGACGATCACTGATGCGTGCGCCAGCAGATACTTCGCCAACGCTTCGCCCTGCAGCGGCAGCTGAAAAGGCTGGCCGTCACCGATGAGCTCGCGCAAGTGCCAGACGTGCCCGATGCCCAGCAACTGCGCCGCCCGCCCGCCTTCCGGCGTGAGGATGGTGTTGGTGTGAATCAGCTCGGCGTTCCACTGCCGCACGCCGCGTACGATGTGCCCGACCGCGCCGGCCCGACCTTTCGTGCGGAGCAGCTGGCGCGCTTCGATCGCCGGCCGCTTCCAGGCAGCGGCGCGGATCTTCCGATTCCACCAGTACAGGGGCGTGAACATCGCCTCGCCGCCCGTCGCATCGGCGAGCGCTTCACGCTCTGCAGCGGTGCCGCCTTCGTCGCAGACGACACAGGACTTCACGCCATGCGCGCGTAAGCCGGCGATGAGGCCGAGGGTGCTGAGGGCCGCTCCACCTGCGGCCGAGTTCATCACGTGGAGCACTTTGTGCGGCAGGCGGCCTGGCATCGAACCCTCAGGCCAACAACAACTGCGCGATGCGATCGCCCGCGTGACCGTCCCACAAAGGAATCTGCTGGCCCTTCGGATACGTGCCGGCCTCGAGCTCCTTCAGCGCAAGAGCGATCTTCTCAACCGAGCGCCCGACGAGCCGCGACGTCCCCTGCGAGCACGTAATCGGGCGTTCG
>JBBRAX010000141.1:0-3446 GCA_038206395.1 Myxococcales bacterium | reverse complement strand
TGGCGAACGTTTCGCTCCCGGCCGCCACCCGCTTCCTGCACGCGCTCGACGCCGACGGGCAACTCGACACCCGCTTCGGAGACGTACGCGTCGCTCGGCCGCTGGAGCTTCTCCCTCAGTGGCGAGACCGCATGGGCCACCCCGCGCGCCGGGAGGTCGCCGCGACGTCGGTTCGGGGGCCCTTCAACCTCGACAGCATCGCCGGCATCTCCCAGGAGTTCGCCCGCGCTCGCGGCGAGCACCCGCCGCTCGTCCTTGGGCTTCACGCGGCCTGCGCGGCCCTCGAGCTGGGCCACGTGACTGGCGCTGTGCCCGTCGTGTGGACCCCCTCGCTTGACGCCGCACGCCTGGAGGAACTCGGCCTCGTCTCCGTGCAGGGCGACCAACGCGCTGACGTCGTGCTGCGCGTGCCTCGCTACCCCGAGTCGCTGTTCCGCGGCGTCGTGTCGCCTCGAATGAGCCCCGTGACGGACATCATCCAGTGCTGGCTCGACACCTCCCACTACCGAATCCGCGGGCAAGAGCAGGCAGACTTCCTCTGGCGCCACGTCCTCAGGCCGGCCTTCACCCCATGATTCAGCTCACCGACGAGGAGGCCGACGTTCTCCGCCGACTGTTGCGGGCGGTCGGCGGCGTGGTGCCCGAGTTCATCATTGCGGGTGGCCAGGCGGCGCGCCTGCTGCGGCTGCACCCGTTGGCGACGCGCCTCGAGTGGAGCCCTCTGCTCACGAGCGACACCGATGTCGCCACCGTCGACAAGGGGCACCGAGGGGACGACCTGGCCAAGGCCTTCGATGCCGAGGGCTTCACGGCCGTCTTCGAAGGTGACGACGCTCCGCCACGGACGCACTACCTCCGCGGCGCCGCGGAGATTGAGCTCATCGTCCCCGACGTCGCGCGCCGAAACGCGAGCGGCGCGACGGTGAAGATTCTCGGGGCCAGCGCGCAGAAGGTGAAGGACCTCGAGCCGCTCCTCGTCGAGCCAACCGAGCTCGACGTGCCCAACGTCGGTCGCGTGCGCGTCCCGAATCCCGCCGCGTACATCATTCAGAAGGTGCTGACCCTCACGAACCGGCGCTCGCTCCAGAAGAAGGGCAAGGATGCGCTCTACGCCCACGATGCGCTGCTGCTCTTCACGCTCAACGGGCACATCCACCCTGAGGTGGTTGTGCTCGCGGCGCGAGTCATCGCGACGTTGACGAAGAGGCAGAAGGCGAAGCTGCTCGAGACGGCCGCGAAGCTGGGCGATGCCCGCACCGACTTCGTCGTCGAGTCTGCACGCCAGGCCGAAGGACGGCCCGGCCTTCACACCGCCGAGGCCTTCGCGCTCGCCAACCGCCTCGGCCTCAAGGAGCTGCTCGGGCCGTAGGATGTTCGATTCGGACAGCAGTGCTGACCACCTCGTTCGCCACCATCACGCACCATCACTCGTGGTGATGGTGGCGGGTCCGTGAAGGCCGTTGGGCGACCCACCAGTTGAAGCTGCGCCAGCCGTTGAAGGCTCCCCGGGTATGGCCGGCCTCCGCGGCGAACCTGGCCTCCCGCAGCAGTGCGTGGGGCACGCAGAAGGGGAAGTCGAAGCCGACGACGCGCGCGGGCCGGGCGAGCAGTTCGTCGAGCAGCTCCTTCGTGCTCCAGCCTGGCGGCTCATTCGCGAGGAGCCGCGCGTTCATCCCTGTCATGTCGATGCGGTACCTGCGCCAGTCCGTCGCGTGCGCGGCGATGGTCTTCTTCCGTTGGTCGCGCGCCCGTTGCGGGGCGCCGAAGTCGACGCCGACGCCGACAATCGGAGGAGTCATCCGACGTCGCGTCCTGGCACGGAGTAGGTCGCCGTCTTCCGCGCGCCGTGCTTCGCGATGGTGCGCTCGCGCACCATCTTCTGGAGCCGGCGCTGGACCGTGCGCATCGGCGGCGCGTTGTTGCCGAGCCCCGCTGCGATGGCCGTGCTGCCCGCGGCGCCGAGGCGGTCGACGACCTCGAACATCCTCGCTTCGAGTTCGTCGGGCGGAGCCACCACCTGCCAGGGCAACGAGGCCGCGTTGTCAGTGATGCGGCCGAGCTGCGAGACGCGCTCCTGCATGACGACGTGCAGCGCCGAGACGAAGCGCTCGAACATCGCCGTGAAGTCTCCGCTGTCATCGTGCCCGGCGAAGGCGCTGGCTTGCAGGTCTCGCTGGGCGTCGGTCGCGCAGCACAGCGACAGCAGTCCGTGCGAGTCGACATCGCCGACGCAGGGCTCGTGCATCAACAGCGTGCTGACGGAGTTCCATCGTCCGAAGAGGTTCGACATTCCCCAGAAGCAGACCGCCGCGCGAAGCACCGTGGACCGGCTCACCATCGGCTCGGCATCGACCCAGTCGAACAGCCTTCGCACCTCGGCTGGTACCGTCGTCTGCTCGAGGTGGAGGTCCAGCAGTCGCGCTTGCTCGCGCGCGGTGAAGGAGAACCAACGCCGCAAGTCCCGAGCCGGGCAGGCACGTTCCGCCGCCTGGTACGCCATCGCGAGCTCGGCCGAGAGCGGCTTGCCGTGAGGAGAGCGCGTGTACGTCTGGAGAGCTTCCTCGGCGATGGCCGCGCGTCGGATGGCTCCCGCAACGCGCTCACGGCGGACGTCGAGCCGCTGCCCGCGCAGCACCTCATCGACTTCACGCATGGTGACGTTGGTGGCGACGCCGGTGCTGATCCACAGAATCCGGTCGCGGCGAACCTTCGCAGCCAGCTCCTGCCGGCGGTAGAACGAGAGGGGCGCACACGAGAGCTCGCCGGCCAGGCGCGACGTCGCGAGCAGCCCCGACATCAACCGCGGCGTCATGCTGAATCGCCACGTCACCGGCTCCGGCGACGGCGCGCTCACTGGCTCCGGCATCTGGCCCCCACGTTCATCGAGCCATGATGTCAGCGGCGTCAGGCCCGTGTTCCGAAAAGTGGCGGTAAGTGCGCTCTCTGCGGTGACAGAGAATCAGAGAGTTCCTTAACCTCATGGAATAGATAGGCTTTGTCGCTCTCGAATCTCTGTTTCTCTCTGATTGGTCGCCTTTATCCGCCATCTTGATGGCGGATAAGTGGCGGAAGGCGTCGAGCCGGAACACCTGGAGGCCTGGTCGAGACCGCCCGCAGAGAGCGCGAGACGACCTCGAAAACGATGGCCGGTTAAACGCGCGCGGAGCCGTCCAGCAAATCGGGCCGAGGCGTTAAATGCTCTCTGTCTCTCTCTCCACTCTGGCCGCGATTCGACGCCGATTCTCCGTCCTTCCCTCGAGAAAACGTCGACGACCCGCGCCCTGTTCGCTCTCTGCTCGAACTCCGTCCACCAACTCAAGACGCGCGAAGCAGCGTCGAACTCGGCGAGAACGTGGGCAGAAAATGAAACGGCCCCGAGGATTTCTCCGCGGGGCCGTCGTTAAATCTCTGAGGGCTACCGGTTGGTGACCGGCGACCTGCTGCTC
>JBBRAX010000140.1:0-3481 GCA_038206395.1 Myxococcales bacterium | reverse complement strand
CTGCGCCGTGACCAACACGCTCGCAGACAGCGGGTCCACGTCGTACGTGCCCGAGCAGCGCTGGGCGAGCTTCGCGTAGTACTTCTTCAGATCCGCGCTGATCACCGAGCCTGAGTCCGGCTCACCGGTGACCGGAGGTGGGCAGAGAAGCTGCGCTGGCTCCGGCTGCCGGGGATGCTTCGGGTGAGTACCGAAGTCTTCGCCGAAGCGGCGAAGAAGAACCTCACGCCGATGGATGTGGCCCATCGGCTCTGCGACGAGGAGAAAAAGAGCCGCATCGAGGGCGCGATCAAACGCAGGCTCGTGGCGGCGCGCTTCCCAGAAGTGAACACCGTCGACGGCTTCGAATTCGATTTCGATCCCGACCGCAAGAAGCTGAAGGCCCGCCATCTCGCGCTGCATGACCTCGGCTTCCTCGGCAAAGGCATCAACCCGCTCTTCATCGGCCGCCCGGGAACCGGGAAAACCTTTCTCGCGCGGTCGCTCGCTACCGTGGGGCCAGGCGACCCGCCGGGTGCTCTTCACCAACGCGCCCAAGATGCTCACACCAGGCCGGCCGCGAGACTCGCGACGTCCCACGCGGTCTCGAGCACCAACCCGCTGCGGTCGGTGTACGTCATCGGGTTGTTTCCCGCGTAGGCGTAGAGGTTGAGTGGGCCTCGGGCTTCGCACGACCCAAATCCGTCGCAATGGCCACCAAACTCGCGCGCGATCGCCTCGAGCCGCTGCTCGATCGCCGACCTCTGGGTAGCTAGCTAAAAGCGGTCACTGACACTGCGCGGCGAGCGCGATTCCCGCCTGCCCAGCCGGCGTCCAGCGATGCACGGCCGCCAGGTGCGGCGCCGCGAGGTCGCAGTGTCCGCGCGCGATCCACCCTTCGACCAACGACAGGCGCAGCGCGACATCGCCGGGGTCGAGCTCCGCGGCGCGCTCGAGCGCCTCCATCGATTCGGCGCGCACCACCTGCCGCAGCGACGCCACCCGACCCACCGCGAAGACCGCCGACACGGACAGCGCCAGCGCCAGGCCCACCCATGCGACCGGAAGCGGCTTCTCGGGCGCTGACTTCGTGGACACGCCGAGCACCCACGCCGCCAGCATCAGCGGCCCCGGCAGCTGCAGCACCGCGTCGACCGCCCCCAACGCAACGACGGTGAGCAACGTCACGCGCGCCAACGTGCCGCCGCTGCGCCAGAGCAGCACGGCGACGCACACCAGAACCAGAAACGACGGCGCCCCACGCTCGGCGAGGAACCCAAGCAGATCGGAATTGGGCACCCGGTTGGTCGGCCAGAAGCCCATCGCCAACGTCGAGTCGCCCTCGGCCGCGAAGCCCGGATACTGCCCCGCCCAATTTCCGGGCCCCACGCCCAGCAACGGGTGCGCGAGCCACATGCGCACCGTGGTTTCGAATTGAACCAGCCGCCCGGACCCGCTGGGCGAGGCGGCATCGACCAGGTGCGCGAGCGTGTCGAAGTACGGATGCGGGCTCGACCACGCCAGCTGCATCCCGAGCCATGGAGCAGCCACGGCTCCTACGACCACCGCCGCGCCGATCGCCACGGCACGCTTCCGGTCGACCGAACGCAACGCGAGCCCCCCGCCCAGAACCGCCAGCCCCATTCCGGCCACCCAGACGCCTCGCGATCGCCCCACCACGGCCGCGCACGCCGACACGCCGCAGAGGATTACCGCCGCCACGCGCACCCACCGCCGTTCTGACTGGAGCGCGACCGTCACCAGCACCGGCACACCGATCAGCACGAACTCGGCCGCGAGGTTGCGCTCGCCCATCAGCCCTCCGGGCGCATGTCCCGCATTAGACCAACCCGGGAGCACGCCCCATGCCTCGAGCAGCACCGACCCCGCGACCAGCGCCAGCGGAGCCATCAGCCACGCCAACGCATCGACCCCGCGCTCGGCCCCGGGAATGGATCGCGCGACCAGAAACACCGCGCCGCCCGCCAGCAACAGCCCGGCCGACCGGATCGCCAGCCACCCATTCGGCGCCAGCGCGACCGACGCGAGCTCGAGCACCGCCAACCCACCCAGCAACCGCAGCACCGCATCCCGCGGAATCAGCGCCCGCGCGGCCATCATCATCAGCATCGCCGCGCCCACGGCCAGCACCGCCTCTTCGACGAGCACGATGTGCGCGTGGCCCCCCGCGGGATGGCGGAAGGGAGCGCGAGAGACGACAACCAGGCAAAGAACGATCGGGCCCGAGAGCTTGAGCGCGCCTACCGGCAGGTCGGGTCGCACGAGATGCTCTTGCTCTCACACGGCATCGCGCACGCCGCGTTGCACTCCATCTCGGTGGTGCAGAAGACGTTGTCTCCGGCAGATCTGGAACTCTTGCAAAGAGCGCCCACCTGCTTGCCGCCCTTGCACGGCTTCAGCGGCATGGCCCGGCCCTGGTTGAAGTCCTGGATCGTCGCCGCGCTCAACGTGCCCATGCATTTCGTCATCCATCCGCTGTTGACGGTCAGCTTCAGGCACGCCGCCAGGTGGCACACCGTCGCCAGATCGCTGAAGCAGGCATACTCGCAGCCGTACACCGGGTCGGCGAGCCGCATGGCGTTCTCGTCCGCGGCCGACTCGAGATCCGGGTCGTGCACCTCGGTGAAGTGAAGCAGCTCGTGGAAAGTGGTTCCAGCTCGGAAGCCGGGGCTCGGATTGGAGAAGTAGTTGTCGTGGAACACCACCCTCGCCTTGCCCGGAAACAGGTTGCGGTACCCTCGGTCGTTGACCGCAATGATTCCATCGCCAAGGTCGGTTGCGCACTCGAGCTTGAAGTCGGTGCGAACGAACGTGTGCAGCACCTCGGCTTCCTTCGTGCCGAGCCCTGCCTTGTGAAGACAATTGGAGCCCTTGATCACGGCCTCGGACATGGCGTCGTGCATCAGCGTCTCATCAGCGCTGGTGCACGGGCGCGTCTTCAAGATGGCCGCCTGCTTGTTCGTAAAATCGATGGGCTTGGGCTTCGCCGCGTTCGGGGCGCAGGTCGCCTGCGTCAAAGCGGCGGAGAAGGTCGCCTTCACACCCAGCGTTCCGCTCGAGGCGTTCTCCTGCGTGACGCCAAGGCTCTTGCCGTCAGCCGACACCCGCACCGTATTGCGCGCGAGGATCGCGTCGTTTCCCGCAGCGTGGTCCTCGAACACGGCGCTCTTCTCGTACACGACGGTGCCGCGGCTCTCGAAGAAGCCGTCGGAGTTGCTGTCTGCGGAATACGAGTAGCCGGTCGTCTCGTACGTCCACACCCGAAGCGCCGGAATGAAGCCCGGGTGAATCGGATCATTCACGAACGGCGGTCCGACGATCGTCTCCGAGATGATCTGCCCGTCCTTTCGCTGCACCAACAGCCGCGTGCAGCCCGAGGCCGACAACGCGATGTCGTCTTTCCCGGCCGCGTATTCCGTCTGCGCCGTGACCAACACGCTCGCAGACAGCGGGTCCACGTCGTACGTGCCCGAGCAGCGCT
>JBBRAX010000139.1:0-3623 GCA_038206395.1 Myxococcales bacterium | reverse complement strand
TCGGCCCTCACTGCGCGAGAGGCGCAGTCGGCGGTCGCCATCGACCTCGGCGGCGCGCTTCAGCGCTACCAGACGATCGACCTCCCGGTGCTGAAGGCCTACGTCATCGAATGGCTACGGCACCGCGTCACCTGCCCGAGCGGCTTTTCTCGAGCGAAGCGACGCTGCTGCGCATCGCGCGCACCGCCCACTGGGCCCCGGGTCCGCGCATTCTCGAGCTGGGCGCGAGCGCTGCAGCGGGTCTGCTCGCCACGTCGCTCAAGGCGGTCGTCACCGCAGTCGACTCCGATCCGCGCGCAATCGAGGCTGTGAAAGAGCGGCTGAAGGCGGCGGGCATCGAGAACAAGGTCACGGTCAAACAGATCAGCTGGTCCGGGATGCCGTTCGGCGAGAACGAGTTCGACGGCATCGTCGGCCTGGGGCGGCTGATTGCGCCGCTCGAGACCGCCGCCGCCGGGCTGCGCCGCTACCTGGCTCCGAAAGGCCGGCTCGCGCTGACGTGGCCGGTGAAAGTCGGCCGCAATCCGTCGCAGGCCGCGCTCGACTTCTGGCAGGCCCGGCTCGGTCAGCCGCTGCTGTTGCCGCGCGAGGCGCTGATGAGCGTCGAGCGCCACGGCTACGAGCCCGAGACGATCGAGACCGTCGGCGAGACCGAGCTCGACGAGTACTACGCCGAGCTCGAGACGGTGCTCAACCGCCAGCCGCCCGAAGCCGCTGCGCAGGTGAAGGCGATGCGCGACGAGATTGCGATGCACAAGACGGTCGGCGGCCGTTCCGGCGTGTCGATCGCGCTGGTGGTCGCGCGTCGCAAAGAACCGGGCGAGCGTCCTCCCGCCTCGCGCGACGGCGGCTGACCGCAGATCGTTGTAGGGTCGCTGCATTCTCGAAGCGGGGGTTTTCGGCGTGTCCAAGCGGCTGGTCACAACGGTGGTGCTGGCTCTGGCCAGTGGCTGCCTTCACCGGCTCGACGGCTGGGAAGGCAATGCCATCGGCACCCCGGGAGATCTTCCGCTCTCGCAGGTCGTGACCCAGGCGCTGCCGTCGGTGGTGCTGCTGTTCAACTCGCGCACCGACGGCAAGACCGTCTTCGGCGCCGGGCTGCTGCTGGGGCCCAACGGCCTGGTGCTGACCAACCTCCATGTGGTGGGCGACAGCAAGGGGCTGGGTGCGATCCTCTACCGGCCGGATCTGATCAGCTACACCCCGATGGACGGCGGCCTCGATCGGTTCCTGTTCGAGAACCAGCGGCACGTCATCGCCGCGCAGATCGTCCGCTCGGATCCGACGATGGATCTGGCGCTGGTGCGAATCGAAGCCGACACCCGCGGCTTCCCGACACCGAAGTTCGCCAAGGACCTGCCGCGCCGCGGCGACCCGGTGCTCGCGCTCGGCCATCCGCAAGAGACGGTCTGGTCGTTCACCTCGGGCGTCGTCAGCGCGCTCCACCACGGCGCGATTCAGCACGACGCGGCAATCAACCCCGGCAGCTCGGGTGGCCCGCTGCTCAACGCCCGCGGCGAGGTGATCGGGATCAACACCGCCCGGCTCTATTCGGGCACCGAGGGCGTCGGCTTCGCCCGGCCGGTCGCGGTGGCGCAGTGGCTGATCCTCGGGCCGGCCGGCCCTGCCGATCCCACCACGCCGCTCGAGCTCAATCTCTCGGATCCCGCGCTCGCCTCGGCCAGTTGCATTCGCGCGCAGGAGATGGCGTCGCCGCATCTGGCCGAGTGCTTCGACTGGTCACTGCGATGGGAACAGCTGGTCGCCTCGGCGCAGGAGCTGAAGACCAAGGTCGATCCGCGCCTCGTCGATGCGGCGCTGAAGAAGACCGGTGGGCGCGAGGCGTGGATCGCCGCCGGCAAAGAGGACGTCCGTTCGTTCATCCGCTCGACCGACTCGTTGAAGCTTCCGCTCGCCGAACGGCCGCCGCTTCCGGACTCCCTGGCGTTTCTGCTGTCGGAAGCGCGCGAGGTCGACGCGATTCGCGCCCGCCGCCTGCGCGAGCGCAACGGGCTCAAGCTCGATCTGGCCGACCAGGGAGCCGTGCGGCAGGTCCTCCGCAAGGGCGTGCGGATCGAGACGGTGACGAAGGTGGCTCCGACGTTCGCGTGGGTGCTGCTCGTCGGGCGGAACCTGGATCACACCGAATACCGGTTCTCGGAAGCGTGGGGGCTGAGCAACGGCAAGTGGCGCCAGCACTGGCCGCCGCGCGCCGAAGATCTGCTCTCGCTGCCGGAAGACTTTCCGCCGCCGCTCGATCTACCGGTCGAAGCCAAGAGCAAGCTCAAGCTGCGGCTGCTCGCGCAGCTCTACAACATCGAGCAGGTCAGCCCCCACGAGGCGAAGCCGGCCGAGCCTTCGCCTGTCGACGGCGCCGAGCCGATGAGCGGTGTGCTCGGCTGCGGCAGCCCGTAGGCAGCGTTCAGTTGATCGCGCTGGTGAAGTCGACGACTTCGATCGGCTCCGGCGCCATCTGCATCCGCACCGTGTCGCGGTAACCCTCGGCGTCGCCGGAGACCTGGAACGGCATCGGGCGGCCGAAGTTGATCGTCACGTCCGAGCAGTGGAAGTCGTGGATCCCTTCCGGGAACCAGGTGCCGCCCCACAGGCCCTTGAGGTTGGCGAGAATCTTCATCGTCGGCATCGTGCCGATTCGCAGGTTCATCATCCCGCGCCGCTTGGTCGCGAACGGGAACATCTTCAGCTCGAACCCGTAGTACGGCGAGGTGCCTGCGGCAGCCATCATCAGCTCTCCGCGGAACATCACCGCGCCTGGAGCGATGGGCTCACCGACCGGCAGCCCGTTCGGCCCGATCCGGTACGCCGCCGACGCCTTGCCGTTGATGACCTCGCACTCCACCTTGTTCGAGTTGGCCAGGTAGTAGGGGACCGTCTTCAGCGCGACCGAGGTGACGTAGCCCGCGCCGCCGTTCATCAGCGCGCTGAACATCCCCTTGCCGAGGTTCTGCTTCACCCAGATGTAGTCGTTGAGCAGCTTGCCATCGAGGCCGAGGCCCGCGAACGGCGCCCGCTTTCCTTCCACCATCAGCATGTCGAGGGTGCGGTAGCCGGGCACTTCGCCGGCGCGCGCGCGCAGGACGTCATCGAGGATTCCATCGCCGCTGGTCGACGACGAGCGCATCAGCGTCGCCACCGAGTTGCCGGTGCCGAGCTTCAGCACGCCAAACCGCGGCGCCGCGAGGCCCGGGTGGTGCTGCCGGCGCAGCTCGACCTGGTTCATGATCTCGTTCACGAAGCTGCTGAACGTGCCGTCGCCGCCGCCCAGAAAGACGGTGTGGTAGCGGCGGTCGAGCACGGCCTGCGCGATTCGCCGCGCGTCGAGCTCGGAGCGGGAGATGTAGAGGTCTCCTTCAGGCACCACGTGCGAGAGCGAGCGCACGATCTTGTTGCTGAACTTCCGGGCGTTGGCGTTGAGCAGCACCGCGACTTTGTGCTCCGCCTCGGACTTCTGCGGAACCTGCTACGGATAGTCAGAACAATAGGGGTTTTCCGAAAGGCGGCGGGAAGGAACTCGGAACCGAGGGTGGTCGAGGATGGTTGGTGGGGTGCCGGACAGCGCTGGAGCTGTGCGGAAAAGCGGGCGGCGCGCACACGTCTGCGGC
>JBBRAX010000138.1:0-3872 GCA_038206395.1 Myxococcales bacterium | reverse complement strand
GGAGGCGGAATTTGGGTGAGAACCTTCAGCGGGAGTCGATGATGACTGAGCCCGCGCTGGTGGTGCCAGAGGAGACAGAGGTGTCGGCGAAAGCGACGCGGCGGCGGTTCAGCGCCAAGGAGAAGCTGCGGATTCTCAGGCGAACGAGCAGTACGAGCGCGTCACCGGTGAGATCGAGGGCGGCTACAAGGTCTTCGCCTTCGCGGTTCAGGGCGGGGTGGTGAAGCAGACCCGTTCGTCGCCGCTGGGCTTCTTCGTCAGCGCTTCGCTGGGGATTCGGCTGCGGTGGTGAACGTCTCGCTGCTGGTGCTCATGCTCGGCGCGGATGGCGGCAGCGGCCTCAAAGCGCTCGAGTCCTTCGGCTCAGTCGGCGAGTGCGTTCCGACACATCACATCGAGCGCCACGGGGCAGATCACACGCACGTGCCTTTCGCAGTAGAGCCACTGGCCCGGTTGAAAGGCAGATCGGCCGAAGTGATTCCCTGGCTCGAGCACGCCGACGAAGCCGTCGTTCACCGGGCGGCGACGCTGCTCTGCTTCATTCAGGATGCGCCGTCGAAAGCTGCTTTGGCTGCGCTGGTGGCGAAGTTTCCCTGCCGGCGTTGGCTCGAGGCGATCGCGGCAGGCGCGGGGATTCCCTGGGTTGGGCCTTCCGAGCGGCGCTGCGACAACCGAACCTCAGCAGAAGGCATCGCGAATCGTGCGCTCGGTGAGCTGGATCAAGCCGAACGGGAAGGCTGCGCGGGCGCTGCGAAGATGCATGCGAGCGTGGTTCCCCGACTGAAAGCGCTGAAGGGCAATGCGAAATGGGTCGACGAGGCCAATGCGATTCTCGCGACCTGCACCGCTCGGCTGGCCGCCTCCGCGCTCGCGGCGAAGAAGGGCTGCAAGCCTGGCGAACAGTGGTGTCAGGACCGCTGCCAGACCCTGCTGACGGACCCGGCCAACTGCGGTGCGTGCGGCAACGTCTGCCGCGAAGCCGACACCTGCCTCAATGGTCACTGCTACTACTGATTCTCCAGGAGGCTCCCGATGAAGACCCTGCTCCCCGTCGCGCTCGTTTCGTAGTTGTTCGTCGCCTGCGGTCCTGGGTCGTCGAGCTTCGACGGCGGTGGCGGTGGCGGTGGCGGCGGCTCGGCCGTCGAGCTGGGTCCGGGCATCAACGGCAATGGCACTTTCCTCGACGAGAGCGTTCGAGTCCACACACGAAGCCGACCGACGTCTCAGCAAAGCTGGTGTTCTGGAACGCGCCGACCTTCGGAGTGCTGCGGCCTTCCATCACCAACATGCTCTTCGAAGCAGCATCCGCCGCTGAGCCGCACCCGAAGCTTCTCATCCAGGGGAATTTCGGCAGCGATCCCGGCGCGCGGGGCGACGTGAAGTGGGGCACGACCGCGCTGACGGTCGTGCACTGGAACCCCGATGTCGTCATCGTGCGGCTGCCCGCCGGCCCGACCTATCCACTGGGACCCATCGTCGTTGCTGTCGACGGCCGGAAGAGCCTGCCGGCGCGCTTCACCGAATGGAACCTCAAGCTGACGTTCACGCTCACCGGGCCTGGATCTCTGGTCACGACGATGGCCGCCAATTGCTACCTGCGGGCCGATGTCCGGGGCTTTCGTCTCATGCCGCAAGAGCCGGTTCGCTCGGCGAAAGCGAAACAGCAGATCCTCGACATGCTGGCCGAAGCGCGCTGAGCCCTTCGCTCGAAGGGCTTCGGTCAGTCCGAGTTGGCGTAGCCCTTGGTGTCGTTGCCCGCCGGGAACATGGCCGTCTGGTACTTGGCGAACTTCTCAGGGTTGTCCTTCTGGTAGATGATCTGCGGCTCGCCCTTCTTCGGCATCGGGTCGTAGACAAACACTTTGCCGTCCTTGTCCTTGCCGATCTGAATCCAGTGGTTGCCGTCGGTGCTGCCGTTGACGGCGACCTTGGCGGGCCACGACTCGCCCGGCGCCATCTTGTCGACGGTGTTGAACGTCTCGGCGATGTGGCCGGGTTCCAGGTGCACGGTTGGCGGCTGGTTGCCAGCAGCTTTCTGGACCCGGGTAAGATCCTTTCCGGACATCGCATCGCCCGCGGCGTTGGCGTTGAAGATCGTCTCGCTCAGGCGACCGAGCTCGCCGTAGTTGGCGGTCTTTGGATCAGAGAGCTTCTTCGCGATGTCCTCGTAGATCTTCGCGTTGTTGGGATCCTTGTTGTTCTTGGCGTCTTTCGCCAGCTGCCGGGCCAAGTTCGCCGCGCCCTCGACGCCTCCTTCCTTCGCGATCGCTCCGGCCACAAGGGCGGTGCTGCCGCAGCGCTCATTTCCCGCGCCCTTGCCGTTGAGCTGGGTCAGGTTCTCGAGGATCTGCTTCGAGTCCTTGGGCAGAGGGGTGTCGTCCTTAACCTTCGGGGTCGTCGGGTCGTACTCGGCCCCCGATGCAGACGCCTTCGACGGATCCACCTTCGGCGCCTCGACCGGAGCTGCTTCGGTGGGCTTGGCCCCGGCCTTTGGCGGCAACGACTTGTTGTCGGGATTCATCAGGTCCGCCACCAGAAACGGGTGGTGGTCCGTCATCTCCTTGTCGTACTTGTGGAACTCCGCTTGGCCCACGTTCTCTTTGCCGGTGGCGGCCTTGATGGTGTCCCGCAGCTCAGCCTTGCTCTCGCAGCTGCGCACGATGTGCTGCATCGCGTTCTTGTCGGCGTCCGTCGTGTAGCCCGAACGCAAAGTCTCGAGGGCCGACCCCTTCTGCTGGGGTGACATCTGCTTGAGCAGCGCGGGGTCGGCGTTGACCAGGTCGCGGATCTTCTTGTCGCTCCCATCTGAGATGGCTTCCTTCAGCTTCTTGACGTCTGCCTCCGAGCTCTTCGAAGCCTCGGCCGCTGGCGCGGACCCGGTGATGTTCGCCTGCGCCAATGAGCGCTGAGAGGCGACCAGGTCTTTCAGATCAGCGCGATCAGACACGACCGGCGGGGGAGCGACGTACCGTCCACTCACGGACATCAGCTTCTGCTTTGGATCATCGAAGCCGGTCTGCGCCTTTGGAACGGACGGCGCGGGGGCGGGCGCCTCGACTTTCGCTGGCTCGATCGGCTTCGGCTGAGAGACCGGGGCGGTAACTGGAACGCTCTTCGGTGAAACGCCGTCAATGGCCATGGAAGCTTCCTCGGTAAAAGGGAAGGACACTCTATCGCGCAAGAGGCGGGCGATCGCGAAGTGCCTCGAGCGGGTCGACCTGCCAAGCTCCTCCGATGGCAATCACTGGAATCGAGTGGCTCGACACGAGTCTACAGATGCCGCTGGTCTCGATCCCCGTGCGGACGGCGGTGATCGCGCTGCCCGGCGCGCGCGTGATGATCTCACCCGGCTCGAGGCTGACCCCCGAGGCGCTGCGAACCGAGGGCGTGCTGCTGCGGAAGTGAGCGGGCAGCCGCTGGGCTCCACGTCGAGCAACCGGCGTGGGCGCGGGTGGTCGAGGAGCCGCCGGTCGGCAGCCCGACCCTGCCCCGCCGCCCGCGCCCCCGCTCGGTGCCGATGATGGGGGCTTGCGGGCAGCTCGCGGCTTTGGGCTTCAACTTGAACAAACTGGTTCGCGAGCTGGCGAAGCGGCGGAAGGTAGTGCTGGTCGGTTGAGTCCGTGCGTTCGCCGGGCTGTCCCCCCGACCGAGGGGCGCGCGCCGGGGTGGACAAAAGCCACCCCCCCACGCGAGCTGACCCGCGGGGGTGAAACCCAGCCCTGATTTCCGGAGCGCTGTGGCTCTGCGTCGGCCTCTGTGTCGTCGGGGTGGGCCTGGGCGTGGTGCTCCGCGTTCGCAGCTACGTCTACCTGGGCACTGCCTTCCTCGTGACGTCCATCGCGGCGAACCTCATTCGCTACGGCGTGCGCGAG
>JBBRAX010000137.1:0-3988 GCA_038206395.1 Myxococcales bacterium | reverse complement strand
AGTGAAGTCGCCCGTCACGCACGCCCACCGCTGCGCACGTGCCTCGTTCGTCGGCGAGTCGCAGTCACGGCACGGAAGACCTGCAATGCGCTCGATGACCCAGAACCCCGGGGACTGGCAGCGAGGGCAGCGACTCTTGATGCGCCGAACCAGGTCCTGGGTTGCCTGGCCGATGAGCGCCATGCGGGTTGGATTCAAGTGCGCCCGCAGATCGTTCTCGACGAAGACTTTGCCAGTCGACGATTGCGCCATGGCTTCGGCGAACGCCGTTGCCAGCGCCGCTGGGTCGTTGAGCCCCTTCCAGATGCGCGGATCATCTGGACCCTCGGCGCGAACGACGAGGCCGTGCTCCGGGAACTCCGCCCGCTCAGCGAAGACTGTTAGCGCCTCGTGCGTCGAGACGTGATCATGCAGATGCCGTGCAGGCCCTTGCGCGCGTCCGACGATCTCGAGCCCGCGCGCGCGGTCGATCAGAATGACGAGTTCCATGTTCCACGGGACCAGGCCAAACGGATCCGGCCCGAACGCGCCCTCGCTCGCGAGCCCGTAAGCGGCGCCAAGAAGGTCCATCCCCTTCTGGGCCTTCTTGCGTGCGGCCTCGAGCTGGCTTCCGAGCCGGTCGATATCGCGCGTGAACGTGCCCAGCGTGTCCGTGTCGAACCCCAGGGCGAGCTCGATCTCGACGCCGAGCGAAGCGCGAAGGAGTGGGCCGATCACGCGTTCCTTGCCGTGCTGGGTGAGCAGCGCAAACGTCGCCCGTTCGTAGACCGACTCAGCCGCGCACGTACTTGTCACCCCGAACCACGCTCACGTCGGTCAGCCAGGCGATCACCGCGTAGTTGGTGAAGTAGCGCTCAGCCAGGCAGGTGACGATCGCGTCACCGACCTCCTCCGAGACGACCACCTCGAGTCGCACGTTCCCTTCTTCCATGCCGGTGCGCAGGGCGCGCGAGCCCTCTCCGTGGGCCGCCGTGACGGTGAAGCCGGTTGCGCCCTCCGCCTTCACCAGCTGGATCAACTGCTGCTCGAGCACCGCTTCGGCCACCACCGTGACCAGCGTGAGTCGTCGGGTCTTCATGTGGAAACTCCGGCCAGCCGCCTGGCGATCTCGAAGTACAGGGGTATGCCGAACAGCACATTGAACGGGAAGGTAATCGCCAGGGCTGCGGTGAGGTACAGCGTCGGGTTCGCCTCTGGCAGCGTGATGCGCACCGCCGGAGGTGCCGCGATGTACGACGCGCTCGCCGCCATCGCTGCCAGCACGGTCGCGCCACCGGGAGACAGGCCAGCCAGGGTGCCCAGCCACGCGCCGAGCGCGCCGTGGACGATCGGCATCAGCACCCCGAAGCCGAGCAGAAACGGCCCCACCTTTCGCAGGTCGCCGAACCGCGCGCCGGCCAGCACGCCCATCTCGAGCATGAAGAGGCAGAGCGCCCCGCGGAAGATGGCGCCCTTGGTCTCATAGAACGGCTCGATCGCCGTCCAGTTCTTCTCGCCAATCAGGAACCCCACCACCAGCCCGCCGACCAACAGAATCATCGTGCGACCGCTGAGCACTTCATGCAGCAGCTGCCTCGTAGGCCGGCTCTTCCCGCCCGCGTTGATCGCGCCGATCGCCAACGCGATGTGAATGCCCGGGCTCTCGAGCAGGGTGAGCAGCGTCGGCATGAAGCCTTCGGCCTCGCTGCCCTGGCTTTTGACGAAGGTGCTGGCGGCGATGAAGGTCACGGCCGAGACCGAGCCGTAGTGTGCCGCGATGCCAGCCGAGTCGGGGATCGAGAAGCGGCCCAGCTTGCGCAGCACGAAATAGGTGCTGACGGGCGTGATGCAACCGAGCAGCAGTGTGACGGCAGCCGGCCAGGCAATGGCGTCGAAGCTGGCCTTGTGGAGCTCGACACCTCCCTGCAGGCCAAGCGACCAGAGCAGGAAGATCGAGAGCGCCGCGTAGAGATCTTTAGGAAGAGAGAACTCGCTCTTGATCAGCTTCGCGAAGATGCCGAGGGCGAACGCGAGAGGGATGGGAGCGAGCAGGTTCGCGCTGAGCACCTGCGCGAGATTCATGCGTCCGCCTTCACTGCTGTGACCTGACCCGTCACCAGATCGTACACGCCGCCGGCTACCTTCACCTTCCCCTCGCGAATCAGCTGGCTGATCACCGGCGAGGCCTCAGCGAGGATCTCCATCTGGTTTTTCACGTTGAGCATCACCGCCTTCGCGAGGTCTCCGCCCGAAGCCTTCACCGCTGGGCGAATGTGCTGGTACAGGGTGCTGATCTGCCCGGGCACCGCGTCCCCCTTAACGGTGGCCGATACCGCGCCGCAGGCCGAGTGACCCAGCACGTAGAGCACCTTGGCGCCGAGCACGAGGGTGCCGAACTCGAGGCTGCCGATGATCGCGGGGTCGGCGACGTTTCCAGCGACGCGGGTGACGAAGATGTCGCCGAAGCCCTGGTCGAAGACGATCTCTACCGGCACGCGGGAATCGGCGCAGCCCAGCACTGCGGCGAAGGGCGCCTGCTTCGGAGCGACCTCTTTGATGCGCGTGAGATCGCGGTTCGGCGCGGTCGACTTGCCGGCCACGAAGCGCGCATTGCCCGCGGTGAGCATCGCGAGTGCCTCAGCGGGCGTGGCAGGCGTCTTCGCGTCGACCTTGCCGGCAGGCGCACCCGCGTACGAGCGAAGCGACCACGCCCCGAGCGCGACGCCGGCAGTGGTGAGGAGCTGACGACGAGGAAGGTGCGAACAGTTGGGGGAAGAGGACATGGGCGACGTTGTGCACCACCCTCTCGCCCGCATTCAACATTATGCTATATTTCTGCCATTTACATAGTCTTTGCCTATAGGTCTTCGAGGGCGCCGTCACCGTGCTGAACTACCACCACCTCCATTACTTCGCTGCGGTCGCCCGCCTTGGCTCGGTCGTTCGGGCAGCGCGGGAGCTCGGCGTTTCGCAGCCCACGATCAGCGCGCAGCTGCGGCTGCTCGAGCAGTCGCTGGGAGAACCTCTGCTCGTGCGTCGCGGGCGCAACCTGCGGCTGACCGAGATCGGGCAGGTGGTGCAGCGCTATTCTCAGGAAATCTTCAACCTCGGGCGCGAGCTGGAAGATGTGGTGCAGGGCCGACCCAGCGGTGGGCCGCAGCGCTTCACGGTCGGCATCGGTGACTCGCTGCCGAAGCTGACCACCCTCAAGCTGCTGCAGCCGGCGCTCGACGCGCGCCCGGCCTACCGCCTGGTGTTGCGCATCGACAAGACCGAGCGGCTGTTGGCCGACCTCTCGACCCACTCGCTCGACCTGGTGCTGGCCGATCAACCCGTCTCGCCCACGCTCGAGGTCCGCGCCTACAACCACCTGCTGGGCGAGAGCACCGTCACCATCTTCGCCACTCCACCGGCCGCCGAACGCTACAAGCGGGGCTTCCCGCGATCGCTCAATGGTGCGCCCTTCGTGCTGCAGACCGAGAACACCGCGCTGCGCCGTTCGCTGGATCTCTGGTTCACCACCCAACGCATTCGGCCGCAGATCGTCGCCGAGGCCGAAGACATGGGGATGTTGCAGGTGCTCGGCCAGCAGGGGCTGGGGCTGTTCGCCGCCCCAACGGTGGCGGCCGCGGTGATTGGCGAACAGCACGACGTCAAGCCGGTGGGCGTCTTGCAAGCAGTGAAGGAACGCTTCTACGCCATCACCGTCGAGCGAAAGCTGCGGCACCCAGCGGCGGTGGCGATCTCGAGCGCCGCGCGGGGCGAGCTCTTCTCCTGAGAACATTCTTGCGCTGATGGTCAGCGGCAGGGTTCAGCTGTGAGCGCCCAACCTCACTTCGGCTGCAGCGTCAGCGTGGTGAGGTAGATTTTCGTGCCCTTGTCCTGCGTCTGGCCCTTCACCCAGCTGATGTCGAGGTCGTCGAGCGGCGAGGTGTAGTTGGCGATCAAGAACGTGTGAGCGCCGAGGCGCGCGATCGCGGGAAACGAGGTGTCTCCGCACGAGGGCAGG
>JBBRAX010000136.1:0-4229 GCA_038206395.1 Myxococcales bacterium | reverse complement strand
CGGGGCGACCAGGTCACCGACCGACTGCCGAAACCGAACTCAGTCGCACCGAAGCTGGCCTCGACTTCCAGTCAGCACGGTCACGCTGAGTGGATCTCTCTGACCGCCGCAACTGGATCAGCTTGAGGCCGGCGCCAATGCATCGCCACCGACGACGGTGAAATCATCGTGGGCGACGCGCTCACCGATCGCGGCACGACCCTGCAGCTACGCCTGCCGCTGTCCGCCTTCCACTCAAAGCGCGACCTCATTCGCCAGCTGCCATCGGCCGACCTCCAGTGGACCGGTACCGACAACAACGTGCAGGGCTTGCTGCGGGTGCTGGCGCGCCGACCAGTACCGCGTTGACAGGGCCGGCGACTACCATCGAGGCGAGCACCACCTCTGGCTGGGCCCCGACTGCGCCATCGACAAGACCGGCTTCGTGGAGCCGCCGCCGGTCGTCTACGTGCCCAGCGGGGCGTCGCTCGACAAGCGCCTCTCGTACCTGCCCACGGACGACGAGACGTTCCTCTCCATCGCGCGCGTGGTGTTCCAGTACCTCCCGTTCGTCAACACGCCGGAGGTCATCCTCCCGGTGCTGGGTTGGTTCTTCGCGACGCCCATGAAGGCCAACTTCATGAAGGCGACGGGCGCGTTCCCGACTCTGTTCGTCTGGGGCACGCAGGGCTCGGGCAAGTCGAGCTTGTGCATCGACATCATGTGGCCCCTCTTCGGCGTGCGCGACGCGGAGCCCTACAGCGCCACGGAGACCGAGTTCGCGCTCCTTAAGCTTCTGACGTCGACCACCTCGGTCCCGGTCTTCATCGACGAGTACAAGCCGTACGACATGCAGAAGCACCGGCTGAACACGCTCCACCGGTACCTGCGCCGCCTCTACCGCGGCGAGACCGAGGAGCGGGGCCGACCGGACCTCAAGGTGAACAGCTACCACCTGCAGGCGCCGGTCTGCGTCGCCGGAGAGACGCGCCCGACTGAGGCCGCGCTGCTCGAGCGCATCCTCACGTCGAACCCCGAGAAGACGACCCTGCGGGAGAAGACGGGCTACCAGCACGCCCACCGTGAGCTCAGGGCGGTCGACCTGGCGTTGTTCGCCCCGCGGTACATCCAGTTCTGCCTGGGCCGCGACTTCGAGGCCGACCTCGCGGTGGCCCGCGGTGTGGCGCAGTCGCTACTGGGCGAGCGGAAGGTGCCCATCCGCATCGTGGAGAACATCACTGCGATGCTTCTCGGCGTTCACCTCTTCGAGGAGTTCGCCGCGTCCTGTGGCTGCGGGCTGCCCGAAGACCTCGGTGTCGCGGCCGCGGTCGACGCGGTGATCGCAGACGTGCTGGAGACCGACCACGGGGTGAAGAACGCGCTCGACCACTTCCTCGAGATGCTGGGCGTGATGGCGGTGCAGGGGCACCTCAAGCACCGCGTGCACTACGTCTTTGACGAGGGCCGCCTCGCCGTGCACCTCGAGAGTTCGTACGACGCGTTTCGCGCGCACTGCAAACGCATCGACTACCAGGGTGAGGTCGTCGACCTGAAGGCGCTCCGCCGGCTGATCACCGAGAACAAGAAGCAGGGGGGCTTTGTGGTGGCCGAGAGCGAGCGCGTGACCTTCGATGGGCGTGACTCCCGCAGGCGTGCGGTGCTCCTCGACCTGGAGAAGAGCGCGGGCATCAGCGCCGATGACTTTCCGCAGAATGGGGGAACCGAGCGGGGCGCTTTCCATGAGGCCTTCGCTCCCCGCCCACCTTGGAACGAACCTTCGTAGACGCGAAACCCAGTGGCTCTCAGCGGTCCCGGGAAGCCCACGTTCGTGGCGGCGCTCGGACGTTTGGTAGCCGGTGTGGACCGCGCTGCGTGCACTCGAACGCGACGACCGGCACATCCCAGCGGTCGCCGCTCTGGTCTGAAAGATCCGCTCGTGGGTCTCGCCCGCCTCTACAATCTGGGGATGCTCCGACGCACTCCCCGTGCCGACCTGCTCCTGCTGGTGGCGACGCAGGTCGAGTTCGATGCTGCGAAGGGCATTCTTGGTAACCCGGTCGTCCACCGGTTTGCAGCGGTCTCGGTTCTGCTGGGAAAAATCGGCAACTACGCGGTCGCGCTCGTTCGCTGCGAGGCTGGCGCCAGTGGGAGGCAAGGTTCCCAGGCGACACTCAACGTTGCACTGCCGCGGCTTAAGCCACGCGCGGTCATTGCGGTAGGCATCGCCTTCGGCAGCAGCCGCGACAAGCAGTCGTTTAAGGATGTCCTGATCTCGACGCGCATCATTCCGTACGAGCCGCAGAGGGTCGGTGCTGAGCGAGTAGACTACCGGGGGCCTCAGCCAGAGAGCGGCCTTGTTCTCCGTGATCGCCTGAACCAACTTCGGGAGACTGACTCGATCGCGGGCGTTCGAGTTCATTTGGGGCCGTTGCTGGCGGGCGAGAAGCTCCTCGACAACCGCGCCAAGACTTCGCAACTCTTCGAGCAGTTCCGTGATGCCATTGGCGGGGAGATGGAGGGCGCCGGCATCTATGCGGCTGCCGACCGCGAGGGAATCGAGTGGATCATCATCAAGGGGATCGTCGATTTCGCTGACGGGACCAAAAGCGATGACTACCAAGCATCCGCCGCCGCGAACGCCTGTCGCGTGGTGGATGCGCTTTGTCGGGCAGGTGGCCTCGAGCAGGAGCACTTCCAGCGCCATGCCGTGCGGCGATGGCCAGTCGCCGTAGGTGCGTTGGTGGGGGCTCTTCTTGGCCTCGTTTCTGGAGCGCTCCTGTTCCATTCCCCTCCTTCTGAGGCCTTGGACGTGAACTGTCGACTCGGGCATCGGCCCTCGTGTCGGCGCCTGATGGACGAGGAGTTGGCGGACTGCACCAAGAAGGTGGGCCGCGCCTGCCTCAGGGCGGCACTCCTTCGGGTCAATCCCACGTTGCCTATCGTCGCGAAGGACCCAGAAGCGTCGGACCTTCTCTCGAGCGCATGCGAACTCGACAACGCAGACGGTTGCTACGCCGCAGGGGTTCTCCGAAGACGCGGGGTGATTCCGGGCGCTAAACGAGCAGAGGAATTCTTCGAGGCTGGTTGTCGCTTGGGTAGCGGCTTCGCATGCAGCGAATTGGCGCAATCGGGTCAGCACAGGGACGACGGAACGGCCCTTCTTGAGAAGGCGTGCCGACTCGGAGTCGCCGACGCGTGCGCGGACCTGGTTGCCAACATGAGCGCGGACGCCGCCACTCTTGATGCGCGCATCTTGGCGCTCGAAGGCCCTTGTGCTGAGAGGAGCCCTACGGGATGCGTCAACTTGGCTCTGCTCCTTTCGCAGCAGCCTGCGTTGGAGTCCCAGACGCGTGCGAAGGATCTGTTCGAGTCCTATTGCGAGCAGGGCTACGGACGCGCCTGTACAAAGTTCGGCGATCAGCACCTGCATTCCGAGGCCGGGCTCATTCGCGACGTGGCCAAGGCGAGGCACTACTACGCACTCGGCTGTGAGAGGGGCGACTTCGCTGGTTGCGTCGAGCGCGCCTATCTTTCCCCAGAGGGAACGCGATTCTCCGAGCAGGATGCCTGTCGCCTCGGCTCCGACTCGTTGGCGTTTCTTCAAAAGGCTTGTCGGCTCGGCGATCCACACGCCTGCAACAGCGCTGGCTGGCTTCTGAGCGGGGAGTCCGCTCTGCAGGCCGATGACCCCGCTGCCAATGAGCTTTTGCGGAAGGCGTGCGTGGATGGATCGCCTGGCGGTTGCTGGAATCTTGGAGTGGCGTACGCGCTCGGGCGCGGCGTGGCCATCGACTATCGACAGGCAGCAGCCCTCTTGGAGAAGGGTTGCGCCGGAGGTATCGCCCCATCCTGCTACGACCTCGGCATCTCGATTGTCTTGAGTGATTCCTCTGACGCCGGGGTCGATCGGGGAAAGCGTGCATTTGATCGAGCCTGCGCGCTCGGGTTCGACGCGGGCTGTGTCGCTGCGGCACGGGCGATAGATGGAAGCCTCGTCGTTGGTCCGGCGGCCAGCCAGTGACGCTGGAGTTGGTGTCGTCCACAGGCGCTGCGAAGAAGTGAGCGGTGATGCGGAGAGCAGGTGCTCGATCTCTTTCTGGTGGGCTGCTGCTACATCCGCACTACCACGTGCTGGTGGCCGACGGAGTCTTCGAGGGCGAGGGCGAGGGGAGCGGCCCTGCTGCGACGAGGCACGGGACAGGCTTCGCTGCGTTGCCAGCTCCGGACGACGAGGAAGTCGAGAAGCTGCT
>JBBRAX010000135.1:0-4233 GCA_038206395.1 Myxococcales bacterium | reverse complement strand
CCGCGCCTTCAGCCTCGCTCACCGCCCCAGCCGCACGCTCCAACCCGCCTCACAACTCGACTCCCGCCGGCAACTCGGTCACCATCCCCAGCGTGCATCCTCAGGCTCGGCTAGGTTCGCTGGGTTGTTCTTCCTCTCCGCCTTCAAGGTCGACCGGAACTGAGCACGCTCAGGAAGACGGCACGCCCGCGTCTGCGCTGTGAAGTTTGGAATCGAGCAGGCTCGGTTGATTCCTTGAAATGCCTGTGCCACGTGCCTGCCATGCGGCGGAAACTGACGACCCGATATCTCGAGTTGTTGTGCTCCATCTACCTCTACAACGAACACCGGGGTTACAGCGGGCTTGACCGCATCCTGGTCGCGGTTCGACAGAAATTTCCGGACGACCCCACCTTCATCGCTCGCATCGAGAAGCACCGCACCGACGAGCACAAGCACTACGTGATGTTCAAGCGGTGGTTCGAGCAGCGCGGGGTGATGCCGTACGTCGTCGGCAAGTTTGGCAACATCGACGGCATCATCCAGATGTTCTTCGGGTGCGACATCGAGGGGCTGGATCCCGATGTCGTCCTCGCGAGCCCGGGCGGATTCAGCAGGCTGTGCCGCGCCATCGCAATGACTGAGCGGCGCGGGCTGAAGATGGTGCAGCAGCTGCTCAGCTCGCCCCTCGTCCACGCCGACGAGCACCTCGTCAAGATTTTGAAGGTGATTGAGCGCGACGAGCCTTCTCACTGGGAGCCGTACGAAGAATGGATCCACCTCAACGGCGGACCCCAGACGAAGCTGCGTGAGCGCTTCGCCGACGCCTACACACAGTGGGTGCTCATCCTCGCGAAGTTTCCGCTGCTGTTCACCAACCTTGGGCTGCCGCGTTGCACCCAGTGGCCCGACGAGCCTGGTGTTGCCACCAGTGGAACCTGATGGACGAATCGCCAGACTCCCTCGCCAACGTGAAGAAGGTCGTCGCGGGCTGCTTCGCGGTTCGGCCGTCCATCTATTGGGCTGATCTCCTGGCCACGGCGCTGGTCGGCTGGGGGGCCTTCTTCGCCACCGAGCTCTGGCTGACGAGTCAGCTGCCCGCCGCGGCCCTCGCGTTCGTAGTCTCGGCGTTCGCATTCTACCGGGGCATGCTCTTCATCCACGAACTCGTGCATCGGGACCGCGACGAGCTTCCAGGCTACTCGCTTGTCTGGAACCTGCTGTTCGGAGTGCCGTGGCTGTTGCCCTCATTCACCTTTCGTGGCGTTCACAGCGGGCACCACAAGACAGCGACCTACGGCACCCGGCACGACTTCGAGTACCTCGATTTTGGCGGCTCACCCATCGCGACGACGGCGCTCTTCGCGTTGAAGTCGTTCGTGATGCCCCTGGCGATGGCCGTTCGATTCGGGCTCCTCGCTCCGTTGTCATTGTTGGTGCCGCGGCTGCGAAGGTACGTGATGCTTCACACTTCGGCGCTCACCATGCGCCCCGGCATTCCACGGTCACTTCCCACCGGTACGGATCTGCGGCACTGGTACGCGCAGGAGTGTCTTTGCTGCGCGTGGGTGCTCGGTTCCGCCGCCTTGCTGCCGCTGACCGTGTTTTTCCACGCGTACGCGTTGATGACGGCCGTATTCCTGTTGAACTCGGTGCGAACCCCCATTTCACACCGGTACGCCAACGTCTCTGCGCGCGAACTCACCTTTCAGGAGCAGGTGCTCGATTCGGTGAACATCGACGGCGGCTTCGTCGCAGAGCTCTTCTGCCCGCTCGGCTTTCGGTACCACGGCCTGCATCACCTGCTGCCTGCGATTCCGTACCACCACCTGGGCGCCGCCCACCGAAGGCTGCGCGCCGAGCTTCCCAGCGATTCGCCCTACCACGCGACAGTCGAGCGCAGCGTCGCTGGCGCGCTGTCGGCCCTGTTTCGAGGAGCCCTGAGTGCATCGTCCGACCGCGCCTGACCCCGAGGCGATGTTCGTCATCGGTGCCGGCTCGTCGGGCGCGGTCATCGCGGCCCGCACCACCGAGAACCCCAACCGCCAGGTCGCGTTGGTCGAGGCCGGGCCAGACTACCCCGAGCCCGCGCGCCTGCCCCCAGACCTGCGCGACGGCACGCGCAACGCGTTGACCTCGCACGACTGGGGCTACCGCTACCTCCCGCGCGAGGGGGCCCGATTTCTGCCGCAGCCACGCGGTCGGGTGGTCGGTGGCTCCTCGGCGGTCAACACCTGCATCGCGCTGCGTGGCCAACCGTCCGACTACGACGAGTGGGCTTCGTTGGGTCTGCCGGAATGGTCGTGGCAGCACTGCCTACCGGCGTTCAAGAAGCTCGAAAACGATCTCGACGTGCGCAACGGGTGGCACGGCCAGGCCGGGCCGCTGCCGATTCGCCGGCATACGGCCGCCGAGCTCGCGCCATGGCAGTCGGCGTTCCTCGGCGCTTGCGACGAGCTCGGGTTTCCCGCCTGCACCGACACCAACGATCCGACCACCCGGGGCCACGGGCCTCACGCGATGAACCTGGTGGACGGAGCGCGGGTGAGCGCGGCGCAGGCGTGGCTCACACCCCGCGTTCGGGCCAGGGAGAACCTCTCGATTCGCGCGAACGTTTTCGTGCGGCGGGTCATCATCCGCAACCGTCGCGTCGAGGCGCTCGAGGTCGAGACCCGAGACCGGGTCGAGCTATGGCGTGCGCGCCAGGTTGTGTTGAGCGCCGGCGCGATTGCGACGCCGGGAATTCTGCTGCGCTCGGGCGTCGGACCCGCGGCCGAGCTCGAGCGCCTTGGGGTCACACCCATTTCCGACGTGCCCGCGATTGGCCGCAAGATGCTCGACCACTTCGCCGCGATGTTCGTGCTCGCGCCGCGCCATCGAGCCTGCGACATCAGCGCGCCGCTGATTCAAACCTGCTTGAGGTACACGTCAGCGGGTTCAGAGACAGCCAACGACGTGATGGTGCAGCCTGGCTCGTTTCTGCAGCTTCCGATGGCGGCGACGCCATTCTTCACACTCATCGCCTGCGTCGGAAAGCCGCGTGGGCACGCCGCGCTCAAGTTTCCCAGCGCCGACCCCCACGCTCGGCCCGAGATGGTCGGGAACGTGTTCCTCGAAGACGAAGACCGTGTTCGCGTCGTCGATGGGCTGCAGCTGGCCTTCCGGTGCGCGACTTCGCGCGGGATGCGTGGGCTCGCCGACTGCTTCCTGCCCGGTAAGGCGGTGTTGTCCGATCGCAAGGCGCTCAGCGAATGGGTTGGCCGCTTCAGCGGCTCCGCATTTCACATGTGCGGCACTGTGCCGATGGGGCCCGAAGGTCACCCCGACGCCGCGGTCGATGGTCGCGGGCGCGTGAGGGGGGTCGAAGGCCTGTGGGTCGCCGACGCCAGTGTCTTCCCGACCATCCCTTCGGTGAACACCAACCTGCCGGCGCTGATGCTTGGTGAGCGCTTCGGTGAGTGGTTTCGCACGGGCGCCAACGGGTGAATATGAGCGCACTTCAAAACGAGTCCCCTGTTGACCTGCGCCCGTTGCCGCCCGTGCCGGTCTGCCCGGATGTCTGTGCCCGGGTGCTGGACGCCCGCACCGCGCAGCCTGCGTGGGAAGCCATTGGTTTCGAGGCCCGCGCAGTGCTGCTCGAGCGCGCCGCGAAGACCATTGTCGAAAGGCGGCGCGAGGTGCTCACGCTGCTTCATGACGAGTGCGGAAAGACGCCGGGCGACGTGCTGATGGGCGAAGGGCTTGGCGCGCTGCAGTTCCTCAAGGACTGGATCAAAGTGGCCCGCCCCCACCTCTCGCCGCGCAAGCTGCCCTTCAGCCCGCTCGCCTTCCCCGGGAAGAGTGGGCACACCGACCTGGTCGCGCGCGGCGTCGTCGCGGTCATCGGCCCCTGGAACTTCCCGCTCGCGACGTACTTCAGGCCGGTGTTCGCTGCGCTGCTGTGCGGCAACACCGTCGTGCTCAAGCCCAGCGAGCTCAGCCCACGCATGGGCGCCTGGCTGGGCCAGGTGCTGTCGCACGCGCTGCCGCGAAACGTGTTCGTGGTGGTGCAGGGCGGCCCAGCCACCGGCGCCGAGCTCGTGCGTTCGGGCGTTGACGCGGTCACCTTTACCGGCTCGACGGCCAGCGGCGTCGAGGTCGCGAAGGCCTGCGCCGAGCGCCTTATTCCGGTGTCGCTCGAGCTCGGCGGAAAAGACGCTGCCATTGTGCTGAGCGACTGCCGATTCGATCGCACGGTTGCGGGTGTCATGTACT
>JBBRAX010000134.1:0-4332 GCA_038206395.1 Myxococcales bacterium | reverse complement strand
TCGGGACCACTCTGCCCGCAGCCCCGTCCGTTCGCCCCGGACGTTGCTCGTCGAGCCCCTCGCGCGCCACTTCGCTGCCGACCGGGCGGGGCGCTACCTGGCGACCTCGACGAAAAGGCGGTTCATCTGTCCTTGAAGTGGTGATGGGCTTCAGCTGCGATCTGCTGCCGGTCGATGCGCTGTACTGGGAAAAGATTGGCCACACCCCGGCCAGGACGTTCGACCAGGCTGCGCGCGAGGCGCTCGAGAACGAGGCCCCGGGCGATGGGCTTCGGGGCTTGATGGCCACGCTGGAAGAGGCGCTGATTCAGGTGATTGGCGCCCGGCTCAGCCCGCGGGGGTGAGCTTCACGGCCCCAGTGCGTTGAGGAAGTCTTCGGCGCTCAGCTGCTCGGCGTCGGGCGTGCCGCCTTCCCAGTCGAACCCTCTGAAGTAGTCGGCGACCAGCACTGCCTCGTTGGGGATCCCGGTGAGCAGCTCGCTGCGGGCCTTTACCAGGGTCAGCTGGGGCTCACCGGGCGGCACGCAGCGCCTCCACGATGGCCGGGACATCTTCCGCGCCCGCCGCGATCGCGCGCTCGACCGCCGCCTTTCGCTTCTCGGCAGCGACGATGAAGGTGCACGCCTCGAACCCCTGGGCGCAGCAGCGCAGCTCTCTGACGGCGAGCAGCCGCTGGCTCAGGTGCTCGCAGACCGCTTCGAGCAGCCCTTCGATCAGGTGACAGCTGGGCGCGTCGGCGTGCCCTACCGCTTCGCCCACCGCGCTGCGCTCGACCTTCACCGAGAACAGCCCTTCACGGGAGTGCGTGAAGTCGAACCGCAGCAGGCCCAGACCGCGGTCGGACGCCCAGAGCCCGACGCGTTCCATCGCCTCGCGCATCTTCAGCTCGCGCAGCGTGGTCAGCTTCTCTTCAAGCAGCGCTGCCTCAAGCTCGACGACGGCGTGCCGGCCCCACTGCCAGCCCCACTCGCGCGTGAACCCAGGCCACGCCTTTGGGGCCACCTTCAGCCACGTCTGGTGCAGCGCAGTGACGAAGCTCAAGTCGACCGAGAGGATCCGGCGCGCGAGATCATCGCGGCGCACGCCCTGATCTTCTTCCCCGGGCGCCAGCTCTTCCTGCAGCGGCGCCGCGAACCCAGCCGGCAGCCCGCCGCGCGGCTCTTCGACCTTCTGGCGGTTGACGAGCAGGTAGACGCGGTCGTTGGCGACGACGCGCACCAGCTCGATCTCGACGCGCTGGGCGCCGAACTTGAAGTCGAAGAGGTAGGGGAAGCGCTCGAAGGGCTGGGTGCCGTTCAGAAAGGCGCGCACCCGGCCTTCGAACTCGGGCGTCGCGGTGCAGGGCGCGATCTTCTTGAAGAAGCTCTTCCCCACCACCTGGGTGCGGTCGAGCCTGGCGAGGCGCGCCTCGGCGAAGTTGTAGCGGAGCACCACGCCCTCGCGGTCGAGGCAGATGACGCCGAAAGGCAGCGCGTCGAGCTCGACATCGGTCATCGACGGGACGCGGACCGCATCGAGCGGCACTGGCACAGGGCGGGTTGGAAATGCCAGGGAACTATCGACCATGGGTGCGTTGCTCCGTGCGTTCGGTGAGGTGTTGATGGAAGTCGTTGAAAGACGTCAGGCGCGCCCCGTGCTTCGGCCGCGCAGGCCACGCGCCCGCGCCCCCGAGCACCAGATCGATGCCGTGCTTGCCGCAGGCGGCGCCGACTTTGGCGGCGATTCCCCGCAGCGCCCGGGGCTCGGTGTTCGCAGCTGAGGCGGTCAGCACCACCATCGCCAGCTTGCCGTCGGATACGAGCTTGAGGACCTCGGCGACCGGCGTGAACCGCCCGAGCCAGATTGGCGACCAGCCCTGCTCGTAGAGGCACAGCTCGGCCATCGCCAGGCCCAGGGTGTGCTCATCGCCCGGGGCGACCGCGAGCAGCGCCCTCGGGCCGTCGATGCGGGTCGGCAGCGCGTCGCCCAGTCGCGCCAGCGCCCGCAGCAGCGTCTCGGTGGCCACATGCTCTTCAGCGATGGTCAGCCAGCCGCACGCCCACTGCCTGCCCAGCTCGCCGAGCACCCCGGACAGCTCGTCGGCCACCCGGTGCCAGGCGCCCAGCCGTGCGCGCGCCTCGAGCAGCCGGCCATCGACCTCGTGGCGTCGCCCGCTGAGCAGGCAGTGCATCCAGGTGGACGGCTCCACGCCCGCCTGCGCGCCCGCCAAGCGCTCGACCGCCGCGCGCTCGAATCGCCGATGCCCGCCCGCCGTGCGAGTGAAGGGCAGCAGGCCCTGATCCGCCCAGCGCTTGATGGTGGATGCGGTCACAGCCACCACCCGCGCCGCCTCGGTCGTCGTCAGCATGGCGGTGAAGTAGCGGGGAATGGTCGAATTTTCATATGGAAATCGACCAAATCGACCATTACTCTTCTCCCCATGGGTGCTCCGGGCGTGGCGGTAGAGGTGTTCTTCGATGGCGACTGCCCGCTGTGCATGCGGGAAATCCGGATGTTGCAGCGGCTCGACCGGCGCAACCGGATCGGGTTCGTCGACATTGCGGCGCCTGGCTTCGACGCAGCACAGGTCGGCGTCACCTGGGAGGCGCTGATGGATCGGATCCACGGACGCCTGCCCAACGGGACAATCATCCAGGGGGTCGAGGTGTTTCGGCGGCTCTACTCGGCGGTGGGCTTCGGGCCGGTGGCGGCGATCACCCGGCTGCCGGGCATCTCGCACCTGCTCGACGCTGCGTACTTCGCGTTCGCGAAGAACCGGCTGCGCCTCACCGGGCGCTGCGCGGATGCGGGCTGCGAAGTTCACCCCCGGCGCGCGGGCGCTGCGCAATGACGAAGCGGCCGCCGCTCGCCGTCGCTGCGGCCGCAGCGGCCGTCGCCGCGTCGATGCTGGTCCTGGATCTCACCTGGCTGGGGATCATCGCGCGCGGGCTCTACGACACAGCGCTGGGGCCGCTGAAGCGCCCAGAAGTGTTGATGCCCGCCGCGGCGCTCTTCTACGCGTTCTACGTCGGCGCAGTGCTGATCTACGCGGTGCTTGGCGCGACGCGGAGAGCGTCGGCAGCCGGGCGCGGAGCAGGGCTGGGGCTCGTCGCGTACGGCACGTATGAGCTGACCAACTGGGCGGTGCTGCGCGACTGGCCGGCGGTGCTCGTGCCGGTCGACATCGGCTGGGGCGTGCTCCTCACCGCGTCGGTCGCCTGGCTGGGGAAGTGGGCGTTCGACGCGGTGGCTGCGCGGGCCTGAGCGTCAGGGGCAGACGCCGGCGTCGGGCAGGTTGTCGATGAGCCCGTCGCAGTTGTTGTCCTTCTTGTCGCAGGCCTCGACGCCGGGGGCGGTGCAGAGCGTGAGCCGCACGAGGCCTTCGCTGGGGTAGATGTCGCCGCAGAAGCCTCCGCCGGTGACGTTCACCACCTGGTTGAAGCTGCTCAGTGTGGCGCCGCCTGCGACCATGAAGCCTCCGCCCGCCCAGCTGGTGCGGGTGACGGCGACGGGCAGGCCGGTGAGGTTGATGTTCCCGGTGGCCTGCCGCGTTGTTGCCGCTGACGCAGGCCGACGCGGATCCGTAGGTCATCGAGTTGATGGTGTACGTGCTGGGGTTGCTGGAGTTTCCCTGGGTCTGCGACCCCGTCGACACCGCAAAGGTGCGGTCATCGACGTTGGAGATCAGAAGCTCGTTGGGAAAACGGTAGTCGATGCGCACCGCCGAGTACCGCGTCACCACTTCCGGGCCCGTCGTGAAGAAGCCACCGGCCGCGCGGCGCGAGAAGTTGTTGCCCAGCCCGCCGTCGTTCTGCAGCTCGAGCCAGGTGCCGCCGTCGAGGCCGCAGCGCACCGGCAGCGGCGCGTCGGATCTGCCGAACGCGTACACCGTGCGGCGCACGAAGCCGCCGTCGTTGGGGATGCCGGAGTCGGGGGGAAGCTGCGAGCACAGCCGGGGCACCGCGAACGGATCGACGCAGCCACCGTTGGTGCACTTCGAGAGCTCATCGCACACGACGCCGCAGGCGCCGCAGTTCAGCGAGTCGTTGGCGAAGTTGGCGCACCCCGACGGGCACGAGGTGAGCCCCGCGCTGCACGACGGCTGGCACGACCCGGCGACACACGCGCGGCCCGAAGCGCAGACGGTGCCGCAGCCGCCGCAGTTCTGCGGGTCATTGGCGAAGTTGGCGCACCCCGACGAGCAGGTCATCAGCAACGCCCGGCGGGCCCACGACACCGCGATTCACGTTGCCGATGCAGTCCTGCCCAGGACGGCGTACAGGCAGTGGACTCTCTCGTTTCCGATTCAGCTGCGGTACCTCCTTGCCCGGGACTCAGCGCTCCTGTCGGAGG
>JBBRAX010000133.1:0-4366 GCA_038206395.1 Myxococcales bacterium | reverse complement strand
GCAGACGTGTGCGCGCCGCCCGCTTTTCCGCACAGCTCCAGCGCTGTCCGGCACCCCACCAACCATCCTCGACCACCCTCGGTTCCGAGTTCCTTCCCTCCGCCTTTCGGAAAACCCCTATTGTTCTGACTATCCGTCTCGACGCTGCAGGGAATCAGCAGCTCGCCCGCCTGCTTCGCCACGATGCGGCCCGACGCCGAAGAGCCCGTGAACGTCAGCGCGTCGATGCCCGAGTGAATCAGCGCCGTGCCCACCGTCTTGTCGCCCTGGATGGCGATCAGCACGTCTTCCGGCAACACCTCACCCATCAGCTTCACGAACCACGCGCCCGACCGCGGAGCGAACTCACTTGGCTTCAGCACCACCGTGTTTCCGCACAGCAGGGCCGCGAACACCGGCTTGAAGAAGTTCGCCACCGGGAAATTCCACGGCGCGATGATTCCCACCACGCCCCGCGCCACCGACTGCACCACCGCGCTCTTCCCCGGAAACGCCAACGGTGAAATCGGCACCTTCTTTTCCTTGAGGAAGGGGCGCGCCACCTTGATCCAGTCGGTGATGAACTGAAGCGCTCCCAGCGCTTCCCCCATCAGCACTTCGCCCGCCGGCTTCCCGCCTTCGTCGTGCAGCAGCTCGAGCAGTTCCTGCCGCCGTTCGAGCATCAAACGGCCGGCCTGCTTCATCATCTTTGCGCGCGCGTCGAACGACAGCGCGTTCCACTTGCGCTGGGCGAGGCGCGACTTGGTGACCAGCCCCTTCACCTGCGTCACGGGAGTCACCGCGACGGCGGGCATCTTTCGGCCGTCGACGGGGCTCAGATTGCGAATTGCGGGGGCTTCGGCTTTGGCAGCAGTGGCTTTCGGCATGTGTCCTCGTTTCTATACGCGCAGAGGCAGTAACACGGCTCTCCACCTGCTGAGAAACCCCCTGCTTTCGAGACCTTGAAAGGCGGTCTAATAACGTCGACGCTTTCCAATGCACGCTTTGAAGCGAGCCCATGCCCACAGACGCCCGTGGTCCTTGACCCCAGGCTTTGGTTCTCGAGGGTTGTTCAGCTGCACTCGATGACGCAGTTGCCGTCATTGCGCAGGCCGGCGTTCCACAGATGGTTGAACGGCACCGTACGCACGACGCCACCGTTGGGGTCGTTGAAGGTGATCATTCGAACGCCGTTCACCTCGGAGACGCCGGTGGCCGCCATGTAGTGACCTGCCCCCCCCGACCAATGCGTGCCTGCGTAGTCGTTGTTGGCGCCGAAGAGCACCGGGTGGCCCTTGTTCGCAGCGTTCGAGAAGATCTTCCACGCTTGATCTTCGGTTGCGATTTCGGCGTGAAGGTTGCCGTGGTCGATGGCCTTCACTCCGAGGCCCTCGAGCGCGGGCAAGAGGCTGTAGCCATAGCGGCTCTCGAGCTGCGTTGAGTCAGTCTTCGTGCCGCGCAAACCGTTCGCGATCATCGCTACGCTGGTCAGCCCGCAGTCGGTGCCCCAGGCCTGCGCCATCACCGGCAGCTTCACCTGGCCCGTGGAGGTCGACGTCGACGTCGCAGCGCTCTTCAGCGCCTTCATCGTCGTCGGCCCCGCCACACCCGGATCTCCGCTGAGCTTCAACTTCTCTTTGGCCGCCTTCAGCGCCGCCAGCCCGTCAGGCCCCATCTGATCGTTGATCGCACCATTGTAGAAGCCGGCCTGCTTCAGCGCCGTCTTCAGCTCGGTGACCTGTGGGCCCCTGGAACCCGCGCGCACGTCGAACGGTGCGCTCGTGGTACTGGCAGTCCCAAGGTTGCCCAGGGTGGCTGCGTTCAGCGCGGGCATCGCAGGCGATGTGTTGCCAACGTTCGCCGGTGAGGCCTGGCGCGCGAGCGCAGCGTCAAGCGTTCGCATTGTCTCGGGCCCGGCGATGCCGTCGGACGCAATGCCGTTGTTGCTTTGAAACTTGCGCAGCTCGGTCTGGGTCAGCGGGCCGAAGTCACCATCAACTGCCAACTGGCCTCCCAACTTGTTCAGCTTCTCCTGAAGGCTTTCGACCTGGGGTCCCTTCGCCCCGTCAGCGAGCAGGGGCTGGTTGTCCGTCTGAACCGCCGGGTGCGCACCCGTGGTGGGCGAGAAGGTGCTGACGCCGGCAGCCAGGGACGCAGCGCCTGCCATCGCAGTCGACGACGACGAGGGCGCCTCCGACACGCCAGACATCGGCACCGCGGCCAGGCCTCCTTTCACTGCGACGGCGCGGCGCTCCTGGTCGGCAATCACCCGGCTCATCGAGTTGCCGAGCCCCGGGGCATCCAGCTGGCCTGAGTCGGTCTTGTAGCCGTTGGCGCGCCACTCGGTGATGGCCTGGGTCGGATCAGTGCCGTTCTCGATGGCCGACTTCAGCTCGCTCAGCCGCTGAGGGTTGAGCAGGCCGTTCGTGCCACCATGCACCTTCGGCGCCTGGTTCCAGGCGTCCAACGCGTTGGCCGCGATGAGGTTCCGGTTGGCGCCTGGAGCAAACCCTGCCGCGCTCAGTGCCCTGTCCACCGACGGGTACACGGCCGCCAGGCGGTCGGCCTGAACGCGGTCGGCCTCTTGGGGAGTGAGGTCGGCGCCTTTGGGATGTTGGTAGACCTGGTACGAGCCGAAGCCTTTGTTGAGCTTCTGATTTCCAGGGTCGCCGTGCTGGGTGTACGCGGTCGTCGGCTTGCCGTTCGCTGCAATCGTCCCTTCCGCCATGCCGATGGCGCGATAGATGGCAGTCTGGCTCAGGTTCGCGCTCTTCAGCTGCGCGCCGAAGTCGCCCGCAGCGCCGCCTGAGGCAACCGCCTTCTTCAAAGCAGCAATGGTGGTAGCGCCTGCGACATCGGGTGCGCCACCGAGCTTCAGCGCTCTCTTCGCTTCCTTCAGCGCGCTCACGCCGGCGTTGCCCATCTCATCGTTGATGACATCTTTGTAGAAGCCGGCGTCGCGAAGCAGCGTCTTCAATTCACGAACCTCGGGGCCTTTGGACCCGGGGCCGATGGTCTTGGTGGAAGGGGGCGGTGCGGCGGGCGTTGCGGCTCGGAGTGGAGTGATTGGCATATGCTGGGTTCTCCGGGAAAAGGTTCAACCTGTTGCCATGGTCGCCGGCCAAGCCACAGTGAGAAGCAGGTGCCCCCTAGAATTTACAAAGCCTTCAGAAATCTTCCGCGGCCGGCTGTCGTACAACCCCATCACGCGAAGAGCCGGTCTAAGAACGTCGGCGCTTCCCGATGCCCACAGACGCCTACCAGCGCTTCAAGACGGCAATTCTCGCTGAGCCGCTGCCGTTGGCAGTGGTCGACCTCGATGCGTTCGACCGCAATGTCGACCGGTTGGTGGCCGAAGCGAAAGGCAAGCCGCTGCGCATCGCCTCGAAGTCGGTGCGGTGCCCCGCGCTGTTGAAGCGCGTCGCCGCGCGGCCTGGGGTGGTTGGGCTGATGACGTACAGCGCGGCCGAGACCGCGTTTCTGGCGCAGGAAGGGTTTGCGAATCTTCTGCTCGCGTATCCAACGGTGCAGCAGGCAGATCTCGCCGCGCTGGTGCGCGCGAATCAATTGGCGTTCGCCGCGGTGGCGGTGGACTCGGGCGCGCAGACGGATGCGCTGTCGGCCGTCGCGGCGGCGGCAGGCGTGACGGTGCCCGTCGTCATCGACGTCGACATGTCCTTCCGGCCGATCGACGCGCTGCATCTGGGCGTGCGGCGCAGCCCGTTGCGAAAGGTGGAAGACATCGTCGGGCTCGCGCGACGAATCTCGACTTCGCCATCGCTGCGGTTTGCGGGGCTACAGGCGTACGAGGCGCAGATTGCGGGGATGACGGACGACAACCCGTTCAAGCGGTGGCTGAAGCTGTGGTCGCGGCCGCAGGTCGAACGCCGCCGCGCCGAGCTCGCGCGGGTGTTCGACGCCGAGTCGATGCCGCTCGAGCTCTTCAACGGCGGCGGCTCGGGGAGCTTGCGGTGGGCGTCGGGCGAGGCAGCTCTGACCGAGGTCACCGTGGGCTCCGGGTTTCTCGCGAGCCATCTGTTCGACCATTACCGCGATCTGCAGCTCGAGCCGTCTGCGTACTTCGCGCTGCAGGTCACGCGCGTGCCTGCCCACGGGTTCGTCACGTGTCTCGGCGGTGGGCTGGTCGCGTCGGGTGAGGCAGGGGCCGATCGGTTGCCGATTCCGACGCTGCCCGCCGGGTTGAAGCTGCTGCCGCTGGAAGGTGCCGGTGAGGTGCAGACGCCGCTGCGGCGGAGGCGAAGGGGGGGCTGCCGGCGTACATCCTCAAAGAGTTCAACGCCTACGTGTCCTGTGGTGACTTGAGCCGAGGGTTCGTCCGGGTTCTCTGCCCATCATGTGACGTCGAGATGCGAGTCGGATTCTCGTG
>JBBRAX010000132.1:0-4589 GCA_038206395.1 Myxococcales bacterium | reverse complement strand
GTCTGTCACGCCACGATCTGGTGCCGCTGCCGCTGATCAGCGCGGACACGAGCGCGAGTTGCGGCGGCCCGGTGGATTGGTGACGCGGCCGCGGCCGACCCGCAGTGACGGGCCCGGGCCACCTTCCACACTTTGAGGGCCACCTTGCGGAGCAACTTCTCGACTTCCTCGTCGGGAGTTGGCAGCGCGGCGAACGTCAGCTCTTCGCCGTTGAAGACGCCGTCGGGCGAGGCTCCTCGATTCCCAGCTGCTTCGCGCGCCGACGCTGGAACGCGAAGACGGCCTGATGAAGACGCGCAGCGCCGCTGACAGCGCGCGAGGGACCGCCAACGTCCATTGCCGCAGTCGGAGTGGCGGGGTCATCGTTTCACCTGAGTCGGTCGTGATGGGCAGGCAGCCGCTTCCTTGCAGGCGTTCGCCAGCTCGCACGAGTCGGGCTGGTTCTTCAGCCCGCGCGCGACCCACGCGCGGCACAGCGTCTCGTCTCCTGACTGAAACGCGAGCTCGGCGGCGAATAACGGCACCTCCCCGTCGAAGGGATCGGCGCGCTCGGCCAACTCGAGCGCATTCCTCGACCGCCCTTCCGCCGCCGCCCGACGGGCCAGCTGCAGCTGCCGCGAGCCGATCAGCTGGGTGGCGTCGGCGAGCACCGCGCAACCCAGCACTACCCCCCACGCGAGGATCCCCGCGAGCCGTGGGCCGGCACGACGTGGGATCGAGAAGCACAGCCCCGCCAGCACCGCGCCCTGCGCCATCGTCGGCGGCTCGAGGAAGGTCTTCCCGGTGCAGGCGGCCAGCGCGAGCACGCCAAGCGACGCCCACAACGCCGGGTGGCGCGCGCGGCGACGGGTCAACCGGTAGACCGCGAAGGCCGCCGCGCCGACCCCGAGCAGCCCCGCTTCGAAGCCTAGCCGCAGCCACTCGTTGTGCGGCTCTTCCATTCGCACTTCCTCGGGCGCCGTGAAGCGCGGCCCGACCGCGGCGAACTGACCGGGCCCCCAGCCCAGCAGCGGCTGCACCGCGATCGCCGCCATCGCCGCGCGCCACGTTGGCCACCGCCCCTGCGCCGCCGCGCCGGCCGAGCTCAGCGCGTCGAGGTACGGATCGTCGGCGTGCCACTTCAGCTGCGGCCCCGGCGTCGCGACGAGGCCGACGATCACTCCTCCGGCGAGCGCGATCGCCTTCCACCGAACCCGCCGCCGGCGCAGGAGCACGAACCCCGCCGCGAGCGCCGCCGCGAGCCACGCCGCCCTCGACGCGGTGCTGACCACGAACGCGGCGCTTACCAGCAGCGCCAGCGCCTCGACCCAGCGCCGTCGTCCGAAGCGAAAGCCGAGCATCAGCGGCAGCGCGCTCGCGACGAACACGCCCGCGGTGGTGCGGCTCGCGAACAGCCCCGCCGGCCGGCTCGCCTCGTTCAACGCCAGCGGCGCCCACTGCTCGAGCAGCCCGACCGCGCTGCCCGCCACCGCCAACAGCACCAGCGTGCGCACCCAGATCGCCCGGCCGGCGGCACGACCCGCGATCGCCCAGACGATCAGCACCACCGCCCACGCGTCGATCACCCGCGGCACCGTCATCGCGCGAAACGGGCTGTGCACTGCCGCGAGCGCCACCACCCCGGCCAGCAAGCCCAGGCTCCCATCCACCGGCGCGGGCCGACGCAGCGCCAGCAACCCGAGCGCGAGTGCGAGCGCATGAAGCCCCACCCGGCGCGGAAGCAGGTTTCCACTCGCGAGCGAGTCGGTCGAGGCGATCACCGCCGCGACCAGCAGCCCGGCGCACGCAACCTTCGACCGTTCGATGGACTCGCGCGCCACGGCCTGCACCGGAGCCACCCGAGGGCACAGAGTCAAGGCTTCTGCTCGCCCGAGATTCGGAGTACGCGCCTCCCCTGCGGAGGGGACTCGATCCCGACGGGTTCAAGTGGCTGGTGGTGGTGCTCGTCGCGGTCAGCGGCTGCAAGTTCGGCGAGACCGGGCCGATTGACGACGGCGGCACCCCGGAATATGGCGGCGTCCTCCCCGACGGCGGGCCGAGCTCGACGCGAGAATGATCGACGCGGGCGATCTCTTCGAGGCCTGCGAGATTCCCTCCAGGCTGAAGAAGAGGAAGTAGAACCCAGCGAACCTACGACGATGATGGGCAGAATGGCGGGCTCGATCGCCGGCCCGACACCGAAGAGCGCGGGCGGGGCGAAGAACGGCCACGACCTCCGACGACGAGGACGTCGAACGGCTTTTGCGGCGGGTCGCTCGCCGGACGTTGAAGCTGGTCCAGGCCCACTTCCCCGACGGGTTGCCGTATGCCGAGGACGAGCGGGACTTCCAGCTCGCAGCCTCGGCCCAGACTCGCCTGCCGCTGGCGGACGACGCTGCTGCGCGTCGGCGCCGCCGGTGTGCCTTCCTCGAGGGATTCAGTCTCCACGCAGACACTCACCTCCACGAAAACGACCGAGAGGCGCTCGAGCGAGCCTGCAGGTACGGCGGCCGCGGGCCCATCTGTCTTGAGCGGCTCACTCGACGCGAAGACGGCAAGCTCGAGTACCGCCTCAAGAAGCATGTCCTGAGCCTGTCGAAGGGCCGGCCTCCAACGGCGCCAGCTCGCTGGTGCTGACGCCGCTGCGCTGACGATCGCCTCGCCAATCCGCGCGCTCACCACGCCGCTCGCCGAGCTGCACGCCGCCGATCCGCGCGCGCACAAGGTGCTGCTGTGGGAAGCGCAGCCCTGCCATCAACCGGGCGTCGTGTTCCTCGCTTTTCACGCACCCGCGCAATGGCTGCTCGACGCCGAGCTCGTCAGCGAAGAGCGCGCCACGTCGATCCAGATCCTGCTGTTGCTCGCCCTCGTCCACCTGGCGATCGGCCGGTTGCTGCTCAGCCGCTTCTGGTGGGCAGGGCTCCTCATCTATCCGTTCATCCTTCGCTGCGCGCTCAACGGCCTTCAAGAGCCGCTGCCTTTTCTCCTCGCCGTCTTCGGCGCGTCCCGCTGGTCGAAGGGCCATCGCCTCAGCGGACTGGAGCTGATCGTCCTCGCGTTCAGCGCGTACAGCCGGTGGCTGGTGTGGGTTGTCGGCTTCGCGTGGCTGGCCTGGAGCGATCGCAGAGTGCTGCTTGTGCAGCTTCGCCTCCTTGCGTGGCCGGGGCGAGTCGGGCTCGTCGCGATCGCGCTCGTGCTCGGCTGGTCGCTGTTCGGGAACTGGCTCGTCTGCACCGTCTGGGTCGCCGCGCCAAGCCGGATCAAGTGGGCCGAGCTCGCGCTGCTGATCGCCTACGCGGGCATCTGGGCGGTCTACTGGTGGCGCAGCCGCGACAGCGATCTCGCGCCGGTGATGCTGGCTGCGCTCGGCTTCCTCCTCACCTATCGAGGCCTCATCGTCTATTGGTACATGGTCCCCCTGCTGCCCGGCGTCGTGCTCGCGCGGCGCCCCGCCGAGAAGTGGCTCTGGGCGGTGGCCGCGCTCGTTCTTCCCGACGCGCTCTTTCATCAAGGCCTTTTCCCGACCGGCCTCGGCGCCTTGATTCGTCAGGGCTGGCCTGGAACTCCGTAGCGCCACCCGAAGACACGATTGACCGACGGCCTGCGCGAGACAATGGTGCTTCATGCTCGAGCGCGTGCTGCCTCTACTGGTGGTGATGCTGGCTGGCGGCTGTGGAGCGAAGCGGGCCGTCGCCAACGGTACGTGGACCGGCACGATCGGCGGAGGGGAGACCAAGCCGGTCGGCGTTCAGTTCACCCTCGAAGACGAGAATTGAGTGCTGGTCGGCAAGACTTCCTTCCAGGATCCGGAGATGGGTGAGTACGCGGACGATGGGACTCTGACGGGCACTCGCGACGGAACCACGGCCACGTGGACGACCGAGACGGACGTGGTGATCAAGGGGACGTTCGAGGACAACAAGTTCGTCGGAACGCTCGAATGGCCAGCTCGTCAGGGGCGGCCCACCCGCGCCAGTCCGCTGACCCTCACCCGATGAGGGTCGTCTCGGCCTGGCTCTTCTGCGCCGGTTCTCTTCTTGCGGGCGAGGCCCTCGCGCAGCAGTGCGAACACCCCATCGCAGATCTCTTGAAGTGCAAGGAGAGGACAAAGTGGGGGCCACACACCCCGAAGGTGTCCGCCCCTCCCTGTGGTCCGGAGGGCTCTCGGATCGCCTTTCTCTTTCCTCAGAGTTGTGGCCGCGCGGACTACAAGCCAGCCTGCAGCGCCCACGACATTTGCTACGACACCTGCAACTCCTCGAAGGGGACCTGCGACATGACCTTCAGGACACAGCTGGAGGCGAGCTGTGTGATGGCCTACCCGTATCCAACTTCTGGTGTGGACGAGGAGTGGGACCGTCGCGGAACCTGCTTTTCGCGCGGGGACAAATACGCCAAAGCGGTGACCGGCAGTGACGGGCAGACCGCGTACGACGACGCGCAGAAGGTAACCGTTCAGGGGTAGCGACGGCGATCAGCAGGGCGCATGGGTCCGATCAGTTCCCGCAATGGGTCGATTCGCGTTCAGGCGCGCGGCGTGATCTACGCGGCGTGTGTCCGACCCGCGCGACCAGCGCATCACCGAGCTTGAGGCGCAGGTCGCGGACCAA
>JBBRAX010000131.1:0-4904 GCA_038206395.1 Myxococcales bacterium | reverse complement strand
CCGACGACACCGCCGAGTACCTCCGCCTCCGTCTCCGTCACCCCGGCTGCGACCGCGAGCTCTTCGCCACCGACGCCGCGGCGCTGCTCCACGAGGCCACGGCTGGCGGCATGCGCGATCTCGACCGCCTCGCCACCGCGGGAACCTGGAGCGGATGGGTGAGAGCACCGCGTACTGAATTCGCGGGGCCGGAGGCTCGTCCGACCGCGCCGTGCCCAGACCTTGAAGCGCTGGGTGACTTCAGACAGAGGTCAGAGCAGGGCGGGCTCGCTTTCCTTGACCCTCTGAATGATGCGGGACTAGAGCCCGCGCATGAAGACGATTCTGCTCACGGGGGGCACGCACGGCATCGGGCAGGAAGCGGCGGTCGCGCTGGCCCGGGCCGGGCATCGGGTGGTCATCGTGGGTCGAGATCCTGCCCGCACCCACGAAGCCCTGGCAGACATCAAGCACCGCGCGAACAGCCCCCACGTCGAGTCGCTGGTCGCCGACTTCTCGAGGCTCGCCGAAGTGCACCAGCTCGCGGCCGACTACCGCGCGAAGTACGACAGGCTCGACGTGCTGATCAACAACGCGGGCACCGTCTTCGCCAAGCGCACGCTCACCCACGACGGCCTCGAGGCAACCTTCGCCGTCAACCACCTCGCGCCGTTCTTGCTCACGAACTTACTCGTCGACCTGCTCGAAAAGAGCGCCCCGGCGCGCATCGTGAATGTCGCCTCGGGCAGCCACTACGTCGGCACGATGAACTTCGACGACCTTGGCTACGAAAAGGGCGGCTATTGGATCATGAAGGCCTACGAGCGCAGCAAGCTCGCCAATGTGCTCTTCACCCTATCGCTGGCGAAGCGCCTCGAGGGCCGTGGCGTCACCGTCAACGCGCTGCACCCTGGCACGGTGGCGACCAACATCTACCGGTACTCTCCAGGCTGGACCCTGCCCTTCCTGGCCGTCGCGAAAGTGTTCATGTTGTCTCCCGAGCGCGGCGCGCAGAGGATCATCCATGCGGCAACGAGCCCCGAGCTCGAAGGGCAGACCGGGCTCTACTTCGAGAAGAACCTTCCCCGGACGCCGGCTCCGCTCGCGCTCGACGAGGGCGTCGCCGCGCGGCTGTGGGTCGAGAGCGAGCGCCTCACCGCTCGGGCGCTCGCCTGAAGTCGCGCGTCGATCAACTGCAGCGCGTGAGGGCCGCTCGTCTGCTCGGGCCGGGCCTGCGGCTGGCGGCAAAGGTGCGCGTCGCGCAGTGGAACGCAGTGATGAACAGCCCACGCAAGCTGCGAGAGGCGCAGGAAGGCACGCTGCTCCAGCATGTGCGCTCGGCCGTAGACACCGAGTTCGGCCGCGCTCACCACTTCGGCCGAATCAAGAGCTACGAAGACTTCGCACGGGCAGTGCCAGCGCGGACCTACGCAGACCTCGAGCCGCAGCTGCTGCGCATGCGAGACGGCGAGCGCGACGTCCTCTACCCCGGCTTCGTCTATTACTGGGGTCAGAGCTCGGGAACTTCGCACACGCGCGCGAGGATCAAATGCCTGCCCATCTCGAAAGAACAGATCCGCTGGCAGCAGGCCGCCGGCTTCGACATCGTCGCGCGCTACCTGACCGAATGGGGAGATCGCGAGTACCCCGGCGGGTATCAGCTCGGGCTTTTTCCCCCTTCCATCCTCAAGCACGAAGGCCCGGTCGCCGTGGCGTCGAACCCGGCCATCATGCAGCTCCACTGGCCTTACCCGGCGAAGCTGCTGCAGTTGCCCCAGCCGCCGGTGCGCGACATTCTCGACTACGACGAGAAGCTCCGGGCGATCGCCGAGGCCTACCTCGACTACGACGTCTGGGCGCTCACTGGCACCACCTGCTGGTACTCGGTGCTCTTCGACCAGCTGCTCGGCGCCGCGAAGCGCCGCGGAATGAACGCGCGGCACATTCAAGACATCTGGCCCAACCTCCGCGTGCTGTTCGCTGGCGGCGTGCCCGCCGAGCCCTATCGCGATCTGATTGAAAGTCGGGTCGGCCGACCGCTTGCGATCCTCGAGAACTACAGCGCAACCGAGGGTGGCTTCTTCGCGACCGCCGACTCGAGAAGCCACACGTCGATGCTGATGATTCCCGACCGGGGCGTGTTCTTCGAGTTCGTGTCGCGCCACGGCAAGCGCCTGCCGTTGTGGGAAGTCGAGCCGGGCGTCGAGTACTCGCTGCTGCTGACCACCTGCTCGGGCCTGTTCGCCTATGAGATTGGCGACAGCATTCGCTTCGAGTCCACCTTCCCGCACCGGATGCGGTTCGTGGGCCGGGCCGCCGGGGTCCTGTCGCTGACCCAGGAGCTGATGACGACGGGGGAAATCGAGCGCGCGGTCGCACAGGCCAATCGGGTCGCGCGCGGCACCAGCGTCGACTTCTCGGCATCATGCGAGTACGGCGTCGGCGGCACCGCCAAGGGCCGCTACGTGCTGTTCATCGAGTTCGACCAGGAACCCGCAGACCTGGCTGCGTTCGGCGAGGCCTTCGACAATGGGCTGTGCGAGCAGAACCGGGTGTACCGCGAGCACCGCGCAAAGGACGTCGCCATTCTTCCGCCGGTGATCAGGCCCCTGGCGCGGGGCGCGACCCACGCGTTCATGCAGAAGCTCGGCCTTCGCAGCTTCCAGCAGAAATTTCCCCACATCGTGGATCCAGAAAAGCGCGCCCTGCTCGAGCCCTACCTGCGGCCCTGACGCGCGTCGATGACCACCCGGGTGCCGCCCGACGGAGCCAGCGTGACGCCCCGCCGCACCGCCTTCGTCGGCGACGCGAGCCGGAACCGTGCGCCGAGCAGCAGCTGGGCGAGGACCACCTTCATCTCGTAGAGCGCGAAGGCCAGGCCAATGCACCGGCGAACGCCTCCTCCGAAGGGGAACCAGGCGTTCGGGTCGAGCTTCGCGCCCAGGAAACGCTCGGGCTTGAAGTGCGTGGGGTCGGGGTACGTCTCGGGGCGCCGGTGCGCAAGGTAGATGCTCAGCATCAGGTTCACACCGGCGGGGATTTCATGGCCCCCCAACACCACTGGAGCGCTCAGCCTGCGCACCACGTCGGGCAGAATGGGCCGCAGCCGCAGCGTCTCTTTCACCACCGCATCGAGGTAGTCGAGCCGCGTCACCGCGACCGGATCCAAATCGCCGTTCGAATCGCGGGCGCCCTCGAGCTCGGCATGCAGGCGCGCGCTCACCTGCGCGTCACCGAAGATGGACGCAAACGCCCAGGACAGCGCCGTCGCCGTGGTCTCGTGCCCGGCGAGCAGCATCGTGATGAGTTGGTCGCTCACCTCGCCGTCGGTCATCGGGCGGCCGTCTTCGTCGCGCGCCGACAGCATCAGCGAGAGCACGTCGCTCTTGCCCTCATACCCGTCGGCGCGGCGGCGCTCGGCCAGGGCGCGCAGATCGCGAGCCACCGCCTCTCGCCGAGCCAGAAATGCGCGGTACGGACTCAGCGGAAAGTCGACGTAGCGCACGGGCACGAAGACGAAGAACGTGGGCGGCACCACGAGCAGCGCGAGGAGGCTCTGGCGAAGCCGTTCGAACTCGCTGCCTGCCTCGGCGCCGAAGACTGCGCGCAGGATGATCTCAAGAGTGATGGCCTCGGTATGCGGGTGCAACGAGAAGGGCGTCCCGACTGGCATCAGCTGCAGCCGCGCCCGTGTGACTTCGGCCATCAGCTGCGCGTAGGCGCGCATGCGCTCACCGTGCAGCGGAGGCATCAGCAGCTTGCGCTGGCGGGTGTGCGCCGCCCCGTCGAGCAGCATCACCGAGCTCTTGCCGAAGATCGGCTCGAGCACCCCATTCGCCTCGCCGCCACGGTACAGGTCGGGGTCTCCGGTGAAGACCTGCTTGATGAGCTCCGGCGACGAGACCGAGACATACGAGCCGTGGCCCGCGAGGCGCAGGGTGAATGGGTCGCCGTATCTCGCCTGCGACTCCTCGAGGAACTGCAGCGGCCGATAGGCGAACCGGAAGAGCTGCGTGATTGGGTGTGCTTCGGGGCCAGGAGGCAGTGCCATAGAGCTATCTGCCTTGACGCAGCGTTGACAGCACGCGCCTCAGCGCCGACGCCGGCCGCGGGTGCGCACGAACGAAGTCGATGACGGTGCGCTGCCGCTGTCGCAGCAGCGCCGGCACCTTCAACGCCGCGAGCGGATTTCCCACCATCGCAGCGGCGAGCCTTTCACCGAGCTCTTCGAGCGCTGCGTCCATCGGGAACCACCAGGCGTCGGCTCCTTTGTTTCGGTCGACGACGATCGAGCGAGGCCGCGTGTAGTGGTTGAGCGCGAATACGCCGCTCGCGACACCCGGGCCCGTGTTCTTCACGCCAGTCCACGGCGCGGCCGGCATCGCGCCAGTGAAGCTGTGATTGTTCACATAGGCCGTGCCGACCTGCAGGCGGCGCGCGAGCGACTCGGCGCGCGTGATGTCCTCGCTCCAGATGCTCGCAGTGAGGCCATAGCTGCAGTCGTTCGTGGCGTGCACAGCGGCCTCCGCGTTCGGCACGCGACTGACTGGAATCACCGGGCCGAAGGTCGGCTCGCGCATCACCCGCATGTCGCTGGTGCACCAGTCGAGCACCGTCGGTTCGAACCAGTGGCCCTTGCCGCTGCGGCGGCCCCCGCACAGCAGCCGCGCGCCTTTGGCGAGCGCCTCCGTCACGTGCGCGTCGACGACATCGAGTTGGCGGGCGTTCGACAGCGGCCCGACGTCGCTCGTCTCGGTTCGGCCCGACACCCGCAGGCGCGACACCGACGCGGCGAGCGCGCCGACAAACCGGTCGGCAATCGCATCTTCGACGAAGACCCGTTCGATGGCGCCGCACGACTGGCCCGCGTTGATGAGCGCCCAGTACATGACACCCGCAACCATGCGATCGAATCGGCAGTCGCT
>JBBRAX010000130.1:0-4922 GCA_038206395.1 Myxococcales bacterium | reverse complement strand
CCCCGCCCCTCCGAGGAGGCTCTTCCCTCGACTGCTCTCGGGAAGAACGGGGCCGACGCCACGCAGCGTCCCGCCCCTCCGAGGAGGCTCTTCCCTCGACTGCTCTCGGGAAGAACGGGGCCGACGCCACGCAGCGTCCCGCCCCATTGAGGAGGCTCTTCCCTCGACTGCTCTCGGGAAGAACGGGGCCGACGCCACGCAGCGTCCCGCACCACCGAGGAGGCTCTTCCCTCGACTGCTCTCGGGAAGAACGGGTCGGCCATGGTGCACTGCAACAGCAGGCTACCAGGAGAACATCGCCATCGCCTTGCGCGTGGACTCGATCGACAGCCGCGCCCACTCGGCCGAGAGCTCGGTGACGTACTTGGTCGACGTCTTCGCGAGCTCGGTGGACCCTTCGAAAGACTCCGCGCCAGCGGCGACGAGCTTCGCCTGCAGCCTGGCGCCCTCGTCGAGCATCAGCGCCATCTGGTTCAGCGACGCGTCAGTCGCCTTCTTGAAGACTTCGGTGCCGGGGAAGGTCGGCGTCGTCTCAGCCATGGGGTTGCGCTCTTTGGTTTGGGCTGACCGTCATCGGCCAGCGCGGGCGCAAGGATAAGCACTCCATGCTGCACCGCAACATCAACTCTCGTTTCAGCGCTTGCGCTTGCCCAGCGACCGCTTCAGCTCATCCAGCTCACGGCGCAGCAGCTCGACGTCGGTCGGTGGCGCCGCGACGGGCTTCGACGGCTTCCGGCCGGTGAACGCCCGCATCAGGCCACTGCTCGAGAACGGGTTGAACGCGGCGAACGGGTTCATCGGGGTGAACGCCTGGGCGCTCTGCTTCGCCTGCAGGTAGAGCTCGAGCGCTGCGGTCACGTACTGCCCGAGGAAGTCGGCGAGGGCGTCGTCTCCGAGGCGAATCAGCTGGTGAAGCAGGGCTGCAGGCAGCAGCCGCCCACCTCCACGGTTCTCGACGATGATCTGCGTCAGCGTCACCGTCGTCAGGTCGACGCCCGTCTTCGCATCGACCACCGTCACCTCGGCGCCGCGCTGGATCCGGTCGGTCAGCTCGCCGATCGTGATGTAGCGGCTCACCTCTGTGTCGTAGAGGCGCCGGTTCCCGTATTTCTTGACGATCATCCGGCGGACCCTGCCAGACGACATGTTGCAGCGCAACACGTCGGCTTGACTTCCCGGGTCTCAGTGGGGCATTCAGCGACCCGAAATGCTGCGACCGCACATCGACGCCCCTCTGGCCGCACCCGATCGCGATGGTGCGATGCAGCATGACACGGCGTCGGTTTGCCCTGCGGCACCCCGAAGGGTAGAGCGCCAGCGGCCGTCCCCCATGCGCACGCTCCTCTTGATTCTTCCGCTGACCTTTTTCTCCTGCACGGCGCCCGAGGTGGGCTGCCGCGTCGGCGCCGACTGCGCCAGTGGCGTCTGCCTCAGCGACGGAACCTGCCCCAACCCCATCGACGCCGGCGGTTCGGGCGGCGGGGCGGGTGGGGCGGGCGGAGCGGGCGGAGCGGGCGGAGCAGGCGGCGGAGCAGCAGGCGGCGGAGCAGCCGGAGGCGGTGGCGGCGCGGGCGGTGGCCTCGGCCCGCTGTGCGCTCCGAACTTCGACGGCACCGTGACGCGCGCCGAGATGCCGCTGGGCCCGGGCCTTCACGCCACCTTCCGGGTCGCGACGAGCGCCACCTTCAACACCGCAGGCATGACCGCGGACGGCGGCACCACCTGGGACTTCGACGTCGCGCTCAGCAACGACAAGCAGGTGCTGGTCGAGACGCAGCCGCTGGCCGGCAAGTGGTTCGAGAACGATTTCGCCGGAGCGACCTACGCCGTCCCCCTTTCCTCCACCGACCCGCTGCTCGGCGTCTTCGAGGTCGCGGCCGACGGCCTGCTGCTGCGCGGCGTCGTCTCGCCCACCGACTCGTTGACCGCCACCAAGCTCACGTACACGCCGCCGGCGAAGTTCCTCGCCTTCCCGATGTCCAGCGGCGCCGCGTGGTCGACCACCTCGACGGTGTCGGGCCGCCTCAACGGCAGTCTCTGGACGCAGACCGAGAAGTACGACTCTTCCGTCGACAAGACCGGCGCGGCCCTCACGCCCTTCGCCCCGCTGCCCGTGCTGCGCGTCAAGACGGTGCTCACCCGAACCATCGGCTTCGTGCCGACCGTCACCCGTTCGTACCTCTTCGTCGCCGAATGCTTCGGCACCGTCGCGACCATCAACTCGAGCGCGGGCGAGACCCAGGCCGAGTTCAGCTCGGCGGCCGAGGTCCGCAGGCTCAGCAAATGAGAGGCGCGGCGCTGCTCGGCCTGCTGGCCTGCACCGGCTGTCTGTCGTTTCATCGTGGCGCCCTGCCCGGCGAGCCCGCAACCGCCACCTGGGTCACCATCAACGACACGCGCGTTCGGTACGTCGACGTCGGCCAGGGCCCCGCGGTCGTCCTCATTCACGGCTTCGCCTCGAGCCTCGACGCGTGGGCCAACGTCATCCCCGTGCTCGCGAAGAGCCACCGTGTCATTGCGCTCGACCTCAAGGGCTTCGGGTGGACCGACAGACCCGAGGGCGACTACTCGCCGCACGCGCAGGCCCAGCTGGTCAGCGCGTTGATGAAAGAACGCGGTATCGACAGCGCAGTGGTGGTGGCGCACTCGTGGGGCTCTTCCGTCGCGCTCGACCTCGCGCTCACCGAGCCCGAGAAGGTCACGCGCCTCGCGCTGTACGACGCGTGGGTCTACGAGGAACAGCTGCCGTCGTTCTTCCACCTGTCGCGCGCGGCCGGCGTCGGCGAGGTGTTGTTCGGCCTCTTCTACGACCAGCGCCCCGACGAACGCATCGCGACCGCCTTCTTCGACCCGCTGTTCGTCTCTGAAGCGCTGGTCGAAGAGGTCGAGAGCGCCTTGAGTCGTCCGGGAACCCGCGCTGCCGCCCTCGCTGCTGCACGGGGTCAGCGCTTCGCCAACGTTCAAGGCGACTACAAACGCATCGACGTGCCGACGCTGCTGCTCTGGGGACGCGACGACATCGTCACCCCGCTCGCCATCGGCGAACGGCTCGCCAACGACCTCCCTCACGCGCGCCTCGTCGTCTACCCGCGCTGTGGCCACTTCCCGATGCGCGAAGCCGCCACTGCGTCGACGGCAGACCTCGAGCGCTTCATCCTCGACACCATGCCGCACACCGTCGTCGTCCCCGTCGGAGGCGCGCGATGAAGCTCGCCGCGCTGCTGCTCGTCGCTCCCCTCGCCGCGCTTGCTGCGGGGCTCGACGACCACGGCGAAGACCTGTTCGCGCGCGAGAAGCTCGAGGTGAAGCTCGACGGATATTTCCGCGTGCGCGGCGAGCTGCTGAACAACCTCGATCTCGATCGCGGCCTCACGCCGTCGGGACGCCCGCTGTATGCGGTGCCGCTGGGAAACCCCGACGCGCAGCTGCTCACCGGCATCGACACGCGGCTGCGCACCGACCTCGCGCTCTACGCGCCCTTCGCCGCCGCGGCGGTGAAGATTCAGGCGGACCTTGTCGACAACCTCGTGCTCGGGTCGACGCCGCTGCTCAGCCCTGGCACCGGCAACGCGCCGACTCCCGCGACCTCGCCCGGCCAGCTGCCGACCACGCTCTTCCGGCTCAAGCGCGCGTACGGCGAAGCGCTGACGCCGATTGGCTACATCGCCGCCGGCCGCATGGGAAACCACTGGGGCCTGGGCATTCTCTCGAACGGCGGTGACTGTCTTGATTGCGACAGTGGCGACGCGGCCGATCGGCTCGCCTTCGTCACTGCCCTCGTGGGGCACCTCTGGGCTGTCGCCTACGACTTCAGCGCGGTCGGCCCGCTGGCGGATCGCCGGGATGGGCGGCGGTCTCTCGTGCTCGAGCCGTCGGCCGACGTGCGCACCGTCAGCTTCGCGGTGATGAACGTGCGGGCCGATGCCTCGCGTGAGCGGCGGCGGCGCGCCGAGAAGGCGACCTTCGAGTACGGGCTCGTCGTCTCGCACCGCTGGCAGGACTTCGACGTGCCGGCCGCGTACCTCGCGACGACCACGCCGGTCACGATTACTCCGGCGCAGGTGGTGCCGCGCGGCTTTCAGGGCACCGCCTTCGACGCGTGGCTGCGCCTCACCTGGCCGTCCGTGCGCGTCGAAGCGGAAGGCGCCGTCGTGCTCGCGCACATCGCGCAAGGCTCGCTGATTCCCGGCGTGCTGCTGCGCGATTCTTTCTCGTCGCTGCAGTGGGCCGCGGCGGCCGAGGTCGAAGTCGGGCACCCCGCGGGAAGGTTTCAGGGAGGCGTGAATGCGGGCGTGGCCAGTGGAGATCCGGCTCCCGGGTTCGGCGCGTTTCCAGAAGGAGGTTCGCCGCCGGCGCCTGGTGAGCTCGATGGAGTGCAGGTGGATCCTCCCCGCGATACGCGCGCGGACAACTTCCGCTTCCATCCGGACTACCGCGTCGATCGGATTCTGTTCGCCGAGATTATCGGCACGGTCACCGATGCCATCTACGTCCGGCCGTGGCTTCAGACCCGGTTGTTGAGCCTCAGCAGCTCGTCGTTCAAGGCGCGCGTGTCTGGCACGTACTCGCGGGCGCTGTACGCGGCGTCGACTCCCGGCGGTGCCGAAGACCTCGGCGTCGAGCTCAACGCGAGCTTGCGCTGGGAGAGCCGCGATGGGTTCGACGTGCTCGCCGAGTACGCGGTTCTCTTTCCCATGGCCGGGCTCGCGGGTCCCCAGGGCGCCTCGCCCGGGCAGCTCGCCCGCCTTCGTCTCGCCTGGAGATTCTGATGCGCCCTCGATGCCTGGTTCCCACCTCTGCGGCAGTTCATCCCTCGACTTCTCTCGGGATGAACGGGGGCTCTGCGGCAGCTCATCCCTCGACTTCTCTCGGGATGAACGGGGGCTCTGCGGCCGCTCATCCCTCGGGTTGGCAGGGGAAGA
>JBBRAX010000129.1:0-5131 GCA_038206395.1 Myxococcales bacterium | reverse complement strand
CCCGCGTGACCGTCCCACAAAGGAATCTGCTGGCCCTTCGGATACGTGCCGGCCTCGAGCTCCTTCAGCGCAAGAGCGATCTTCTCAACCGAGCGCCCGACGAGCCGCGACGTCCCCTGCGAGCACGTAATCGGGCGTTCGGTGTTCTCGCGCATCGTCAGGCACGGAGCGCTGAGCACGGTGGTCTCTTCCTGCGCGCCGCCGGAGTCGGTGAGCACGACCATCGCGTCGCCCATCAGCCCGATGAAATCGAGGTAGTCCAGCGGAGGCAGCAGCGTCACGCCGTCGGGCAGCGTCAGGCCGAACTCCTTCAGCCGGCCCTGCGTGCGCGGATGTGCAGCGAAGAGCACTGGGACCTTGCGCGCGACCACCGCGAGACACGCGAGGCTCTCGGCAAGGGCGGCCGCACCGTCGACGTTCGCCGGCCGGTGAAGCGTCGCGACGGCATACCGGCCGGGCTCGAAGGAGAATCGCTGCCAGACCTTCGCGGCCTTCGCCTCGTCCCGAAACCGCATCAGCGTGTCGATCATCACGTTGCCGACGAGGTGAATCTTCCCGCGCGCGTGTCCCTCGCGAAGAAGATTCTCGAGGCCCGACGGCTCGCTGGCGAAGAGGCGGTGCGCGATCGCGTCGACCACCTTGCGGTTCCGCTCTTCCGGCATCGTGCCGTCGAAGCTGCGAAGCCCGGCCTCGACGTGAGACACCGGCAGATCGCACGCATCAGCCGCCAGCGCACCGGCGACCGTCGACGTGACATCGCCGACCACAATCAGCTCGTCCAGCTTCAGGCCCGGAAGAAGCTTCGACATTCGCGACACCATCTCGCCCAGCTGCTCACCGCGCGAGCCGCCCTGGATGCCGAGGTGGTGATCCGGGTTCGGCAGCTCGAGCCGCTTGAAGAACGCGTCCGACAGCGTCGCGTCGTGGTGCTGACCGGTGTGAATCAACGACGGCGTCACGCCGCGCGCCTTCAGCCCGCGCATCACCGCCGCCGCTTTCACGAAGTTCGGCCGCGTGCCGACGACGATGCCCAGCTTCTTCAAGGCGTCGCGCCCCGGTAGTTGGCGTGGAAGTGCGCGAGATCTTCCGGCGTGCCCAGCACCCAGACCTCTTCCGCAACATCGACCCGCACGTCGCGGCCCTTCGCGATCATCCGGTTGTAGACGGGCGCGACATAGAACTCGTTGTTCACCCGTTCGTTCGCCGTGATCATCGCGTCCGCCTCGGCCACGAACTCGGCGCCCGAGGTGAAGTGGTACAGCCCCGTGCTCGCGAGGTTCGAGATCCGCTTCTTCTCGGCCACCTCGACCACCCTGCCCTGCGCGTCGGTGCGCGCGAAGCTCCACTTGTCGCCCGGCGCTTCGAACACACCCAGCACGCCGGCCACCGACTTAGGCAGCGTGGGCAACGTCTTTGCCATCGACGTCCGGCACCACGTGTCGGCGTTGTAGATGATCAACGGTTCGTCGCGGTCGATCTGCTCGCGCGCTTCGAGCACCGTGCACGCCTGCCCCTGGGTCACCTTCGTCAGCGGGAGGATCACAGGATTGAGCGCCGCGTAGCGCTTGCGAATGTCCTCTTCGAGGCCAAAGCCTTCGAGGTGTTCCTTGAGACAGATGAACACCACGCTGCGCGCGAGGGCCAGCGGCAGGCTGTCCATCGCCCACGCGTACATCGGCTTGCCCTTCACCTCGATCATCGGCTTCGGGACGCGATGGCCGACGTCTGCGAAACGGCTGCCCCGCCCTGCCATGGGCATCACGATGTTCATCCAAAGACCTCGTCGAGCAGCTTCAGCGCCGTCGCGTACATCGCGAGCTGCCGCCGGGGCGCGTCGTCATGAAGGGGAAGCATGCTGGCGAAGAGCAGCGCGGTCATCAGCAGCACCTCGCGGCGATCGAACGGAGCGCCCTCTCCGAAGAAGACCGTCTCGAACCGCTGGCGAATCTTCTCGTGGTCGGCGCGCGACCGCAGCTCGAGATCGATGGTGGCGCCGTCGGCCTTCACCGAGAACAAGTCGTTGGTGAGGAAGTCGTACTGGCCGTGCACCGAGTGGTACAGCTTCGCGATGTCGTAGCGCGCGTCGCCCGAGATGCCGGTGCGGCCGAAGGAGCCGCGCGGGTCGACCAGCTTGCACACGCGAGATCTGAAGTCGTAGAGGATGTTCGAGAAGCAGAGATCGCCGTGAATGACGCTGCCCTTCGCGTTCGCGCTCATCTTCGCGACTTCCTGCTCGATGCGCGGCCACAGCTGCCCGAGGTTCTTCACCGCGCGGCCGTTCAACCGGATCTCGCCCGGGTGGTTCACCAGCGCCATCAGCTCAGCGGGGCCGGTGAGCCGCTCGAGCCGCGCCTGCGTCTTGCCGACCAGCATGTCTTCCAGCGTCGAGGCCGGCAGCGGGTGGGTGTGCGCCATGAAACGCTCGGCGACGATCGCGCGCAGGTGACGGAAGATCCTTTCCCACACGCCCGGGTCGACGTTCTCGAACACGTACGCCTCGGCCAGCGACGGATAGCCGTAGTACTCGAGCGTGATGAACGGCGATTCCCAGTTGACCGAGAAGTCGACGACGCGCGGAAACAGCACCGCCAACTCAGGAGGCAACAGCCGCAGGTAGTTGATCTCGTCGATGAACTTTTCGACGTTGCGGCTGCGCTTTGTGATCGTCCCCAGAACCGGGTCGATCTTCAGCTCGTTGAAAGATCGCTTCTGCAACAGCGCCTGGTGCGAGGCCGCCTGGCGATCTGCATTGCCGCAGTCGAGCCAGTCGCCCGCGCGTTCGGCCTTGAGGGGCCCGAGCCTTTCGAGAATCGCCTTCATCTCGGTCGGCTTGCCCTTCACTTCGGCCTCCGCGACTGCCGCCGCCGCGCCCTTCTTCAGCAGCGCCGCATCGGGAAAACAGTAGACGCCAATCAACGCGTTCAATGGCCCTTTGAGCTCGGGCTCTTTGTCGCGCAGCGCGGTCACCGCGCCCGTCGCGTCCGCCTCGGCGACGCACCACCGAAACGACTCTTCGACCGGACCCACCAACACCGTGGGAGTCGCCGCGCCCAACACCGATGGATCTGCGAACTGAAAGTGCGTGTCGCCCAGCACCACCAACGCCCGCGGCGTCTTCACCGTGGCCGCCAGATCCGACACCGTCTGGCCCAGCCCGCCCAGCTTCGACGGGGTGATGAACTCGATCTGGCAGGTGCTGCCAAAGGCGCCGTTGACGAAGTCCTCGATGAAGCCGCCCCGGCGTGCCACCGCGATCGTGAAGCGCGTCAGGCCCAGCGATCGCAGGTAGCTCAACGTCCAGTGAATCACCGGGCGGCCCGCGACCGGGATCAGGGCCGGGTTTTGAATGTTCGACAGGGCGAGGAGGCCCTCAGGCACGCGACCCGCAGCAGGAATCAGAACGGTCGTTTCGGAGGCAGCGTTGAGGGTCATCGAAAGTGCGGCTAAGTACCCGCGCCGGCCTTTTCCCATTCACCCCTGGCCACCGCAAGGCACTCGAATCACATGTGCGGCATCGCAGGACTCTGGAGCTCCAACCCCGACGCTGAAGCCGAGTCACGGGTCAAAGCGATGCTCGCCGCGATGAAGCACCGCGGGCCCGACGGCAGCGGCACCACCGCCTGGCCCGGCGGCTCGGCCGGGATGGTTCGCCTCGCCCTCGTCGACCTGTCCGAGCGCGGCCAGCAGCCGCTGTGGTCCACCGACGGCAAGGTCGGAATCGTCTTCAACGGCGAGATGTACAACCACGCCGAGCATCGCAGCCGTCTCCGCGCGAACGGCTACGCCTTCAAGTCCGACAGCGACACCGAGGTGGTGTTGGCGCTGTACCTGGAACGGGGCCTGCGCTTCGTCGACGAGCTCCGCGGGATGTTCGCGATCGCGATCTTCGACTTCCGCGAAGGCGGCCCGAAGAAGCCGCCGAAGCTCGTGCTCGCCCGCGACCCCTTCGGCATCAAGCCGCTATACCTGCACCGCGACGCGCGCGGCCTCGTCTTCGCGTCTGAGCTTCGCGCGCTGATCCAATCGGGCCGGGTCGCTCCGAGCATCGACCGCGCCGCGCTGGCCGACTACCTCACCTTCGGCTTCGTGCTCCAGCCGCGCACCATGCTCGAAGGCGTCACCCAGCTCGAGCGCGGCACCCTTCGCGTGATTGAAGACGGCAAGCCCGACCAGGAGCACCGCTTCTGGCTGATGCCGCCCGCGTCCGACAGCGGCGATGACTTTCAGACCTCCGCCGCGAAGGTGCGCGTCGCCCTCGAAGAAAGCGTGCGCCTCCACGCGCTCGCCGACGCGCCCGTCGGGGCCTTCTTGAGCGGCGGCGTCGACTCGTCCGCGATCGTCGCGCTGATGGCGAAGCACAACCGCAAGCTGCGCACGTACACCGTGAAGCTGAAGGACCCGGCCTTCGACGAGTCGCGCTACGCCCGCGAGTTCGCCGCGAAGCTCGGCTGCCAACACACCGAGGTCGAGGTCGGCGACGACGACGTCCGCGAGCTCTTCCCCCGCTTCGCCGCGCAGCTCGACCAACCCTCCACCGACGGCTTCAACACCTGGCTCGTCAGCCGCGCCGCCGCTCGAGACGTGAAGGGCGTCGTCTCTGGCCTTGGCGGCGACGAGTGGTTTGCGGGTTATCCGGTGCTGCGACGCATGGCCGCCCTCACTCCCCCGGTTCGGCGCCTCGGCCGCCTCGCCGAACGCTTCGCTTCGCGGGTTCCGCGCCGCTTCGAGGCCACCGTCTCGCGCGCCGCCGCCCGCGCCGGCCCGCTGCAGATGTGGACCGCCGCCCACCGCGTCTTCCAGCCAGGCGACGTCGAAGCGATGACCGGTGCCAACGGCGACGGAGCGACGCGCCTGATGGCGACCTTCGGCCAGCGCCTCACCGACCAGGATCCTGTCGACCTCGGCTGCCAGCTCGACGTCTGGGCGTACATGGGCTGCCAGCTTCTGCGCGACGCCGACACCACCAGCATGGCCAGCTCGCTCGAGCTCCGCGTCCCGATGGTCGACCGCGAAATCGCCGCCTGCGCCCGCGCGATCCCCGCCCGTCACAAGATTGAAGAGGGCGCGATGCCTGCCGCAAAGCGCGTGCTCGTCGAGGCCGTGCGCGATCTTCTTCCCGCCGACATCCACC
>JBBRAX010000128.1:0-5241 GCA_038206395.1 Myxococcales bacterium | reverse complement strand
CGAGCAGGCACAGGAATACGAGCGTGATGAGACGGGGAGAGGTAGTCACCTGAAGCCGAATTCCCTGGTGATGGCTTCGGCCGAGCACGGATCTCCTTCGATGTCGTTCACCTTGCCCCCCGTTTGGCGGCTGCACACGTGCAGGGACTCGTGGAGGATCGTCTCGGACAGGCCCCGCTGCGAACAGACAGATCTCGAGTTGGTCGCGATCGCCCGCCGCAATGTCGAGATGGAATTCGAAGCGCTGCGGCTGATTCGTCGCGGCGCGCTGTGATCTGAAGAGGGAGCAACCGATGCAAAACCGACCCGATGCCAGCACCCTGCTCGACGCCGTCGCCTCGTTCTTGATGGCCGAGGTCGCCCCCAGGCTCGACGCCGACAAGGCGCTGCAATTCCGGATGATGATCGCCGCCAACCTCGCGACGGTGGTGGCAGCCGAGCTGCGCACCGAGGACGACCGCTTCGCCGCCGAGGCCGAGCGCCTGAAGGCATTGGTGCCCGGTGACGCGAGCAAGCTGTCGAGCCCCCGCAGCGACGAGCGAATGGCTGCGCTGGCCGCGATGGAAGCCGGCCCGGACGACGCGACGCTGAACCATCTGTGGGAAACAGCAAAACAGACTCTGCAGGCGACCAACCCGCGGTTCGATCTCTCGGAGAACCTGTGAGCGACTTTCTGTTGTCTGCGGAGCTGGCGGCGATTCGCGCGCAGGTCCGAGCGTTCGTCGACGCGAAGATCATCCCCGCGGAGAAGGCGATCTTCGAGGAGGATCGCTCGGGTCGCCGCGACACGCTCAAGGGGCTTCAGGCCGAAGCGAAGGAGCAGGGCCTGTGGACTCCGCACCTTCCCGTCGTGCTCGGCGGACGCGCGCTGGGCCCGATGGGGATGTGCGCCCTGTTCCGCGAGATGGGGCGATCTCCGGTCGGCGCGAAAATCTTCCATTGCGACGCGCCGGATCAGGGAAACATGGATCTGCTGGTGCAGATCGCGACGCCATCCCAGCGATCGAGGTTCCTCGAGCCGCTGGTGCGTGGAGAGGTGACGAGCGTGTTCTGCATGACCGAGCCGGCTGCAGGCGCAGGTGCGGATCCGGGAAACCTGAAGACCACGGCGCGACGCACCGAGGCCGGCTGGGAGCTCGACGGTCACAAGTGGTACTCGACCGGCGCGCGCAACGCCTCCTTCCTGCTGGTGATGGCGCGGACCAGCGATGATCCGAAGCGTGGCATGCGGTGGTTGGGCCTGGCAGAGAGGACACTGTCGCTGTGCCGCGACTACGTCACCACGCGCGTCAGCTTCGGCAAGGAGCTCGCGCGCCACCAGGCCGTGCAGCGAATGATCTACGACTCGGCCGAAGCGATTCACGCAGGAAACCTGATGACGCTGCATGCCGCGTGGCTGCTCGAGCAGCGCAAGACCAAAGAGGCCAAGCCGTACTCGTCGATCGCGAAGACGTTCGTCGCCAAGGCGTTGTGCAAGGTGCTCGACGACGCGATCCAGATGCACGGCGCCAAGGGGTACAGCGAGGATCTGCCGTTCGCCTCCTGGTACCGGGCGGCCCGCGCAGCGCGCATCGCCGACGGTCCGGACGAAGTGCACCACATGACGGTCGCGCGCGACTGGTTGCTGGGTCGGGTCGACCTGCTTGTCTGAAGTCGCGCCGCAGGTAGAGTACGAAGCTTCTGGGGGAGTGATGCGCAACTCGATTCTGTGGTTGGTGCTGGGCCTGGTGGCAGTCAGCGGCTGCAAGTGCGGCGAGTCTGGAGGCGAAGACGGCGGGTCGCTCGAGGACGGCGGCCTGTTGCCCGACGGCGGTCTTCCGGATGGCGGCACCCAGGACGCTGGCGCGCCCGTCGATGCCGGCAATCTCTTCGAGGTGTGCGAGGTCGCCGCCCAGGCAGGCGGCCAGCCCCCCGAGTGCACGGTGGTTGCGGGTGGTGCGTGCATGACCGGCGCGGATTGTCCTTCCGGAATCTGTCTGTCCCTCGCCTCAGGCAAGGTCTGCACCCAGCCGTGCGTGGTCGACGTCGACTGCTCGAACGCGCGGGTCTGCGAGCTGCGCAACACGGGCATCGGCAGCGAAGGTTTCTGCGTTCCGGCGAAGCGAGGTGCGCCTTGAAGCGGATCCTCCTCAGGCTCACGTTGGCGTTCAGCGGGACGGCGCTGGCCGACAAACAGTGCAGCCCCTTCGACAAAGAAAACGACGGCGGCATCCCGCAGGACAACGCCGCCTGCTGCGAAGGCGCGTTCAACGACGACGGCTGTGGCCCGTGCACCTGTGAGAACGGCTGCAAGGATCGCAAGCAGCGCAACGTCGGTGACCCGGTCGACGCGCTCAGCGGCTTTGCGTGGCTCGACGACACCGACGTCAACGTGGTCCAGCCTTGGGGTCCGCCGATCTCGTTCGTGCGCACGTACTCGACCGCCTGGGCCCAATCGCACGGAGGCACCGACGACATCGGCCGGCTCGGGCCGGGCTGGAGTCACAACTGGGCCGATCACCTGGTGCTGTCAGGGCCGCCGCCGGCCTCGCTGGTCATCCTGCGGCGCGGAGACACCTCGACCGAAGAGCACCGCTTCGACGGAACGAAGTACGCGGCGCGCGCTCCGAACAAGCGGCTGATTTGGGACGCTGCGACGTCCAGCTATGCGCTCGAGTTGTCCGATGGCGGGTGGTTGGTGTTCGACGTGGCCGGGAAGCTGCGCACGGTGCGCGCTCCCGACGGCGGCGAGAGCCAGCTTCGATATGTCGCAGAGGACGTAACGTGCGCCGCCAGCGCCAGTCGACCGGCCGGAGCGCTGTGCCGCGTCGATTTCCTCTTCGAGCGTAGCCTGTGGTTCGACTACGACGCCTCGGGCCGGCTGGCGCAACGCAATCGTCAAGCTCGGCTTCGACGTTGCCGGCTACCTGACCTCGTTCACGCGCGCAGACACCAGCGTCACCCAGCTCGCCTACGCCTTCGACCACGCCTTCCCGCGCATGCCCGGCGTGACCGTAAAGCTGCTGACGCTCGTCACGGATCCCGACGGAAAACGCGCGTCGTCGTTTCGGTACTACCAACCCGCCCTGAGTCCCTCGCGCGTCATCGAGCACGAGACTCCGACCACGCTGTACCAATTCTCGTACGGCAACTGGGCGGGCCGCCCGATTCGAACGACGAAGATTCGATCTTCGACGGAGAACGTCTCGCTGACCTGGGCCAACGGTCGACTCGCATCGGTCTGCGAGCTCGACAGCGCCGGCAACTGCGACGTCAGCAAGGCGCAAGAGACGACGGTGCCGCCCACGGGCGTCTCGGACTCGACCTGCACGAGAGAGAGTGCGGGCAACTTCACCCGCATCGAGCGCGATTCACTGGGGCGCAAGCTGGCCGAGTACCCGGGACTCAAGAGCTGCGCCGCGCCTTCTGCTGCCGAGGCGCTCATCGGGAAGAAGTTCGGCTACCTGGGATCGACCGCCAAGCCCGCCTTCGAATCGGTGCCGAGCGTCGACGCGACGGCGCCCGCCGGGTTCGTCGCCACCACCGCCTGGGATTACACCCAGCCCGCCGGCGCGATCGACCCCCACTGTGGATCCGCGGCCTGCTGGACTTCGTCTGCGTACAACGCGGCGCCACTCAATGACCGGACCCAGCGCGAGGTGACATGGGGCCGCACGCTCGTCGATGAAAACGGATCGTGGGGTACGCAGGTGCAGGTGACGACGTGGGGTTACTCCGCGCTCGGTCAGCTCACGACCATCGACGGCCCACGGCGCGACGTCAGCGACCTGACCACGCGCACCTATTACGCGGCCGGTGGAAGCCCCGGCCCGGCGAGCCTTCAGCAGATCCAGCGCAGCGGCCGGATCGTGTTCCAGGCCAGCGACTACGACCTGCTCGGCAATGCGCGCACCACGACGGACGAGAACGGGCTGACCACGACGAAGACCTTCGAGCAGCGACGCGCTTTTCATCAACTGCGGGCTGCGAAACATCGACCCCTGCCAGATGGCGGTGTCGGTGGTGCACGAGCTGTATCACTGGGGCCGCTACCAGACGCACGGCGCGTCCACGGGAGAAGGCGGCGCCGAGAACATCGACAAGAAGTGCGGAAAGCTCTGCAAGAAGCCCAAGGGCGTTCGCATCAACAACATGGGCGCGCCTTGATTCGATGGTGCGCGCTGGTGCTGGCCGCCCGCCGAAGACGTGCACTGGAGCGCGTCCGAAGTCAGCGCGGCCGCACGATGCAGCTCGGATGATTTCATCAGAGTGCAGGGGCAGACCGGAGAGCGAGACGATCGGAAGGAGTTCGAGCTCAACTTCTTCAACGCAGACGGTGGGCTCGAGCCGACGCGGGCGCAGTTCTACGTCGTGCGCAGCTGGCTGACCGAGCCGATGATCGGAGAGATCATCCGAGCGGATCTGAAAGTCGCCGTCGTCGGCGGTGGGCATGATCGGGTGGTGTCCGGAACCCTTGCGACGAACTTCGCTCCGCTCGCAGCTTCGAACTGGGGCCTGTCCGGGTTCGGGTTCAAGCAGACCTCCCTCGTCTTCAAAGACGTCCCGATCCACTGCGTCGAGCAGGTACCGCTGTCGCTGGCGGCCCGTCGGGGATTCCTCGCTGAGCAGGACGGCGGCTCGTGACTACGGCTTGCAAGAAGCGCTGAGCAACACGGGCGAAGCAGGCAGCCGCTTCAGCGCCTTCTCCCGCCACTGCTGGCACAGCTGCTCATCGCCCGCCTGCTGCGCGACTTCGACCGCCAGCGTCCACGTGCGTGCGTCGAACTCATCGCTGCGCGACCGAGAAGAAGTACAAACGGGGTTTCAGGGGCAAGGCCGAGAGAGAACCTACACCCGGGGTGTCGTGAGCCGGTCGATCGAAACCTTCCGGGCAGTTTTCTCGGCAGACTCGGGGAGTTCCGTGCAGACGGTCTCGTCGGTGACCTCTTTCGAACGATTCACCTTGCTCACGCAGGTGAATTGTCGCTCGCAGAAATTTGCACCAAAGGTTGCGGTGCCACTCCGTTCCTTCGCTTTGAGCACCACGATGTCGGGCTCGCCGCTCTGGCACCCAGTCATCGCCGTCAGCTCGCCGATGAGACCCGCGTACCCTTCGTTGCCCCACGCTTGATTCGTGATCCGAGCGAAGGAGGTGAGTTCGCGTGAGGCCGTGGGGCATGGCGGAAGGAGGGCCGGGTCGGGGAGGGATGGCGCTTTGGCGAGGCTGCGGGGGTGATTTCCTGATCCAGTGGTGAGGAGAAA
>JBBRAX010000127.1:0-5572 GCA_038206395.1 Myxococcales bacterium | reverse complement strand
ATGCGAAGGGCACGTCGGAGGTCGCGGGCTCGGTCGAGCTGCTCGAGCCGATGGGCATTCACCCGCAGGACTCGCTGGCGATTACTCCCGCGCGCACTTTCGGGCCGTCACTGCTTCAGCAGATGGAAGCGCTGGCGCTGGAGACGGTCGCAAACGTGGCGGTGCAGGGGCTCTGTGCCGTACGGCTGGCAGTGGAGCCGAACGGAAATCGCCTCGCGCTGGTGGAGCTCGACGTGACTTTGCCGCTTCACACGTCGCTGGTCGGCCGCGCCTCGGGGCGGCCGCTGGCGGTCGAGGCGGCGAAGCTCCTTCTGGGCGAGTCGCTGGTCAAGCGCGGGCCGGTGACGGGGCGGTACGTGGCGGTGCGGGCGCCGCGGTTCGACCAGGCGCAGCGGTTCGGAGCGTCGCCGCTCGACGGCCGTGCGCGCAGCGTCGGCGAGGTGATGGCGGTGGGCACCCATCTGGGTGAAGCGCTGATGCGCGCGGAGCATTCGCTGGAAGGCGCGGCCTCTGGCGCGTGGCAGCAGGCGCTGACGGGCGCGGAAGCGGTGGGCTACGCGCCCTGGTTTTCCTCCGAGCTGAAGGTGGTGGCCGAGCAGGGCCGGCGGTTGGCGGCCTTCGCGACGCTGGACGCAGTGACGGACGCTGCGCTGTGGATGGCGAAGACGCAGGGCTTCCCCGACGCGCTGCTCGCAAAGCTGTGGAAGGCGACGGAGGCCGAGGTTCGGACGCTGCGCCAGGCGCGCGGGGTGCGGCCGACGTTGCGCGCGCAGGGCGATGTCTGGGCGCTGACCTACGACGGAGCGGCTGGCACTCCGCCGCCCGCGGAGAAGACGGTGGTGATGCTCGGGGGCGGGCCGCGCCGCATCGGGCAGGGCGGCGAGCTCGACTGGAGCTGTGCGCATGCGTCGCGCGCGCTGCGGACCGCGGGACTCCGGGTCGTGCTGCTCGACTGCACGCCGGCCGCGTCGCCGGCGGAGTTTGACCAGATTTGCGTCGGCGCTCTGGCGCGCGAAGAGGTGCTCGAGCTGTGCACGCTGCTGAACCCCGTGGGCGTGCTCGCGCAGTTCGGCGGGCACAGCGCGCTGGGCCTCGCGGCCGAAGGGGTCAAGGTGTTGGGCACGGCGCCGGCGCAGCTGGGCCTCGCGCTCGACAGGTCGAAGTTCTTCGAGCTGCTGCAGACGCTGGGGTTACAGCACCCGGCGCGGCGCAGCGCGGAGACCCTCGAGGCGGCGAAGCAGGTGGCAGCCGAGCTGGGCTACCCGCTGGTTGTTCGCGGCGCTGCGGGCACGAGGCTGCTGAGCAACGAGGCCGAGCTGGAGCCAGGCGACCTCGAGAAGTTCCTCGCCGAGACGACGGAAGCCGACGTCGAGCTGCTGCGCGACAAGACCGGCCGCGTCCTGGTGGTCGCGGTGCTCGAGCACGTCGAGCAGGCGGGCATTCACTCGGGCGACGCCGCGGTGACGCTGCCGCCGCACTCGTTGTCGGCGGAGGTCATCGAACGGCTGAAGGACGCGGCGACGGCGATCGCGGGCGGGCTGCAGGTGGTGGGCTTGTTGAGCGTGCGGTTCGCGGTGCAGGGCAAGGCCGTCATCGTCCTCGAGGCGAATCCGCGCGTGGCGCGAACGGTGCCTTTTGTGGCGAAGGCGACAGGGCTGCAGTTGGTCGAGCTCGCGGCGTCGCTGGCGCTGGGCGCGACGCTTGAAGAGCTCGGCACCACGGCAGAGCCGCGGCTGGCCCACGTCGCGGTGAAAGAGGCGGTGTTCCCCTTCACGCGGTTCCCCGAGGCAGACGTGCTGCTGGGCACGCAGATGAAGTCGACGGGCGAGGTGATGGGCCTGTCGGAATCGGTCGCCGTCGCTTTCGGCAAGAGCCAGCTCGCGGCGGGCACGGCGCTGCCGCGCACGGGCAAGGTGTTCCTCTCGGTGCAGGACGACGACAAGCCGGCGGTGGTGGACCTGGGAAAGCGGCTCAAGGCGCTGGGCTTCACGCTGCTGACGACGCCGGGCACGCACGCCTACCTCGCGGGCAAACGGGTCGAGACGCAGGTCGTGCCGAACGTGGGGGCGTGTCCTCCGGACGTGGCGCTGCTGATTACGACGGTCGTCAAAGACACGCCGGACGCCTTCAACATCCGACGTGAAGCGGTCTCCCGCGGCGTGCCCTACTTCACCACCGTCGAAGCGGCGCGGCTCACCGTCGCGGCGCTCGAGGCGCAAGCGGCGGGCGAGCGGCACTATCGCCCGCTGCAGGATTGGCTCTCGAAGAGGTAGCTTCCGGGGCAATGAGACAACTGGCCCTGGTGTTGGTGGTGCTGACTGGCTGCGCCTCGATGCAGCCGCTGCCCGAGACGCAGACGGAGTACGTGCCGACGGGGGAAATCAACCTCGGCGCGATGGGCGCGTCTTTCGACTCGGTGCGCGTGCGGAAGGCGAATGTGAACCTCACCAAGCGCGCCGATGGCAGCTGGGGCGGGGTGCTCGGCGGCGTCGGCATCGATGTGTCGGTGACGCCGAAGCGCCTGTCGGGCGTGAACCTGATGCTGGTGCTGGAAGAGGCGGGCAGCGAGAGCACGCCGGTCGTCATCACGGGCCAGTGGCAGGGGAAGATCGTGCGGTTCGAGATCGACAACGAGCGCGCGCTGATTCGCACCCCGAGCATGAGCGTGACGCTCGCGCGTTCGGGGCCGACCACTTTCGGCGGCAAGGGCGAGCTAGAGTTCAAGGGCGACGCGGCGTTGGCCGAGCCACCGTGGCCGCAGTTCGCGTTGGCGATGCTTGCCGCCTTTGGAGCCAAATAATGACTGCCCTTGTTCTCTGTCTGTTGCTCTCGCAGGTTCACATCGACGTCGATTTGCCCAACATCGTGTTTCCCGCTCCGCCGCGGCTGGTGGTGGTCGAGCCGGGGATCCAGGTGGTCGAGGACAACGACGACGAGGTCTTCTTCGTCGACAACTGGTACTGGCACCGCCGCGGAAGTCGCTGGTACCGCACCCAGTCGCACAGCGGCGGCTGGGTGGTGGTCGAGGAGCGGGTGGTGCCGCGGCGGATTTTCGGGTTCGCTCCGGGCCACTACCGGAAGTGGCACGGGCGCTCGAAGCCGAACGGCACCGTCGTCATCAATCCGCCCGGGCCCGGCAAGGTGAAGATCAAGAAAGAGAAGCACCACTGAGCAGACTCAGGGCTCGGTGAGCGGCGTGAGGGTGACGGGTGCGGGGAAGCGCTCGCGGAGCCACTCGAGGATCTGGTCCACCTCAGCCGGCGTCAGCACGTCCTTATAGGGTGGCATCCAGCCGGCGCCGGTGTTGATGACCTCGTGCAGTTGCTCGGTCGACATGTCCTGAATGGGACCTTCGAGCCCGGGCGCGCGCCAGTGTCCCTTCGCGGTGCCTCCGTGGCAGCTGAAGCAGAGGACGTCTGGTTTGGTGTACCCGCTGTACAGCTCACCGCCCGCCGAGCCGTTGAGCTTATTTTTTGCGAGCGGCACGCCCTTGCAACCGACGAGGAACAAGACGAGCCAGGCGACGCGCACGCGTCACTGTTTCACGCACCCTTACCGGAAGGACACGATTGTTTCGGCCCGCTTAGAACCGGATGTTGAGGCCGGCGCCGACGTAGCTGCTGCCGTTCGAGTCGCGCCGCGCCGACAGCGCGAGGTCAACGTCCTTGTTCACCTTCCACGCGGCCTCGCCGAACGCCGAGGTCGTGTTGGTCTGGAAGTTGTGATCCACCCCCGCTGACAGCCGCAGGTTCTCGCTCGGATTGTAGTTGGCGCGCGCCGAAACCGACTCGAGGCCGTGGCTGTTGAAGCCCGCGTTCGCCGACAGGTTCCAGTTGGGTCGGGTGATGTCGTAGCCGACGGTCGCGTTGTCGATGCCGGTGCGCGAGTTCGCCGTCACGCTGCCGGTCAGCCGGCCGTAGTCGCCGAGGCTCACGTTTCCCGCGACGGTCGCGGTGGCCTTGAAGTCCTTGAAGTGCGCCTGCCAATCGGCGCCGAGCTTCACCGACAGCTGGTTGTCGAAGAAGTTCTGCTTCACCTCTGGCTTGATGCCGAGCTTGTTGAGGCCCGCGCTGCCCTGGCTCCACGCGACGTAGCCCGCGGCGGCAGCAGCGCCCGCAGCCAGTCCGTAGAAGACGGCCGGCGAGTCCTGCTTCAAGTCCTTCACCAGGTCCTTCGCGATGTCTCCGCCGAGGTCGCCCAGGTCGCCGAGCTTCGTCGACGCGACATCCCGCACTTCGACGCCCGCGTCCTTGAGCTTTCGTTGAACGAGCGCCGCCAGCTCGGGCGACAGCGCCCCAATCGGGATGTCCTTGATGAAGTCGACGCTCGCCTTCTTCAGCTCTTCCTGCTGCGCGGTGCTCAGCGAGTCGCCTGAAGTGAACGGACGTTCTCCGCGCGCGAGGCTCATCGTGTCGTGGTGGAGGTTGGTCTGAACCCGGCTGGTGTAGCGATCGATCGCCGAGTTCATCGCCGCCTGAACGGGGTTCGACGGCATCGCGACGGGGGCAAAGGTCGTCGCCCGCGCCGGACCGCTCGAGAAACCAGACGCGCTTCGAGGGGTCGACGGGCCCGCCGCTGCTGCTGGCTTCCACCCGGCAGGGGCCGCCGGAGCAGCAGGCGCCGCAGCCGGCTTCGCGGCCGGAGCCGGAGCAGAGGGCGTTGTTGCACCAGCAGGCCTGGGGCCAGTGGGTCCGGTGGGTCCGGTGGGTCCGTTGACGGGCATGGAAACATCCTAGTGGATGGGTTTATCTGTTGGGAATGACACTGCTGACCCTCGACCTGCGCAACCTCCTCGACACTTGCAAGGTTGGAAGCGAAGCGGCCAAGAGTCTCGAGAAGGCCTGGAATGAGACCAAGCCCGCCGATGACGCCGCCAGGACCCGGCTGCTGAGGGAGCTCGAGGGCAAGCGCGACGGCCTGCGCACCCAGCTGCTGGCGCGCGCCAAGCCAGTCATCGCTGAGCTGGCGAAGGCGAAGAAGGCGTCTGCCGTGCTCGAGAAGGGCACCGTGCTGTGGACGGAAGCCGAGGACATCACCGCGCAGGTGATTGCCAGGGTCGACGCCGGAGGGCCGCTCAAGCTCTGAGCGAGTGGTGTGATGCCCCGTATCGCCGCGCCCGCGCTGATCTTCGTCGTCGCGCTGGTCGTCTACGCGGTGAGCCCGGTGAAGGTGCAGTCGGACAGCCAGTGGTCGATTCCGACCGTGGTGAGCCTGCTGCACGAAGGCAACGCCGACCTCGACGAGTTCCGGCCGACCGCGCTGAAACAGCCGCACGGAATCGTCGAGAGCCATGGTCACCTCTACGGCGGGTTTCCGCTGGGCCCCTCGCTGGCGGCGCTGCCTTTGCTCGCGGTGTTCGACGGGTTCGTTCGGCTCACGGTTCCGATCGCGGCGCAGTTCCCGAAGCTCCAGACGGCAAGTCAGCGGTGGCTCACGCTTGATTCGTGATCCGAGCGAAGGAGGTGAGTTCGCGTGAGGCCGTGGGGCATGGCGGAAGGAGGGCCGGGTCGGGGAGGGATGGCGCTTTGGCGAGGCTGCGGGGGTGATTTCCTGATCCAGTGGTGAGGAGAAA
>JBBRAX010000126.1:0-5610 GCA_038206395.1 Myxococcales bacterium | reverse complement strand
TCGCCAAGACGCTGCAGGCTCACCGGCGCTTGCTCCTCAACTGGTTCAGAGCCCTCGGCGAGATTTCCACCGGCGTCGTCGAGGGGATGAACAACCGCCTCAAAGTCATCACCAGACGGGCCTACGGATTCAGGACCTACCCGCGCGACCGAGGTTGCCCTCTATCATTCCCTCGGAAAACTCCCCGATCCTCAGGCTCGATCCGCCCACAGATTCTGCTGATGAGCCGAGAATTTCGCCTCAACCGAGGCGACAACAACCCTGACACAAAGGGGGGAGTGGTGGCCAGAGGTCACAGCGCGGTGGCGTTGAGCTGGACGAACGCGGACGCGGGCACGACAGCGCCCTTCGAGTACACCGGGACGCTGGGGGTGACCGGCACACAGCCGGGGAAGCCCGCGTCGAACGTGGCGGAACCGCCGTCGAGGTCGCCGAAGAAGCCGCCACCTTCGTTGCTGTAGACGGTTCCGGTGTACGGCTGCAGGCCCGAGATGACCTGGACGAAGGTCCCATTCACGATCGTGAAGTCGACGACGTAGGCGGACGTCGGAACCGGCAGCCCCGGCACGAGGTTGAGTTTCGACAGCTGGTAGATGGGCTGGGTGCAGCCGGGGTCCGAGCTGTAGGTGGCGAACGTGGAGCTGTTCGGCAGGCAGCGCTCAAGGCCGTCGCTGGCGGTCCTCGGCGAGCAATAGACGCCCAGGCTGCTGTCGAAGAGTGGTCCGTTCGCGGCTGGCAAAGCGAGCCCGTCAGCGGTGCGGTGGCCGACGATCTTGAGCCGCGTCCCGCTCGAGACGCTGGCGGCGGCAGCATCGAGCTTCGAGTTCAACGCGCTCTGTACGGCGGCGAAGTTCTCGTTCACCTCGGCGGCCTTGATCGGCGTGTTCGGCGTGAACACGTTGGGGATGGTGAGGCTCGACGCTGCCACCGCGAAAGGTACGAGGACGGCGAGGGTGATGCTCAGAAAGAGGTTGCGGTTGGTCGATGTTTTCATGGTGTTCCTCACTGCCACTTCGAGTTGTTCCACTTGGATTTGTTCCAGACGCCCGCGGTCTGGCTGGCGCCCAACGCGCCGTTTTCGGTTTTCGCGCCAGTCGCCGGGCCGCACGCGCATGCGGTAATCGCCACTGCGCACAAGACGGACCACGTCAGCCGGCGCAGCAATGCGCCTTTGTTCGAATCGATTCTCATCAGCACCCTCCTGGGTCCCCACTCGAAATGGGGTGCTCAATGAGTGGTGGAGGCCCGCTGATCCGTCACTGCGGCGTTCAGGTCACGATAGGGATTTCGACCCTACGGGTGCGGATGGAGTCGAAGCCAGAGACCTCGACACGAAGAGCCTGCGCCAGCTGAGGGCTCAGCGGGACTTGAGGTACACGACGAGGTCGGCCAGCTGGGACGGCGAGAGCTGGGTGGCTGAGCCGTGCAGCTCTCCGCCCGAGTCTTCGAAGAACCGCGCCTCGAGGCTCGGTACGCGGCCGTCGTGGAAGTACGGCGCGCGATACGAGAGCTCTACCAGGCGGGGAACTTGAAACGCCTTCCCGGTGCCGACATTCGCGTTCAGGTTGTTCGTGCCCTTTTCCCCGGCGTGACAGTTGGCGCAGGCCGCGACGCCGGTGAAGAGCGCCTTGCCTCGACTGACCGCCATCGGATCCAGCGACTTTGAGACAGGCAGCGCGGCCTGGGTGTCGAGCCAGCGCAGCGTCGCCTGCGTGCGGGCCGGGCTCTGGGCCGTGCCGCCCATGCGGCGGGCGAACACGTCGGAAAACAGCGCGTCCATGTCGGCCTGGTCTCCCGCCCAGTGGAAAGGAGCGGTGCCGGTCAGCCCTCCTCGCAGCGACGGGGTGCGGCGAGGACCATCGGGCAACCGCCAGACGTGGCCGTCGTCGCCCGCCTCGGGGTGACAGGAGGCGCAGGCGATTGCGCTGGGTGTGCCGAGGTGGAAGAGGTCATGACCTGTGGAAGTGACGTCGGTCGTGGCCAGCGACAAGGGGACGACGTTCTTGTCCCGGTCGATGAGCAGCAGCTGCGCGGGCTGGCGGGAAAAGACGACCAGCTTGCCGCCCGAGCGAAAGCCGACTGCCGTCGGCTGTGGCCGCGGCTTCAAATCATCCAGGCGAACCTCGACGAAGCCGGCGCTCGCGGAGCCCTTGCGCCAGACGTTGATGGTCAAGCTCCCGGCCCCGACAATCGCGCGGTTCTCCTGGTCGACCGAGATCGCGAGATCCACCGGGAGCACCGTGCGAGGAAGCGCAGTCGAGTTCAGCGTGGTCGGGGCCATGTCGAGGATCACCGCGTCTGCCTTGCCGGGCCCGTTGTTGGTGCCGTAGCTGGACGAGCAACTGTCGGGTATCGGCGTGAGCTGATGCCGCTGGTGCAGCAGCGCGACGCCGTCCGAGGTGGCGACCATTCTCCAGGCGACGCGAGAGACGAACTCGAGCTCCTTTCCAAAGGAGTCGGTGACGAAGGTGACATCGGCCTTGGGAAAAGGCTGGGCCACGACGGTGTCGTCATCGAGCACCTTGATGACGCGCGCAGTGCGAAAGGTAGAGACCAGCACGCCGTCGGGCACGACCACCACATCCCGCAGGTCATCGGCCGGGTGGAGGTTGGTCGTGGACTGCAAGGTGAGCATCGAGCCTGCGCCGGTGAACGTGAGCTTCGTCAGGCCGCCGGTCGCGCAGGCCACGTATAGCTGCTGCGTCCGCGCCGACCACGCGAGTCCCCTTGGCGCCTGACAGACGTCGTGGCGCGCGACCACCGTCTTCAAGACCAGATCAATCTCGGCCACCTGGTCGGCACGGCGAAGCGCGACGAAGACGCGGTCTGCCGGACCCGCCGCCACCCTTCCCGGCTCGTCGTTCGCGGTCATTGCGATGGGAGTGACCTGGTTCGAAGCCGTCACCACGTAGACCCGATCGCGATCCGGGTCCGCCACCACCACCGTGTCGTCGTTGAGGACGACCAGCGTTCCGCCCGAGATCGCCGGAGGGGCCTTGAGCGGCTCGACCACAGAAGAGAACGGGCTCTCGAAGCCAGCGTCCTGGCCTCCGATTTGTCCGAAGCAACCGGAGTCGACACTGACTTCGCTCGAGCCCAGGTTGAGGGGCGGGGTACACCCGATCAGCAGCAAGCCCAGCACTGTCGTCGTTCTCATCAGACACTCCTTGTTGCGAACGTGGGTGGCCCCACCCGCCAAATCCGTCACCGACATGTTTGCCGAACCCGCGCCACCGAAGGGGACTGCGGAAACCGCGCTTCGAGGCTCTTGAGCTCGGCGTGCCCTTCGTCCTTCCTGCCCAGCCCGCACAGCGCGAGCGCCCGGGTCGCCTGGCGTTCCTCCAGCAGCGGACCCGTCGAGCAGCCGCGCGCGAAGTCTTCGAGCCCCGCCAGTGACTTGTCCGGAGCGCGGATCAGCTGTTGCTGAGCTTGTTTCAGCGCCCGCAGCTCGACTGTCAGCGCGCAGAGATCCACCTTCGGCGCCACTGGCGCGGCGGGGGCGGGCGCGACCACGACCACCGGCTTGTTCTTCCGCGGGGTCGGGCGACCTACCGGCGCGGGCGCGGGCGTGGGCGTGGGCGTGGGCGCGGGCGGAATCACGACCTCCACCGGCTCCACGACGGGCGGGGCCTCGACAGCCTCGATCACCGGCTCTGGGGCGATAACTGGCGACTGAACCGTGAGGGCCACGGCAACGGTGGCTGCGCCCAGCACCCAGAAAAGCATCAGCGCCACCTTCGAGGTCGTGGCCCGTGCGGCGGCCGTCACCCCCGACAGCGCCGCTGTCGAAGGAACTGCTCCGGCGAGGATCTTCGCTTGAACCGCTTCGAGCACCTTCGTCTTCTCGGCCGCCAGTGACGGCTCGCCGAGCCTGGCCGACTCGAGCAGCGCGCGGGCCTTGGTCGAGAGTTCTTTCATGGCCGCAGCTCCCGTTGTTCGAGCGCCCGTTCAAAGGCGCCGCGCGCCAGCCGAAGTCGTGAGTAGACGGTGTTGAGGTTGATTCCGAGCGCCTGGCTGATTTCTGGAGCTGTCAGCTCTTCCAGCTCGAAGAGTACAAAGATTTCTCGGTGTGTTTCGTTGAGGCCGATCACGAGCTCCTCGAGGAGGCCGAGCGCCTGGGAGGTGGCGGCAGCGAGGTCGGGGCCTGGCGCGCCGTCCGGCAGCGACGGGTCGAGCTGCTCATACTTCCCTTTCGTTGTCGCAAAGCGCCGCTGGTCCTTGGCGACCCGAATGGCGATCCCCACGACCCAGGTGCGCACGGTCGAGCGGCCTTCGAACTGGCCCAGCTTCCGGTGAACCGCGAGGAACACGTCCTGGGCGGCGTCGTCGAGGTGTGACGGAGGGACGCCCATTCTCCGCAGGGTGCGCCAGACAATCTCGAAGTTCTGGGTATAGACATCCTCAAAGCGAGGGACCTCGTCAGCGCGCACCGCGTCGATGGGAACCGAAGCGGTCAGCACTTCAGATGAGTGGCGCGACGGTGCATTTTCCGTCACCTCAAAAGCGAACTTCGAAGCCGAGGCTGAGGCGCCCCGTAACCACCGGTACTTGATAGACAATTGAGTCATTAAAGAGCAGCCGGGGAGCGATCACGGCCCCCCCGACGTTGCCCCCGAGCCGCGCCCAGATGATTCGCCACAGCCGGACCCGCACGTTGCCGCCGAGCCAGACAGCGGCCCAGGGCGCGACGCCAATCTGGTTGGTGGGGTTGTTGAGAAGCCGCCGCCCCTCGAGCCTCGCGGCGGCGAACCCGAGGCAGCCTTCGAGCTCGACCCGCCCTTCCAGGGCAATGAAGCACAGCCCCAGCTCACCCAGCACCGGAGTCGAGAGTTCGACGAACTCGCCGGCCACGCCAGGCTGAGGCACCGCGGAGGTGGCCCCGAGCTCGAGGCGCAAGCGCTTCCACTTCACCCCCAGCGCTGCCCCGGCCGCGAACTGCACTCTCGGCCAGAGTCCGGCGTGCAGCGTCGCGATGGGAGCGGCGGTGAACTCGACAGTCGACATGGGCGGCGCAGGCTCGGGAATGGCGACCGGCGGCGGAACCGCCATCACCCCCGCGACGGCCTCTTCCGGATCGTCGAGGGCGAGCGACAGCACCACCACCAGCACCTCGGACGCGTGCTGGCAGCTGTCAGCCTCGAGGCGCCGGTGCCCCGAGCTGCGCGAGGACACCGTGTCGACCTCGGCGACCCAGCGGGGCGAGTCGGGCTTAGGCTCGACCACCTTGACCGTCACCGACACGTCAGCGAGCGCAGCGTTCGCGGCCACCTCAAAGCCACCGCGCAGGCGACGCGCTTCTTCGAGCACCGTCTCTTGCGACAGGCACCCCCGGTCGGCGGGCGTCGTCCACGACAGCCACAGCGATGGGGTCTTCGCGAAGCTGGTGGTTGCTCCCAGAAAGATGGTGACGAGCAGCGCCGAGCGGAGCATCCGCGCGATGATACGGCGGCGCGCGTTCGGGAGATCCTTTCAGTCGCGCCGGTACATCGTCATCACGCAGGCGCCGCCGAGGCCGAGGTTGTGCTGCAGGGCCACCGAGGCATCCGCCACCTGGCGGCCTTCGGCCTGGCCGCGCAGCTGCCAGACCAGCTCGGTGCACTGCGCGAGGCC
>JBBRAX010000125.1:0-5999 GCA_038206395.1 Myxococcales bacterium | reverse complement strand
GTCGGGATGAACGGAGCGAACTGTCGGGATGAACGGAGCGAACTGTCGGGATGAACGGAGCGAACTGTCGGGATGAACGGAGCGAACTGTCGGGATGAACGGAGCGAACTGTCGGGATGAACGGAGCGGGCCCTTGGGACTACTCGACCGCGGTCGACGTCCACTTTCGCTGGCTCTGAATCTCCTTCATCAATCCTGAGGCGGCGTTGCGCTCGGCGTCCACCTTCGACTGGGTCCACGCGCGGGAGAGGTGGGGCTCGGCGAAGCGCCCCAACGAACGGAACTTCTCGCGCGCGGCCCCTGCGGTCGGTGCCTGCGAGAGCTCAGTGAGCCAGGTCGCCAGCAGCTTCTCGTGCGCGGGCGTCATCAGCTCGAGGCGAATCACCATCGTGCGCTTCACCGCTTTCGGCACGGGTGAGATGGTCAGCGGGATGATTTTGTCCGTCTCGGCTTGCGGCAACAGGTACAGCATCCGGACGCCAGGGGTGAGGAAGTAGCTGCGTTCCCACGTGTCCACCATCGCCCGGGCTTCGTCCGCGTAGAGCCCGTCATTCACCAGCGCGACCTCGAGGGCGCCCTTCAGCTGGTTGACGAACTCCGGGTGCGCCAGGGTCGCCGCCGGAATCTCGGCCGACACCCCTCGGAGTTACTTCCGGCCGTTGCGTGCTGGTATGCCGGGGCGAAAGGGGCGGACAAAAGTTGTTCCGAATTCGGCGCCCGGCATACGGAGAGAAGACAGACCCGTGAACGCGGCGGAATTTACGGAGGTCTACCGCGCGCATGCCGCCTCGGTTCGCCGCTGGGCCGGGCGGTTTTTCAGGAGCCCTTTCGAGCAGGAAGAAGCAGTACAGGAGGCGTGGTTGATGGTGCACCGAAGGCTCGGCAGCTACGACGTCAACAAGGGGCCCCTGGCGCCCTGGCTGCGCACGGTCACTGCGAACCGTTGCCGCGAGCTGCTGCGCGCGAAAGGTCGCCGGCCCGACGCCACGGTGCCGATCGACGACGACGACGATGCGCTGTGGCTCGACGCGCCCGGACCCGACGACGCAGTGCTGCGGAAGAAGCTGCGCGAAGCGGTCGAGGCCTTCGCCGCAACGCTCGACGCCGAGGAAGCAACGGTGCTGCGCCACGGGCTGCTCGAAGAGTCGTCGATTCATGAGCTCGCCAAAGCGCTGGGAGTCAACGTGCGCCGCTCGAAGTACCTGAAGCTCAAGCTGCTGCAGCGCGCCGCCGCCGACCCCGCGTTGAAGGCCCTGGCCGCCGAGGTGATGTCATGAGCCTGTGGCGCCAACGCAGCGCGATCGAGCGTGCGATCGCCGGTGGGCTGAACGCCGCCGACGAAGCGAAGCTGCGCGTCCACCTCGCCGGCTGCAGCGACTGCCGGCGCCACTACGACAACCTGTCGATGCAGCAGCGCATCCTCGCGGGAGATCCTCACGGCAGCCCCGCCCAGGCCGAACGCGAGCTCGCGCGGTTGATGGGCGCGCTGAACCCGGCTCCTCAGCAGCAAGACGTGCCCTCGTGGTGGCCGAGGTTCGCGATGGCGGCCGGCGTCGTGGCGGCGGTCGCTTTTGGTTTCGTGAGCTTTCGGCAACCGACGCCCACCGAAGAGATTCAGCTGCGCGGCGATGGGCCGGGCAAGCCGTTGGCGCTGGGGCTGTGGCTGGTCGCCGCTCCGCAAGACGGGGGGGACCTTCACAGCGACACCGTCTTTCCTTCCGACGCGTCGGGCCTGGTGCGCTCGACCGATTGGGTCGCCTTCAAGAAGAAGGGCGCGTCGCGGTTGCCGTTCTTTCGCGTCGTGCTCGTGAGCGAGAAGGGAGAGGCGATGGTGCTCGAGGCCGGCAAGAGCGCCGCGCTCGACCCGGGCCGCTGGCGCGTCTTCGGAGTGACGGATGCGCAGCCTCTGGCCGACGAGGTGCTGACCGCTGCCGCGCGCGAAGCGGGGGTCGACGGCTCGGTGTTGAAGGTGACCGCCGCCGAGCAGGTGACGGGCCTGGTTGTCGTGGAGCCATGATCCTCGCGGCCGCCCTCACCGCCGTGCTCGCCGCCAACGCCGACGTGTACGCGCTGGTCATTGGCCACAACGGCGGCGCCGAAGGGTTGCCCGCGCTTCGCTTCGCCGACGACGACGCGCTTCGGATGGCGCGCACCTTTTCCGCCGTGCCGGGGCATCAACAGACGTGGGTGCTCGCGCGGCCCGATGACACCACGCGCGCGACGCTCTCGACCGCCGGCCTTTCACTCCCGGTGACCCGAGAGCCGACGCGGGCCGCGCTCTTCGCCGCCCGCGACGAGCTGAAGGCGAAGCTCAATGCACGCCCAGCCGAACGTCGCGCCACCGTGTACCTCTTCTATGCGGGCCACAGCGCGAACGGGCAGCTGCTGCTCGAGGGCGGCGGCATCACCGGCGAAGAGCTCAAGCTGCTCGCCGCGACGCTGCCTGCAGATGACGTCGTGCTCTTCGTCGACGCCTGCCGCGCGCAGAGCCTCTTCACAGCTCGAGGCGCGACGGGCCCCGACCTTTCTGCCCGCATCGACGCGCTCGAAGAGAAAGCCGCGCGCCTTGGCGTGCTCGCCGCCGCGCAATCGAACCAACCCGCCGGAGAGACCGATCGCCTGCAGGGCGGCTTCTTCTCCCACGTGCTCGCGTCCGGGATTCTCGGCGGCGCCGACGCCGACAACGCCGAGGTCGTTCGCTTCGGAGAGCTCGCCGCGTTCGTCGCTTTTCACACCGAGCGCGTCACTGGCCAGCAGCCGTGGTTCGAGCCGCCCGGTGGCGACCTTCGCGCCCCCACCGTCTCTCTTCGCGGAGCGACCCGCCTTCGCCTCGCCGAAGACACCGCCGGCCGCCTGCAGGTGTCGTCAATCGCCGGGGTTCCCTTCTTCGCCGAGGTGAACAAGCCCAAAGGCCGCGCCGTGCGGCTGGCGCTTCCTGCGGGCCGGTACCACGTGGTGCAGAACGCCAACGGCACGCGCGGAACCGCCGACGTCGAGCTCACTGCCGGCGAAGAGCAGCCGCTGACTGCGATTGGCTTTACTGCTGGTGCCAGCGTTTCCGAACGGGGCCTCGACGACGAGGGCTTCAGTTCCCCGTTCACGCCATCGGTCGTCGCCGCGCTGGACGCGGGCTTCGTCTCGGGCCGCGAGCCTTCGCTGGCCAGCGGTTCGTGGCGCCACGCGCTCGACGTCGCGTACGAATTGTCTCCCGCTCCCACCGACCCGCATCAGGCGTGGGAGCTGCACGAGCTGTACGACCCGTCGTCGGGACGCCTCTACGAGATCGACCTCCTATTCCTCTCACGCCAGGGCCTGTTCCTCGTCGAGATCAAGAGCCACCCCGGCGTGCTCACGGGAGACATCGTCGACGACCGCCAGGGACCCGGCGGCCCGGATTGGCCGTTGCTCATCGAGCTAGTGACGCAGGCCACCGACCGCGTCGTCGACGACCTCTTGAAGAGGCGCGTCAAGACGTTGCTCCTCGCGTGGCCCGGCGCGCTCGCGCGCTACGGCCTCGCGGGCGCGCTCTCGCGCATCGCCCTTGGCGCAGAGCACGGCGACGCGCCCGCGATCCTTCTCGTGGTGCCCTCGCATAACGACGGCGCCGCGCCCTCCATCAACGGTCGGCTGCCCGTTCCCGCGCCGCTACCGAGCCAGCGGCTGGTCATGCCCGATGCGTGGCTGGCCAATGCCCACAAAGCCGCGGAGACACCATGACCACGAAGCGCACGAGGCCGGACAGCCCCGTGTCGCTCACGCGCGCGCCGAAGGGCTACGCGGCGTGGATTGCCGACGTGAAGACCCGCGTTCGCTCGGCCCAGATGCGCGCGAGCCTCGCGGTGAACCACGAGCTCATCGCGCTGTACCGGAGCATCGGTCGCGACCTTCTCGAGCGCAGAGCGAAGAGCACGTGGGGCGACGGTGTGGTCAATCGGGCCTCCGCCGATCTGCGCGCCGAGTTCCCGAACATGGCGGGCTTCTCGATCTCGAACCTCAAGTACATGCGACGGTTCGCCGAGGCCTGGCCCGACCTCGGCCTAATTGGTCAACAGCCTGTTGACCAATTGCCCTGGGGCCACAACCTCGTGCTCCTCACGAAGCTCGAGACGCGTGACGACCGCGTCGCGTACGCTGCCAGCGCCCTCGAGTATGGATGGTCGCGCTCGATGCTCACGCTACACATCGAGCAGAAGACGGTTGAGCGCACCGGCAAGGCGCTTACCAACTTCGAGCGGACGCTGCCCAGGCCGCTGTCCGACCTCGCGCGTGAGAGCCTGAAAGACCCGTATCGATTCGATTTCCTGTCGCTCGGCGCCGAGGCTGGTGAGCGCGCGCTCGAGGACGGGCTGGTCGGGCACATCTCGAAGTTCCTCCTCGAGCTGGGCGCGGGCTTCGCGTACGTCGGTCGGCAGGTGCCCATCGAGATCGACGGACGCGACTTCTTCCTCGATCTGCTCTTCTACCACCTTCACCTGCGGTGCTTCGTCGTCGTCGAGCTGAAGGGCGGAGAGTTTCAGCCCGAGCACGCGGGCAAGCTCAATTTCTACCTCAGCGCGGTGGATACGCAGCTGCGCCGTGAGCCCGACGCGCCTTCGATCGGCCTCTTGCTCGTGAAGACGAGGAGCCGCGTCTTCGCCGAGTACGCCCTGCGCGACACCGGCAAGCCGATGGGCATCGCCGAATACCAGCTCGGCAAGGCGCTGCCGAAGCGCCTCGAGGCGAGCCTACCAAGCATCCAGCAGATCGAGGCCGAGCTGGCCGAGTCGAAGGTCACGCCCAAGGCGGTCGAGAAGGCGGTCAGTAAGAAGCGCACCAAGAGGAAACCCCGATGACGAGCGCTGTGAACCTCCCCAAGCTTCTTCAGCCCGCGCTCAAGGCGCTCGAGAAGGACCTCCTCGTGCGCGCAAAGACCGAGCGCGTCGAGGCCGGCCTGAAGAAGGCGTGGGAGGACGAGCAGAAGGCCGGGCAGACGGGCATGGGCTTCGACCCGTGGCGGCGTGAGCGCGTGACCCAGCTCGCGGTCGCTTGGATCTTGTCCGTCGTCTTCGTGCGCACGCTGGAGGATCGCGGGTACGTCGATCCACGCGTGGCGGGCGCGACGGCCGATGCGCTGCGCGCCGCCGAAGACCGCGAGGCGCTCTTCCTCCAGGTCGCGCCGTTCCTCGGACCGCGCGAGTACTTGCTCGCAGTGTTCCGCTCCGAGAGGACCTTCTGCTCGTCGGCGACCTCTCTCGGTACGCGGTGCACGCCCACGACAGGCAAAGGCTCGAGCGGCTCGCCCGCTATGCGCCCGTGGCCCGGTGGCCGAGTGCCGCCTGACCCGCCTCGACGACGGCCAGTACCAGTACACGCCGAAGAAGGGGCTCGCCTTCGCCCTCACCGCCGAAGCCCTCGTCCGCAGGCTCGTCGCCCTCATGCCGCCTGCACGGCTTGCACCTGACCTCCTTCCACGGCGTCTACGCCCCCCACGCTGCGCTGCGGCCCCTCGTCACCCTTCCGCCGCCGCCGACTCCCGCCCCGCCGCAGCTCTGCTTCGCCGCCTTCCTTCGACAGGCTCAGGAGGGCGACGCTTCACCAGCGCGCCTTCGGCATCGACGTCCTGCGCTGCCCGTGCGGCGGTCGGCGCTCCGTCCGTGCCCTCTACTCCACCCGCAAGGCTGCCCAGGAGCGGCTTGCCTCGCTCGGCGTCACCCTCCCAGCGCGGCTGCTCCCGCCCGCAACCGCACCGCCCCAGCTCGCCCTCGCCTTCTAGGCGACACCCTCGCGCCGCCCCGACTTCGGCCGTCCACGCGCCGCCGCGCCTTCAGCCTCGCGCTCCCCCCCAGCCGCACGCCCCAACCTGCGCTGGGTTGTTCTTCCGTATCCGTTCAGCGACCACCGTTCCCCAAGTTGAGCTGAACGGCGTATTTGATCGCGGACGCTACGGCGAAAGTTGAGCGCTGTTCCGTGGCGCACTCGGAGTCGGGCCTTGGGCCCAGAGGGCGCGAGATGGCATGCAC
>JBBRAX010000124.1:0-6013 GCA_038206395.1 Myxococcales bacterium | reverse complement strand
GCAGACGTGTGCGCGCCGCCCGCTTTTCCGCACAGCTCCAGCGCTGTCCGGCACCCCACCAACCATCCTCGACCACCCTCGGTTCCGAGTTCCTTCCCTCCGCCTTTCGGAAAACCCCTATTGTTCTGACTATCCGTCTCGGTGGGGACGGAACAGAAGAGCGAGATGAGCCGGGTGACGTTCTCATAGCTGCCCCGGTACTTGCGATCTGACAGCGCACCACCCACGCGCAGGTCGAGGAGCGCAGCGAGATCCTCGAAGCCCAGGCGGGTACGGCCCTTCAGATCGAAGCGATCGATCAACAGCAGCGTCCCATCGTCAGAGAGCTCATGGCGTGGCACCGCGAGCCCAGCGCGGTGGGCGACCTCCAGGCAGAGGAACTCGTTCGCTGCAAGGCCGGGGTAGTCGGCGCCGCCCGCCTTCACCAGAATGTTGGGCACGGGGATTGTCGTGCGATCGGGCACGAGGATCTTGGGTTGCACCCCTGAGAGTCCCGAGCCCGACGACAGGTACGCGTCGACCAGCGCTGCGAAGATGCGACCTCCCCTGCCGGAGCCCTCGCTCAAGAGGCGAGCCCGGCTCACCTGCCTGGGTTTCGGTGACCGCAGCGACGTCAGTTCGCGGTAACCGAGTCGGCCAATGCCGTTCTCCCCGATGAGCGCGAGTAGCTGCATCTTCGTCGGCGGCGTCTTCGGCGAGCGCTCACGAAGCTGCGCGAGAAGAAAACCCTCGGGCAGGTTCATGTCCATCACCGCGAAGAGCTCGTTGTCCCGGAAGCTTCGATCGTCTGGCGACATGATGAGCGAGACCGGCTGCGTGGCGGCGGGCAAATAGTCGAACTCGAACTGGCTGCGACGCGTCAGTCGGCCACTGGGTTCTTTGCCCGCGAAGACATCGAGCTCGACGACCCGCTGGCTGAAGTCGATCACTTACGAGTCCTCGTGGACGTCGGGGAAGAGCTTGCGCATGTCGGCCGCGCGCAAGGCCGGCTTCTTCTCGAAGGCGATCCGGTGCCCCATCGCGTCGAGCAATCGCGCGAGTGACGAGGCGTCCACCACTTCCCCCCGTTCGAGGCGGTGAATCGTGTCGCGGCTCACCCGGGCGCGCGCTGACAAGCGCAGTTGGGTCCACTCGAGCTGCTTGCGCAGCGATCGGAAACGCCCTCCGAGCTCTCGCATCAACAGCGTTTTGTCAGTCATGTCGGACATCTTGCCCGAGCAATGTCCGACTTGTCATGCAGGCATCCGCGAGTCGGACATCGGCGGCGGCGGCTGGGTGACGAGAGGCCGCAGCGCGGCGTGAGGGGCGCAGGGCGCCATCGTCGATCAACCCGGCTTCATGCCATTCGAGTTGATCCGCTTCCGGCGAACACCAGCCGGCCACGCGGGACAACGACACGGTCGCGGTCGTGATCATCGACGGGCGGGTTCGCATCCCAACGCTGTGCGAGCGCTTCACCGAGATACAGCAGGCTATAGTGTTCGTCCGCCAGGGCGTAAGTATCGGACGCTGCCACTCGTAGCGCCTGCGCGCGATCAATGACTGGCCGCCGACATTGACCTTCCGCAATTTTGCGCCCGCTTCCGGCGTGACGCCCTGCGGGAAATGGAACTCGACTTCGTCTGCACCGGTCTGCTCGCGCGCGGCGTCCGGGGTCGCGAGCACCTGGCGGGGCAGCGTGCCGCCCAGCGACGGCTCGACCGCGGTGACCTCGGAGCGCGGACCCGACGCGAAAGTGTCGTCGTGAGACCCCGCAGCGAACGTCGCGTCGCATGAGACGCCCGCCGGCAGCGCCTGAAGTCCCATGCGTTCGAAGTGGACCTCGAAATCCTGTTTCCCCATGCGCGAAGGACGACGCTATCGACATTCGGCCAAAAGGCTACCGTCCGCGCATCGCAGAAGTGACCGGGTGATCGACCCCGACCGCGGCGGATTCGGAGCCCAAAGCTGGGGAGCGGTCCAGTGGTTGCTGGCCAGGCAACCTGGGCGCCGACGTACCGCACTGCGCTTGATTGTCGTGTACCAAGAGTCCGGCTCGGCCCGCAATCCGCCCGACGCCCGATGTCGCTGCCGTTGCTCAGAGCGCGGCGACGCTGCATAGGTGAGTGGATGGGCTCTTTCGTGTTGGGTCTGCAGGAGATCGACCAGACGCAGATCGCGGTCGTCGGCGGCAAGGGCGCGCACCTGGGCGAGCTCTCGCGCATCGAAGGCATCCGCGTGCCGCCGGGCTTTTGCGTCACGACGGAAGCCTTCCAGCGGCTCATGGCGGCCGTGCCGTCGATTGACGATCGGCTCGATCGGCTGTCGCGTCTGAAGCCCGACGACCGGGACACGATCCGGGCACTCAGCGCCGAGCTGCGCCGGACCCTCGAGGCGATCGCCATTCCTGACGACATGGCGGCAGCGATCACCCGCCCGCTCGCCCAGCTCGGCGCGCAAGCCGCCTGGGCCGTTCGATCCAGCGCGACCGCAGAAGACCTGCCGACGGCCGCTTTCGCGGGCCAGCAGGATACGTACCTGAACGTCGTGGGCGCGTCGGCGATCCTCCAGCAGGTCAGCCGGTGCTGGGCCTCGTTGTTCACCGAGCGGGCCGTGACCTACCGCCTGCGAAACGGCTTCGACCACCGCAAGGTGCACATGGCCGTCGTCGTGCAGCAGATGGTCTTCCCCCAGGCCGCCGGGATCCTCTTCACGGCCGACCCGGTCACCGGCAACCGGAAGGTCACCTCGGTGGACGCCAGCTTCGGCCTCGGCGAGGCCCTGGTCTCGGGCTTGGTGAACCCGGACGTCTACAAGGTGCGCGACGGCGAGGTCGTCGCGAAGACGATCGCCACCAAGCAGCTGGCCATCGATGCCTCACCGGGAGGCGGGACGCAGCAACAGGCGATCGAGCCCGAGCGGCAGCAGCAGCCGGCGCTCACGGATGCACAGGTCGTGCGGCTCGCGCAGCTGGGCCGGCGCATCGAAGCGCACTTCGGCCGCCCGCAGGACATCGAGTGGTGCCTGGCCGACGACGCCTTCCAGATCGTCCAGAGCCGGCCGATCAGCACGTTGTTCCCCATCCCCACTGCGAGCGACCGCGAGAACCACGTCTACGTCTCCGTCGGTCATCAGCAGATGATGACCGATGCCATGAAGCCCCTCGGGCTCTCGGTGTGGCAGCTCACGACGCCGCGGCTCATGGGTGAGGCCGGCGGCCGCCTGTTCGTCGACGTCACCCGTGCTCTCGCTTCACCGGCCAGCCGCGCTGGCCTCGTCGAAGCCCTCGGAAACTCCGATCCGCTGATCAGGGACGCGCTGCAGACCGTACTCGCTCGCGGCGACTTCATCCGGTCGTTGCCGGACGAAGGGCCCGGCGGGCCGCCCGCAAGTGGCAGTCCAACCCCGATTGAGACCGACCCTGCCATCGTCACCGAGCTGATCGCGCGCAGCCAGGCCTCCCTTGCCGCGTCGAAGCTCGACATCCAGACGAAGTCTGGCTCGGCGCTGCTCGACTTCATCCTTGGGGACCTCCAGGAGCTGAAGCGGATCCAGTTCGACCCGCGAAGCCTTCAGGTGATCATGGCGAGCATGGAGGCCACCAGGTGGCTCAATGACCAACTGCAAGCGTGGCTTGGCGAGAAGAGCTCGGCCGACACACTCACCCAGTCCGTCCCCCACAACGTCACGTCCGAGATGGGGCTTGCGCTCCTCGACGTCGCTGACGTGATTCGCCCGCATGCGAACGTGGTGACGTTTCTCCAGCAGCACATCGACGACGAGAGCTTTCTCGACGCGCTGCCCGGGCTCGCGGGCGGGGCGGAAGCGCGAGACGCCATTCAGGCGTGGCTCGACGCGTACGGCATGCGCTGCGCCGGCGAGATCGACATCACGCGCCCACGCTGGAGCGAACGCCCCGTCACGCTCGTGCCCCTGCTCCTCGGTAACATCAAGAACTTCGAGCCGGGCGCCGGCGCGCGCCGCTTCGAGCAGGGAAAGCAGGAGGCCGCGAAGAAGGAACAGGAGCTGCTCGAGCGACTGCGAGCCCTGCCCGATGGACAGCGGAAGGCCGAAGAGACCCAGCGCATGATCGGCCGCGTCCGAGCCTTCGCCGGGTACCGGGAGTATCCGAAGTACGGAATGGTCAGCCGCTACTTCGTCTACAAGCGGGCCTTGTTGGAAGAAGCCGAGCGCCTCGTGCAGGCCCACGTGCTTCGCGAAAGAGAAGACATCTTCTTCCTCAGGTTCGACGAGCTCCACGCCGTTGTGCGCACGCGCGAGGTCGACGAGCAGCTCATCCGCGAGCGCAAAGACGCGTTCAGGTCGTATCGCGCGCTCACGCCGCCGCGGGTGCTCACGTCCGACGGCGAGGCCATCGCGGGCTCGTACCGGCGCGCCGACTTCCCGGCGGGCGCGCTGGCCGGCCTTGCAGTCTCCGCCGGGACCATCGAGGGGCGGGCCCGCGTCATCCTCGACATGGCGAGGGCCGAGTTCGAAGCGGGCGACATCCTCGTCACGGCCTACACGGACCCGAGCTGGACGCCGCTGTTCGTCGCGATCAAGGGCCTGGTGACGGAGGTCGGGGGCCTGATGACCCATGGCGCCGTGATCGCGCGCGAGTACGGTCTGCCGGCCGTCGTCGGGGTCGAGAACGCGACGCGGCTGATCCGCGATGGGCAGCGGATCCGGGTCCATGGAACCGACGGGTACGTCGAGATCCTGTCGCAGGGGGCTTGAGCTACCGCTTGCGTACTGGGTAACGCAGGTGTGTGAGCGAGGGATCCCAGTCTATCGACGCGATCTGGATTCGTTCGAGATCCGGGTTCTTTGGCAGCGGTCTCGACGAGGATAGCGAGGATGTTGACGGTATCGGCCAGGTCGACAAGAAGTGCGATCGGCTTGCACCCGAACTGTGGCGGCCTTGTCGATATGGCTTCGACGAAATTCGCGTGATGGGCGCCTCGATCCTGCATACCGATCTGGTCGCCGACGGCGATCTCCAGATCTGGAGAGGCGCGGGTAGCTACCTGGCGCGCAACTGCCAGGCTGGTTTGATGCGGCAGTTCCCCGACGACTTCCCCACCGGCGTCGAACTAGCGCGTCCCGAGCCCATAGACGTGCTTGCGGTGCTATCGGCGGACAGGTTCGTACGTGTCGAGTGGCGCTGGCGAGGCCGCGTCGTTCACGTGGCAACGGCATCTGAGTCCGCCGAAGGCGTGGTCTGCCACCAGACTGCCGACGGCTGGGACAACTGCGTCGATGACATCTACCTCGAGCGGTTCGGTGATCTCGCGCTGCGTCGTCCGGCCATCGTATATGCGAGCGACCAATCGCTGTATGCCGGCGACGATGACGATGACGATTGAACGGGCGAAGTTCTCGCTGGCGTAGGTACCTGGCTCCGGAGGAGGGCTTCGAACCCTGCCGAGACTGAGCCAAACGACCAACAGTCGCGTGGCCTTGCAACAGTCTCGACGGGTTAATTTAAAGAAGTCCCCATCCGGCGTGGTCCGCCTTGCTCCGGGTGGGCGGTGGCAAAATATTGCCACGGTCTACGGCGCTGCGCGCTCGACGAGGATCCTGCCTTCGGCCTCCAAGACACTGGCGGGCACGAACCGAGCTACTTCTTTGGTGAGCGCAGTTGAATCCTGGACGCCGCGTCACCGCACGCATCGCGCACCGGGAAGACTTTGGTGGCGTAGATGCGACCGTCGTTGCCTCTCGCTTCCGTCACGCCAAAGGCGCTGTCCGACTCTGCAAGAATTCGCAGCTTCTTTACGACCGACGGGCCGCCAATTTCGCCGAGCACCCAGCACGCCTGGGCGCGTTGATATTCTTCCTTTGCCACCAGGAGGCTCAGGCTGAGCGCCGTGCCATCCTCTACGCACTTGGCTACAGGAAGTCCGGGATGAAGCGATCCGGGCTCTCGCGAAGTATGGCTGAACCAGGGGCTGATCTGGCCGCGCTTCCGGCTAACGTTGCCGCTGCGGCTGCCCTCGCGACAGGACCGTTCTGAGATGTCGGTGAACCCGTT
>JBBRAX010000123.1:0-6082 GCA_038206395.1 Myxococcales bacterium | reverse complement strand
AGCACGCCGCGCAAGATCTGGAAGTACATCCGCATCAAGAAGCCGAACCATGCCGCCTTCGCGATGAACGCGGGAATCGAGGCGAACGCCGTGACCAGCAACGAAGGCCGCGGAGAAAACAGCACCTCGACGTTCGGCGCCTTCGTGCTCGCGTGAAGCATGTACGCCTCGGGAAACGGCGCCTTCAGCGTCGGGCGCACCACGTTCGGCGCGAGCTCGAACCCCGGCCCCTTCTGAATCGGAACCTCGGTGCGCTTGCCGTTCACGTACGCCACTTGCGGCGTCGCGAGCGCCCCCGCCATCAGCGCCGCCACGCTCTTCCCACCACCCGAGTACGGGCTGGTCGAGATCGCCAGCGTCACCGACTGGGCCGGAGCGACCGCTTCCGCCACGTCGCGCCCCAGCAGGTTGCTCACGCCGGTAAAGATGCCGCCGCCGAGAATCAGCTGCCCCTTTCCCACCCTCTTGCCCACCGCATGAAGCCCCTCGACGACGCGCGCATCCGAGCTGCACTCGACGAAGGTGAGCCCCTGGTTCAAGCACCACTCAGCCAGCGCGTCGGGCGAGAAGGTCGTCGCGTCGGCGAGATCGATCACGAACTCGAAGCCGGCCATCGCCGCGAAAGTCTCGGGCTTCGTGAAGTCCACCACCACCGGGCCGCGCCGCGACGCGACCTGCACGTCGGCCTCGGGAATCGCCTTCAGCGCGGTCACCGCCCGCGAGCCCAGAAATCCCGTCCCTCCCAGCACCAGAATTCGCATCACGCCTCCGTTCGTTTGCTGCGAAACCAAAGTAGAGGGGGTGACCCATGCCAGCCACTCGCATTCGACGGCGCCCGAAGCCCTCGGCCACGGGGCTGCCCGGCCGCCTCAAGCCCCGGAAATCACCCAAACAATCGCGTTCGCGCGAGCTGGTGGACGCGATCGTCGAAGCGGCGTCTCGCATTCTCGTTTCTCGTGGCTTCGACGGGCTGACGATGCAGGAGGTCGCGACCGTCGCTGGCGTCAGCCCCGGTTCGCTGTACCAGTACTTCCCCGACAAGGTGTCGCTGGTCACCCAGATCATCGAGGCGCAGTCGCAGCGCGAGTTGAAGTTTCAGCTCGAGCACATGGCGACCCTCGAGCTGTCGAACCTCGAGAGCGTCGTCGCCGCACTCGTGCGATCGACGCTCGCCTTTCAGAGATCCGAAGGGCCGCTGATGCGCGCGACCCTGTCGGCGATGCCGCTGGTCGGCCACCACCCGCTGCTGGTCGAGCGCGTGCGCCAGGCGAGCGAAGGCTTGCGCGGCCTCCTCGAAGCGCACCGCGATCGCTGGCCCAAGACGGACCTCGAGCTCGTTACCCATGTGTTGGTGAACGCGATTCACAGCCTGACCCACGACGGCATTTTCCCCCGGCCCCCGACGCTCGACGACGAGAAGCTGGCGACCGAGATCATCCGCCTCGTCTGCAGCTACCTCGCAGCGCTTTGAGAACCACGATCGCACTGGTGGTAATCGCGGTGGGCGGCTGGTTGATCCGTGCGTCGCCGCTGTTGCGAGCGACCGGCGCATTCGGCGTCCCCGTCGACTACGACGAAGGCGTCTACTTCACCGCGGCGAGGCTGCTGTTCGACGGCGTGCTGCCCTACCGCGACTTCGTCTTCGTTCACCCGCCTGGCCTGCTCTACCTGCTGGGCCTCCTGCCGGGCTTTTCTGCCGCGCGCTTCATCGCCACTCTCATCGGAGCGGCGAACATCTTTCTCGTCGGCCGCCTCGCCTCGCGCTGGGCGGGCCCGATGGCGGGGCTCGTCGCGGCGGCGCTGTACGCGGGCTATCCCGAAGCCGTCGTAGTCGAGCGTGGGCCTTTTCTCGAGCCGCTGTTGAACCTCGCGTGTCTCTCGATGGCGCTCGCGTGGCTATCGAATCGCCCGGCGCCAGCAGGAATTCTCGGAGGCCTCGCCGTCACCGTGAAGCTGTGGGGCGGGGTGTGGGGACTGGCTGCGTTGGTGTCTGGCCCGCGGGGCTTGCGGTTTCCGGCGATCGCGGCCATCACCGCGCTGGTCCTTGTCGGCCCGCTCGCAGCATTCGCGCCCGCGTCGTTCCTGACCGACGTCTTCTTCTTCCACGCGTGGCGCCCGCCGGACGGCGACGTGGTTCGGCTCGCCCGCCTCGGCACGATCTTCGGAGGCACGCACGTCGTGTCGTCCGCGCTGGCGGTGTTCGCCTTGGTTATCGGCCTCACCGATCGCGGCCGCGAGTACCGCTTCTTCGCCTTTGCGTACGTCACGACCGCCGCCGCGTTTCTCGCCTCCGCCGCGTACTGGGGTCAATACAACTCACACCTCGCTGCCTCTGAGACCGTGCTCGCGGGCTACGCCGCGGCCTGGCTCTGGAAGCGCGTGCCCCGCCTCGATCACTTCGCGCTGATGGCCGCCGCGGCGTTGGCTCTCGCGTTCCCTTCGGTGCGCTTCGCGGTGCTCGAGGGTCGAAAGCGCGCTGCTGAGCTGCAGGCGATCGGCGACACGATTCGCCGCGAGGTTCCAAACGGCGAATGCCTGTACGCCTTCGAGCCCGCCGACGCGCTGGCCGGCGGCCGGGTGAATCGCTCGATTCCAGACCCCTACGGCACGATGCTTCTCGACGCCGTGCGAGTGGGCGAGAGGTTTCCCGACGCGACCGCGGCCTTCGCCAGCCCGGCATCGCAGACGGCGATCCGTAGGCACCTCGCGCAGTGTCCGAACGTGGTGCTCGGCTGGCGCGGCAGCTGGCAGCTCTCGCAAAGCTGGTTCACCGAGCGCTTCCGCCAGGTCGACGGCACTACCTTGTGGAAGGCGCGCTGACTTCGAGCGTCTGGCCCGCGACGAGGTCGACGAAGCGGGACGCCGAGCCCGCCATCGACGCGCCGAACCCTCCGACGCTGCCCCGGTAGAAGAGCATCACGCTCGACAGCACCCCGTGCCCCTTGTCTGGATCATTACCGGTGGCGACGACCTGCTTCGGCTTGAGCACGTCGAGAATGTCGCGCACTCTCTCGGGAGCCATCACGAAGGGCACGCCCATCAGCCACACGCCTTGAACCGGCACCACGAGCAGATCGAGCCCTTCGAACCTCGGCCCGTGCCGCTTCAGATCGATGACGTGCGTCTCGAAGCCCGCGCGCGCCCCATCGCCTTCGAGCACGAAGCCAATCGAGTTGTGCCGATAGGGGAAGCCCGGCTGGACGGCGTGAAGCTTCGTGCCGGGAAACAGACTCGCCTCGTCGCCCCCGCGCATCGCCGTCACACGCGTGAAGCCGAGCTTCGCTGCCCGCTTCGCCGCGATGCCTTGCGCGAAGATCGGCACCGTGCGCGGCAGCACGCTGAGCGTGTCGGGATCGCAGTGATCCGCGAAGGGCCCGGTCAGAACCACCGCGTCCACCGAGGCGATCGCCTCTGGCCCAGGCGACGGCGCTTCCCTGCGGCGGCCGAACAGCCAATGCCCAGGAGGGAGGCGATGTGAGGCAGTTAGCCACGGGTCAACGGCGATGCGGCGTCCTTGCACCTCGAACAGCCAGGATTGGTAGTCATCCAGCCGATGGAGGCGCACCCAGCCCCCTTAACCCGGATTTCGTGACCTGTTTGCGACGTGGCGTGGGGTTTGCTCTCTTCAACCCCATGGATTCGGTCGCGATTGCGCAAAAGGTGGGATCGCACCCGATGCTGTTCCTGCTGTTGCTGGTCGCGGTCGCCACGTTTCTGGTCCTCGCCCTCGTCTTCACGGTGCGCTGGTCGGACAAGCATGCCCGGGCGATCTGGCGCCGCGCGCGGAAGGTTTGGGCGGACATCGCGATGTGGCCGACGATGCGGTCGCTGGAGGCGAGAATCCCCTGGCTGTGGCGTGCGATGCGTACGCTCAGCGCCACTGAGTACCTCTTGGTGCACCTGGCGCTTGCGCTGGGAATCGGTGTGGCGGCGCTGCTCTTCGTTCAGCTCGGCCAGTCGGTTGCCGATGACAACGCGATGGTGAGGGTCGACGTGGCGCTGTCGCAGGCGCTGCACCAGGCGGCGTCACCGTTCGGGGTGAAGCTGATGGAGATCCTCACCGACTTCGGCGGCGACATTGGCGTGCCGATTCTCGGCGTGGGCGTCGCCATCGTGCTGGTGAGGCAGCGCCGCCGGCTGCTGCTCACTGGGTGGGTGGTCGCGCTCGTGGGCGTCGCGGTGATGAACCAGGCGCTCAAGGGAGTCTTCGCCCGCGCGCGGCCCGTCTTCGAGCACCCGTACAGCGTCGGCAGCGGCTGGAGCTTCCCCAGCGGTCATTCGATGGCCACCTTCGTCGCGGCCGGCATGCTCGCGTACCTGGGCGTGCTCTTCGCGAAATCAGCGGCTCGGCAGCTGCTGGCCGTCATCCTCGCCGTCGCGTGGTCGGTGGCGATCGGGTTCAGCCGCATGTACCTGGGCGTGCACTACTTCAGCGACGTGATGGCGGGCTTCGCGGCGGGCACGGTGTGGTTGGGCGCCTGCATCACAGGCATCGAGATCGCGAGGCGCCGCCCGGCGGTCGCTCCAGTTCTTCCGGTCACTGCGCCGGCGCCGTAGAGTGCGCCGAAGCCAAAGGGGAGGAACCACACTTGCCGACCAAGAAGCTGGTGAAGGCGTTCAAGCCTGCTGCCACGAAGAAGAAGCCCGTCGCAGCGGTGAAGCTGAAGGCGAAAGCGAAAGCGAAAGCGAAGCCCGCCGCGAAACCGTCAGCTCCACCGCGGCATCGCGCCGACGCGGTCGAGATGTCTGGCATCTACGGCAAGGTGATGGTCTCCGAGTCGGATCCCGATCAGGAAGTGCGTGAGATCTTCGACCACTACGATCGCGACAAGGACGGCGTGATCGAGCTGCCCGAGTTCGCCCGCATCTGCGAGGCGGCCGGCATGGCGATGGAAGAAGAAGAACTCGCCACCGGGTACGCGGACGTCGATCGCGACTCCGACGGGACGATCAGCTGGGCCGAGTTCGTCGCGTGGTGGCACTCACTCGGCAGATAGCGGAACAAGCTCGAGCTTCACTGGCATTCCACCGAGCTCGAGCAGCACTGGATGTTCGGGCTCTCGAAGCCCGGGGCCGAGCACGTAGATGCGGTACCTGGTGTCTGGGCCGCGCAGCTTCGGCGGCTTCAGATCGAAGTGTCCCTGGCGGTCGGTTGACCCTTCGGCGTCCTCGAGCTCAACTGCCGCCGACATCACGGATCTCTCGAATGGGGTGAGCACTCTGCCCGTCGGGGCCAGCGCCACGACCCGCACCCCTTCCAGCGGCGCCCCCTTCGACGTCACGGTTCCTTCGAGGCCCGTGGCGGGCTGAAGCTTCACCACCGCTTCGCCCAGCTGGCCCGCGACGAGCGCGATTTCCGTCGAGCCCCGCTCGAGCCCCTCTGCGGTCATTCGCACCGCGCGGACCTTCATCGGACCCGACGGCACGTTGCGAACCAGAATCGGCTTCTCGGTCGTGAGCTTCTTTTCGTTGGGGTGGTGAAGGGTCCCTGAGCTCAAGTCGACCAGGGCATCGAACACCGCAGCGCCGGCCGTGTCGACCACCGCCACCGAGATGTCGGCCGAGGTCCGCAGCACGATCTTCACGTCTTCGGTGGGAGGCTCGACCCTCACCGTCTCACGCGCGTAGCCGCTCTTGCTCACGGTAATCCAAAGCTCTTTCTTGTCCGTCTCGAACTCGAAGTGCCCGCCAGTCGACACGGTGTTGGGCAGGCCCTCGTACGAAAGCTGGACGTCGAGAAGCGGCTGGTCGTCGATGCCCACCACGAAGCCGCGCACGCCTACCGGCTTGCGACCCACGGTCAGCACCAGCTTGTGGGTCTGCCCGGCTTCGAAGCCCTGCTCGATGCCGTAGTACTGATGGTCGAAGTAGGTGTCGAACGTGTAGCGGCCGGGCACCAACCAACCCTTGAGCGCCCCGCGGCGAGAGGTCTCGACTTCGGTGATCTGGTCTCCTGACTTCAGCCGTACCGTCGCCCGGCGCGCGTTTCCCTCGACATTCACCACTTGCAGTTCGAAGCGCGCCAGCGGTGGCGGCGCCGGCGTGGGCGGCTCAGCTGCCCGAACGATCTCGGGAACCGGCG
>JBBRAX010000122.1:0-6745 GCA_038206395.1 Myxococcales bacterium | reverse complement strand
CCTCCTGGGCGCGCACGTAGGCGTCGAAGTCGGCCAGCACGAGGTAGGGATCGCTGTTGATGAGCGAGTCCACCAGCGGGCGGAACAGTTTTCGATCCTCCGGGGAGAAGAAGCCTGACGCGATGAGGTCGAGCACCTCCTTCACCGCCGGGTTCGTCTCGTAGATCTGCCGGCCGGTGTAGCCGGAGGCCTTGGTCTTCGTGACCTCCTCGGCGGTCTGGCCGAAGAGGAAGAAGTTCTCGGCCCCGACCTTCTCGCGGATCTCGATGTTCGCGCCGTCGAGCGTGCCGATGGTGAGCGCCCCGTTCATGGCGAACTTCATGTTGCCGGTGCCCGAGGCTTCCATGCCGGCGGTGCTGATCTGCTCGCTGACGTCGGCCGCGGGGATGATGCGTTCAGCCAGCGAGACCCGATAGTTGGGGATGAAGGCGACCCGCAGGCCCGTGCGGCCCGCATCGCTGTTCACCACTTCGCCGATGCCGTTGATGAGCCGGATGATCAGCTTCGCCGTCTTGTAGCCAGGCGCGCTCTTCGCGCCGAAGAGGAACGCGCGTGGCACGCCGATGCTCTTCGGGTCCTTTCGCGCCTGGATCCACAGGTGGACGATGTGCAGCGCGTTGAGCAGCTGCCGCTTGTACTCGTGCAGACGCTTCACCTGAACGTCGAACACCGCAGTCGGGTCGAGGCTCGTCCACATCACGTCGCGCAGGTGATTGACGAGGTCCTGCTTGTTGCCCGCCTTGGCGTCGCGGAACTTCTTCACGAAGGCCGCGTCGTCGGCGAACTTCTCGAGCTCAGTGAGCCTTTCGAGGTCGGCGACCCACTTGTCGCCGATGGCCTCGGTGATGAGCCCGGCGAGCCGCGGGTTGCAGGCCAGCAGCCAACGGCGGGGCGTCACCCCGTTCGTCTTGTTGTTGAACTTCTCGGGGTACATCTCGGCGAAGTCCGGCATCACGTCACGCTGCAGCAGCTTGCTGTGCAGCGCCGCCACGCCGTTCACGCTGTGGCTGCCGACGACCGCGAGGTGGGCCATGCGCACCTGCTTCTCTTTGCCTTCTTCGATCAGCGACATGCGCTGCATGCGGTCGTTGTCGAAGGGCCAGCGAATCTGCACCTGCCGCAGGAACCGCTGGTTCACCTCGTAGATGATCTGCAGGTGGCGCGGCAGCAGCCTTTCGAAAAGCGGCACCGGCCACTTTTCCAACGCCTCAGCCAGCAGCGTGTGGTTGGTGTAGCCGAAGGTCTTCGTCGTGATGTCCCACGCCTCGTCCCAGGGCACCCGCTTCTCGTCCATCAACACGCGCATCAGCTCGCTGACGGCGATCGCGGGGTGGGTGTCGTTGAGCTGAATCGCGACCTTCGCGGGGAACTGTACGAAGTCCGAGTGGGTCTTCAGGTACCGCCGCATGATGTCGGCGATGCTGCAGGCGACGAAGAAGTACTCCTGCTTGAGGCGCAGCTCTTTGCCGGCCTGGTTCTGATCGTTCGGGTACAGCACCTTCGAGATGACCTCCGAGTCGTTCTTCTCGACGACGCTGCGCTCGTAGTCGCCGTCGTTGAAGAGCGCGAAGTCGAACTCGGCCGACGCACGCGCCTGCCAGAGCCGCAGCGAGTTGACGGTGTTCGCTCCGAAGCCGGCAATCGGGGTGTCGTACGGCACTCCCAGCACCGTCTTGCCGCCCACCCAGCGCGCGACCCGGCGGCCATCGGGCGCCAGCGTCTGTTCCACGCTGCCGTAGAAGCGCACCGGCACGATGCGCTCGGGGCGCACGATTTCCCACGGGTTGCCAAACTTCAGCCATTCGTCGGCGCGTTCGACCTGGTACCCGTTGATGATTTCCTGCGTGAAGATGCCGAACTCGTAGCGAATGCCGTAGCCCATGCCCGGCATGTCGAGCGTCGCCAGCGAGTCGAGGAAGCAAGCCGCCAGACGCCCCAGGCCACCGTTGCCGAGGCCCGCGTCCTGTTCCATCTCGAGCAGCGACGAGAGGTCGACGCCGATTTCCTTCAGCGCTTCCTTCGCGGGATCCCACAGCCCCATGTTGATGAGGTTGTTGCCCAGCGCGCGGCCCAGCAGGTACTCGGCCGACAGGTAGTACGCCCGCTTCGCGTCCTGCTGGTAGTAGCGGCGCTGCGTCTTGACCCAGCTCTTCGCGAGGCGGTCGCGCACGGTGAGCGCAAGCGCGAGGTACCGGTCGTACAGGCTGGCCGAGTCGAAGTTCTTTCCACGCGTGTACTCGACGTGATCGACGAAGGCGCGGCGCAGCGATTCGGCGCTGGTGCCAGCGCGCAGCTCGGAAGGGGCAGGGGTCGGGGGCATGGGCGCTCAGCACCATACCCGTGCGTGCCTTGCGTTACCGAGCCGTTTCGAGCAGACGGCCCGCGACGTTGACCGCGTCCAGCAACGACCTCGCCGACGAGATGCGCGTGCCGAAGTCTTCGAGCAGGTCTCTCGGCAGCGGGTCGGCCTTCGGAAAGTTTTGATTCAGCGGGTTCACGAAAGAGCCGCCGCGCTTCATCGCGAAGTGCAGGTGCGGCCCCGTCGACAGCCCGGTGCTGCCCGACTCTCCGAGCACCGCCTTCTGCGGCACGCGCTCGCCGACCTTCACCAGAATCTTTGACAGGTGCAGGTAGCAGGTCTCGAGGCTGAGCACGTGTTTCACGCAGACCATGTTGCCACCGCCGTTGTCCCAGCCAGCGCGCGTCACCGAGCCGTCGGCAACCGCCCACACGGGTGTGCCCGAAGGCGTGCCGTAGTCGACGCCGTTGTGGCTGCCGACGTAGTTGAGAATCGGGTGGAAGCGCGACCCAAAGCCCGAGGTGACGCGGGCGAACTTCAGCGGGCTCTTCAAGAAGGTCTTCCGCGCCGAGGTGCCGTCTTCGGCAAAGAAGGTCTCGTCGCCGTTGGGCATCTTGTAGCGGAAGCTGCGCTTCGTCCCGACGGAAGAGCCGACGTAGCTGGCGGCGAGCACGTTGCCGTACTCGATCGTGCGGCCCTTGCTGACCACCTTCTCGATCACGGCGCGCATCCGGTCGCCCTTCTGCACGTCGCGGTAGAAGTCGATGTCCCACGCGAAGACGTCGCTGAGCGTGACGGCGATCTCGGGCTTCTCACCCGCGGCGATCGCCGCATCCCAGATCGAGCTGTCCACGTTGAGCTCGATCACCGCGACCTGCTGTTCGCGTTCAACTTCCCGCAGGCGGCCGACGTAGCGATCGCCGTCGCGGCGCACCGACCATTCTCTGAGGTGCGACCGTCGGTAGTCGAGCAGGTCGAGCTGCCCGTCGCGGAAGACGAAGCGCAGCTGGTCGCCAGGCCGCGCGCGCTTGAAGTCGAACTCGACCGCCTTGAGCGCACCTTGCACGGCCTCGACCGTCGCGTCATCAAGCTGTGCGTCGTACAGCGCCTTCGTCACCGTCTGGTTCCGCTCGAGCCGGCGGTTCTTCACCACGGTGGAGCCCACCGGAAACCCGGTGGCGGTCAGCGCGAGGACGGTGGCGAGGGCAGAGATGAGCATCAGGGCTGTTGCAGCCTAAGCGAGGACTAACTGCGCGTCGCTTTTCCGGACTTCAGCCGCTGGTATTCCTGCCAGGCGGCGCGGGCGCTTTCCAGATGCGCTTCGACGCGGCTGTCATCGCGCGGCTTCTTTTCCTCGAGAACCCCCTCGGCCAGCGGGTCGGCCCGGGCCGCCGACAGCGACGCGAGCAGCGGGTAGTCCGTCTCACCGCCTTCGACCCAGACGCGGCTCTTCTGGCCCTTCGGCTGGTTCCACTCGACTTCAGCGTCCAGGTCGCCCTGGTACTCGACCAACAACGCGCCCAGCACCTGCTGGAAGAAGGCGCCGCGCACGTCGTCCTTCACGGTGACTTCGGTGAGGGTCGCAGTGTCGCCCTGGATGCTGAAGAGCAGCGAGCACCGTGGCTGCTCGGTGGTGAGGCGGACTTCGGCGCCTTCGCGCACGACGGTGACGCCCATCGCCGCCGGAAGGCGAACGAACTCGGCAGCGGGCAATACCAGCCGGACACGGGTGACGCTGAGGTCGATGATTCGGGAAAGGGCCACGGTGCCTACAACTCTACCTTTTTCTCGGTGTGCGTCGTCCCGTCGAAGCGCAGGGCGATGCCCTTGTTTTCGGACTTCGTGACCAATGTGACTGGCCGGCGCCACAGCGACTGCAGGTTTCGCAGCGTCTCGCGGGCGTAGTCGCCCTTCAGGTCGGTGCCTTCGTGCTTGTGGGCCAGCCGCAGCTCGCCCTTGTTGTCGTCGTTGGCGTCGACAATCTCGATCACAGGCTGGCCGAAGTTGGTGAGGCTCTGCAGCAGCTTCGCCTTCACCTTCCTGAACTCCTTGTCCATGATCTCCCAGGCGTTGTGCTTCTCGTTGAAGCCGTAGGTGAACATCTTCTGTTCGATCGCGAACTCGGGCGTCAGGAACTCATCGATGAAGGTGATGTCGTTGTAGTGCTTGCGCACCTCGAAGATCTTCTGCCGGCCGTTGCCCAGCTTCTTGTCCCAGTTGCGGCGCGCGCGCAGGTCGTCGCACTCGTCCCAGTCTTTGCCGTAGCGACCCTTGTTCCACCGGTCTTCGATGTCGCGGAAGAGCTCGATGCCGATCTTGTACGGGTTCAGCCGCCCGGGAGCCGAGCCCATCACACCTGAGTGGTGGTCGGCGTAGTCGATGATCTCGGAGTCGCGCAGCGCGCGCGTCGTCATGATCGTCGAGTGCCAATAGCTGGCCCACCCTTCGTTCATGATCTTGGTCTGGCCCTGCGGCGCGAAGTAGTACGCCTCTTCGCGAACGATCGAGAGGATGTCGAACTCCCACTCTTCCAGCGGGGCGTGGTCGAGCAGGAAGAGCAGCACGTCGCGCTGCGGTCTTTCGGGGAACTTCTTCGCCTTCGCCTTCTCGTCCTCGACTTTCTTCCGCTGAGAATCGAGAAACGCCTGTGGGTTGACGAAGCCGCGCATGTACTCGCGGTCGACCTTGAAGCCTCCGACCCGATCGTTCGCCTTCGACTGTTCCTCGGCGAGCTTGGGGTCGGGGTTCCGGCGAATGTGCGGCGCGTGCTGGTCGATGAGGTTTTCCAGCGAGAGACAACGATCGATGAAGTCTTCGACCTTCTCGATGCCAATCTTGTCGATCGATCGGCGCACGCGCGTGGCGTGGTTCGCCATCTCGTCGATCATTCGCCGGTTGGTGTGGCGGAAGCTGAAGTTGTTCTTGAAGAAGTCGCAGTGGCCGTAGACGTGGGCCATCACCAGCTTTTGATCGATCTCGGCGTTGGCCTCGAGCAGGTACGCGTAGCAAGGGTCGTTGTTGATCACGAGCTCGTAGATCTTCGACAGGCCGTACTCGTAGCTCTTCGACAGCTGCTCGTATTCCATGCCCCAGCGCCAGTGCGGGTAGCGCGTGGGGAAGCCGCCATAGCTTGCGACCATGTTGAGCTCGTCGTACGAGAGGATCTCGAACACCGTCTCGAAGCAGTCGAGCCCGAACTCGCGGGCGTACCCTTCGATCTCGTTCTTCAGATCATTGAGGCGAGGCGTGAGGCCCTTGGGCATTAGCGTCCCTTCCCGAGGAAGTCCTTGATCGAGCCGTAGATCGCGTCTTTGTCGGCGATCTCGCTGAGCGCCACGTTTGCCTGGTCGCCCACGTTCTCGCGCAGATCCTTGATGAACTGCCCTGACCCGTACGGGCTTTCGACCTGGCCGTAGGCGAACTGGTTCACCGTCGGCAGAATGTCCGTCTTCAACATCTCGACGCACAGCCGCGTGTCGTCGGCCGACCAGTTGTCGCCGTCGCTGAAATGAATCGGGTAGATGTTCCAGCTCGAGGCCGGGTAGTCGGCCTTGATGATGTCGCGGCACAGCTTGTAGGCGCTCGAGATCATCGTCCCGCCGGATTCGCGCGTGTGGAAGAAGGTCTCGCGATCTACCTCGCGGGCCACGGCGTCGTGAATGATGTAGCGCGACTCGAGGCCCTTGTACTGGTGGCGCAACCACGTATCGAGCCAGAAGCTCTCGATGCGAACGATCTCTTTCTGCTCGTCGCCCATCGAGCCCGATACGTCCATCATGTAGATGATGACGGCGTTGGTCTCGGGCAGGTTCTCGAGCTTGTACGTGCGGTAGCGCTTGTCTTCCCGCACCGGCACAATCACCGGGTTGTTCGGGTCGTAGGTGCCCATCGAGATCTGCCGCTTCATCGCCTGCTTGTAGGTGCGGCGGAAGTGGCGCAGCGACTCGGGCCCGATGGTGTGGATCCCGGTGTACTTGATCTTGGTGGTGACGATCTTCTCGGTGCCCTTGTGCTGAATGTTCGGCAGCTGCAGCTCTTCGCCGAGGATCTGCGCCAGCTCGTCGAGTGAGACGTCGACCTCGAGCGAGTGCTCGCCCTCTGCCTCTCCCGCCTTGCCCGAGCCGTCGCCCTGCTGCGGATCTCCCTGGGCGAGCGGGTCGCCGGGCTCTCCTTTGCCCTGGCCGACGCCGCCCTGTTCCTTCGACCCGTACTTGAAGTGGGGGATGTCGATGAACGGCACCGGGATCGAGATCGTCTCTTTCCCCTTCTTGCCGATCATCTCTCCCTGCTGCACGTACTTGCGCAGGTTCGCTTTGATCTTCCCGCGGACGATCTGTTTGAAGCGCGAGTGATCTTGATCGATGCGCAGTGCCACGGTTACTCCTTCGCGTCACCCCGGGCGAAAATGCTGGCGACGAAGTTGAGCACGTCCGTCGCCGACTCGTC
>JBBRAX010000121.1:0-7166 GCA_038206395.1 Myxococcales bacterium | reverse complement strand
CCGCAGACGTGTGCGCGCCGCCCGCTTTTCCGCACAGCTCCAGCGCTGTCCGGCACCCCACCAACCATCCTCGACCACCCTCGGTTCCGAGTTCCTTCCCGCCGCCTTTCGGAAAACCCCTATTGTTCTGACTATCCGTCGCTGATTCGCGATCACGAGATCCGGTACTTCCTTCCGGCGGCGTCGCCCTTCGACAGCTGGCGCGACCTTCAGGGTGAGGCGCGCACCACCTGGATTCGCGAGGTGACGCAGGCGGCAGGCCGCTCGCCCTTGCTGTCGAGCGCCCAGCTTGGACTGTGTTTGGAGCAGACGCAGGCGGGAAAGCTCGAGGCGGCGAGCGCGGCGTGCGACGCGGCGGTGGCGGGCGTCCTTCAAAGAGAGCGATTCCACCCGCTTGAAGGACAGGTGCGTCGGGTGGAGACCGCGATGGCTTTGGCGCTGCTCGGTCAGGGCAGGCAGCGCGCAGGAGACGCAAAGGGCTTCTTCGAGGCGCTCGCCCGCGCAGAGCAACTGGGTCGCAACAGCCCCGAGGTCTTCACTGCCATCGGAGGGATGCGGCTGGCGACCGAGCCGGCCACGGCGCTCGAGTACTTCGGCAAGGCGCTGGCGGTGAGACCCGACTTCGCGCCGGCGCAGAAGGGGCGAGACCGGGCGCTGAAGGCCCTAGAGGCTCGAGCTCAATAGGTCGTTGGCGGGACGGCTGAATTTCGAGGCTACACGGGAGCCGCTCTCGCGTCTTCAAGGCGGCTCCTGCACCCGCATCCAACTCATTGGAGAAGTTAGTCATGCCTTCACCCATCCGTTTCCGTCAGTCGTTTCAACGCAGCGCTGGGGAGAGTTCTACGAAAGCACGCTTTGTCAGCGTGCTTCTCCTCGCTGCCTGCGTTTGGGCGTGTGCCGATGCCAAGGAGGCCGATCTCTCCAATCCGCAAGCTGCGCCGGCAGTGCGGGAACCGTCCAAGACAGGACCCGTTCTCTATCTGCAGTTCGGCGAACCTGGCGGTGCCCCGATGACTCTCGTTCCGGGCACAACAGACGATTCCTCGACCGGTGCTTGGAGCATTCTTGGCGCTCCACAAACATTTTTGCCGTTCGAGTTGGCAGACCAGTCTTGGAAAACCGGCCACGACCGACCCGCTGTGATTGAGGCGGTTCGGAAAATGCTCGCAGTCTATTTCGGCAACTTTGACGTTCGGGTCGTCACCGAGCGGCCGCTTCAAGGCAAGTACACGATGATCGTCGTGGGTGCCCTCGTCGGAAGCGGTCTCACTGCCATCGGTGGTAGAGCGACACTCGATTGCGACAACAAGCATGACGCAAACGTTGGTGTCGTGACTCCAAACTTCTCAGCAAAAACTACCAAATGGCCCGAGAGGTATCTTGCTCGCCTGATTGCTCACGAAGCTGGCCATACGTTTGGACTGATGCATGTCGAAGGAGAGATCGGCATCATGGTTTCGCCGGGCAATCCAAACGTCATGACCGAACAGTGTGTGGCGAGCGCTGAAGACTGCGACATCTTTGCGTGGGTTGAAGGTGCAGTCGTTGTCAAGACCGGTGAGCCGACGTGCCCTGGTCGCAGCGTCCAATCCGACGTCGCCGTTCTTCAAGCAAACCTGGTCGATTCGTGACCCGCCTTGAGATTCTCGCCCGTCTCGTCAGTCGGAAGACCAGGAAGAACAACCTCAGGGAAAGCTGACGGACGTGGACCCCGAGCGAGCAATCGAACGCACCCCGGGTGAGCCTTCGACGACGACGTGAGCGGCGCCGCTGGCGTCTCCGCGTGCTTCCTTCGAGGCGCGCGCCTTCACCGTGCAGCTGCCGCTGGCGCTGAGCTCCAACACCTCGCTCATCAGGCCGGCGGCGACGATGTCAGCCGAGCCGCTCGCCGAGATGTTGAGCGCGGTCGTCGCGCCCTCGGTCTGGATCTCGCTCGCGCCGCTCGCTTCGAGGTTGACCTGCGGAGCGGAGATCGGGCCGGAGATGACCCGTGCGCTTCCACTGGTCTCCACGCTCGCCGCGCTCGGCGAAACCAGCGCTGCGGCAGTCACAACAGCTGAGCCCGAGGCCTGGACCGCTTCGAGCCGCGGCACCGAGATCGTCGCGGTGATGGGCTGCGTCGGGTTGAGCCACTGGCCTTGCTTCGGCTGCAGCCGCAGCACCCCGTCGCGCACCACCCAGTCGTGAAGCGCCAGCATGTTTTCCTCGCCGGTGATCGTCAGTTCGGACAGCTCGCCCGTCGTCGCGACGAGCTGAACCGAGCCTGCCACCACGACCTGGGTGAACTCGGCCACCTGCTGGCTGATTGTGACCACCTTGCCGTTGCCGATCACCGCCGGTCCACAGCCGGTCAGGAACGCCAGAGTCAGAGTACAGATCAACGACTGCGACAGGAGATTCTTGGGTTTTGAGCGCATGTCCATTGAACGCCGGTCGACGGGAAATCTGTCACTGACGTTCTGTGCTCACAGCTCAACTCCGACCTGGAGCCCGGGGTACAGCATCGACGGGACGCCCGGCCGACTCGACGTCGTCCAGCCGATCAGCGGCTTCAGCTCGGTCGCGTCGTCGGAGAAGTCGACCATGAAGTTGAGCGAGGGGCCCGCGTAGACGGACAGCCACGGAGTGAAGCGGAAGCCGACGTTGATGCGCAGCGACGCCAACAACTCGCTGCTGCTCCAGGTCGGGCGAGAGGAAGGGTGGAGGCTTTGGGTGATCAGCTCTGTCGCTAGGCGCCAGCGCTCGGTCGAGGTGCGCCAGCCGACGCCGAGGCCCCAGCCGTAGGTGGGCTTCTGCCTGAAGCTCATCCCCAGCGCGAGGATGCTGTAGACGTGGCGGGCGCCGAGCTTGACGTTCACCGTCAGCGGCAGCGTCTCGGTCGCCGCGAGCGTGACGTGGATCCGCTCGCCGCCAATCGAGAGCAGACCAATCGGCGCGTCGCTCTCTTTGGCGATGTTGAGCAGACCCAGTTGCAGCCCCTTCGAGCGGGCGGCGATGTTGAGCAGGCCGATCTGGGCGCCGGAGACTTCGCCGCCGACGTTGATCAGACCGACCTGGGCGCCGACCGAGCTCCCGCCGCCGACGTTGAGCAACCCCAACTGCGCGCCCTCGAAGCCGCGGGTGACGACGTTGAGGCCGCTCGACAGCTGAACGCCCTCGAGGTGTGCGGCCTTGGTGAAGCCGACGCCCGCCTGGACTCCGACGAAGTCCTCCCGAACCCAGCTGAAGCCGACCGCCAGCTGGACGCCTCCGCCGCTGCCGGCGATCGCCGCTCCCGACGACAGCTGCGCGCCGTGCAGCGTCCCGCTCACGATGCTGAGCGCGAGCGCCGCGGCGACGCCGTCGAGGTCGGTGCTGTGCGCGACCGGATAGCCGATCTGCACCGAGTTGCTGATGTCACCGTCGAACAGGCTGTTGGTTTGCAACGGCGGGAAGAAGCCGAAGTTGACAGCGACATGGCGCGAGCCCCCCCGGCTGACCGTCGACTCACGGGCGACCGACGCCATCTGGTTGGGTCGAAGCTCGAGCCGCGCACCCACGGCGAGCTGCACCATCGACGAGCGGGTGGTCTCGCCGTTCACCAGGACGATCCGGTACTGCCCTGGCACCAGGCCAAGCTCGATGGACCGTGTCCCGGGCACGGCCAGCTCAGCGACGAGAGTCTCCTCGAGGTGAACGAAGAGGCGCCCGGCTCCGGGAGGGACGATCAACGTCGCTCCTGCGGTGCGGACGTCGGTGAGCACCAGGTCTCCGCGACCGACCATCTCGATGTCGAAGCCAGGCCGCTGCGGGCCCGCAGCGGTGCTCTCGGTCTGTGAGAGAGTCTCCTGGAAGGCGTATTGATAGGCCTCGTTGAGCGTGACCTTGGAGTCGCGGTTCGAGTCGGCCGCCCCGCGCAGCGCCGAGAGGAAGGCCGAGGTGAAGAACGAGCCTTTCAACCGGTCGCTTTCCTGGGCGGCCTCGTCGTCCGACGCGGACGTGAGGAACGCATGCCCGGTGACCGTGGTCGACACGTCGGAGAGAAACGGGGGGCGCGGCGTGCCGCCCTTCGAGCGCATCAGCGAACCCGACGAGCACGAGTCGAGCACGGCGATCCGCACGTCGGCGGGCACCTGCTCGAGCATCGCGCGGATGTCGCGGTACGAGACGCGCTTGCCCTGCAAGAGCAGCCCGGTGTCGTCCGAGTGGCCCGAGTAATAGAAGATCACCTCGACCCGATTCGCGCGCGACTCGGCTCCTTGAATCTTGGCGTTCAACTTCTGGAAGGCGAGGTGGAAGCCAGCGACGTCAGGCTCGTCGACCACCAGCAGATCTTCGCGGTGGACTCCACCCAACGTGCGCAGCACCGAGCCCACGTTCGCAGCATCGGCAATCGCATAGCGCAGCGTCTGGCGACCTGCGCCGCCGTCGTTGGATCCGACCAGCAGCGCGAACCGCCGGACGACCGTCGGGTTCTCGCTGGGGGGCGCGAGAGTCAGGCTCAACGAGAGAATCAGTCCAATCATTGAGGCTCCTTGGACAACACGAACGACGTCTGCTCGGAACATCCGGGTTTGAGCGGCAACGGCTCGACCCTCGCGGCGGGCTGCTGCGCCAACACGCGCGCGGCGTTGACCAGCCAGTCGACGTCGGGGCGGGCTTGGCAGCTGACGAAGATGAAGCGCTCGAACAGCGGCGCATCGTCGAGCTCGAGCGCGCGCGGGAGCGTCGTCGGGCCTGTCTCGAGGCGGGGGCTCGCGGCCGCTTCGAGCGGGTGGTGCAACGTCACCGCTCCGCGTCCGTCGATCGAGAGCACGACTCCCCAGGGGGCGCCTGCCGAGGCGTACCGAAGCTGAACCCGGTCGCCGGGTCGGGCGCTGGCGCCGGGCTGAAGCTCCTCAATCGCTCCGGCGCGCTCGCGAAAGACGTGGAGCACGGGAGCCAGTCCCTTGATGCGCGTCTGATCGGGCTGCGGCGTGATGACGAGCGAGGATTGAATGGCGATCGCCAGGCCGGCAAGGGCCGCGGCACCGGCAGCCCATCGAGCCCAAGGGACGCCGGCCGGAGGGCGGCTGGCGAATCGGCGCTGGACCTCGTCAGCCACCTCGCGGGGTGGAAACGTCGAGAGGGTCTGCGCGTTCGAGCTGATCAGCGCCTGGTAGCGCTCGGCCAGCGCAGGGTCGGTGCGAAGCGCTTCACGCAGCATCGCGGCGCGCGGCTCCGGCAGCTCACCGAGCAGCAGCTGCTCGAGCTCGAGATCCTTGCGGCTCATCGGGCGCCTCCCAACGCGTGAATCCGGCCTTCGAGGTGGCGCAGGCGCTTTCGGACCCCCGACACCGAGAGCCCGACCTCTGCGGCCACCTCGGCGTGGGTCATCTCATCGAGGTGGTAGAGCACCGCGATGGTGCGGGTCGACACCGGCTCGAGCTGGAACGCTGTCTCGAGCAGGGCCCGGGTCAGCGTCCGGCCTTCGAGATCGTCGGCCAAGGCCACCTCGAGCACCACGGCGTCGTCCGCGTCGATTGGGGCGCGCCGACGGACGCGAAGCCGGCTGAGGCACTCGTGGGTGGCGATGACGTACAGCAGCGACGACACCGCCTGGCCGGTGAGTCGCCGATTGGACTTCAGGACTTGAACGAAAACATCGTGCATGGCATCCGCGGCCTGGGCTTCGTCGCGCAGCAAGCGTCGGCACCGACGGAGCACCATCGGGCCATACTTGTCGTACAGCGCTGCGACATCGAGCCCCACTTCGCCTCTCCTTTCACAGTTGAACTCCCTCGAGGCTGAAATGTGTCACTCGGGACTATTGCGCCGAGGGAAGGGCCGATGTCGGGGCGTGGAGCGTCGCGCTCGACGGGTCAGCAGCGTGAGCCCAGCACCCAGGGGATCACCCGCTCAGCGATTGGGTTGCATCGGGAAATGACGGCCGAATGTCGCGGCAAGGGAAAACCCATGCTTGCGCCCACTGCGTGAGCTGTCTTCGAAGTCGAAGGCCGCTGCTACTTCTTCTCAGAAATGAACAGCGTGCCCTTGACCTGCGGGTTCAAGACAACCACGCGAGGAGCCGAGAAGCCCGACTCCTGGAGCCAGGACTCAATCAGCTCGCTGGAGTGAATCGCAGTCCCGGTCTCGGTCAGCAGGGTCAGATTGAACGCGGCGTTGTACCGGGAAGGGTCGGCGACGTACTCGTGGATGACGAAGGTCCCTCCCGTTCGCATCGCCTTCGCGACGCGCTCGATGGTGCGGCGGCTGTCCTCGAGGGTCTGGTTGTGCATCACCGACAGCAGAAACACCGCGTCGTAGTCCTCGCCCCAGGATGAAGTTCGAAGGTCACCCGGAGTCAGGCGAACCCGATCGCCGAGGCCTGCGCTCTGCAGGCTCTGCGCGGTCTGGCTCATCGCGCTCGCGTGGTCGACGATCACCGCCTGAAGCTCGGTGTACTTGCGGCAGAACGCGGCCGAGTGACGACCGTGAGACCCGCCGAGGTCCAACAGCTTCCGGGCAGTCAGCGGGAGCTCGACATGTGCGATCAGGTCTCCCTCGAGATGGCCGGCAAACGAGTGCATGTATTGCGAGAACGCAGGGCCCCACGCGGGCTGGGCTTCCATCTGCTCCCAGAGCGTCGTCCGCGGGCCGCCTTCGCGGACGCAGTCGGTCAGCGTCGACATCAGTCCCCACGACGCCGCGGTCCACTTCAGGCCGGGCGTGTAGTCGTTCTGGCCCTTCCGGGTGAACCAGCGCGCGGCCTGCGTGGAGTTCTGGTACTGCGCGCCGCTTCGAACCAGGTATCCAATCGTCACCAGGAACTCACTCAGCCGCTCGACTCCTGTCTGGGAACACTTCAGCCGCAGCGCGAGCGCCGCGACGTCGAGCGGTCCGTCAGCCAGCGCTTCGAAGAGCCCCAATTGCCCCGCGGAGATGATCGCGGCGCTCTTCATCATCGGCAGGTAGACGTCTACCATTGGCAGCTCTTCTGCCCCTGCTTCGAAGCCGATGTGGGTATTCATGGGTCGGCCATATCAGCTAAGGGACCGCCTCACAGCCGCAAACTGCAGCGCATCCGGATACCGCTTCGAACGATCGACGTTCATCGCGGTCGCGACGACGAGGTCGAGCTCTTTCCCCAACGAAGGGTTCAGGCTCGACGGAGGGACGAACGTCGCCGTCGCCTGCCGCTTCACGCG
>JBBRAX010000120.1:0-7169 GCA_038206395.1 Myxococcales bacterium | reverse complement strand
GTCGCGCTCCGACTCCAGCATTCTCAGTCGCGTCGCGAATTCCTCGGTTGTGGGGGCGCTCGCGGCGGTGGCAGTCACTCCTCTTCAGTACACAGTTTCAAACTCCCGCACAAGTCAATGCAGCGAGGCGTCGCGGTTTTTTTCCTCGCGCACGCCAGCGAGCAATTCTGCCAACGCTCGACCGTCGACCTGCACCGCCGCGGTCTCGCCTTCGCTTGTCGGCACGACGAACAGCGCCTGGTGCAGCCGCTTGTACAAAAGGCAATACCCGTTCTTGTCCCACCACAAGACTTTGACCCGCGTCGGCCGCTTTCCGACGAAGACGTAGAGCGCGCCGCTCTGTGGCTCCTCGTGCAGAATTTCTCGCACGACCGCTGCCAACGTGTCGAAGCTCTTCCTCATGTCCTGGCGTGCTGTGCACACCAGGATTCTCACCGAAGCCGGCAGCATGTCAGCGGCGCTCCAGAACCTGAATAAGTTGGCGAAGAGACGCCACCTCAAAGCCCACAGGTACCCGCACTTCGAATCCGCTCGGGCACACCACCTCGAAGCGTTGCTCTGCGGCGGCTGTCCCCCGGGCGCGGGCGCTGGTACCCGGCTCCGCCGCTTTCTGCGAAACCTCGACGAAGCTCGCCACGACCGCTTTGGGCTTACGCGGTTTCTGGTGCCACCGACTCAGCGTCCAGGCATTCATCCCCAACTCCACCGCGACACTGTTCCACGTTTGCCCTTCGGCAATTCGCCCCTTCGAGTATTCGAGAATGTCGCTTCGCAACTCACCTGTGAATCGCGTCTTTCCGTCGCGCATCACCGCCGTCGACCGAATCCGCTCTTGAATTTCTGCCTTCGTGCATGCCATCTCGCGCCCTCTGGGCCCAAGGCCCGACTCCGAGTGCGCCACGGAACAGCGCTCAACTTTCGCCGTAGCGTCCGCGATCAAATACGCCGTTCAGCTCAACTTGGGGAACGGTGTTCGCTGAACGGATACGATGTACTCGGCGGCGGACTTCTTGCGGACTCTGAAGACCCAGGGGAGTGGCTGAGGTGGGCTCCGGGAAGGATTCACCATGAAGTCGAAAAACACGACGAAGAAGAAGGGGTCAGCACGGTCTGCCGCCTCAGACGGGACGTGAAGAGGAAGAACAACCCAGCGAACCCAGCCGAGCGGGTGGCTGCACGACGGGAGATGGTGACCGAGTTGGGGGCGGGCGTCGAGGTGTGAGGTGGGTTGGGCTGCGCGGGGTGTGCAGGGAGCGAGGCCGCAGGCGCGGCGGCACGAGGACGGTCGAAGTCAGGGCAACTCGGTCAAAGCGGAAGAGGCGTTCTCCGAAGCACTCTTCGACATCTGGCGCGGACTGCCGGGGTTTCGCTTCGCGGCGTCGGTTCGAACCTGGGCGTATGCGGTCACGCGGCACGCCTGCTTCCGGGTGCGCCAGGCGGAGCACAGCCGCCGCGAGACAACCGCCGAAAGCGCCGCATTCTGGGCCCAGCTCGAGGCGCCGGTGCGAACGCTGACCCAGACCTGGCTGCGCACGACGGTGCGGCAGGAAGTCGTGCGCCTTCGGCAGTCACTGGCCGAAGACGATCAGGCACTGCTGACGCTCCGGCTCGACCGCAAGCTCGCGTGGGACGAGGTGGCCCAGATTCTCGCGGGCACCGAAACACTCGAGGCCTCCCAGCTGAAGACGGCCACTGCCGCGGCCCGCAAGCGCTTCGAGCGGATCAAGACGGAGATCGCCGCCCTCGCGAAGGAGCAGGGGTTGCTGAAGTGAACGAGGACGAAGATCCGGCGTTGATGGCGCTGCTGCACGAGCTCGCACGCGCGCCAGGGACACCGCCTCCGGATTTGACCGGAAAGCTGCTGGGCCCATTTCGGTTGGAGGCCGCGATTGGCCGTGGCGGCAGCGCGGTGGTCTACGAAGCGCGCGACGACGGGCTCCAACGGCAGGTGGCGATCAAGGTCTACGCCTTCGACGACGACGTCGAGTCGGCCGCGCGGGCACTGGGTGAAGCGCGCACGCTCGCGTCGCTGCAGCACCCGAACATCGCGCAGGTCCTCGACGTCGGGCAGAGCGAAGGCTTCAGCTGGGTCGCGATGGAGTTGCTGCGCGGCATGTCGCTGCGCCAGTGCCTCTCGGCTGGCACGCTCGACGGCGTCGCGCGGAAGAGGGTGGTCGAGGGATTGCTGGAAGGGCTCGCGGCCGCCCACCGCGCGGGCGTCGTCCACGGAGACGTGAAGCCCGAGAACGTGATGCTCGACGCGCACGGCGCGCCGCGGCTCGTCGACTTCGGCAGCGCGCTGGCCGGCCTTCCGGTTGGCCTGACTCCCCGCTACGCCGCGCCCGAGGTGCTGAACGGAAGCCGGCCCGACTGCGCCGCCGACGTCTACTCGCTCGGTCGCACCCTCGACGAAGTGCTGCAGCGACCGAGGGTGAAGCCGCGCTGGCTCTGCTCGTGTCTGGCGCCGCGCGATCAACGTGCTGCGGATGCCGGCGTGGTGTCGCGGCGGTTTCACGAGGCCAGACGCCGCAAGCGCGTGCTCGCTGCAGTCGGTGGGGTTGCCCTCGCGGTGTGCGGAGTGTTGGGGCTGGCGGGGAGGGGAGGGAGCGCTGCGAAGCTCGAGGTCGAACGGCTCACCGCCTATCCCGCGGGGGTGGAGCTCGACGCGCTGGTGGTCTCCAGAGACGGCACCTCGGCGGCGGTGGTGAGCAAGCGCTACCTCTCGCTGCTGTCGCTCGACTCGCGCCAGCTGACGCGGCTGGCCGACATGCCGCTCACGGAAGTGACGTGTCTGCGTTTCTGGGACGACCAGACGCTGTTGCTGGGCGAGGTCGACGGTGCAGCGGAGGGCGTACTGCTGCGCCGCTTCGATCTGCGAACGCGCACGTGGTCGAAGGACACCCGCCGCGCCCGGTACTGCCCGGTGCCGCTCGACGCCCGCCGCTCGGTGGAGGTCTCAGGAAGAGGGTTGAGCCTGGTGACCGAAGGAGCGGAGCCGCGCGTGCTCCGGCCGCTGTCTCCGACGGAGAACGTGGTCGGATTGGAAGCGTCCGCGACGGCGCCGATTCTGCTCGCGGCCGTCCTGCAGCGCACGCCGTCCGGGCCGATCGTGCGGCTCGAGCTGATTCCGCTGTCCGGCGCCGCTCTGACCGTGGCCGTCGAGCACCGCGGGCTGGTGCAGGAAGGCGGGCTCGTTGCGGCGGCGTTCGATGACGAAGGCAACCTGCTCTACGCCACCGGCGCGAGCCTCCCCTCGCAGGGCTCCATGGTGCATCGGCTGGCGTTGGACCGCACCGGTCTGCCGAGCGGTGCTCCGCGCGAGTTGGGCGCAGTGCCGGGGGTCGCGTTCTCGCTGTCGAGTCGGGCCGGCACGACGCTGGTGTTGATCGCGCAACCGCAGACGGACGTGATGACGGCGCCGGTGCTCGGCGATGGAGGCCTGGGGCCCGCGACCCGGCTCACGCTCTCGGATTGGACCGAACGGGCGAGCTCGGCCGACGAGGCAGGAACTTTTCTGGGTCACGCCGAAGATCGCGCGGGTTTTCGGGCGGCGCGCTTCACGGTCAACGGCATCGAGCCGCTCGCGCCCGCCAGCCGGGAGTGGACGACGTGGCCCGTTCGCGCCGGGGAGGACATTTTGTATTGGCGGGTGGATCCGTCGGGCGACAAGCCAGCGCAGCTGATTCGCGCGTCGACGCCCACCGCGCCGCTGTTCACCACCCCGATGCCGGTGAAGGCGCTTCACTTCAACACCCCTGCGCCAAAAGACTGGAGCGTGCAGTGCCCCGACGATCCACGCCGATGTCAGCTCTCCTGGCGCGGCGATGAGGAGGTGCAGCGTTGGAACATCGACGCGCTGAGCGGCGCCGTCACGCCAGAGGCAGCGCTGAAGCGCGTCCAGCTGCCAACGCTCTCTCGAAGTGGAGCGCTGCTGGCGACGATCGACCCTTCCGCCGGAGTGATGCAGCTGCGCCTGCGCTCGGGAGAAGCGCAGTCGAAGGTGTCGCTCGACGGCTGCGGACTGCAATTTCTCTCGGCCGGGCTCGAGGGCCAGTGGTGGGCAAGCGGGTGGTGCGAGGGAACCAACGTGCTGCTGCAACTCGACGCGCGCGGCGTCCACCGGGTGCTGGAGGCTTCGTCGGGTTGGGTGAGTCAGCCGGTGCTGTCGGTCGACGGTGGGCAGCTGGCGTGGGCGCAGGGACTGTTCGACACCGACGTGTACCAACTGCGGGTGCGTTGAACGGGCAGCCGATCTCCATTCCGAACGAGATCGCGAGCAGCTCGCGTAGCGCAGGTCGCGTGCTGCCAGGATCCCTGGCCGGACCGCCTCACCGAGGATGATTGCCAAAGCGGCGCAGCGGCGCGCGACATCCAGACGCCCGCCGTTACGCCATGGGCCCCGGCTTGCAATTGCTGCCCGCCATGAAAACGTTCGCCTCGGTCGTTGCCCTGCTGCTGCTCGCTGCGTACACCCACCACGGCTACCGCGTGGGCTTTCAGCTCTTCGGCACATCAGCCTCGCCTGGGGCATTCCCCGACGGCCGTGAGTCGCGATGCGCGCAGATCCCTGCTCAACGTGGCCCTCCCCCCTCATCAAAAACACGGCTCTCGCCATGGAACGCCTCTTGAAGATGCGCCGCGGATGATTGCGTTGAAGCCGGTGCTCCTCGCGCTTGTCTGCGCCGCCTCGAGCGCGTGCTTTCACCCACAGACCTACGACACCCCCATTCCCGACGACGGCACCTTCCTGGATGGCACGCCGACGGCCGAGCAACGCGAGCGCTGCCGCCTCGCAGTCGCGTACTCAAAGTCGCACAGCGGCTACGCGGTGCTCATCCTCGAGAACGACCGCGTCATCTGCGAGGACTACCACGGCGCGACCACCCAGCCGGCGCCCCACCACCTCTACTCGGGCACCAAGAGCTTCTCGTGCGCGCTCGCGGTGTCCCTGGCAGACGAGGGCAAGCTGCGCCTGGATGACCTCGTCTCTGACACGGTCTCCGAGTGGAAGTCCGACCCGCTCAAGTCACGCATCACCGTGCGCCAGCTGCTCTCGTTCACCTCCGGCCTGTCGTCCGACGACGCGCGCCTGTCTTTGGATGGGCTCGTCGAGCACCCCGTCGTCGGCGACAAGTACACCGTCGCCCTCGGGCTGGCCGCCACGCACGAGCCGGGCTCGCAGTTCGAGTACGGGTCGACGCACCTGATGGCTTTCGGCGGGTACGTGCGCCGACTGACGGGCAGGGACCCGCTCGAGCTGCTCGAAGAACGGCTCTTCTCGAAGATTGGCTTCAAGCACGCAGGCTGGATCCACGACCCGGCAGGCAACGCGGCGCTGCCCTACGGCGCCTTCACCACCACGCGCGAGTGGGCAAAGTTCGGGTCGCTGCTGCTGCACGATGGCGACTGGCGCGGGACGCGCGTGCTCTCTTCGGCGGGCCTCGCCGAGTGCCGGCTCGGCTCAACGGTGATGCCCGCCTATGGCTTGACCTTCTGGCTCAACGCCGAAGTCACTCCCGAGCAACTGCGGACTGCCGCGACGCCGTTGAAGACCAGCGACGGCACCCGGATGCTCTATGGCGAAGGGCCGGCCGACCTGTACGCCGCCGCCGGAGCGCACAACGAAAGGCTCTTCATCGTCCCTTCACGCGGGCTGCTCGTCTTGCGGCAAGGGGGCTCGGACGACACCTGGTCTGACGCCGCGTTCCTCGCGCGGGCGCTCGATGGAGTCGAGAAGTGAGGCTCGCCGCGCTGCTGATGGTGTTGGGCGCGACCGGCTGCGCGCACGTCGCGACGCTGCGCCCTGCAGAGAAGGGTGCGCTCGAGGTCGAGCTGACCGCGGGCGGGCCGGTGGTGAAGCAGGGCACGGTCGCGATTCCCGCCAGCCTCACGTCTCTGGGCGCCCGGTACGGCATCCACGAGCGCGTCGACGTCCAGGCGCACTTCCACCCGACGGCCGCGCTGCTTGGAGTGCTGGGCCTGGACGTCGGAACCAGCGTGCTGGCAGTGAAGGGCCACAAGGGAATCCCAGACGTCACCGCGACCGCGCGGCTGTTCGCCTTCACCGACTTCCGGCGGACTTTCGAGCCCAACTTCCAGCTGGGCGCAGTCGCAAGCTGGCGACTGTTCAATCGAATCGCGCCCTACCTCGGCGTCGATGTCATGGGCGCAGGACCCCACTTCGGAGTGGCGGCAGGGCTGCAGGGGACCTTCGGCCGCTTCACCGTGCAGCTCGAAGGGAAATGGTTCGTCGTGGGCGACGACGTTCGCTCACGGCTGGTGGAGTGGCTGTCTCCCAACGACATCGGGACGTTTGGCGTTCAGCTCGGCGTCGGCTACCGGTTCGGTCGCGTCAGTCCCAGCCTTCCGTGATGAAAGTGCAGGCAGGGCACGACCACTGCGTGCGTTGCACGCCGGTGAAGAGGTTGCGGCCCACAGGGAGGGTGACCGAGGTGCAGGGCGGCGTCGAGTGGTGAAGCGGGTTGGAGCCCGCGGCGTAGACGGTGGGCGAGGCAGAAGGCGCGGCGTCCCTCGACGTGCGCCCCCGTCTGCACCGCACGCCGCGTCGTGCACGACGGACACCAACCGCGCCCCTTGCAGCTGAACCGTCGTGCGCCCAGACCCGCAGCGAGGGAATCAAGGCGGCATTGGTGGGGTCGGCTTTGTACGGAGGAGCGACCATCACCTCGCCGACGACGACGCCTGCATCGTCGCGATCGACGAGCAGCCGCGTACACCCGGACTTCGAGAGCGCCAGGTCCCCCTTCCCTGCGGCGAAGTCGGCTTGCGCTTGCACAAGGATCGCGGAGTCCAGCCGGTCACCATCAATGGTCTTGCTCGCGCACTTGTCGGCAAGGTCCGCCAGGTAGCTGAAAAGGCACCTTCCCTCAAAACAGACATCGAGGGGTTTTCTGAATGTCCGATGCGCGAATGGCTCAGCCGTCGCAAGCTGTGGGCATGGGGCATCGAAGGAAGTTGATTCTCGGGGCGATCTTCCTGGTCGGGGTCGCGGCGCTCGTCATCGCGCGCGACTTCAAGGACAGATGAACCGCCTTTTCGTCGAGGTCGCCAGGTAGCGCCCCGCCCGGTCGGCAGCGAAGTGGCGCGCGAGGGGCTCGACGAGCAACGTCCGGGGCGAACGGACGGGGCTGCGGGCAGAGTGGTCCCGA
>JBBRAX010000119.1:0-7339 GCA_038206395.1 Myxococcales bacterium | reverse complement strand
TACCTCACACCCGAGCCGATGCTCCAGAAGCCGCAGTGGGTGCGGGACGAGGCATTGGAAGGCCGTTCGATGCCTGTGTACTCGTACGCCTTGAACAATCCGATCAAGTACACGGATCCGACGGGCTTGCTCGCATGGATCGACGAGTGCGCTGGCGGCGGGGTCGATGTCTACGCGGATGCAATAGAAGGTGGCGGAGAGGGTGGCCGAAATTCTGTGCCCGGGTTTCGATTCCGACCAACAAGCAGCAGCGTCCAGTTCTTCACTGGCAACGCGAGTGCGTGTGATGATTTCGCCTTGGCCTTGCGTGTCCAGGCCACTCTCCAGAGCAGTGGGTACGGGCATCTGGTGGGCTGTTGGCGCAAGTTGATTCGCCAGATGAGCGAGGCATGCAAAGGACCCGAACGTCCGCCCAAGGATCCAGAGCCACCAGGCGGCTACTGCAAGGTGAACTGATCGTGGGTCGAACGGCTTTCGTTCTTTTCGTTGTGCTGGGTGGGTGCGCGAAGAGTCACCCAGCGCCAGTCTTGTCTACCGCGATCAGCAGCGCACCGGATGCAGGTGGCGCAGGACCATGCTTGCCAGGCGAGGAGGATGTTGCGGAATGCGATGAAGCAGGTGAACGAACGGACACTGGTGGCTGCACTCTGGTGTGCCGACGCGGCGCGCTGTGCCTGACAAATCCCCAGGAATGCTCGAAGCACAGGCCCGAACTGCGAGTCCCACAACAAGGGCTCAACAACGCCGTGAAGTAGTCGATTAGCGAGACAGATCTATTGCGCTCGGGTTTCTGTGACGATGCCGGGTACTCAGCGCTCAGCCGGCCTTGCGGCGGAACCCCTGGACCATTGCGTCGATGACTTCGCGCAACTTCTCCTGCTGACCTTTTGGCAGCGAGGCGGCAGCCTCGAAGGCCTCGAGTAGCTTTCCTTTCGGCCCCCGTCGCTGGGCGACGCGGGAGGCCCCGGGGCTGAGGATGGCCTCCACCGTGACCCCGAGCGCCTTGGCGAGCTGAGGGAGGACATCGCTGCGAGGCGGTTTCGTGGCGAACTCCCAGAAGGCGACGTTTTGCTGGGGAACGCCGAGCGCGGCAGCGACCTCGGCCTGAGTGAGACCGGCGGCCTGGCGCAACTCGGCAAGGTGCGCGCCCTGACGCGGGCGCTGGCGAGAAGTCCGACGAGACATGCCTGAAAGGTACGGCCGGTTTTCCACGACGCAGACCCTCGTGCTTGCATTGACACCAGCATACTGGTTAAACGGGACGACTGAAACAAGCTTGTCGCTGGCGCCAAAAGGCCCTTGACAGCTTTTCGAGGGAGGCCGTTTTGGCGCGAGTGCCGGACGAAGAAGTGGAGCGGCTGAAGCGGGGAATTTCCGTGCAGCGGCTGGCCGAGGCGATGGGCGTGCAGTTTCAGAAACGCGGCGAGTCGCTCGTCGGGCGGTGCGTGTTCCACGACGACAAGACACCGTCGCTGGTGGTGACGCCGGCGAAGAACCTCTGGCACTGCCTCGGAGCCTGCCACGCCGGCGGCACCGTCATCGACTGGGTGATGAAGGCCGAGGGCGTCAGCTTTCGCCACGCGGTCGAGCTGCTCCGCGCAGAGGTGCCACTGACCCAGGCGCCGGGCCCGAGGAAGGCGACCGTGCCGAAGCTCGTCTCTCCGCTCGCCGCGGACGCTGACGACAAGGCGCTGCTCAACCAGGTGGCCCACTACTACCACCAGACGCTGAAGGCCTCGCCCGAGGCGCTCGCGTACCTCGAGAAGCGAGGCGTGCGCTCGACGCAGGTGATCGACACCTTCAAGCTCGGGTTTGCAAACCGGACGCTGGGCCTGCGGCTGCCGCAGACCAACCGCGCCGCAGGCGAAGAGCTGCGCGGAAAGCTGCAGCGGCTGGGCGTGCTGCGCGAGTCGGGACACGAGCACCTCAACGGCTCGCTGGTGGTGCCGCTGCTCGACGAGAGCGGCGACGTCGTCGGGATGTACGGCCGGAAAGTGACGCCCGGGCTGCGCCCCGGCACGCCGCTCCACATGTACCTGCCGGGTCCGCACCGGGCGGCGTTCAACTCCGCTGCGCTCGCTGGGCAGCGCAGCGTCATCGTGTGCGAGGCGCTGATTGATGCGCTCAGCTTCTGGTGCGCAGGCTTCCGGAACGTCACCGCCGCGTACGGCGTCGAGGGCTTCACGCCGCACCACATCGAGGCCTTCAAGCGCCACGGCGTGCGCGACGTGATGATCGCCTTCGACAGGGACGACGCCGGCGACAGTGCGGCCGAGCTGCTCGCGAAGCGGCTTCAGGCCGAGGGCTTCGACTCGTGGCGGGTGCAATTTCCGAGGGGGATGGACGCGAACGACTACGCCTGCAAGGTGCAGCCGGCCGCGAAGTCGCTCGGGGTGGCGCTCCGCCAGGCGCTGTGGATGGGCGGCACAGCCAGGACAAGCCGGCGTCCCGAGCTGGTCGCCGCGATCGACCCAGCCACCGCGGTGGCCCCATCAACCAACCCCTCCTTAATCGCCGCTTCTGTGACGGCGACCGCGGCGAATCCAGCGACGACCACGCTCGCGAGCATTGAAGGAGGCAACAGCGAGATCAGCGAGGTGATCTCCAAGCCCCTCGACGAGGCCCAGGGCGCGGTCGCACCGCGCCGGGCGCCGCAGGCGCCCCTGGCTGTCGTCGTGACGCCGCCGCAGATCTCGCCGAGCTCGACGCCGGCCTCACCCAAACCGGCGGCGTGGTTTGACCACGGACCAGAGACGACGTGCGCGCTCTGCGTGGAGGCCCATTCAGCTCCGAACGCTGTGCCTCCGACGGTGATCGTGCCGTCCACGCCGGTCCAGATCTCCCCGCTGGTGACCTCCACCCCGTCCGCGGCGAACATCGCCGCGGAGGCGGCGAGCCCGGCGCCCTCGCTGGTGCCCGCGATGCCGAAGGCGCCGGTGGTCGAGGCTGCGGTGACCGACGAAGAGGTGGTGCTGCACTTCGGTCCGCGACGCTACCGGGTGCGTGGCCTGGGCAAGGCGCTGTCGGCCGAGTCGCTGAAGCTGAACATCCTCGTCAGCCAGGGCGAGGTGTTCCACGTCGACACGCTCGAGCTGTACTCGGCGCGGCAGCGCGGGGCCTGGGTGAAACAGGCGGCCGACGAGCTGCGCGTGCCCGAAGACGCGCTGAAGCGAGACCTGGGCGCGGTGCTGCTGAAGCTCGAAGAGCTGCAAGAGAAGCAGTTGAAGGAAAAGCTGGCGCCCAGGAGCTCGGCGCCGGCGCTCACCGAGTCCGAGCGGGACGCGGCGCTCGAGCTGCTGAAGTCGCCGCAGCTGCTGCAGCGAATCCTCCTCGACTTCGAGCGGTGCGGCGTCGTCGGCGAGGAGACGAACAAGCTCGTCGGCTACCTGGCCACCGTCAGCCGCAAGCTCGACGAGCCGCTCGCGGTCCTCATCCAGTCGAGCAGCGCCGCGGGCAAGTCGTCGCTGATGGAAGCAGTGCTGGCCTTCGTGCCCGAGGAGGACAAGACGAAGTACTCGGCGATGACGGGGCAGTCGCTCTTCTACATGGGCGACGCGGACCTGAAGCACAAGGTGCTCGCCATCGTCGAGGAAGAGGGCGCGAGCCGAGCGAGCTACGCCTTGAAGCTGCTCCAGTCCGAGGGCGAGCTCACCATCGCCTCGACCGGGAAGGATCCGAGCTCCGGTCGACTCGTCACCCACGAGTACCGCGTCGAGGGCCCGACGCAGCTGTTTCTCACCACCACCGCGAGCGAGCTCGACGAGGAGCTGCTCAACCGCTGCGTGGTCCTCACCGTCGACGAGGAGCGCGGGCAGACCCAAGCCATTCACCGGCTGCAGCGCGAGAAGCAGACGCTCGAAGGTCTGCTCGCGCGACGAGACCGCGAGTCGGTGCTCAAGCTGCACAAGGACGCGCAGCGGCTGCTGAGGCCATTGATGGTGGCCAACCCCTTCGCGCGGCAGCTCACCTTCCTCGACGAGCGGACCCGCACCCGCCGCGACTTCCCGAAGTACCTGACGCTGATTCGCACCATCGCGCTGCTGCACCAGCACCAGCGGCCGGTGAAGTCGGTCCAGCACGACGGCCAGGTGGTGGAGTACGTCGAGGTCACTCTGGAGGACGTGGGGATCGCCAACCGCCTCGCGGCCGCGGTCTTCGGCCGGACGCTCGACGAGCTGGCGCCGCAGGCGCGCCGGCTGCTGAATTCGCTGCACACCCAGGTGAGCGAGGAGTGCACGCGAAAAAACCTGACCCGCGCCGACTACCGCTTCTCGCGCAAGGACGTGCGCGCGTGGACCGGCTGGACCGACTTCCAGGTCCGGATGCACCTCGAGAAGCTGGCGGCGCTCGAGTACCTGCTCGTGCACCGGGGCCAGCGTGGGCAGACGTTTGTCTACGAGCTGCTCTACGACGGCAAGGGCACGGACGGCGCGCCCTTCCTGATGGGCCTGGCCGACGTCGAGGTGCTGCGCCAGTACGATTTCAACTTCGAGCATCGACAGCCCGACTCCGAGGGTCCATCGAGCATCCATCGAGCCCCCAACGAGCCCACCTCGCGCGCGCCGAAAACCGATGCAGCCGCTGGAGATGACAGGGGCTTTTCCTCCTTGGCCGCTTCAGGTGGCGAGAATGCGCATCCGGGGAGCACGACGAAGTCTTCGTCGTACCCGCAGCTCGAGGCGGTGTCTTGAGCCGAGCCCGGCAGCGCAAGCTGCACCGGCCGGACGCGAATCCGCTTGGCGCGCGCGGCGCGCCCGGCTCGCTGCGCGGCCAGGCGTGGGACTACCTCGAGCAGCTCCGCGTGCAGCACCACACTCCGGCCGCGGTGCTGAGCCAGGCGAAGAGCTTCCGCGTCTTCCTGCGCTGGTGCGACGAGCGCGGCCTCACCAGGCCGGAGGAAGTGACGCGGCCGATCCTCGAGCGCTTCCAGCGTTTCCTTTTCTACTTCCGGAAGAAGGACGGCAAGCCGCTCGGCATCCGCACCCAGTACGGCCACCTCGGCGTGCTGCGGCTCTTCTTCCGCTGGCTGGTGCGCGGCGCGTTCCTCGGGGCAAATCCCGCCTCCGAGCTGGTGCTGCCGCGGCTGCCACAGCGCCTGCCTCGCGCGATTCTCTCGACCGCAGAGGCCGAGTCCATCGTCGCTCAGCCGGATGTCGCTACGCCGCAGGGTCTGCGGGACAGGGCGATGCTCGAGGTCCTCTACAGCACGGGCCTGCGACGGATGGAGCTCGCCAACCTGGGCATCTTCGACATCGACGCGTCGCACGGCACGCTCTGGGTGCGGCAGGGCAAGGGCCGCAAGGACAGGGTGGTCCCCGTCGGTGAGCGCGCGCTGGCGTGGGTGATGAAGTACCTCGAGGAAGTCCGTCCGCGCCTGGCAGTGGGCGACGACGAGGGCCGGCTGTTCCTCGGCGACGCCGGCGAAGGGCTGCACCCCGACTACCTCACCCAGCTGACGAGGCACTACCTGGTGGCGGCCGGCATCTCGAAGCCCGGCGCGTGCCACTTGTTTCGCCACAGCATGGCGACCGCGATGCTTGAGGGCGGCGCCGATGTCCGCTTCGTCCAGGAGATGTTGGGCCACGCCTCCCTGGAGACGACGCAGCTGTACACCCACGTCAGCATCGAGAAGCTGAAGGCGGTGCACACGGCGACGCATCCTTCCGCGCGGCTGCTGCGCAGTCAGCCGTCGGCGATCGCCGCCACCGACGCAGAGAAGGCGCTGCTGATTTCCGAGCTGGAGCTCGAGGCCGCAGAAGAAGCGCACGAGTGAGGATGGGTGCAGGGAAGGAGTCGGGCTGGTCAGTACTCACAGCCCCGCCGCTTCCCCCGCTTCGCGGGGACGGCGCTCCTCGGCCTGAGGCCTCGTCGCGCCGTGCTTCGCGCGCTTGGGCGCGCGCGAGATGAAGCACGAGAAAAGAAGCACGAGAACCGCTTCGTGAGGGAAGGCACGCGCGCCCTTGGGCGGGCGCGAACAACACGTGCGGAAAAGCGCTTGAGGAACAACCCGAAGAAAAAAGCACGTGAGGCTCGACGGCACTGCGCGCGTGAGCGCGCTCCGCTTCGTCTGGCGCTCGAGAGCCGTGGGCCCCCCACGGCTACTCTCGTCGCCAGCAGGTGAAGCACTGCGCCTTGAGAGGCGCGGCTCCCCCCGCCCGCCCCGGCCGGGGAAAAGCACGAGGCACAGGTCGCGCCGCTTACCCCCCGCCACGGTTTCCCCCCCGGACGCCCCCCCTTCCGGGCTCCCCCCGAATAAGGAACAAAACGGGGGGGAAACCCCTCACCCCATTTGCTCTCCGTTTCGCTGCGCGAAACTGCAAACGGGGCCCCTGGGGGGTCGCGCGTCACGCCCTGTGCACGCGTCGCGCTGCGCGCGAGAAAAGCACTCCGGCCCCGTCCGCCCCCAGGGGGCTCCCCTCGAGCAACGGACACGTGAGGAAAAGCACGTGGCCCGGCCGCGTGGGCGGCCTCTCACTCCCGCGCTGCGCAGGCCGCGGTGCGGCCCGTGCTCGCGCTCTTGGAGAAGAAGCACTGCGTCGGCGCTCGCGTACCGCTGCGCCTCGCGACGCTGCGACCGGCGCTCGCGTACCGCTGCGCCGGCCGCGACGCGGGAGCGACGACACTGAGGCTGACGCCTCCCGCGCCGCGCTCGCGTGCCGCTGCGCCGCGCTCAGCGGGGAGCGACCAGCGGGCATGGACGAGAGCGCCGAGCTGCTCTGCGACGAGCTCGACGGGGCGATCACCGAGCTGCTCCGCGAAGCGATCGACGAGGACCTCACCGACAACGAGAAACTCGCCGAACCCATTTTTCGAGGGCGCGGCGAGGAAACGATGGCCCTGGCTGCCGATATGGGCGGCGATCTCGACCCGGCCCTGGTGCTGGGTACCCCTGTTTTTCGACGAACGCGATCGACGAGCTGATCAGCACGAGGCCGATGATCGAGCCCACCACGGTGGTCCTTCCCCTCGACCCCAGCCCTGCCAACCGCCATGAGCTCGCCGGAGCACGGCGGTCGGCTCGAGCACGGTGATCGCCACGTGGCCCGCGGGTCGCCGGCTTTTCGAGCGGGCTCGAACTCGGCGGATCAGCTGATCAGCGCCGTCCTTCCCCTCGAGCCCATCCTCAATCGCCGCTTGCGCGCCCACCGCGCAGCGGTACTCTCGCCGCCGTGTCCGCGCTCGCGCTCCAGCTCGCGTCTTCGCCGTCGCTCTCGCGGCCGAAAACTCGCGTCGGGATTTTCGAGCTGGCCGGCGCAGCTCGCACCGGGGCTCGAGCAGCCGCAAGCCGAGGACCGCACTGGGAAAAACGCGGCGAAGTACGACGGAGCGCGGTGGAACT
>JBBRAX010000118.1:0-7584 GCA_038206395.1 Myxococcales bacterium | reverse complement strand
TTCCGCCTCCCACAGGCCGCCTCCGCTTCGCTCCGGCGGGGCACCCGACAACAGCTCGACGACTTCGAGAATCAACGCTGATCAACCGAAACATGAACGACAACTCCATCGCCCTGCTCACTAAACTACGAAGGGCTTTTTATCTCAGTCACATTGGCAGAGAGGGCTGCTGGCGGGAAATGGGCTCTACGCGCGGCTCGTCGCTGCAGCGCTCAGTAGTCCGCGTTCTTCTTCATCTTCTCTTTGAACGCGGGGGAACCCGGCCGCTCGGGCGCGAGGTCGAGCCGCACGGTCCGCGCAGGCGTCTCGACCCACTGCCCGCCCTTGCGGGTGGCCTGGAGCTCGGTCACCTCTGCTCCGTCTCGACGCCAGCTGCGCTCGACCCGCAGGGCCGGCAATTCGTCGCCGGGCGGGTAGCTGAACCAGGTGAGGGCCACCAGCTCGGTGGGCCAGAAGTACTCGGGCAGGGGCTCGAGCTCATCGGCGGAATGGGGCACCTGCCACCGCTGTGCGCTCCAGCGCTGCTTGCCCTCGAAGTGAACGCGCTCGTTGCCGTCTGGCCGCAGCTCGAAGATCGAGAACCGCAGCCGCCGCCCCATGAAGCTCTGGGTGCGCAGCCGCAGACAGCCATCCGTGCTGAGGGCGTGCTCGAACTGACCGGTGGGGCGCGTCTCGAGCTGTTCTGCCCAGTTCCGCTCGCTCGTTCGCCGCGGCCCCGCCGGACACGCCAGCGGCCTGGGGTCGAGCACTTCAGGGCGCCACGGCGACGCGGTGCTCAGCGGGGCGAACAGCCAGGCGGCCAGGATGACCGCTGCCAGACCAACGGCGATGGCCAGCGCCCACTTCACTTACAGGATTTGTCGCACGACAGACTGTAGCTGCGGCAGTCCCCGCCGCCTTTCGTGCAGGCGCCGGCCGCAGTGCAACCCGACATCGTCGCAAACCACTTGTTGTCGCCCTGGCAACGGGCGCCGACCGCTTCGGACGTCGTGTACATGCCGGCGTCGTTCTTTTCCGCGCAAGCCGCAAACGTAGAACACCGCTTGTCGCAGGCCTTGGTGTTGAAGCACTTCGCGCACGAGCACTTCGTCTTCAGGGTGCCGTAACACAGCGCTTCACAAGCGGCCGCCGAGTCGGTGTACGTGTTGGCCCGGGGCCCGAACGGACCGGTGATGGTGTCCTTGTCGAATTCGTGAGGCCCGCGTGAGAAGTGAAGCATCTCGTGGAAGATCGTCGAGCTCACAAAATCATCCGTGTCGCAGCCGAGCAGGCCGACATTCAACCTGAGCACGTACGAGTCGAGCTTCGCCTGGCCGTAGTAGGTGTTGTCGCGGAAGCACTCGATCTTCACACTGTTGAGGATGTAGGCCTCCATCAGCCACAGCTCGAGCTGCGCGAGGGAGAAGGTCGAATCATCGATGTTCTGCAGACACGAGGACGTCTTCTCGATTGCCGTCTCCGCCACCGGCGCCGCCGCCCGCCCCTCCGGGATCCGGAAAGAAGAGACAGCTACAACCGGACAACGCCATGAAGCAGACGACCCCCGCGATTCGCGCCATCCGCAGCAAATAGCAGACTTCGCATACGGTGGGCGGGTGGCGCCCGTGCTCTCGTTCGTTGCCGCCGCGACCTGCCTGCTCTTCGTGCCTCTCGCCGACGACGTGGGCTTCGACCGCTACCACCTGCCCAAAGAGCTGTGCCTGACCGCCGGGGCAGCGATCGCAGCCACCGTCGCATGGCGAAGGCGGTTCGCGCTCGACGCGGTGAACGGCGCCCTCTTCTCACTGCTGCTGCTCGCCGTTGCCGCTTCGTTGCTTGCGACGACACCCCTGCTCGCAGTGCGAAGTCTGTCGCTGACTCTGGTTGCAGGTGCGTTGTTTGTTCTGGCCCGCACCTGTGACGACGCAGAGGCGCGCCAGGTGCGGCTGGCCGTGGTGGCGGCGGGCGTGGCCGTCGCGGCGGTCGCGCTGCTCGAGGCCTTCGGCGCAGTGACCGGATTGTCGGGAACCGGCCGCTCCCCGGGCTCGACGCTGGGACAGCGCAACTCGGTCGCGCACCTCGCGCTGGTGGTGAGCCCGATCGCCTGGACGCTGGCGGCGAGGGCGTCGTCGCGTCGCGAGCGGCTCGTGCTGCTGGTCGGTGTTGCGCTGCTCGCGGCCGCGATCGTGGTGACGCGCAGCCGCGCGGCATGGGTCACCGCTCCGGTGGTTGCCCTCGTCTGGGCGCTCTGCGAGCGGCGCTGGGTGCCGCTGGCGGTGGCTGCGATTGCGGCAGTGACCGTCTCGCTCATCCAGCCGCAGCTGTTCTGGACCAGCGACCAACCATACCGGGACACCGCCGCGCGGCTGATCGACGTGAGCGGCGGAAGCGGGCTCGGCAGGCTGACCCAGTACCGCGCGACGCTGGGGCTGATCGCCGCGCACCCGCTGCTCGGCGCCGGACCCGGCAACTGGGCCGTCGAGTACCCGACCGTTGCTCCGCCTGACGACCCCACCTTCGACGCCGGCAAGTGGCTGCCCACCGGCCGGATGATCAACTCCGACTGGCTCGCGCTGGCCAGCGAGTACGGGTTGCTCGCGCTGATGACAGCGGCCGCGCTCGCCGCGTCGATCTCCCGCCGTCGTGGGGCGGTTCCAACGCTGATCGCGCTGTCGGGACTCGGAGCGCTCGATGGGGTGCTGCAGCTTCCAGCGCAGGTGGCCTGTGCGGCCCTGCTGCTCGGCGTGGCGACGCGGACCCGGTCAGCGCGAATGGTCCCCCGATGGGTGGGGGCGGCGTTGATCGCGCTGCTGCTGATCGCCTCAGTCCTCGCCGCGATGCGGGTGGCCGGGTTCCTTGCGCGCCTTCAGGGTGGCTTCGCTGGGCCCGAGACGGCGCTGCGTTGGAACCCCGCTGACGTGCAGACCCGCAGCGTCCTCGCCGAGGCGTACATGCTCGAAGATGGGCACTGCGACCGCGCGCGGCCGCACGTCAAGGTGCTCTCGCGCCAACTGCCCCACCACCCGGTGGTGTCTTCGATCGCCGCGGCCTGCCGCACCCGGTGACGGCTGCGAAAGGTGCAGGAGCCGAAGAAGAAGGCATCGGGCGACGAGATGTCGGTGGACTTCAAAGCGCTGCCGGCGATTCACACCATCCTCCAGGGCGAGAAGAACGCGACCGTCGCAAAGAGAAGCTGAAGGGCATCGCACCGCAGGGCCTCGACGAGATGGTCCGCACCGTCGCGTCACTCGAGCTGCTGCCGCCTGAAGACAAAGAGCTTTTCGGCGGCTGGGTCCTCGCGCGCCTGCAGGACCGTCGACCTCGGGCGGCCCATGCGCCTGGGCACTCGGCCGCCTCGGAGCCCGCGTCCCCGTTCATGGCGCCTCCCACCGCGTCGTCCCCGCCGATCGGGCCGAGACGTGGACGCAGGCGCTCCTCGCGGTCGGCCTCACCAGGACCGATGGTGCGCCGTTCGCCGTCACCCTTCTGTGCCGCCGCACCGGCGATCGCGCCCGCGATGTCAGCGAGCCGCTGCGGGCCGAGGTCCTGCTCGCGCTCGATGCCGCGAAGTCACCGCCCTCGTGGAAGCAGCTCGTCGCGGAAGTCGTCGCCCTCTCCGCGGCCGACGAAGCGCGCGCGCTGGGCGACACCCTGCCGGTCGGCCTCACGCTCGTCGGCTAGAAATCTGTTCCGCTGTTGAAGCGGCTCCACCGCTTCTTCTCGAGATCATCGCAGTGGTTCGTCCCGCCCGTTCTGCAGCGGGGCGAGGTCGCATTCGTCGAGATTCGCTGCGGCTTCTGCCCCGGCTCCTGCGCGTACAGAGCCTGCTCGCCGCGGTAGTGCGTGTAGTCGTAAACGCCATTGGGCCGGACGAACCGCTTTCGGTGCAGCTCTTCCCCAGCCCATTCGCCGAACCGATGGAGCGGCTCGACGAACGCATACCGATCGATCGTCGCCGGCCGCTTCAAGCCGGGCTCGAAGTCCCAGATGATCGCCGGGCTCCAACCGCCGACGAATCGCAAAAGCTCCCACCGCCGCACCTGCCCACCCTGCCGAACCTCGACCAGCCGCGCACAACCATCAGCGAGCGCGATCACCTCGACGCTCCCATCGGGCGCAGCGTCGGCGGCCAGCGCGGCGAGGATCATCGTGAACTGCTCTGCGGTAGGCACCTCCGCGCTCGCCACACAACCGGCCGGCTCGGCGCGCGTGAAGCCCTCCAGCCGCCGTGGCTCAGCGCGCGTTGGCTCGGCCTCGGTGAAGGCTTCGCTGGGTGGGGCCGGATCCGCGAGCCCGGCATCGACGGCGGCCGCGCCCTTCGCGCAGCCCGCCAACAGCAACGCCATTACTGGCAGGTGTCGTCGCATGAGAGTGATTTCGGAGTGCAGCTGCCTCCGCTGGCACACGCCGTGTTGCAGGCAGCCATGTTCTTGTACAAATGACCGGTGCCGGGCGGGTCTTCGCAGATCGCTCCGACGGCTTGCGACATCACCGGGACGTTCGTCCCCGCGGCGTTCTTCTCGTACCGCGTGGCGTCGTTGAACACCGGGTTGCCGTTCGCATCTTTCTTCAGCACGCGCAGCTGGCCATCGCCCGAATGGGTCTGCCAGAAGAACGCGCCGACGTTGGAGAAGGCATCGAGGTCCTGGTGGGTCACGTTCAGCGACGACCTCGCCGTGTACCCCTTGCCGGCGAGCCAGCCGCCAATCGTGCCGCTCGCGTCGGGCCACCACGCCTGCAGGCAGTTGGCGGTGACGGCGGTGTTGGTGCCGGGCAGGTCGAGCTTCCAGGGGCCCGCCGTCGAATCCGCTCGCTCCGCCCGTGCCCCCGTCGCCGCCATGGGGGCCGCTGCAGGGTCGCACGGAGCATTGGGGCATCCTACCCGCCATGTTCCGAATCTTCGCGCTGGGGCTAACGGTCGCGCTTGCCTCGTGCACGACGCCCGATGCGGGGGCGATGATCTGCACGCCGGGGACGACGCGATGCGGGAACCAGCGCATGAAGTCGCAGACGGCCGAGCGCTGCAACGCCACCGGCACGCAGTGGGTGGTCGAGGCGGTGTGCATGACGCTGTGTACGAGCGGGTCGTGCAGCGTCCCGCCGTCAAGTTACTGATTCCACCTCAACCCTTCGTGAAGAGGCCTTGAGGGCTTACGCAGCCTTCAGCCATGACGGTGCATCGAGTGCGCTCGCGTGGACGCGCGGCGGCGAGCTGCTGCGGTGATGGGCTGAACCAGACTCGACACGCCAGGAAGGCTTCACCGGGTGCGGCGTGCGTTCTCGGCGGCGACGGCCTTCCATTCGGCCGAAACATGGGGATCCTTTCCCGTGCGTTTCCAGAACGTGGTCGCCCGGCGTGTTGCCTCGTCCCACACTCCGCGCTCTTCGGCGGCGGGCTCGGGCGGCGTGAAAGGGGTGGGCCCGAGGTCTTCGCGATGGAGCCCGGGCCGGTACTGCATTGGCAGCATGTCGTAGCAGGGGGCCAACGTGAAGGTTCCGCGCGTGAAGTCGCTCACGAAGAGGCTCAAGTTTCCGAAGTGCATGTCCGTGTTAGCGATGAGTCTTCCGAACGCGCGCCAGCGCCGCGCGCGCTGGAGGTCCTCTGGGGGCAGGCGGCCCTGGGCGACGAGCTGTTGGCACGTGTCTGCCCAGTGCTGCCGCGGGGTCTTGAGGAATGCGTCGTGAATGTCCCCGAGCGCAATCACGTGACGGCGGCCGTTGGCGCCGATGCGATCGAAGCGCGTCGACTCGAGGAAGGTGCGCGCAGTGCCGGGAAGAATTTCGGCTGCGGCGACGGTCTCGCCCGCTTCGGCGAGCGTCTCGAGCGCAGCCGCCTCGGCGCGCAGCAGATCGTTCCACCGGATGCCGAATGGCGTCTTCTTCGGTGGGCTGTACTTCACGATCACATCGCCTTGTGGAGCCGTGGCGGTGAGCTTGGGTTGATCTCCGCCCGCCGAGGAGCCAGGCGCGAAACCCTGAAGATTCGCAATCGCCTCTTCGTAGAGAGACGCCCGTGCTTTGACGCCGCCAGCGCGCGCATCGAGAGGCTTCGCTGCGACAGGGCTTCCGACGACGAGCGCTCCGGGAAGATCGGCCCCCTGCACCGCGGCGGCGTAGACGTGACCTGCGGCGGGCCAACGATCCACGTCGACGCCGAGCACCGCTTTGAGCTCGACGCGCTCGGCGGCGAGGCGGCCGAGAAAACCCTGCCGTCGAATCGGAGCGAGGGGCCACGGAATTGTCGCCGACGACCAGACGCTCTTGCCGGCCTCGAGCGCCAGGTGGTTGCCGGTGATGCGGTGAATGGTTCCCCACTCGACGCTGCTTCCGTCTTCCTTGATCAGCCGAACCGGCTGGTGCGCGTCGAGGCCGAAGAGCGGTTCGGCCAACGCGTAGCGGGTCGCACGCGCTCGGCCGAGCTTCACGACCTCGGTGCCGAGCTCTGCCAGCGTGCGGTTGACTGTCGCGCGGCTCAGCCGGGTCGCGCGCTCGATGCCCGGACCCGATTGGAAAGGTTGGATCTCGAGCTGTCGGCGTACCAAAGCGGCAGTCTTGGAGTACATTTCGAGTAGATACTATCAATTCAAGCAATTGATAAAATGGCCTTTTAGTTAAAAACTTTCGATGATTCTGAGTAGATACTCAATACTTAAAACTTAGGCCAGTCGAGCGCCAGCCGGAAGATCGGTAATACGGAAATCGTGCTGGCCGCCTCGGACCAGGCCTCACGAAGCGCACGGCCCCGTGAGGCTTCAGCCCGAGCCGAGTGCCGCCTTGACCGCGGCGTACGAGCGACGGCTGACCCTCGCGCGCTGACCATCACTGAGCTCGACCAGCCCATGCGCATCGAGGCTCGTCACCGCATCGATTCGAATGAGCTCCCCGCGGTGGACCCGAAGAAAGCCGTAGGGGCGAAGCCGCTTCTCGAGGGTGGTCAACGACTCTTCGGTCATCTGCTCGGCGCCCTCTGCCAGAAGGACCGTGTACTTCTCGTTGGCCGAAAATCGCGTCACGGCCTTCGCGTCGAAGAACTGAACCCGCGACGCGTCGACAAGGTTCTGGAGCGTGGTGTCGTCGACTTGCAGAAGTCGGACGTCACCATCGAGCCGACGGGCATGTGGCGCACCGTAAGGAAGATGGTCTTCACGAGAGAGCTTGGCGGGGAAGGCCTGTTTCGTCTCGGCGAGAGAAAGAGCTATCTCCTCTGCACTGACGCAATCGTCGCTTCCTACACAAGCACTGGACTGACCGGGCTCAAGTTCTGGGAGATTTACCCCACCTACCTAGCTCCGCCTGAGTGGTACAACACCTGATGGGCGCAGAGCGAGGTGCTCGTTGCGGAAGCGGCTCGCCGACACTGCTAACAGTCCGTTGATGTAATGGCGCGGACGCGCAGTTGGCCGTCGGTGATGCGCTCGGACGAAGAGGAAGAACAACCGAGCGAACCCAGCCGACGCTGAGGATGCTGCTCGCGCGCCGGGTGCCCGCCGCTCTGCAGCACGGGCGCGAGGGCAAACCGCACGTGAATCTTGCCGTCGTTGGGGTCGACGTCGGCCGCGGTCACCGTGAACTGCTGGGTGAGCGTGTTGGCGTTGTTGCTCGTGC
>JBBRAX010000117.1:0-7697 GCA_038206395.1 Myxococcales bacterium | reverse complement strand
CTCCTCACCACTGGATCAGGAAATCACCCCCGCAGCCTCGCCAAAGCGCCATCCCTCCCCGACCCGGCCCTCCTTCCGCCATGCCCCACGGCCTCACGCGAACTCACCTCCTTCGCTCGGATCACGAATCAAGCGTGAGGGCCTGGTAGCGGTCAGCCCTGAGACGAATGTGCTCGGCGATGTCGCGCAGCGTCTGGAGCAGGGCGAACTGGTAGTTCGGATCTGCGGGCGAACCCATGGTCTTGTCGTAGCCGCAACTGCGAGCGCTCGGCAGGTTGTCGTCGGTGTCCGAGCCAAAGTCATTGGTGTAGATCGGGACCACGGTGCCCGCGTCGAGGTGTGTCGCAGACGTTTCGAACTGCCCAGCGTCGACCTTGAACAACCAGGGGGGAATACCGGCGCCGGCCAGCACATGCAGCAAGACCAGCTTTCCGCGGCGGGCAGCGTTGTCGAGCTCGGTGTCGAGCTTGGAGTAGTCAGGCGAGATGGTGGTCACGTTGCCGCTGACCGTTTGGGTATACAGATCAGCCCAGTTGATGCGAACCACCGCACCGGTCACATCGGGGTTGTCCCAGGTGCTCTGCAACAGAAAGCGCGAGTTGGACCTTTTGGTGGGCTTGCCGTCGGCGTACTTGCGACAGAGTTTGGTGCCGGCGTCGGAGTCGGTCGTTTCAAGCCAGGTTTCCCCCGCGTCGACTGCCGCTACAGCCGAGCCTGCATCGGCGCCAATCGCATCGCACGAGGCGGTGACTGCGCCCTCGTAGTAGCCGTCGGAATCTTCGGGCCCCAGCGCATAAATGCCTGAAGTCGCGCGGCGCAGCGGGCCGGTCAACTCGTTGACGTCGCCCGGCAGCATTTTCGAGGTGTCGTACGGGAGACTCGAGGTCATGCAGGAGGTGCCGGTGGCGGCCGCCGCGAGCAGGTCGGCCTCAGTCGTCTGCACCACGGCGTCGGTGGTGCGCAACGGAAGCAGGCCAGCGATGCCGCTGATGCCGGTGAACGTCACCGTGTCTCCCTCGAAAGCGTCGAGGATTGCGGGCACGAACCTGCCATCTGGGTAGACGGTGATGGTGTGCGTCAGCGGCGCCGCAGCGACGGCCTGCTGCTGCACCAGGACCGTTTCTGAACCCCGAGCCGGCGGCACTGACGCGTCAAACAACCCGCAGCCTGAAAGGGCGAAGAACGCGGCGAAGATCAAGGCGGACGAGGGCTCAAGGCGGGTCATGAACACCTAGAACCCAGCAGTTGGCCCCAGGTTTCCGAGTCCGCCACCGCCCCGAAGCGAATCGAATTTCTTCGACCGCTCCGAGGGTTGCGAAGTGGGCCCAGCAGGTTTCGAACCTGCGACCCCTACCGTGTCAAGGTAGTGCTCTACCGCTGAGCTATAGGCCCTTTGAAACGCGGCCGATAAATCTCAGCCGATCAACACTGTCAAGACGGGAATCGCGATCGGACCCTGACCCATGAGCCTTCTTCCCGATTCAGCGAGCTTCGAAGAAAAGGTTCAAGACTGCTTCACCGCCTACCGCGGTCGGGGCGTCGAGCTGTCGGCGCTCGATGTCGACGTGCTCGACGTCTGGGCGCAGTCGGGAGCCCCATTCGAGGTCGTGGCGCGCGGCCTGCGGAAAGCAGCCGAGGGCGCGGGCTGGGACGCGACGGAATCGAGCGGAGGGTTGAAGTCGCTGCGGTCGTGCCGCCGCCAGGTCGACGCCGAGATCAGCAAGTGGGTCGCGACCAGCGCCGGCCAGCACCTCACCGGGCAGCCCGAGCCCGAGCCGCTGCTGGCGACCCGCCACAAGAAGCTCAAAGCCGCCCTGCGGAAGATCGCGCGCACCCTGCCCGCCCTGAGCGCCGCCGCGACCAGGCTCGAGGCGCACCTGCAGCCCGTCGACGACTTCTCTGCCGCCGTCGCCCAGGAAGAGCTCGCCTTTGCCGTCTTGCTTCGCGCGCTCGCTTTCGAACAGCGCCTTGGCCTCTTGCATCAGGCCCGCCGCCTCGTGCAGAACGCGCAGCCCGTCTCGGCGCACGCAGTTCGTGAGTCGAGGCGCTTTCATCGCGCGGCCGCACTTGGGCGGCTGCTCGACCTACCGTCTTTCTGGTGAGTGACTTGAGCGTTTCTGTGGCCCCCTGCCAGACCCCTTCTTTCGTCGTCGATCGCATCGGCGACTACGCCGTCGCCCGCCCCGAAGCGCGCGTCGAAGACTGCCAGGCCTGCAGCGGCACCGGCCTGGTCGCGAAGACCATCACCGACGGCGGCCGCAGCTACGAAGTCGTCACGCCCTGCGCCCGCCAGAAGCTGATCGGCCGCCTCCAGCTGTTCGACAACGCCCACCTGCCCGGCGTCCACGCCTCGGCCACCTTCGAGTCCTTCAAGCCCTACGGCGCCGAGCAGGATCGCGCCCTTCGCGTCGCCAAGGAGTTCGCCCACACCTGGCCGCGCACCCGTGGCTTCGTCCTCGCCGGCCCCGTCGGCACCGGCAAGACGCACCTGCTCGCCTCCGCGCTGAAGTTCGCCACCATCGAGAAGGGCGTGCGCGCCGCGTACGTCGAGATCTCGCTGCTGTACGCCACGATCCGCCGGGGGTTTCATGAAGGGAAAAGCGGGGGCGAGATCATCGGCCCGCTCTCGCAGGTCGACCTGCTCGCCATCGACGAGCTCGGCAAGGGCCGCGGCAGCCCTTTCGAGCTCGAGACCCTCGATGAGCTGATCGCCCGCCGCTACAACGCCGGCAAGGTGACCCTGTTCGCGACCAACTACTCGCTGCGGCCGCCCGAAGAGAATCGGGCGACCGGCTATGCGACCACGGCCGAGCTGAAGGCCGAGGGGAAAGACAGCAAGCTGCTGTGCGATCGCGTGGGCGAGCGCGTCTACAGCCGGCTCTGCGAGATGTGCGAGTTCGTCGAGTTCTCGACCGCGACGAAGGACTACCGCCGGGCCCGCGCTACTGTTTCGCGCCCGAGCAAATCCAGTCCTTGAGCAGCTTCTTTTGGGCCGCAGTCAGCGCCGAACCGGGCGGCATCTGCCCAGAAAGCGACTTGCCCGAGGGGCTCTTCGAGCGCGCCAGCACCTTCAGGTACATCGTGCTGCTGCCCAGGTTCATCGGCGAGACGACCTTCAGGTTCGCGTCCTTCGTCGCGCCAGCGCCCGCGTAGAGGCTCTGCTTGTCGACCTGGGCGAAGGCTTCGGTCTGGGTGGTGTAGATGCCGTAGGTGCCGCTGCCGTCGGTCGAGCCGGTCGCGTGGCAGGTCTTGCAATCCGTCACGAAGATCTCTGTGTAGACCTTGGTGAAAGAGGTCGTCGGGGGTGAGGCGTCGCAGGTGAGGTCGGGGTCCGCCGCACCGCCACCACCGCCACCACTGCCACCACTGCCACCACTGCCGCCGCTGCCGCCGGTTCCGCCACCCGAGCTGCCGCAGCTGGTGCTGCCGGTGGACGTCAGAGCGACCGCTGCGAAAAGTCCTGCTGCCACGATGATGCGCTTGATCATGTTTCCTCTAGAGAAGACCGGCCGGGGGGCTGCAAAAAGCAGGCGAAACTTACCCGGGCACGTGGACCTCGCAAGCCTTTGCAGCGATGCTCCGCGCCGCAATGGGGGCACAGGGTCCAGAGAAAGACGGCATTGCGGCCGAGGTGCTGCACGAGATCAAGCAGCCGCTGCTGGGTCTGAAGGCATACCTGCAGATGGTGCGCGACGAGCCCACCAAGCCGGTGCCCGTCACCCTGCTGCTCGCCCAGGTCGAGCGCATCGAGCAGATCGTCGGCGACTTTCACCGCCTCACCAACGATCGCCCTCCCCCGCTGACGATGTTGAAGCTGTCGACCGCCGTGCGCCACGCGGTCGCCCACTTCACTGCCATGCCCACGAACCAGGACGTGAAGGTCGACGTCCAGGTCGTGTTCGAGTGCGAGCTGAAGGGGAACATGCGGCTGCTCGAGCAGCTGACGCTGAACCTGCTCAACAACGCGCGCGACGCGATGGCCGGCAAGGGCAACATCAAGGTGCAGGTGACGCGCGATGCGCTGCGGCCGACCCTCTACGTCGCCGACTGGGGGCCCGGCGTGCCGCCCGAAATGAAGGACAAGATCTTCGAGCCGTACGTCACCACCAAGGCGACTGGTACGGGCCTGGGCCTCGTGGTCTGCAAGCGCATCGCGGCGGAGCACCAGGCGAAGCTGGAGCTCGCTCCGCCGGGGGTGATGCACGAAGCCACGCCGCCCAGCACCGTGTTCCGGGTCAGCTTCAGCAACAAGACGGGGGCTGAAGCCGGCGCGCGCAAACACCGCATCCTCGTCGTCGATGACGAAGCCGTCATTCGCCTGCTCTTCAAGGATCTGCTCAGCCGCGACTACGAGCTCGTCGAGGCCGAGACCGCCGAAGAGGCGCTGGTGCAGCTCGCGTCTGGGGCCTTCGACCTGATGATCAGCGACAAGAACCTGCCCGGGATCTCGGGCCTCGACCTCGCGCAGAAGGCGAAGACGCGGTGGCCGCAAGTGAAGGTGATGCTGATGACCGGGTACCCGTCGCTGATCACCGCGCAGCAGTCGGTGGAGCTCGGCCTGGTCGACTACCTCGTCAAGCCGTTCGACGACATCCGCATCGTTCGCGACAAGATCCGCGACGCGATCAACGCGCCGGCCGCTGCTGCCGTGTTTGCCACCGCCCCGAAGACCCGCCGCATCGACGTCTACGAAGACAACCCGAGCAGCAGCAAACAGATCGTCGAGGCGCTGAGCCAGCTCGGCTACCAGCCCCACGTCCTCACCACCGCCATCCCCGGAGGCGCCGAGGTGCCGCTGGCGATCGTGCTCAGCTGGGACTTCCAGGCCGCGCTGGGCAAGGGCGGCATCGCCTTCTTGAAGCACTTCGCCGCTGGCGTGCCCTTCGTCGTCCTCGCCGAGCACCTGACGATGGAAAGCGCGCTCGAGTCGCTGCGCGGCGGAGCGACCGCCTGCCTCCCCAAGCTCCTCAACGACTCGAAGGCGCTGGGCCGCGAGCTCGCCCGCGCCCTGAAGCTGCCCGACCTCGCGACGTAAGAAAGCCCCCCACCTTTTCTACGGTGAGAGGCCTTCTTCACTTCAGGTGAGCGACCTGGCTCACATGTCCATGTCGTCGCCGCCGTAGTCCGGCATTCCGCCGCCATGACCGCCGCCGCCGCCCTTGCCCTTCTTCTTCGGGGGCGCGTCGGCCACCATCGCTTCGGTGGTCAGCAGAAGCGCAGCCACCGACGCCGCGTTGACGAGCGCCGTGCGGGCCACCTTGGTCGGGTCGATGACGCCGGCCTTCTCGAGATCTTCGTAGACCTCGGTGCGGGCGTTGAAGCCGAAGGCGCCCTTGCCTTCCTTCACCTTGTTGATCACCACCGCGCCTTCGAGGCCGGCGTTGCTGGCGATCTTCCAAAGGGGCTGCACGATCGCGCGACGGATGATCTCGACGCCGAAGTCCTGCTCGCCGCCCGGCTTGAGCTTCTCGAGCGCACCCAGGGCACGGACGTACGCGACGCCGCCGCCAGGGATGATGCCTTCTTCGACCGCGGCGCGGGTCGCGTGCATCGCGTCCTCGACCCGGGCCTTCTTCTCTTTCATCTCGGTCTCGGTCGCGGCGCCGACGTTGATGACGGCCACGCCGCCAGCGAGCTTGGCCAGACGCTCCTGGAGCTTCTCTTTGTCGTAGTCGCTGGTGGTCTCGTCCGACTGGGTGCGGATCTGCTTGATGCGCGCCTCGATCTCGGCCTTCTTGCCGCCGCCGTCGATCAGCGTCGTGTTGTCCTTGTCGATGCTGACCCGCTTGGCGCGGCCCATCTCGGCCAGCGTCAGGGTCTCGAACTTGGTGCCGAGGTCTTCGGCGACCACCGTGCCGCCCGTCAGCACCGCGATGTCCTTCAGCATTTCTTTGCGGCGATCGCCGAAGCCCGGCGCCTTCACCGCCGCGACGTTCAGCACGCCACGGATCTTGTTCACGACCAGGGTGGCCAGCGCCTCGCCCTCGATGTCCTCGGCGATGATCAGCAGCGGCTTGCCCGAACGCGCGACCTGCTCGAGCAGGGGAATCATGTCCTGCATCGCCGAGATCTTGCGCTCACTGATCAAGATGTACGGATCGTCGAGCTCGACGAGCATCCGCTCGCGGTTGGTGACGAAGTACGGCGAGATGTAGCCGCGGTCGAACTGCATGCCTTCGACGACGGACAGGGTGGTCTCGAGGCCCTTCGCCTCTTCGACGGTGATCACGCCTTCCTTGCCGACCTTCTCCATCGCCTCAGCGATGATGTTGCCGATCGTCTCGTCGCCGTTGGCCGAGATGATGCCGACCTGGGCGATGTCCTTCTTGTCCTTGGTGGGCTTCGACATCGCCTTCAGCTCGGCGACGACGACCTCGACGGCCTTGTCGATGCCACGCTTCAGATCCATCGGGTTGTGGCCGGCCGAGACGAGCTTGAGGCCTTCTTCGTAGATGGCGCGCGCGAGCACGGTCGCGGTGGTGGTGCCGTCGCCGGCGACGTCAGAGGTCTTCGACGCGACCTCTTTCACCATCTGGGCGCCCATGTTCTCGAACCTGTTCTCGAGGTCGATTTCCTTCGCGACCGTCACGCCGTCCTTGGTCACCAGGGGCGAGCCGAAAGACTTCTCGATCACGACGTTGCGGCCCTTGGGCCCGAGCGTCACCGCGACCGCATCCGACAACACGCGAACCCCGCGCAGAATCGCTTCGCGGGCCGACTGGTGAAAGTAGATTTCTTTGGCTGCCATATTCAAGCTCCTGGAGTTGCTGGTGTTTTGATCTAGACCGCGTTAGCACCCGGTGTCTGCGAGTGCCAAATTAAGGATTGCGGCTCGAAAGTCAACGCAAGGTGGGTCGAATGATCAGAACGCTGCTGCTTGGAATGATGCTCGTCGCGCCTCTGGCCCTCGCGGACTACGCGCAGCCTGGGACCCTGGCCGTCACGAAGTCGGCGGGCTCGGTCACCGTCGGTGGGTCGCCCTTCGCGATCGACGCGTACACGCCCAACACCGGTGGACCCTGGCCGGTGATCGGTCTGGGCCACGGCTTCTCGAACTCGAAGGACAACATGGTGGCGCTGGCGCAGCTGCTCGCGACCCGCGGCAACGTGGTGGTGGTGCCGCAGTTCCCCGTCGGCAGCGGCGATCACGCGCGCAACGGGCAGGCGCTGCTCGCCGCGATGGACTGGGCGATTTCCACGTTTCCCGCCAAAGCCGATGCGTCGCGGCAGGGCGTCGCGGGGCACAGCGCCGGTGGGCTGGCGGCGTTTCTGGCTGCAGCCGCGCGGCCCGCCTTGAAGGCGGCGGTGATGCTCGATGCGGTCGACAGCAACGGGGTGGGCGCGGCGGCCACGGTGACCGTGCCGACGCTGCTTACCTTTGCGACACCCGGCAGCTGCAACACGATGACGAACTCGACCGCCTGGTACGCGGGGCTCGGTGGGCCGAAGGGGCGGCTCGTCGTCGTCGGCGCCGGCCACTGCGATGCGCAGGATCCCACCAACACGCTCTTCTGCACCCTGACCTGCGGCGCGGCGAATGCGGCGCGGCAGACCCTCTTCAAGCGGTACGCCGTCGCGTGGCTCCAGTACTTCGTCTCGTGCGAGGCGGCCGCCCGGGAGGCGATCGACGGGACCCAGACGGCGACGGACACCACCGCCGGAGGCATCGGCTCGGTGCAGCATGCGGGGATTCCGGC
>JBBRAX010000116.1:0-7822 GCA_038206395.1 Myxococcales bacterium | reverse complement strand
GAGCGTTGGCTTGAACAACACGCCGGCGTGGTCATAGTCGTAAGCGGACGACAAAACCTCGGTCGCCATCTTGACGGCATCGCCTCCGCGCGCGCTCTCGGCCGCGATTCCCACCAGTGCGCTGCACCAGTTCCGTTGCGCGGTCTCGACTTCCGCCCGATCGATCGGAGCCCCCGCTGGCGCAACATCGGGTGATGCGGTTTTCGTGGTGGCGCATCCGACGAGCGTGAAAGCGGCCACCGCAGACGCGACAAGAGAAGCTCTCATTGAGACTCCAGGGTTGAAAGGGCCGCTTTATTAAGGCCGCGCGACTCATCTGTCTTGTCAAATATCGAGCACTTACTCTTAGCTAAAACAGAATGGTTGCCGTGGGCGGCAATGCACAGCAGGGAATCGGGGCGGAGTTGATGAAAGCGGCGATCGACGAGGCGACGGGCCGCGGTTGTGCGAGGGTGCAACTCACCACGAACAAGCAACGGCTCGACGCCCACCGCTTCTACGAGCGCCTGGGCTTCAAAGCGAGCCATGAAGGGATGAAGCTCCAGCCGTGAACACCCTGGTGGACCAGCGCGCGAAACCCTCACCCACGTCGATGACCGCGGATTTGACGCGGGCGAAGAACCCGTCGCTCACGGGCTGGGACGACGCCTGGGTCGGCCTCGAGCCGACTTTTCAGTCGAAGAAGAGCATCCGGCTGTACGCGAAGCACTCGGAGGATGAAGACAAGTACTTCGAGCACCCGTACATGGTCGGCACCGTGCGCGAGCTCAGCAAGCGGATGGTGAAGAAGTACCGCGGCAAGCAAGACCATCGCGCGCCGTGGTGCCTGTTCGATCACCTCGAGGTCGGTGAGGACAAAGATCTGTGGGACGTCACGCGCGCCGAGCTGAAGTTCGCGTTCGCGAAGCGCGGCCCCGAGGTGCTTCAGGTCAACTTCGGCATGGACCCGTACACTTTCGAGTTCGGGATCAAGCCGGTTCCGCTGAAGTGGCTCTACGACGACCGGTTCGTGCGGTTTCTGCAGAAGCTCGTCTTCGACGTACCCCAGAAGGCCGGGCTGTCGGCCTCGATCCTCAACGGAGGTGGCCAGTTCCACCTGTCGGTGAAGCAGTACCTCACCGGAAGTCTGCTCGCGGATGATCTGACGACCCGGCTCAACCACCCCGAGCTGTCGACGTGGGTCCTCGATTTCCCCAACTGCGACGATCGCGCGATGCGGGCGACCGCCAAGCGCTTCGCCGCGTACGGGGCGACGCTCGACGACTACTGGCGCGGTGCGTACCACCCGAAGGCGAAGGGCGCTCCCACGGTTGAGAACGCACTGCTGGGCGACCCCTTTGCCCCGGCGTTCGAGGCTCCGCAGGGGTTGATGGCGAACGCCGGCCCGTCGGGCTCGGCGATCGACATCTTCCAGACGAACTTCGCGTTCGGGCGATCCATTCGGTGGCGCGCGCAGAATGTCCACCCCGGGTACTGGCAGGAGGCGCATCCGGACGAAGACGGGTACCAGCCGCACCAGATCATGCGGAACACCGAGGTGAACCTGAACCGGCTGCAGATCGCCGGCGAGCTTCACGTGAAGAACGGAAAGGTGCTGCACCCGGAGCGCACGCCCGAGCTCGATGCTCCGCTCGAGCCGTCAATGCTGATCGAAGAGGCCAGCTACGAGCAGCGCGGCCACATCTCGCGCACCAGCGCGCGCGATTACGTCGACGCGATCCTGCTCGAGGTGCACCACGCGCGGTGGCTGCAGCAGCACCCCCACGTGCGCCTGGTGACGAGCCTCGCGCAGGACCAGCTGACCCTCGACGCCGAAAAGACGGTGCGGCGCTATGCGGGGGTGAAGGCCCTCGACAAGCTCAAGCGTGAGGCCCGCGCGTCGAACCTCGAACGGTCGCACGGTCGGATCAAGTCGGACTTCATCGAGCCCGAGACGCTGTTCTTCGCGGCCTGGCGCGACCTGCCCGCGGGGCCGAAGGCAGAGATCGCGCGCGAGGCGATCAACGGCTTCTGTCAGCGCGTCGATGAAGCGGCTTCGGTCGACCCGCGTGGATCCACTGGGGATCCAATGGACGCGCACCGGCATCGCATTCACCCGCTGCTTTGGGACGCGCTGACGACGTCGAAGCCGCCGCCGAAAGAAGCGGCCGCCCGCGAGCTCGAGCACTTCCTCGCCGAGCCGAAGGCGTACCTGCGCAAACGCCCGGTGTTCTCGCAGGTGGGCGACCCCGCTCCGTGGGATTGATGGCGGCCTCTCCAAAGATCTGGCTCGGCGAGCAAGAACGGAAGTACTCGTGCGGCGCCGCGAGCCTGAAGTACGCGCTGTGCCTGCTCGGTTTTTCTCCGCGCGAGTATGACCTGAGGAGGCTGGCGCGAACGACGTGGCGGGGCACCTCTACCCGTCCCCTGATGAACGCCGCGCGGCGCTTCGGGCTCGAGCCGAAGCTCAAGCACTTCATCGAGGACGAGTATCACGAGGCGCGCGACTGGCTGCAGCACGAGCTCGAGGCCGGCCGGCCGGTGATCCTCGATGTCGAGGGGTTCGCGCACTACGTGGTCGCGGTGCAGACGCTGGCGGGGAAGGTGGTGATCATCGACCCGGAAGGCGGGCGGATGGACGGGACGTCGTATGCAGACATCGTGCTCTGCGGCGATCAGCGGCTGAAGAAGTGGTGGCTGTCGGGCGAGGAAGACGAAGAGCTCGCTGCGTTTCGAGGCATGTCTCTCGCGGTGCCGAAAGCCACGGCGGCCCCGCGCCTCACTTTCAGCCTCGAAGCGATCGACCGGTACCAGCGAGGCCGGCAGTGGATCCTCGACGAGTACCTGATCGACTGCGTCGAGATCGCGGCGGCGGTGAAGGACGTTGGTGGGGCTCCACTTCCGCTCGGCGCGCTGATTCGTCGGCTCGGGTCGGGCTGGCTGGTGGCGAGCGTGGGCCGCTGGTGGGGCGCGAAGACGAACGAAGTGCAGATGCTCAAGGCGCACGTGGAAGACATGGCGGTGGCGGCCGAGGCGATGACGCTCGAGGTCCCCGCTGAAGCGACGGCGCGCGTGGCGGCCGATGTCTCGACGCTGCTGACGATGATGCTCGCGGCCGATGACTGATCGCTCCTAGCGCGTCTTCAACTGAACGTGCCGCGCCTTCAGCGCGTCAGCGATCCCGTCGTCAGGGAATTCGTCGAGGCCTTCGACGAACCATCTGCGGCGCGGGCCACTGGCCCTTTCGAGTCGGTCGAGCCAGCGAGAATGGAGCGTCGCCAGCTCAGGTGCGCGACCGACGTACTGCGGATACTGGCCCTTCACCGAAAGCTGGACGACGAGCTTCACCGCCGCTTTTCGCGCTCCGGCGTCCTCGTCTGCCAGGGCGTCGAGCATGGCGTCGAAGTACGGAACCCCGCGCGCGTACGCTTCGGATCCGACCAGCTGAAAGAACAGCGCCTCGAGCGCCGCAGTTCGCACCGGGGCCAGCGGGCTCTTCAGCGCGGCGGCGATCAGCTCCATCGGGTAACCGTCCAGGCCCGCGCGCGCGGCGAGCTGCAACCCCAGCGCTTTCGTCGCGTCAGCCTTCATCAGCACGGGGATCCGTTCTTTCACCACCGGGCTTTGCTGCGCAACGGCGCGCACACACGTCCACGGCGCCTTGCCTTCGAGCACTGCGTCGACCACGCGAGTGGCCAGCGCGCGATCGCTGAAGTCGAGTGACGCACAGACCGAATCGACGAAGTCGCTGGGCTTTCCGTAACTCCCTGGCCGCGGGGCGGGGCGTTCGAGCCAGGCCGCGACCAGGGCGGGGTGGCGGCGCAGCAGCCGAGCCATCGACTCGGGCGCCGCATGCGGTTGCGATCCCTTTGACCGCGTGAACCAGCCGGTGAACGCCTCAGCCCACGAAGCAGCGTCTTCACCGTCAATCCGCTCGGCGAGGCGCCCCGCCGCTTGCAGCGCGAGCTCGATCAGGCCGGACTCTTTTTCTGTTTCGGCCTGCGCGAGCGCCCACCGCACCTGCTCTGGGGCTCCAACCCCGAAGAGGCCCAGCTCACGCAACAGCACCCCCCGCTGCTCGAGCGAGGCCTTCGGGTACAGCTTCGCCACTTCGACGGCGGCGGGTGGCGCGGGACAGCCGGCCGTGCGCCGGCCGCCGAGCCTGGTCAGCCGCTGCTCGAGAAGTGTGGCGAACTCGCGGTTTGCTTCTTCGCGGCCGAGCCACAGCCCGCGGTCGACGGCGACGATGCGGGTGAACGCGCAAGAAGCCGCTTCGCGATCGGAAGCCTCGAGTGCATCGAAGATGTAGTGAACGATGTTCACGTCCGCGGTCACGCGCGCTTCGTGGAGCTCGCGCATCAGGTACGGGGTCGCGGCCTTTGCCTCGAGATCTTTGAACACCGTCCACCGGGTGGCAGACGAGAAGCGTGCCCTCGGATATCGGGTGAAGTACTCGACGTACGGGCCGACCAGCTCGGGCAAATAGAGCGCCGGGGGCAGCGAGGCGAACCGCACTTCCCATTCTGGCGGAGCGCGCGCGAGCACCTGCCGCATTGCCTCGACCCGCGCGGCGATTGGCACGCCCTCGAAGCCGAACACGTCTTGCAGCAGCCGCGCAGTGGTCGATTCGTCCGCTCTCGAGAGTGCGAACGCCTCGAGCGATGGCTTCCCCGCGAGCAGCTCGAGTGTCGGGCGGGCGTACCGGGCCTCGAAGCTGCTGAGTGCAAACGTCCACGCCACTGCGTCGCCCAGCAGCACGAGCCGATCGCCCTTCGGGAGGTTGACGCCGCTGCCGTACTCCTGAGGATCGACCGAGCTCGCCCGAACCTCGCCCTTCGCGTCACCTTTCAGCGGCGTCTTGATCTTGAACACGACTCCGCCACCCGCACCTTTCGTCGGGGTGCCGATGAAAACGGTCGGCGCCGCCGCGAGGCCTTCTGCCAGTGAGAACGCGGCGCGGTCAGCGGCTCCGCCCGCTCCGAGGACCATCATCAGTGCGAGCATTGCCCCAACTTAGCCGACGGCGCTGTAGAATCTGGGCGCGCCATGCCCGACTTCAGCACCCTGACGATCTCCAAGGATCCGCAGCACCCCCGCGTTGCCCGTCTGCTCCTGAACCGGCCGCAGCGCCTCAACGCCATCACCGACGAGACGCCCCGCGAGCTCCGCGCCGCTGTCGACTGGGCGAATGCCGACGACGGGGTCCACGTCATCGTGGTCGAGGGGGCAGGCAAGGGCTTCTGCGGAGGCTACGACCTCGAGATCTTCGGTGAAGGGCGCAGCGACCACCCCTGTCAGCAAGAGAAGCACCCCTGGGATCCGATGGTCGACTACGCACACATGAAGCGGAACACCGACGACTTCATGAGTCTGTGGCGCAGCCCGAAGCCGACCATCGCCAAGGTGCATGGCTACGCAGCGGCGGGTGGCAGCGACATCGCGCTTTGTTGCGACCTGCTCGTCATGGCCGACGACGCGCGCATTGGTTACATGCCCACGCGCGTGTGGGGCTGCCCGACCACCGCGATGTGGACCTACCGCCTCGGGCCCGTGCGCGCGAAGCAGCTGATGTTCACGGGTGACACCATCGACGGCACGACGGCCGCCCAGTGGGGGCTCGCGAACGAAGCGGTGCCGGCGGCGCGCCTCGAAGAGGCCACGATGAAGCTCGCCACCCGAATCTCTGGCGTCCCGAGCAGCCACCTCGCGATGCACAAGATGGTGGTCAATCAGGTGATGCTCGCGATGGGCCTCGAGCAGAGCCAGCAGATGGCGACGCTCTTCGACGGCATCACGCGCCACAACCCCGAAGGCCTCTGGTTCCGCCGATACGCGCAGGCCGAGGGCTTCAAGGCTGCGGTCGCCTGGCGCGACAGCGGCCGGCCGATTCCCGAGGGCGATGATGCGCGTGAGCAGGTTCGCGCGCTCGAGGCCCGCCTCACCGCCAAGCCGTGAGCTCAGTCGACGATGAACAGCTGCGCTCCACCGGTGCTCGACGATCGGTGAGCGCCGTCGCCATCGGCCACCTGGTAACTCTGCCCCGGACCCAAGACGAAGCGTCGGCCGTCGCGCAGCTCGGTGACCAGCTCGCCCTGCAGCACCAGCACCACATGGCCGCGCTCGCACCAGTGGTCCGCGACGTAGCCGGCGGAGTAGTCGACCTTCCGCACCCGGAGGTTGCCAAGCTCCACCGTGCGCCAGGTGGCAGTGCCGATTTCCCCCGCGTAGAGAGTCATCGCCACTTTCGACCAATCGGTGGTGTGAAACGGCACGCTCTCGATTTTCATTTCCAACCGATATCAGGCCCGCGCCTCACTGATCAGCGCAAGGCCTCTCGGGCGGCGAGCCACGCCAGTGGAATGTCAGAGCGCAGCGCAACGATGCCCCCGACGATGGCGCAGGTGGTGTCGCGATCGCCCAGCGCCGAGACCGTCGCCCAGAGCGCTTCTTCGTAGGAGTCGAGCCGGGTCGCCGCGCACCAGAGCGCGAATGGCACCGTGTCTTCTGCGAGCACCTTCTCGCCGGCGCCGACCAGGGCTGCGACCTCTTTCGGAGAGGTCGCAGCCGGTAACCGGCTGACCTTCTCGAGCTGAGAGCGGACGAAGGTGTCGGGCGTCCAGCGGAGCACGAAGGACAGCAGCGGCTCGCCGGTGGGAGCAACGGCCCACGAAGCGGCGAGCGCGACGGCGATTGCTCCGGCCTGGCCTTCGGGGTGCGCGTGGGTCACCTGCGCGGAGGCCTTCGCTTCATCGACGACCCGCTGCGGGTCTCCGGCGAAGAACGCGCCGACGGGAGCGCTGCGCATCGCTCCGCCGTTTCCCTTCGAGCCGGTGCCGTTGAACGGGCGCTGGGCGACGAGCTCCCAGAGGCCACCCATGCCGAGCTCTTCGAGGATGCCGTGCGCGGCAGAGCCATAGCCACGATTGCGGTCGGCGCGGTAGCGGCGCGCGAAGGTTGCTGCGAGCAGGTCGCGATCGACAGTTCCCCCGGCATGGAGCACCTCGCAGATCGCGCTCGCCATCTCGGTGTCGTCCGTCCACTTCCAGGGAGACGGCGGCAGCTCGCGCGCGACGATGCGGGCGCTCATCACGAAGGGCGGGCCGAAGAAGCGTTCGCCGAAGGCGTCGCCGACCGAGAGGCCGTCGAGGGAGACCTGCGCGTGCGTGTGAGTCATAAAAGTCAATATGACTCTTGTGGGGCTGCCTCGCAAGTGTAGGGTGCGCCACACCCTTGCGCCCCAGAGCTGCCTTCCGTCGAGCAATGCAACGGACAGGACGACAACTGCGATGGACAGACCGACGAAGCACAAGCCCCCGTCAGCTGCGGCGTCGGAGCGTGCGCGCGCGTCGTCCCCGGATGTGTCGCGGGGGCGACGGCCATCTGTGTCCCGGCGGATCCTTCGCCCGAAGTCTGCGATCTGATCGACAACGACTGCGACGGGCAAATCGACGAAGGGGTCTGCGTCGGCCCCGTGGTGATGTGCCCGGGCGCGCGCACGGTCGCGGTCGGGGAGTCCGTCGTCCTCACGGCGAGCGCCACCGACGTCGATGGCCGGATCACCTCGACCCAGTGGTCAGTGACCAGCAGCCCGCCGGGCTCTGTCGCTCAACCGTCTACTCCCAGTGCGCAGACCGCCACCTTCACCCCCGACCTCGCGGGGACTTTCACGGTTCGCTTCTGCGCCAATGACAACGAGGGAAACTCGGCCTGCTGCGCAACTTCCGTGACCACGTTCTCGTGCGCCTCGCCTCCTTCGCCGCCCATCAGCACCGCCTGCTCCGTCAGCTGGGATGGTCGGCCCATCGTTCAGTTCGCCCCGATTCCCACAGGTCTCACCTATGAG
>JBBRAX010000115.1:0-7991 GCA_038206395.1 Myxococcales bacterium | reverse complement strand
GGGAGCGAAAGACGGACGAGGGTGGTACCGCGGGGCGAGCGACAAGCGCAGCGCCGAGGGACGAGCAACAGGGAGTCGGAGCGCCTCGTAGTACCGACGAAGCGGGCGAACTCACCAAAGAGGAGCCAGTGGAGGGAAGGGGGCGCCGGAACGTGGAACTGCTGGAGGGAAAGATGAAAGGAACGCCGAGTCCTGAAACCATCTCAACGAAACAACAGCGGATAGCGAAGCTGGCGAAGGAGGACAAGAAGCGGGCGCTGAACACGCTCGCGCACCACATCGACATCGACTGGCTGAAGGAAGCATTTCGGCGCACGCGCAAGGACGGGGCACCTGGAATCGATGGGCTGACGGCCGGGGATTACGAGAAGCAGCTAGAGGCCAACCTCCAGTCGCTGCTCAACCGGGCAAAGTCTGGAGAGTACCGGGCGCCTGCGGTGCGGCGCGTCCACATCCCGAAGGGGGACGGCTCGCAAACGCGCCCCATAGGAATTCCAACCTTCGAGGACAAAGTGTTGCAGCGGGCGGTGCAGATGGTGCTGGAGCCAATCTACGAGCAGGATTTCCTAAACTGCTCGTACGGTTTCCGACCGGGCCGCTCGGCGCATCAAGCGCTGGAGAACTTCTGGCAACAGATGATGACGATGGGGGGCGGGTGGGTGGTTGAAGTCGACATCAAGAGCTTCTTCGACAAGCTCGGCCACTCGCACTTGCAGCAACTCATTCGCCGGAGGGTGCACGATGGAGTGTTGCTCCGGCTGATTGGCAAATGGCTGAACGCGGGAGTGCAGGAGAACGGGAGCGTTTCATACCCGGAGGCCGGCACCCCGCAGGGGGGAGTCATCTCCCCTCTGTTGGCGAACATCTACCTGCACGAGGTGCTCGACGAATGGGTGGAGGAGGAGGTGAAGCCGCGGCTGAAGGGCCGAGCCTTTCTCGTTCGCTTTGCCGATGATTTCGTCCTGGGTTTCTCGAATGAAGAAGATGCTCGCCGGGTGATGGACGTGCTGCCCAAGCGTCTTGGGAAGTACGGACTCACCCTTCACCCCGAGAAAACGCGGCTGCTGCGATTTGCGCCGCCGCGAGAGGGCGGGCAGGAACAACCGCCAGAGTCCTTCGATTTTCTTGGCTTCAACCATCACTGGGAGAAGAGCCGAAAAGGCAGGTGGGCCATCAAGAGGACAACAGCCAAAAGCCGATTCACGAGGGCGCTCAAGAAAGTGGCGGAATGGTGTCGCGTGTTCCGCCACAGGACGCTCGACGAGCAACACCAGCATCTGTGCGAAGCGCTTCGAGGGCACTGCGGGTACTACGGGATTACCGGGAACTCACATGCCCTCGGGTGTTTCGCTCACGAGATGCGAAAAGTCTGGAAGAAGTGGCTCGCACGGCGCTCCCAACGTGGAATGAATTGGGAGAGCTTCAACCGGATGCTGGAGCATTTTGCCTTGCCAGCTCCGCGAGCGATCCATTCCAAGCTGCGTGCAGCGAATCCATGAGCCGAAGAGCCGGATGCGGGAAATCCGCACGTCCGGATCCGAGGGGGCCCCGGGGCTTTCGACCGGGGCTACCCGACAAGGAGGAGAACTTTCTTCAGGGCCAGGAAGGTGACGGTGGCCGAAGTGGGCGGCGGGGTTGGCGGCGTGGTGTTTCCGGGGGCTGAAGGCGAGGCGAGAGGTGGGACGGTCGAAGTCGGGTCGGGCGAGGGTGACTTCAGAAGGGGAGCTGCAGTTGGGGCGGAGCGGTGGCGGGGGGCAACAGTCGGGACGGGAGGCTGATGCCGAGGGAAGCCAGGCGGTCCTCGGCGGTCTTTCGGGTGGAGTGGAGAGCACGGATGGAGCGGCGCCCGCCACAGGGGCAGCGCAAGACGTCGATGCCGAAGGTGCGCTGGTGAAGGGTCGCCCAGTCGAGGCGAGGCTTGCGCTTCTTTTCGGGCGAGGTGAAGGAGGCGAAGGTCAGTTGAGGCGGTGCAGGTGTCGGCGGCGGCGGCAGGGTGACGAGAGGCCGCAGCGCGGCGTGCGGGGCGTAGACGCCGTGGAACGAAGTCAGGTGCCGCCGCGGCGGAGGGATGAGCGCGACGAGCCTGCGGACCAGCGCCTGGGCGGTGAGAGAGAAGGCGACGCCCTTCTTCGGCGTGTACTCGTAGCGGCCGTCGTCGAGGCGTTTGAGGCGGCACTCGGCGACCGGGCCGCGCGCGCCGTAGCGGCCGAGCCGCTCGAGGCCGGCTCTGTCGTGGGCATGCACCGCGGTGTCGGCGTGGAGCGAGAAGCCCTGCGCCACGGCCACCCGGCGGCGGCGGTACAGGGGAAGGTGCGGGTCCGGCAGGCCGAGGCGTTCCTGGATGGCGCGCTGCTGGAGCACCTCGTACTCGTCTTCCGCCCAGGCCGCGTCGAGGTCCGCCCAGTCCTTCTTTGCTTGCCGCAGCACCCGGTGGAGCACCTGGGTGACGACGTCGTCCGAGGGAGGAGGCAGCTCCACCACGGAGCCGTCGTCTCTCCACAGCGCCTCGGGCACCAGCAATTCTGACGTTCGCGGCCCTCACGGGCCTGCTGCTGGCCCCCAACGCTCACGCCCAGTTCGCCAACACCTCGGTCGGCATCGGCGTGCAGGCGACGACCTCGATCCGAAACGCTCCGCAGTGGGCGATCACGCTCGAAGCGTCGCGCTACATCGAGAGCGGCTTCGAGGTGTACCTGCGCATCCCGTTCATGATCACCCGAACGCCCACGGGCGCCGACACGAGCTCCGGCTCGGGCGACGTCTTTGGCATCGGCGGAAACCTCGGGGTCCGCTACCTCTTCCTCGAAGAGACGATTCGCCCCTGGGTCGGCGTTCACCTGGCGACCACAGTGCTGTTCACCCAGCCGAACGCCACCCCGTCTGCCGGCATCGGCACGACCGTCGGCATCGACTTCTTCCTCAACGACTTTCTCTCGATCGGCGCCCGCGGCTCCTACGACCTTTTCTACGAGCTCAACAAAGACGCCCGCCACAACTTCAGCGCAGGCCTCAGCCTCGCCACGATCTTCTGAGCCGCAGCAGCGCCAGCGGCAGCGTGAACGGCACGATCCACCCGGCGTTCGCCCAGCCGTGCTGGCAGTACCAGTCGGTGGGGATCACCGCGAGCGCGCAGAGGTCGAACGCCAGCAGCGCAACGGCCGCCAACGACCAACCCATCAGCCGCTGCGCGGATTGGCCGTGATCAATCGACCGATAGGCCAGGCGGAACGCGTCGTAGCCCGCGGCGACGGCGATCACCGCCGATCCCGCGCCGATCGCGAAGGACACCATGCCGCAGTGTCCTCCGCCCATGCGAACGAGCTGTTCCATCGCGTACAGCGCGTTGAGCAGCCCGCACGTCACGACCCAGGGCACGGCAAAGGCCGCGAGCACCGAGATCCACAGGCCCGATCCGCGCTGGCTCTCGCGCAGCGCGAACAGCTCTTCGGGCGACAGCTCGAACGCATACGGAAACCCGAGGTCGAGCAGGCCCTGCGCGGCGCTCACCTCGTTCGGCGACAGCGGCCTGCCGGCACCGTCGAGCACCTCGCGAAGCTGGGCCGCGCGTTCCCGGCGTTCGGCCTCGAAGCCCTCGACCGCCAGCAACGCTTCCGCCCGAAGAACGCTTTCCATCCGCAAATCATCGCGCCCGACTCGCGATCATCCATCGGACAAGAGGGGGATGGCTGGCCAGGCCCGAAAACCGCCAGCGAGGGACCGCCGAGGTCCGTATGTTCGTGCGCGATGCCAACGGACCCCGACCTTTTCTACGCGGCAGTGAAGAGCCGCGACGCGCGCTTCGACGGGCGCTTCTTCACCGGCGTGAAGACGACGGGGATCTACTGCCGTCCCATCTGCCCTGCCCGCACTCCGTTGCAGAAGAACGTGCAGTTCTTCGCGTGCGCCGCGGCGGCAGAAGAAGCCGGCTTTCGCGCCTGCCTGCGCTGCCGCCCCGAGTCGGCGCCCGGGACGCCCGTCTGGCTCGGCGCCTCGGCGACCGTCTCACGCGCGCTGCGCCTCATCGAGCGCGGCGCCCTCGACGAGCTCGGAGTGACGGCCCTCGCCGCCCAGCTCGGCATCGGCGATCGCTACCTGCGCCGGCTGTTCGAGAAACACCTCGGCACGTCTCCGCAGGCGATCGCGTCGTCGCGGCGCGCCCACTTCGCCCGGGTGCTGCTCGACGCGAGCGCGCAGCCGGTGACCGACATCGCGCTGGCCAGCGGCTTTCAGAGCGTGCGGCAGTTCAACGACGTCATCCGCGCCAGGTTCGGCCGCACCCCGACCCAGCTGCGGGGCGCGCGCACCCGCCACGGCGACACCCGGCTCCGGCTCGCCTACCGGCCTCCGCTCGCCTGGGACACGCTGCTCGGCTTCCTCACCAGCCGCGCGATCCCCGGCGTCGAGCGCGTCGACGACGGCATCTACCGCCGCACCTTCCTCGGCGCCTCCGGGCCGGAGATCCTCTCGGTGCAGCTGCTGCCCGATCGCCACGCGCTGGAGCTGACGGTGAGCGGCGCCGCTCCGCTCGGGCTCTTCGACGTCGTCCGCCGCATCCGCCGCCTGTTCGACCTCGACGCCGACCCGCTCGCCATCGCGACCCGCCTGCGTTCCAACGGAATGCGTCTGCCGCCGGGCCTGCGGGTGCCGGGCGCCTGGGACAACTTCGAGACGCTGGTGCGCGCGGTGCTGGGCCAGCAGATCAGCGTCGCCGCCGCGACGACCTTGAGTGGCCACCTCGTCGCGCGGTTCGGCAAGCCGTTCTCGAAGGCGCCCGGGCTCACCCACCTGTTCCCGGCGCCCGCAACGCTGGCGCGCGCCGACCTGTCGGTCATCGGCCTCACGCGCGCGCGGGCAGCGGGACTGCAGGCGCTGTGTGCGCTCGTCGCAAAGCAGCCGAAGCTGCTGTCACCCGCGGTCAGCCTCGACGAGCTCATCGCCCGGCTCTGCGCGTTGCCCGGCATCGGGCCGTGGACAGCGCAGTACGTCGCGATGCGCGGCTTCGGCGAGCCCGATGCGTTCCCCTCGGGAGATCTGATTCTCCGGCGCGCGGCGGGAAATCTCACCGAGGCGCAGCTGGAAGTGCGCTCGGAGGCGTGGCGGCCCTGGCGCGCCTACGCGGCCATCGGGTTATGGACCCAGTACGCAGAGGAGAAACGAAATGCTGATCGAGCTCTCGCATCTTGAATCGCCTGTCGGCGAGGTCCTGCTGGCGGCAACCGCCGACGGCCTGGTCGCGCTCGACTTCACGTCGTCCGGCCTCACGCTGCGCGAGCGGCTGAAGCGCGCCCACCCCACCGCCACGTTCGGCGAAGGCCCGCATGCGAAGCGCGCCGCCAAGCGGGTGAAGGCGTACTTCGAGGGCGACCTCGGCGCGCTCGACGCGCTGACGACCGCCGCAGTCGGCACCGACTTCCAGAAGAAGGTCTGGACCGCGCTGCGCGAGATCCCCCTCGGAGCGACGACGTCCTACGCGAAGATCGCCCACGCCATCGGCAACCCCACCGCCGTTCGCGCGGTCGGCGCCGCCAACGGCCGCAACCCGATCGCGCTCGTCGTGCCCTGCCACCGCGTCATCGCGGCCGATGGAACGCTGTGCGGCTACGCGGGCGGGCTGTGGCGGAAGGAATGGCTGCTGAAGCACGAGCGCGCGCTGCTTGCCTGACTATTGCCGCTAACATTATGTTGTAACGCATAATGTTGTTCCTCAACCGAACCGAAGAACTGGCCCGCCTCGAACACCTCAGCCGCTCGCGCGAGGGCGGGCTCGCGGTGGTCTTCGGTCGTCGCAGAGTGGGCAAGACCCGCTTGCTGCTCGAATGGATCCGGCGTCAGCAGGGGATCTATTTCGTCGCCGATCAGTCGTCCGCCGCGCTCCAGCGCCGCTACTTCGCGCATGCGCTCTCGTCGAGGTTGCCCGGCTTCGGCGACGTCGAGTACCAGGACTGGCGCAGCCTCTTCGCGCGCATCGCGACCGAGGCTCAGCTGCGAAAGTTCCGCGGGCCGTTGGTCATCGACGAGCTGCCCTACCTGATTCTGTCGAGCCCCGAGCTGCCGAGCGTGCTGCAGCAGTGGGTCGATCACGACGCGCGGGACGCGAAGCTGACCGTCGCGCTCGCGGGCTCGAGCCAGCGCATGATGCAGGGCCTGGTGCTCGACCGCTCGGCGCCGCTGTTCGGTCGCGCGCGCGAGGTGCTCGAGATTCAGCCGCTCGCTCCGGCCTGGCTGCCGCGCGTGTTCAAGGGCGTGAAGGGGTATGAGCTGCTGTCGACTTGGACGGCCTGGGGCGGCGTGCCCCGCTACTGGGAGCTGGCACACGAGGCGCGCGGCCGGCTCGAGGCGCGCATCGATCGACTGGTGCTCGATCCGATGGGCCCGCTCCACCACGAGCCCGATCGCCTTCTGCTGGAAGAGACGCCCTCGGCAGTCGAGCTGCGGCCGCTGCTCGACGCGATCGGAGCGGGCGCCCACCGCGCGTCCGAGATCGGATCGCGCGCCGGAAAGCCGGTGACGTCATTGGCTCATCCGCTCCAGCGGCTGATCGAGCTGGGCCTGGTGCGACGCGAGGTGCCGTTCGGCGAAGCGCCGCGACAGACCAAGCGCAGCCTCTACCGGATCGCCGACCCGTTCTTGCGGCTCTGGTTCCGGGTGGTCGCTCCGCAGCGCGGGTTCCTCGCGGCGGCGACGCAGAAGCAGCGCCTGCAGCTGCTGGGGACTCACTTCCCCGCGCTGGTCGCGAACGCCTTCGAAGAGCTGTGCCTGCGCGAAGTGCGAAAGCTGGGCGAGTGGCTGCCCGCGGCGCGGTGGTGGCAAGGCAGCGAGCCCGAGTGGGACGTGGTCAGCGCCAACAGCGACTTGAACCAGGTGCTGCTGGGGGAGACGAAGGCGTGGCGAAAGGCAGCGACGCTCGAGGCGCTCCGGCCAGAGGTTCGCCGGCTGCGCGCGCGTCCGCTGCCGCCGGTGGCCGCACTGAAGACAGCGCCAGAAGTGACGTGGGCGCTGTTCGTGCCGCACGTCGCGCCGCGGGTGCCGCGCGTGATCGACGGCGTGCGGATCGTCACGCTCGAAGAGCTGGTCGGCTGATCAGCGCCACTCGACGCGCAGCAGGCCACCGTCGGTGATCAGCACCAGATCGTCGTAGCCGGTCGAGTCGAGGTTGGTGACTGCGAGCGCGCGGTAGCCGCCGTCGAAGTCGAGGTCGGTCTTCACGAGCTCGCTCGCTTCGCAGCCGGCGTCCGCGGGGAGCAGCAGCTCGGTGATGCCGCCGGCGCGTGTGCCGATCAGGGTGCGCCCCATCGCCCCCGCGCCTTGCGCGAGCGGGCCGGTGATCGAAGGGGCCGTGACGCTGAAGTTCAAGCGGCAGGTGTTGCCGGGGAAGCTCGTGAATACGCCGATGCCTCCATCGGAGTGAGCGACGAAGGCCTGGCCTCCGCCGGTCTTCACCGAGCAGTGCGTCCAGGCGCCGCCGTCCCAGGTGAAAGAGCCGCCGATCCCTCCGGCGGGAGGCAGATCGTACGAGCGCGCCTCGTTGCCCAGGCCCGCGGGCGCCGCACTGGTGAAGACCTTGCCCAGCCACACGCACGCAGCCACGGGCGGTACCGTGAGCGTGCTCGAGAAACCCGATCCATCGCCGGTCATCACCGCCTTGAAGACCTTCACGCCCACCGCGCCGCTGAACGCGACGAGCACGCCCGCGTCGACGGGATGCGGCCACGGACCTGCAGCCGCGAACGCCGTGTCTCCGGCATCGACCACCAACGCGAAGCCGGCATCGGTCTGGGGCGCGAAGGCATAGACCCTTCGGCTCGCGGCACCGACGGCCGCGAACCCGTCGGGGAGCGAGCTCAGGTTGTTTGTATTCGTCGCGCTCCGACTCCAGCATTCTCAGTCGCGTCGCGAATTCCTCGGTTGTGGGGGCGCTCGCGGCGGTGGCAGTCACTCCTCTTCAGTACACAGTTTCAAACTCCCGCACAAGTCAATGCAGCGAGGCGTCG
>JBBRAX010000114.1:0-8191 GCA_038206395.1 Myxococcales bacterium | reverse complement strand
TCGGGACCACTCTGCCCGCAGCCCCGTCCGTTCGCCCCGGACGTTGCTCGTCGAGCCCCTCGCGCGCCACTTCGCTGCCGACCGGGCGGGGCGCTACCTGGCGACCTCGACGAAAAGGCGGTTCATCTGTCCTTGAAGTTCTGGGGGCTCGGTCAGAACAACGAGGTGTTCCTGTTGAAGATCAACAAGACCACCGCGGACATCGAGCCGCTGAACTAGCTTGTCGCGATGCGCAACCGTCCCGCCTGGCAGCTGCTCCTGGTGTTGGGGTTGGTCTCATGCGGTGACTGCAGCGGCGGAGGAGGCGGCAGCGGCGGCGGAAGTGGAGGCTCGGGTGGAAGCGGAGGTGGCTCGTCCTCGTCGTCGTTCAGCTACACGCTGACGGAAGCAGCGGGCGAGTGGAGCCTCACCGGCTCGACCGACCCGAGCCTCAACTGCGTTTCGACCACCACCTCGTCAAAGCGCTCGCTCGTGTTCGGTTCGCCCATCGCGAAGGCCGCCACCTTCGTCCCGGCCGCAGGGTTCTTCACCTCGCTCTCCAGGCTGTCGATGACCGTCGGGAAGATCGAAGGCACCCGCACCTGCACCACCGGCAACCCAGGCGCGTGCCCGACCTTTCCGGTCGCAGCGCGTACGGATCCCCTGTTCCTGATCATCAGCGCGACGAAGACGCTGCCTCCGAACCCGGCGAATGGGGTGGCGTTCATTCCGGAGCTCTCGGTGACGCTGCCGCAGTTTTGCGAGAGCGGGGTCTGGGACGTGGCGAAGGCTCCTCTGCGCGGAAGGCCGATCACGGTGTCCGAGCTCAAGAGCGGCCGGTTCGTCGTCGAGGGCAGCGGCACCGTGAACGTCACCGAGCAGGCGCCGGACATCGGGGATTCGACGAGCTCGCCGCTGACGGGAAAGCTGACGTACGCGTTCCGGCTCGTGTTCCAGGCGGACGACTACAACCCGGCGAACGCCGTGGTGCCTGCGCAGCTCGTCACCTACGAGGAGTGCACCCACGACATGACCCCGACCACCGCGGATCTCGACGCCGCTCGCGCCGCATACGCCGCCGCGGGCACGGACATCCCGCTCAATGCGAATGGCTGCCGGCGGATGAAGGTCACGCGCACGGCGACCGGCGAGACCCGAAAGCACGAGCTCACCCGCGGCACGCTGCTGACGTACGACTCGGCGACAGACACCACCACCGCCAGCCGCGATGCGGTGGTCACGTACGAGAACGAGTCCGACGCGACCGGGACCCGCGAGCGCTACGACTCGGACCACGACGGAATCTTCGAGGCGACCGGCGAGACGCGGCAGGAGGCAGGAGAGTGGAAGTGGTCGACGGTGCGCGAGCTCTCGCCCACCAACACCGTCGAGCTGCAGACGACCCGCACCCGCATTGACGCCACCACAATGACGGTCGCGGTCGAGGAGAACGGCGTCGCGGTCGACAGCTTCGTGGCGCCCATCAGGCAGCGGGGGTGCTTCGACAGCTCGACGCCCGCCGCCGCCAGGTGTGCCCAGCCGCCGCCGCCGACCACCTGCACCGGCACGACGGCGAAGTGCGACGCGACGCAGCTGGCGAAGCTCAACCCGAGGATCACCGCTGCGCTGAAGAAGGGGAAGGAGTGCCTGCAGAAGCACGACTTGAAGGGCTACGACCCCACCGGCAAAGGCGTGGATCTGAGCATGGGCAAGATCGATCTTTCCTGCAGCACCAACGCCTGCGACCCCTACGGCTTTCTCGACGGCCCGGTCGACGGACGCCACAACCTGATGGTGAACGTGGCGAAGAACAGCGACAGCGAGCTGGCGCGGACCATCTTCCACGAGATGCTGCACACCGACCCGCGCTTCAGTCACAGCGACTGGCTGGTGAATGCGGCGGGCAAGGCGTGCAAGCAGCAGCTGGCGGATCGCACCTACGCCTGCGAGCAGCTGTGCTTTGCGAAGACGCCGACCTCGTGCGACTGCATCCGGTGTCTGACGCCCGACGGAAAGAAGCCCACCAAAGCGGTCTGCCAGAAGTGCGCGGCGTACGGGGCGTGCGCGGGTCGCCAGGAACCCAACGGCACCGGCGGCATGCGTGCGGTCGCCAGCACCGTCGGAGCTGTGTGCAAGACCGGAATTTTCTGTGACACCAAAGCCGAGTGCGACAGCTCGTGCGGAATGCTCGGGCCCTGCAAGTCGATCAAGGCGACATGCAACGACTCCTGCAACTGACGGTCGTCGGGCTCGTGCTCGGTGCGGGGTGCAAGCGCAGCCCGCCGGTGGTGACATTCACGCTGGTCGAGGCGAGTGGGTGGTCGCAGCTCGAGCTGAGCAGCTGCCCTCCGGAGCGCGTCGAGCTGTCGAAGGTCGAGGCCACGGCGCAGTTCAGGTCTGCCCAGGGACTGCAGCTGTCGGGCGCGCTGAAGCTCGAGCGGCTCGAGCCGGCAATGCCTTCGCAACCCGCAGCGGACTTCGCGTTCGTTCCGGTGCTCGTCCGTGAGGCGCCCGTCGACTGTCACGCGCTCACGTACCGGGTTCCGCCCGGCTTCTTTCGCGCCGCGCCGGTGTCGGTCGCGCAGCTCGAGGCAGGCCGATTCGTGCTTGTCGGCAGCGGGAGCGAGGCGGTCAGCACGTACGACCTGAAGACGAACGAACACTCAGAGGGCACGCTGGCCTGGCAGTTCCGATACGTGTTCGAAGCGCCGTCTGCCCGGGCGGTCGCCGCGCCGAAGCTGCAGGTGTGGGATCGCTGTCTGCACCTCGTCGATCCGCCGGTCGGTGAGGAAGAGACCGCGGCCGTCGCAGACGCGGGGTGCCTGATGTTCGAGCGGGACGGCGGCACCGAGACGACGCGCCGGGTGTTCGGGACGATCTTTCGCATCGATCCGAAGACGGGATCTACGACCACGGCTCCGGATGCGCGGATCGTCCGCGTCGAGGGCGCGATCTCAGGCGGGTATCAAGAGTGGGTGGATCCAGACGGCGATGGGAAGGTGAACACTGAAAAGCGCACCGTGGTCCTCGCCGACGGTGGTTGGGCGGGCAGCGAGCAGACCGAGTGGCTCCCTGACGGCGCGCGGTTCATGCGGTACCGGAAGAGCCCAGCGCCGGACGAGATGATCTCCACGGTGGAGGAAGTCTGGGCCGACGGCGGCTGGGTGGTGGTCGATGAGAAGCTGAGCTCGGCGCGGCGCCCGCCACGCGAACGCGGCCCGTGAATCGAAACCTGCTTCCGGCGCTGGCCGCTCTCGCGCTGGTGATTGCCGGACCTGCGCGCGAGCGCTTCGAGGTGAGCCATGGCCCGAAGTTGATCGTGCTGTTGGTGCTTGCCGCGGCGCTGATGTGGAAGGGCAGGGTGCCGCTCGGCCGGTGGGGCGCGAACGAGTGGCTCGTGCTCTGCGTGCTTGCGGTGGCCGTGGTCAGCGGACTTTTGGCGGACAGCCCCGCGCTGGCGATCGCGCCGCTCGTCCTGGGCGCCGGGGCGGTCGCGATCGTGCTGAGCGTCTCGACCCAGGGCGATCGCGACCTCTGGCTCTTGTGGACTTCGGTCGCCGTGGTGATCGTGGCCGGCATCGGGCTGCTCGAGATGGCGGGCCTCGTCGAGCTCGCGCCCCATGGGCGGGCGCCCAGCTCGACGATGGGTCAGCGCAACGCCCTCGCCCACTTTCTCTTGCTCGGCAGCCCAATCATCTGGAGCCGGGCGCTCGGGTCCCGCAGGTGGTTGATCGCGGTCGCGTTGATCGGCGCGGTGGTCGTCGGCAGCCGAACGCGCGCGGTGTGGGTGGTCGGGCCGCCGCTGCTGGTCGTGTTTGCCTTGCTCACGCGGCGGCTGGCGGTGCTGAAGCCGATCGGGTTCGCGGCGGTGGGGGTGGTGGCCGGAGTGCTCGCTCCGATCGTGCTGCGGTGGCGGCAGGCAAACCCGTACGCGGACACGCTCTCGCGGCTGGTCGAGTGGAGGTCGGGCAGCGGCTGGAGCCGGCTCGTCGAGTGGACGGCGTCGATCGCGCTCTGGAAGTCCGACCCGCTGTTCGGCATCGGGCCGGGCAACTGGTTCCTCGGGTACGGGCTGCAGCACGGCGGTTCACGCTTCCCACATTCCGATCACGTCGCGCTGCTCGTCGAACGCGGACTCGTGGGCGCGCTGCTTTGGATCGCGCTGGCGATTGCCGTCGGCGGGCGCTCGCGCGATCCGGTGGTGCTGTGCACGATCCTCGCCGCCGCTGCGCTCGGCGCGCTCGACTCAGTGATGCAGCTGCCGGCGCCGCTGCTGCTCGTCACGATCGTCGCTTTCGCCGGAGCGAGAATCGAGGTTGCTCCGCTGCGCTCGCCGGTTGCGTCGGCGGCATTGGCCGGGCTCGCCGTCTGGGCGTCGCTCGCGTTCGCGTCGCGGCTGCTGTCGACCGCCGAGTCCACCCCGTTCGAACGCCTCGAGCTCGCCGCCACGCTGGATCCGCTCGACGGCGAGGTGCGCGTCACGCTGGCTGAAGCCTGGGCGAGCGCGGGCGATTGCGTGAAGGCCCGGCGGCATCTGGACGCCGCGCAATGGCTGCTGCCGAGCCACCCGGAGCTGAAGGCCATCGAGGCGCGGTGTCCGCCGCCATGAAGTCGCTGCGCTGATCCGACATCGACTAAAACGCTGTCGATGTCGCTTTGGCTGGGCCCCGTCATCGCGATCGCCTTTCTCGCCGCGCCTGAGGCACCCGCCGTGCGGCTGCAGCTCGAGCCCAATCTGCGATGCGAGCTCGGCGACACGATCGGCAGCGCGTTGACCGAGCAGCAAGTGAGAGTCACTGCCGCGAGCGACGGGTCAACGTGGGGACTCGCGGTGCAGCGCGACGGCGACGCCGTGCTGCTGCGGATGACGAATGCTCAGGGGTTGGTGCGTGCGGTGCGGCGATTGACGCCGACTCAGGCGGACTGTCCGGCGCTCCCGCGCAGCGTGGCGTTGCTCGTGAAGTCGTGGCTTGCGATGAGGCTGACTTCGACTGAAGCGGCCGAGGCGATCGTCAAACCCGCGGCAACGCCTTCTGCACCGGCGACGGTCCGCCCCACTTCTTCGCCCCAAATCGCGTCAAAGGCGGCGGGCGACTCCCCTTCGCCGAGCGCTCGCTCGAGAGCATCCGGCAGATCCCCAGTGCAGAGCGGGGGCGCCAGCCCGGTGCTGTCGGACGAACCCGCTGCGCCGAGCACCAAACTGTCTGAGCCGAGCGCGGACCCGGAACCGTCAGCGGAGCAGCCTTTCCTCGCCGAGCTGAGGGCGCCGCCAGCTCCGGAGTTCTTCATCGCGCAGCCCGGCGTGCGCGAGCCGCGTCCCCGCTCGAGCCAATCGTTCTCCGCGATGCTCGCCGGCGGAGGCGCGCTCGGAATCGGCGACAGCCCGGTCGCGATGGGGATGCTCACCGTCGAGCTGGGATTCCTCGAGCCGTGGGCCATCGCAATCGACGCGGGCGCACAGACCGAGCGCCGCCAGACCAACGGCGCGGCTGCGGTCTCCGTCTCGCTCCGGTGGGCGACCCTCTCGCTGCGGCGCGCCTTTCTCGCCGATGGAATTCGCGGGCTGCACGTCTCGCTCGGAGTTCAGCTCGCGCACCTCGCCGCCCGATCCGATGGCTTTGCCGTCAGCAAGACGCTGGACCTGGTGGTGCCGACCGCCGCGGCGAACGTCGAATGGCGCCAACCAATCAGCGCCGGCCTCTTTCTGCTCGCCCGCCTCAACATCCAGGCGCGGTTCCAGAAACAGAACTTCCTGATCGACAGCCGCGTCCTCGTGAACGTGCCGGAATGGGGCTTTGGGCTCACCGGCGGCGTGGGCTGGAACTTTCTGTGAAGCTTTTCGGCAGCTCAGGCCACCTCGAAGCAAGAGTGGACGCCCTGATGCCAACCGAGGCTGCGAGCGCGGAAGAGGTCCGGGCCGAGGTGCGCGCGCTGTACGCCGAGCACGCGCAGTCGCTCCGGGACGGCATCCGGCGGCTCACCTGGGCGGGCTGCGACGTCGACGATCTGCTCCAGGAAGTCTTCGTGGTGGTGATTCGCCGTCCGCAACCGCTTCTCCTCGCCGAGTCACCGAAGGCCTGGCTCTACGGCGTCGCGGTGAAGGTCGCGGCGTCCGCGCGGCGAAAACACCGCATCCGCGAGTTGTTGCGGCTCGAGGAAGCGGAAGTGACCGCCCCGGTCCCCTCGCCCCAGTTCGATGTCGACGCGCGCGCGACCGCGGCTGCCGTCCATCGCGTGCTGTCGAAACTTTCGAGCAAGAAGCGTGAAGTGCTCGTGCTGTTCGAGCTGCAGGGACTTTCAGGGCCGGAGATCGCCGACGCGTTGAGGTGTCCACTGAAGACGGTGTGGACGCGGCTGCATCACGCGCGGAAGGACTTCGAAGAACAAATGGTGCGCCATGCATGAATCAACGCTCTCGCCCGCCGCGCGTCGCGCGCTCGAGGTGTATCGCGGTCAGACGACGCGGCCGCTGATGCCCGCCCGGAGAGACGTGCTGTGGCGCGCCGCGGTCTCGGCCGCCGAGCCGGCGCGCAATCAGTGGGTACTCAAAGCATTCGTGCTGTGCGTGTCGTGCTTCGTCGGTGCCGTCGTGGTCTCCCGTTTCCTGAAGCAGCCCGAAGTTCGCGCGTCGACCACCGCCCAGTGGCACCGCGAGAACGGCACCGTCACCGTGCGGCTCGGCCAGCTGCGGCTCCAGCCGCGCGAGAAGCTCGCCGTCGTCACGCCGCACCTTCAGGCCGTCGTGCACAACGCCGTCGCCTTGTTCGACGTCAGCACCGGCGCCACCCTCCTCGCTGTCGAGTCGGGTGAAGTCGCCTGGCGCACGCCGCAGAAGAGTGGGGTGGTGAAGGCGGGAGAGCGCGTCACGATCAAGCCGCCGCCGACGCTGGCGATCGCGGCCGGTGTCCCCGCAGTCGAGGGCTGTTCTCGGAACGCCGGGTACTCCGCCTGCCTCACCCGCGAAGCCGAAGGGAGCGGCCTTGCCGCACAGACCGCTCTCTACGCGCTCGGAATGTCGGCGCACGAACGCGGCGCGCTCGATGAAGCGGTGCGCGTCTTCCGTACCTACGGCGAGCGGTTCCCCTCTGGAATGTTCGCTCCGGAAGCGTCGATCGCCCTGATGGTGGACCTCAGCCAGAACGGAAAAGCCGGCGAAGCGCGCGCGGAGGCTCGCCGATTCGCCGAGCGATTTGCCGACGAGCCCCGCGCAGAAGAGATCGCGCGCTGGGCCGAACAGATTCCGTGAAGCTTTTCTCGAGGTCACGCCACCTCATGAAATTGGAGGCGTCACCATGAGAATCGCCGTCGTCGCTGCGCTGGTGTGGATCGCTGGCTGTTCCCCGGTGAACAACAACATCGGCGGAACCGACGCGGGGACTGACGCGGGCATGGTCCTGTTCGGGCAGAAGCCGCAGTTGATGTTCCTCGTCGACAAATCCGGCTCGATGAACTTCGCGATGAATGATCAGGTCGCTCCCTGCACGCCCGGCTGCAACACCCCAGGCAACCCCGCGTGCGCGGCCGGCTGCAAGACACGCCTCCAGGAGCTCAAGACCGCGATGGCCACCTTCCTCCCCGCCAACGGTTCCGTCGCGTGGTTGGGGCTGGCGATCTTTCCGACAGCGGCGCCCGGAACCAATGGCGTGGTCGACGCTTGCGGACCGACGACCGCCACCGATATCCGGGTTCAGCTCGCCCCGCACGACGACGATCTCGCCGCAGAAATGAATATGGCGGCCGAAGCAGTGAACACCGAGATCCAGGCGATCCCCGTCGGCGGCGGAACGCCCACGGGCGATTCGCTCAAGTTCCTCGGGACCTATCCCCCGCTGCTCTTTGATCCGACGCCCAGGCCCCGCAATAACTTCGTCTTGCTGATCACAGACGGACTGCCCAACTGCAATGCCGCTAACGCCAACACCTGCACCAACGCCGCGGCTTGCAAGTGCACGCTGATTCCCGCCAGCGCTTGCCAGCCCGCGAGCTTTTGCGCTCAGGGCTGTCTCGACAGCGACAACTCCGCGGCCCAGATTTCTGCGCTGCGGCAGAAGGGGATCAAGACGCTCGTGGTTGTCGGCCGGGAGCTGCAACGCGGAGCCTTCCGGGCGGCTACCAGCGCAGGGACGTCGAGGCGACGACGCTGCACCGCACGGTGAGGGAGCACCTGAACACCTTCCTCCTCGACTGCTCCGACAACGGCGGCCTGCCGCGC
>JBBRAX010000113.1:0-8496 GCA_038206395.1 Myxococcales bacterium | reverse complement strand
GCGCAACGGAACTGGTGCAGCGCACTGGTGGGAATCGCGGCCGAGAGCGCGCGCGGAGGCGATGCCGTCAAGATGGCGACCGAGGTTTTGTCGTCCGCTTACGACTATGACCACGCCGGCGTGTTGTTCAAGCCAACGCTCACGCACGGCGCACAGACGTTTCGCCTCGATAAGCGAGGGGCGCTCGCCTACTTCGTCGGCGGCGACGAGATGTATCCCGACGACAAGGGCTTCGCGAGAAAGCCCTGGGTGACTTGCGAGCCAAAGGTTGCCGGCGTGATTGCCAACGGCAACACGGCGATCGCCATGGGCAACGTGTATTTCACTGACGCATCAGGCGGAAAGGTCATGGTCGACAAGACGTTTGGCTACGTTCGCGGGAAGGACGGGCAACTTCGAATCGCCCTTCATCACTCGTCGCTGCCCTACGCCCCCAAGTAGCGACCCTGGTCAGCCAGGCGCTGGGCATCGACGGGGAGTTCGTCGAGAAGGCTGCGCCACCGCCTGCCTGGTCAGCTCGGATCGACGACCGCGTCGGCCACGGTGAAGCTCACGGTTTGGCTCACCGAAGTTGCGCCAAGCTCACCAGCGATCGTCGCGTCGTAGGTGCCAGCGGTGATGAACTGGTCGATTGGCAACACCACGTCGGCATAGACGATCTCCTGCGCGTACGTGCTCTGCAGCGACAGCGACGGAACCGAAACCGCGGTGAGCTTGAAGGAGCCTGTCGCTTTCAGGCGCAGCGCGAGCTGGGCGCCGGTGTCGGCAGAGAACTGGGCCGCTCCGGTGATTGAGATCATCAGCGTCGAGGGCATCGGGTTCGGATCGACGTTCATCCCATTTGGGAGCAGTTGGGGAATCAGCGCGTGCAGCCCCGAACGGCTCTCGAGATCGGCGTAGTCCCACCAGAGGTAGCCCCGGTCGCCCCAATCGGTGCCCCAGCTGTTCTGGATCTTGTAGGCGCCTCGGCTGTCGTCGTACCCGATGATCACCATCGCGTGCCCGCCCCCGTGAGGCCCCCCCGCCTGGCCGTCGTTGCTCTTGAAGACTCCCTGTGCCGAGGCCCCGGCCCAGGTCATGAAGTTGGGAGGCAGGGAGCAGCCGAATGGAATCGGGACGCCGCTCGAGAGCACTTCCTTGACCCGCGCTCGATTGAATGGCTCGAGCTTGCTGTAGCCGCCAATCCGCGAGCGTGCGCCGTTGGCCCCGGGGCTGCTACCAGTGGTGCAGACCTGATCCGAGTAGGGAAGCTCACTCGCCAACGGAGCACCCTCTTTCATTAGCGTCTCAAGGCCGGTGTGAATGTAGGTGCCGTCTTTGCAAGCGGTCTGGCTCAACGCGAGCTGGCGTTCATAGAGAAACGCGGCGCTGATCAACGCCTCGGACCCTTCGACCCGGCTGCGAGCCAAGGAACCGACCACGGTGTTGGCGAAGGCAGCGCAGCTGCCCAGCTGCCCTTGGTTGAGAACCGAGGTCAACTTCGGCGCGAGGTCGACGCTCGGCTGGGTGGTGACGTCGATCGGTGCGTTCGAGCCGGGGTCAAGCGCCTGCTCGAAATCGGGGTCCACGTCGGGCGAGAAGCCAGCGAGCTGAGTGGACGTCGGCTCGCTGTAGCCCCGGCCCTGGTCGGTGAAGATCGTGACCTTGCCGTCTTCGTCGTAGTCGCCGCCCTCGTAGATCCCGTCGCCATTGAGATCGACCGCGTCGAGCTTGCCGTCTCCATCGAGATCGTACTGATAGCCATCGCTGGTGCCGTCTCCATTCAGGTCGAATGGAGTTCCGTTCTGACTTCCACACGAAGAGCAGATGGCTGCGGCGACGACCAGGAGCGCGGTTCTCATGGCTGCTTTTCCTACTTCGATCGCAGAGCAATCACAACCCGGCAGCCTCGGCTCGCTCGCTTCAGTCAGTGGTGCTTCAGGTGCTCCTGCTCCAGCTGCAGCACCTCGAGCTGGGCCTGCACCGCGCCACGCACCTTGGTGTCGAGCTCGGTGGCGCGGTTCCCGCCGGCCTCCGGAGTCGGAATCGGCTCGCCAAAGATGTAGCGCAGCTCGGCCGGCCAGGGGATGTGCGGCAGCGGCCCGAAGCCGATGCCCCACGGCAGCGAGAGATGAATCGGCCAGACCTCGGCGCGGGCGAAGCGATGGAGGCCCAGCCGCCTGGCGAGCCACCGCCCCGAGGTGAGCACCCGCAGCGTCTCGTGCGCGCCGGCGTGGGCGACGGGGACGATGGGCACTTTCATCTCGACCGCGAGGCGCGCGTAGCCAGTGCGTCCGCCGAAGTCGACCTCGTACCGCCTGGAGTACGGGCGCCAGACCTCGAGATCTCCGCCCGGGTAGATGAGCAGGTCGCGGCCGGAGGCGAGCACGTCGCGCGCGGTCCGATCGGAGGCGCGCAGCACACCAACGCGCTCGAAGAAGCGGGCGGTCTGCGGCAGAGCGAAGAGCAGCTCGTGGGCGAGGATGTGGAGCGGCCGCTTGCTGCCAAAATGCTGATACCAGGCCAGAGCGAGCCCCCACACGTCAGGGGTGGTGGTCCCTCCGGAGTGGTTCGAAACGAGCATGACCTGCTGTGAGGCAGGGATGAGCTCGAGACCACGAAACGACAAGCCGAGGTACTTCCCGGGGCCGAAGACGTTGCGCGCCCCGTGGCACACTTTATCGACGAAGGGCGGGTCGAACCCGGCGACATCCGTGCCCCAGCTGTGGCGTATTCGCTCGGCGGCCCAATCGAACAAACTTCCTTGGTGCTCGGGCTTCGGCCCTGACACGCTCGGGGCACTTCCATGAGTCGCATTGTTGAGCATTTTGCGCGGTCCTCTCTCACCCTGGTGCAAGGGTATAGCCACCGCTACGTGCCCACGTCGGTGGGTCGGGTCCACGTGCTGGAAAAGAAACAGCGCGGGCCGCTGCCGCCGTTGGTGCTGCTGCACGGGTTGAGCTCCGCGGGGGTGCACTACTACCGGATGCTCAAGCACCTCTCGCAGATGTCGCGGGTGCTGCTGCCGGACCTGCCGGGCCATGGCTTCTCGGAGGCGCCTCCGAAGATCGACGAGGCGTCGATGATGGCGGGGCTGTTCGAGACGCTCGACCGTCTGATTGACCAGCCGGCGGTGCTGTGTGGCAACTCGCTGGGTGGCTACACGGCGCTTCGCTATGCGCTGGCGCGGCCGCACAAGGTGGTGGGCCTGGTGTTGGCGTCGCCGGGCGGAGCGTCGATGGGCGCGGAAGAGCTGGCGGTGCTGCGCGATCGCTTCCGGATCAAGAACCACACCGCTGCGCTCGACTTCACCGATGCGCTGTTCGCCCGCCGAAGCCGGATTCGCCACGTGTATGCGATGGGGCTGCGCCGCTACTTCAGCCTGCCGCAGACGTTGGCCGTGCTCGACGGGATGTCGCTCTCGCACATGTTCGTCCCCGGTCAGCTGAAGGTGCTGACGATGCCGGTGCTGCTGCTGTGGGGCGGGGCCGAACGGATCCTCCCGCCCAGCCACCTGCAGTTCTTCACCGACAACCTGCCGGCCCACACCGTGATCGAGCGGCCGCCCAACTGGGGCCACAGCCCCTTCCTCGACGATCCGCGCGGGTTCGCCCGGCGGCTGGTGGCGTTCGCGAAGACGCTGTGAGGGGACCCTGTTGCGTCGCTGCGTGACGGGAAGAAAGTGTCTGCCCAGCTGCCCTCCATGACGTGATGTAACCCGGGGTGGGGAGACGAACTGATGCGCTTGCCGCTGTACCTTCAGGTCATCATCGGCGTCGTCGTCGGCGCGCTGTGCGGCGTCGCCTTCAAGCAGGGGCCGATTCTCTTCGGCGTCACCAACGATGACCTCGGCGCGCTCGGGCTGCTGGTGATCCGGCTGCTGAAGGCGATCGCGGTGCCGCTGGTGTTGTTCGCGATCCTCGACGCGTTCGTCCGCACCCGGATCTCAGCGCGCAGCGGGGTGAAGCTGCTGATCATCTGCCTCATCAACGTCTCGGTGGCGTTCGCGATTGGGCTGACGCTGATGAACACGCTGAAGCCAGGCAAGGGCTCGGCCGATCGCCTGGCGGCGTTGACGAAGCCAAGCAAGGAAGCCGAGGCGGCGATCGCGGCTGGAGCGAAGGCGTCGCTGACCCCGCTGAAGGCGATCGACAGCTACGTGCCCGAGAGCCTGGTCGACCCGTTTCAAAAGAACGCGATCATCCCGGTGGTGTTGATCGCGCTCATCCTCGGCGCGGCGATTCGGCGGGTGAAGGACTCGGGCGAAGGGCCCGACCTGAGCGCGATCGAGGGCTTCATCCACGGCGGGTTCCAGGTGTTCGTGCAGGTGCTGGCGTGGATCATCCTGATCGTGCCCTTCGCGGTGTTCGCCGTCGTCGCCCAGGTGGTGGGTAAGGCGGGGCTGGGGGTCTTCCTCGCGCTGCTGCCTTTTCTGGGCGTCATCCTGTTGGGGATGGCGATCCACAGCCTGCTCTACTACCCGGCGGTCGCGTGGTTCGTGGGCGGCAAGTCGCCAAAGGTCTTCCTCGGTAAGGGCGCCGACGCGATCTTCACCGGGCTGTCGACCAACTCGAGTCTGGCGACAGTGCCAGTGACGCTCAAGTGCCTGACCGAGAAGATGGGAGTCAGCCAGGGCTCGTCGCGGCTGGCCGCCTGCATCGGCACCAACCTGAACAACGACGGCATCACGCTCTACGAGGCGATGGCGGCGCTGTTCGTCGCCCAGGCGCTGGGGATGGAGCTGACGCTGGCTGAGCAGGCGGTGGTGGTGGCCGCCTCGCTGATGGCGGGCATCGGGATCGCCGGAATCCCCGAGGCGGGGCTGGTGATGCTGCCGCTGGTGCTGGGCGCGATGGGGCTGTCGACCGAGCTGGTCGCGGTCGCGATCACCTTCGTGCTCCCGGTGGACTTCATCCTCGCGCGGGCGCGGTCGGCGGTGAACGTGATGAGCGACATGCTGGTCGCGATTCTCCTCGATCGGGTTGAGCCGATTCCGCTCGATGACGGCGAGACGGCCGCCGCGAAGTAGCTCTGCTCGACCGCGCAGTTACCCAGTTGTCACCATTGCTGAGGGCCGAAACGAGGAGAACCCGCCCACATGATCGTCCTCACCTTGTTGGCTCTGACCGTCTGCGCCGCGCCTCCGGCGAAGGCCGACCATCTGGTCGTGCTCGTGTTCGATGCGATGCGACCCGACTACGTCGATCGCTTCGATCTGCCGAACTTCAAGCGGCTGCGAGGGCTGTCGCGGGAATACGTCAACGGCTACGTCGGGCACATCGGAGCAGAGACTGTCGTCTCTCACCTCGTCCTCCCCAGTGGTCGGCTTCCCCGCGATCTGCCCTGGCAAGACGAGGCCTACGTCGACCACGCCGGTCTTTTGGGAACCCCTGGAAAGACGTACGCGACCGGCGGCCTCAAGGCGGAACAATTCCAGACGTTGATGAAGCAAGTGCCCGCAGAAGCCTTCATCACCGCGCGGATGAAGAAGGTGCACGGAGGTCGCGTGTTCTCGGTCGCGCAGAAGTATTACGCCGCCCACGTATTCGGAACACCCGCGGTCGACACCGTCGTCACGATGCTCAAAGCCGACGGCCGTTGCACGCCGACCGGCACCGCAGTTCCCAGCTACATCACCGATAACCCTCGCTACACCCTCGAGTGCGCGAAGGACTACGGCACCGCGACCAGCTTCTACCCACTCGACGGCGCGCGTTCGGTTCCCGGCGACGACCCCGCCCACCTCGGAGGCGACGTCTGGGTCGCCGACATCGGGCTGGAGCTGATCCAGAAAGAGAAAGACTGGTCGGTGTTGTTCCTCTCGTTTGCCGGCATCGACAAGATCGCCCACATGTCGGCCGAGCAAGACGGGCCTCGGCCCAACAGCTTCAAGACCGAGTACACGCTCGAGCGGGTCGCGAAGATCGCAGATCAGCAGCTGGGCAGAATCCTCGATGCGTTGGAAGGCTCGAAGCTCCTCGACCGGACGGTGCTCGTCGCGACCTCGGATCACGGAGGTCAGGCCAATACGTCGTACTTCGGGGCTGGGAAGACCGCGAAGGTTGGAGTGCGCGATGGGCCACCAATAGAGACGGTGTCGCCGTGGCTTCATCGCTTGCGGCTTCTCGCGAACGTCAAAGAGGTGGTGGCCGACTCGGCGATTCGGGTCTGGCTCGAAGGCGACTCGACCGAGAACCGCGACACCGCCACCGCTGTCCTGAACGAGCTGTCGGGCGTCGTCGAGGTGTACGGCCTCACGCTCGGCAAAGACGGCCGGTATTTCTATCGCCGCCTTCACTCTCGCGTTGATCAGCAGCCCGAAGGTTTTCGCCGTTGGGCAAAGCTTCACAACCAGGAGCTCGTCGACTCGATGGCCACCCTCGGCGCGCCCGACTTGATCGGGCTGCTCGCCGACGGCTCTGGCTACGACATGTTGGGAGACCACGGCGGCGCACAGGAAAAAGTGCAGCGCATCCCGCTGTTCGTGCACGCGCCCACGTTCAAGCCCGGGCGTTCGCTCGCGCCCACCCGACTCGCCGACGTCGTCAGCATCATCAGCCCCGCGCTCGGGCTGTAGCGCGTCGGTTGAACCACAAAGGTTTCACACCTCGCAGTGGGTCTGGGTCTTAGGACCACACTGGCCGCCAAGGCGGCATTTCGAGGGAGTTTCGATGGGCGTTCTGTTGATGATCGTGGGCTTGGCGGCGGTGGCGTTCGGAGTCGTTCAGCACCTGAAGGGGAAGCGGATTCTGGCCGCGCCTTTCAAGAAGACGGGCGAACTCGCAAAGAACCCGACCTCGAGCGACCCGAAGGGCCTGATGTCGACTGAAGGAAGCGTGGTGGCGCCCAAGACGCCGGTGCTCTCACCGCTCTCAAAGACGGCGTGCCTCTATTACGAGGTCGCGATCACCCGGAAGTGGGAGAAGACGGAACAGACGCAGGACGGCGCGAAGACCACCAAGGGCTCGACGACGGTCGAGACGCTCAAGGGCGGGGCAGAGTTCGGCCTCGACGACGGCACCGGCGCAGTCCTGGTCGACGCGAGCATGGGCGGCGACTTCGACAACCTGAAGAAGCAGGCCGACGCGGGCGGCGTTCACATGTCTGACGGCTACGTGAAGTTCGGTGAGCTGCGCATTCCGACGCCGCGCTCGGGCTCTGACGACTACACGCTGGGCTTCGAAGCGGTCGAGAAGATCGTGCCGGTGGGCGGCTCGATGTTCGCGCTCGGCAAGCTCGAGAACGGCAAGCTGAGCAAGCCGGGTTGGCGCTCGATGATGTTCTCGACCAAGGGCCGCGATGGGCTGCTGGCGTCGACCAACAAGAAGAAGAAGTTCTCGTTCATCGGTGGCGGCCTCGGCGCGGTGATCGGAATCCCGCTGATGATCTTCGGGCCGAAGTCGGCGCCCAGCGTCGACCACAGCTGCCACAGCCAGCTCGCAGCCGCCGTGCAAGAGAAGTGCAACGACAACACCTCGACTGGCGGCGGTGAAGATTACGCGTGGACGGTCGAGAAGGCCGCGACGTACCACGTGAAGCTGATGCCTCCGCAGGGCAAGAAGTTCCCGATGATTCCGGTCATCACCATCACCGACGAGAAGGGCGAGGTCGTCGGCAGCGCGCAGGGTGGCCCCGGCGATGTCATCTCGGTCGACCAGGCGTTCGAGCCGGGCAAGTACACCATCAACATGAAGAGCACCGACACCGCGAGCTCGAAGGTGAAAGGCGGCTACGACTTCGCGATGGAAATCACGGGCGACGGGCTCGGGGCTCCGGCGACGGGCGAAGCGGTTGCGGCGGTGGCGCCGAAGTCGGCGGAAGACCTGGCGGCGCGGGTGGGCGAGCTCAATGGGCTGTGCGCCGACACCTGGTGCGAAGGCTCCTTTCAGTACAAGTTCACCACGCTGTCGTGCGACGAGGGCCGGGGCTGCGCGCTCGCGTTCACCGCGACCAACAGCGACACGAAGAAGAGCTACGACTCGATGGTGATTGTGAATGGCTTCACCGAGCTGCGAGCCGACCCGACGAAGGACTTCAAGTTCGAAGGCTCGTTCGACGAAGCGGTCGGTACGGCGCTGGCGAAGTGGGAAGCGAACCCGACCAGCAAGCCGGGTGGGCTGGCGGCGAAGGCTGAGCCGACGGGCAAGACGGTCGCATCGGCCGGGAAGACCAAGGCCACCGCGAAGCCTGCGAAGAAGAAATAGGTCGGCCTCGAGGTTTTTCAGCTCCGGGGGCTCGGTCTTCATCGACCGGGCCCCTTTTTTCGCGTGCTCAGGCAGGCGCGGCAGAACGCCTGAGCTGCAGCGCTTCACGCACGAGCGGGTGGATCTGAGCCTCGAGCTCCTGCAGCACCGAGGCGGAGGTTGAGGGATGCCGGGCCACCGCGAAACACTCCACCCACTCGCTGCGCACCTTCAGGTGCTCGGCGGCGACGCCGGGGTGGAGCAGCGCCATCAGCCGCTCGAAGCCGTTCGTCGAACTGGCGCATGCGTCGAGCCGCGCCGCCTGGCCGCGCGG
>JBBRAX010000112.1:0-8679 GCA_038206395.1 Myxococcales bacterium | reverse complement strand
TCTCCTCACCACTGGATCAGGAAATCACCCCCGCAGCCTCGCCAAAGCGCCATCCCTCCCCGACCCGGCCCTCCTTCCGCCATGCCCCACGGCCTCACGCGAACTCACCTCCTTCGCTCGGATCACGAATCAAGCGTGACGGCCCCCTCGGGCTTGTTCGGGTACCTCGCGGTCCTTGCAGGCTGGGCCGTCGATGAAAGTCACCGGGCCCAAGTGCTCTTCGAGAAACCACTGCCAAGAGTGGCGGCGCCGAGCGACCAGCAGGAAGGCGATGCCGAACGGGATGAACATCGGAACCGATCATCGACTGGCGGCGAGCGGCGTGCACACGGGGTACCCTCGGCGCCAAGTACGTTCGCAACCTCGCCGACGCGGTGGCTGTGGCGGGCTGGTGTGGCTGGTCAGTGACCCTCGGCGAGCAGCAAAGCGGTCGAGGAGAAGCTGGCAAAGGTCCGTACGGTTGCCGTCGCCCAAGACGAGCGCTCGACCCGCACGATGGCTGCTCCCACCGTTGAGGAGTGCAGGAGTACTTCGCGGAGCTGCTGACCCTGAACGAGCACACGGAGAGGAGGAACAGTGCTCCAGGAAGCTTGGCGCGAGAGGAGGAGCGAATGACAAAGCTCTGAAACTTGCGGCCTCGCGGTTCGCGGCTGTCGCTGGACCTTCGGAGGAGCCTGCGGCTGCAGACCCAAGGCTCGCCCGTGAGCGGATGGAGTGACTCAAAGAGTTTCCGCGTCGGCGGTGTCGCAAGGATCGCGAACCACAATCACACTCAAGGCCTCCCCTGAGCTCGCCGCCTGGGTGCGCGAGGGCGTCCTCGACGAGACGTACCCCGAGAACATCCGCGCCGACCTGATGGAACTCATCGAGGCCTCGAAGTCGAAAGAGGTAAAGGAGGCGCTGACCGCCATCGCCGAGAAGTCGCCTTCGGAAAGGTTGAAGCGCAGCGCGCGCAACCTGCTCGAGACGAACTTCGCCGCGGCAAAGGCGCCCGCCCCTGCCCCGCCGCCGAAGAAGAAGTAGCCGCCTACTTCAGCTCTTTCTCGATCAGCGTGATCAAAGACTTCGGGTCGGCGACACCGGCGTAGGCAAAAGACAGGGTGCCGTCGCGCTTGTAGATGAAGCGCGTCGGCAGTTGCTTGATCGGCCCGAAGGCCGTTTCCCCTGCTCGAATCGCCTCGTTCGAGACGATCAGCGGCAGGACCAGCGCGTTCATCTCGGCGAACGGCTCGAGCACCTTCCGGCCCTCGAGATCCATGCCCACCAGCAGCACCTCGAGATCATCGGGGTGATCTTTCTGCAGGCGCGTCAGCACGGGCAGGTCGACCAGGCAGGGGAAACACCAGGTCGCGATGAAAGTGATCACGACGACGCGGCCCTGGAAGCGCATCGGCCGCCAGTCGCCCACCGCATCGAGCGGCAGGTACCGCAAGGACTCCTGAACAGTCGGAGGCGGAGGCACGTGCGCGCACGAGGCGAGCACCAGCGCCAACGCCACTACTGGCAGTTTTTGCACAACCCGTAGAGCTCCATCTTGTGCGACGTCACCTTGAAGCCGTGGCGCCGGGCGACCGCGTCCTGCATCGCCTCGATGCGATCATTCTCGAACTCGACGATCGTGCCGCAGTTGGTGCAGATCAGGTGGTCGTGGTGGTGCCGGCCGACCGCCGCTTCGTACCGCGTCTGCCCGTCGCCGAAGTTTCGCGCGTGGGCAAGGCCGCTTTCCGACAGCAGCTTCATCGTTCGATAGACAGTGGCGACAGAGACGCGCGCGTCGGCGCCGCGGACCTTGTCCCACAGCTCTTCGACCGAGAGGTGGCCTTCATTCTCGAAGAAGGTCTCGACGATCAACGAGCGCTGGCGCGTGCTCTTGAGCCCGTGCTCGGCCATGAAGCGCGCGAGCAGCTCGCCGTGGTTCTGTTCTTGCGCCTGGCTCATGGGATCCTCACGGGAAGCGTTCCTGCCAGGCAGCGGGTTCGGTACCGAGATCGCCCCCTTCGTTCAGCCGCACCAGCGCATCGTGCGCCTGCTCGCGCACCTCAGGGTCCGGGTCCTTGAGCAGAATCACCAACAGGGGAACGGACGCCACATCGCGGCGATACCCGGCGACCTCGGCGGCCAGCGCGCGCACCCGCGAGTCGGGATCCTTCAGGGACGTCGCCAGCGGGGCCGACGCCGCGCCTCGCTTCACGAACGGCGAGTTCGGCAGCAGCAGCAGCAGGAAGAAGAGCACCGCGACGAAGATCTGGAAGAAGGCCTTGAACGCGGAGTACCGGCCAGCGGTCACGAGGGCGAACCGGTAGGCCGCAAACCCGACCACGAAGACGAGGAACACCCACGGCGCACCCTTCTCGACCCAGGCCGGCGCCACGCCCAGGTTGCTTCGCGTCCACAGCGCGGCGGCCGCCGAGACGACGAGCAAAGCAAAGAGCGCGAGCGTCCCCTTCGGGCGCACCCGCATTCCAACAACCGAGGGTTCTTCTACTTTCGCGGGGTCAGCGTTCATTGACTTGCTCGGAAGAGTCCTTATACGCACACCGTCTTCAACTTTCGACAGGCCTTCTAACGATGGAGCAGTGGCAGCGCAGGCGGCACCCCGACGACGTCCCTACTCCGATCGCGGTCGCTGTCGCAGACTTTTGCCGCCGCGCGAGTGCAAAGGCACCTTCGGCGGTGGTCCGCGAGGCCCTCGCGGTGCTCTCGGATGACGACGATTTCCGGGTGAAGGAGCTCACCGACGCCGAGCCTGAGGTGCACCCCCTGGGGCCCTTCGCGGTCGTCGATCTGATCAACGGCACCGAGCCAGCGATCGCCGCCCAGCGCGAGAAGACCGGGTATTACAACCTCGTCCGCTCGATGGCTGCGCAGACGGAGGCGCCAGCGAAGGTGGTCGCCAAGCCATCTGCCCCGCCCCGCATGCCTCCGAAGCGGGTGGTGGCGGCCATGGCCGACGCACCGGAAGAAGAAAAACAGAAGGCCGAGGTTCGCGCGGCGCGGCGGATGAAGAAGGCCGAAAAGACGATCGCCGAGAAGATCGCTCCGAAGAAGCGGCTGCCGAAGGTCGTGACTGCGCCGACGGTGGCGGCCGAGGTCCAGTCGCCCTTCCGCAAGAAGAACCTGCCCCTGCCCCGCGGCAAGTTCACCCGCATCGAGGCCGAGGCGAGCCGGCTCGACGAGCTCTTCAAGCCGGCCGCGAAGCAAGACGTGATCAGCCTGTTCGAGCAGTCGGGCAATCGCATCGCGCTGCGAAAGACGCTGGAAAGGCAGTACGTGGTGAAGCGCGGCGTCGCTCCGTCGGGCGACGACGTCGACGATCTGCTCAAGCGCCACAAGCTGCTCGAGACGATCGAGAAGCGCGAGCGCGGCACGATTCTGTCGGCGCTCACCGAGAGCCATGGCGCGATGGCGAACGTGGCGTTTGCGATGGGGCTGAATTCCTTCGAGGTCGATCGGATGATCGCGGCCCTGAAGATTCGCGACGAAGTGACCGAGATCCGCGACCGCTGGGTGCGCGAGGCCCTCTCGATTCGCAACCTGCCGCTGCGGCTGCAGATGTTGGGGCGCAGCAAGTACCTGGCGGACCTGAAGATCGGCCGGAAGTTCAAGGAAGCCCTGACCCGCGACATCCTCGAGCTGCTCGAAGCGCTTCCCGTGATGGCGGATCTCGACACGCTGGTTACTGTTGCAGCGAGGCGGCACGCGCTCAACGCGGAGTCGTTGCGCAACGCGATCGACCGCCTGGGCATCGAGACCCAGCTGGATTTTCAGCCGGACCCCGAGCCTTCAGACGTGAGATAGGAGTCTTCCGATGCCGATCTACGAATACACCTGTGAGAAGTGCGGCACCCGAATCGACGTGCTGCAGAAGATGAACGACCCCGCGCCGGTGAAGTGCGAGAAGTGCGGCGCCGACGGCACGATGGCCCGCCAGGTCAGCCGCACCAGCTTCGTGCTCAAGGGGGGCGGCTGGTACTCGGATCTCTACGGCTCATCGAAGAAGGACTCAGGGGGCTCGTCGTCATCGGCCAGCGGCTCGAGCACCCCCGCCACAACGTCGACCACCGCAGCCCCGGCAGCGCCCGCCGACACGGCGAAGAAGGACTCGGGCGGCAGCTCGGGCAGCTCGACCCCCTCGTCGGGTGGCGGCACCTCGTCGACGGGTGGCGGAAGCAGCGGCAGCAGTGCGTCGTCGGCGTAGCCCGCTTCCAGAAAAGTGACTCCGCGCGAGCCCGGGCGAAGATCCGGTTCGTGCCCTTTCCTCCCCGAACGCGGCCCCGTCGCCAGTGCGTCCTCTGTGGTGCGGTCGAGCTGTCGCCTCAGCAGCAGGGGCGCTTCCTGCTGATCCCCGACCCGCACGGCCGCGGGCCGGTGTGCCCCGCTCAGCGTGGCTGTGACGATCGACAGCGGCAACTGTCGTTCCTCGATCAGTCGCACGTGCGGTAAGGAGCGGCGCATGACGCGCCTGACTCTCGCCACGCTGCTGCTCGCCGGTTGCACCACCACGCAGGTCTACATTCCGTCTGAGGCACGCCCGGCGATCTCGCGATCGTTGGAAGGCGAAGATCGGTACCTGAAGGTCTCGGCCTTCGTGACGCCCTTCTTCGGCGACGCCGCGAAGAAGCTGGTTTCCCCCGTGCAGCCCGAAGAGACGCGGTTGCTCGAGAACACCGAGGGCCAGCCGATCAACCCGGGCCCCGTCGAGCAGGTGCTGCCCGCCGGGACGCTGGTGCGGATCAAGAAGGTCGAGTTCCCCTCAGCCTTCACGATGACCGAACGGATGCTGATGACCCCGCGCACGCTGGTGTGGCTGTACCTCGACGTCGGCGGCACAGCGAAGAACGCTCCGCCCTACGTGCTGGTGCTGCGCCCGGGTCTGCGCGACGAGGCCGAGTTCATGTCAGAGGTCGATCGCTACCTGGGGAAGGAAGACCCGGCCTCGCGGCTCGCGGCGTTCAGCGACCCGGTGCGGCAGGCGGTGCTCAACAAGAACGCGATCGTCGACATGCCCGCCGAGGCGCTCGAGATGGCGTGGGGCTACCCCGAGATCAAGAAGTTCAGCTTCGAGGGCGAACGCAAGCTCGAGACGTGGACCTGGCCGGGCGGCGGGCGGGTCGCCGTGTTGAGCGAAGGGCGCGTCACCGAGCTTCGGTAGTCAGTTGCGCCAGCGCCCGCGGCGGGCGGCCTTCTTCTGGTGCTTCCGCTGGGTCGCCTCGTGGGCCTTGGCCTCACCTGGCTTCGCGAGTGCGGGCAGGTCGCCCATCTGCACGGGCCACATCTTCCCTTCGAGAATCGCCTTCACGAGATCGCCCTGGGTCTTCACGGGATTCTTGAAGAGGGTCGCCGCGTAGCCGAGCTCGTCGAGTGAGCTGCGCGCGTCGCTGCCGGCGACGCCGGGGATCTTCATCGCCAGGGCCGCCTCGATCGCCTGCTCGTTCGCGCCTGAGCGCACGCGCGGGTTGTAGACCTCGATGCCTGACAGGCAGGTCAGCGTCTTCACGTAGTCGCCGGCCGGGTGCGACGTGTCGCGATCGTACGGGCGGGCCGCGACGATCGCCGCGCCCAGTGACTTCATCTTTGCCAGACACTCTTCCGCGTTCCACGGCTTCTCGCGGTTGCTGCCCCACAGCTGCGCCGGCTCGGGCGCCTTCAGCGGCTCGGGCAGGAAGCAGAGGTACTGGCCGCGGTCTGTCGCCAGTTCGAGGCCGACGAAGATCTTCATTTTCGTCGTCTTCGCCAGGTCGAGCAGCTCGTCACAGCCGTCCTGGGTGTTGGTCTCGGTGAAGGCCACGCCATCGAGGCCGTGCGACTCGGCGCGCGCCAGAACCTGCTTCGGGTCGAGCTGACAGTCGCGCGACAACCAGGAGTGAACGTGGAGATCGATCAGCATGGGGACCTATGGCATAAGCCATTTCATGTTCACGGGCGTCAAGGTGTTTTCGGCGACGAAGGCCAAAGAGCGGGAGGAGATCGGCGAGAACGTTTCCCGCTGGCTCAAGAGCAACCAGGACCTCGAGATCGTCGACAAGGTCGTCGCGCAGTCCAGCGACAACGAGTTTCACTGCTACTCGCTGATCCTCTTCTTCAAGCCGAAGGCGTAACGCCTCTCACTGCACGGGCACGAAGACCGCCGCCGACGCCGCCTCGAGCGGAACCGTCACCGGCGCCGTGCCCCCGAGCATCAGAGTCTTCCCGCTCAGCACGTCGCGGTAGCTCTGCGCGGCGCCCGGTAGCGTCACCGAGATCGAACGGGCCGCGCCGCGGTTGATCGCGACCAGCGCAGCGTCCGTCGCCGTCGCCCGCGCAAACACGTACAGGTCATCTTCGATCAAGAGCGTCGACCGGGTGCCCGATCGCAGCGCGCCGCTCTGCTTCCTCGCCGTGCCGAGCTTCCGCAACACCTCGAGCAGCGCCGCCTCGCGCGCCGACAGGGCCGAGCCGAACCGCATCATTCGCCGGTTGTCCGGATCGCCACTGCCCGGCAGCCCGATTTCGTCGCCGTAATAAATGAGCGGCACGCCCGGCTGGGTCAGCAGAAACGCAAAAGCCCACTTCGCGCGGCTGAAGGCCAGATCGCTGGTCACCTGATCGGGCGGCCGGTTGCTCCACGCCTGCGCGCCCGGATCCGCGTCGATCTGCCCCGCCGCCGTCGAGATGAAGCGGACCACGTCATGGTTGCCGAGGAAGGGGGAGTTCAATGTCCCCGGCGCGTAGAACGCTTCGTTCTTGATCACCGCTGCATCAACCCCCTTCAGCGAGCTGCCCTTCGCGAACGCATCGACGATCGGCCAGTACAGCGGGAAGTCGAACTGCCCGTCGAGCTCGTTCGGCCCAATGTACTCGGCGATCTGCGCCCGGCCTTCAGCGCCCGTGAAGGTCTCGCCCACCAGGTAGAAATCGATGCCCGTGCGTTCGGCGATCTCGTTCACCGCGCCCGCGATGTTGCGGCCGCCCGCGTGATCGAGGTGCTTCACCGCATCGAGCCGGAAGCCATCGAGGTCCGCCGCCTCGAGCCAGAACAGCGCGTCCTGCACCAGCTGCTCGTTCTGCGCGGCGTTGCGCCAGTTGTAGTCAGGCAGGTAGCTGGTGAACCAGCAGTCCAGCGGGCGGGCGTCGAAGCTGCAGTTGTTCTCTCCGCAGACACACGAGCCGCCGGTGTTGAACCAGCCGTCGAGCTTGTGGTCGCGGTAGTACGGGTGATCCTGGTGCACGTGGTTCAGCACCAGGTCGGCGATCACGCGAATGCCGTGGGCGTGGGCGGCGGTGGTGAGTTCCTGCAGCTCGAGCAGGTTGCCGAAGCGGAACTGCACCTCGCGCGCCTTGCTCGGCCAGTAGCCGTGGTACCCGGTGTACGTCTTGCCGAAGCTGCCCGGAAACGCAGCGTCGGGGTTTGCGTCGAAGGGAGACAGCCACAGGGCGCGCACGCCCAGCTTGTCGAAGTAGCCGTCTTCGATCGCCTGAATCACTCCGCGGAAGTCGCCGCCCTGGTAGTTCGCCTGGGGCTCGACGTTCATCGTCGGCGCGTCATTCGCGAGGTCGCCGTTCTTGAAACGATCGGTGAACACGAAATACAGCAGCGCGTCCGACCAGACGAAGGGCGTGGGCTCGACCCAGAAAGGCAGGTACTGGCGTTCGGCGGCTTTCCCCGCCGTGTCGGCCAGCGTGACGACGACGCTGTGCTTTCCCTGCGTCAGCGACGCGAGCGTGATCGTCAGATCTCCCGTCGACACGTCCCACTGCGAAGGCGCCGCTTTCCCGTCGAGCGTGACCACGGGCGCCTGCAGCGCAGAGGCTTTGCTGCCGCGAAACGCTTTGATCGCGACCTGCCCCGCGGCGCCGGTGATCTTGAAGTCGTTGAGTTGCAGCTTTGGCGTTTCGCAGTCGGGCACGCGCAGCCGCGAGTGCTCGGTGCTCCCGGCCCAGCGACGATATGGATTCGTTGCGTCTGTGATTGCAGCGGCCTTCCCAACCACAAACCGGTAGCCGTAGTCGCGCGGCTCCAGCGTCTTGCGGAAATAGTGGACGCCCTGGCTGTCAGCCTCCATCGGCTCGGGGTTGAACCCGTTCCATTCGCCGAGAATCGACACCGACCCGGTTGACTGCTCGGGAGCGAACCGCACCACCGATTCGCAAGACCTCAAGGGGGCCTGCGGGGCCGGCACCTCGGGGCAGGAACACAAGATCAGCAGGCCCAGCCACGCGGTTCGAAGCACCCGAAGCTCTTACCCCCGGACTCGGGCCCGCGTCGATTGGCACAATCCTCCTAACGGTTTCCCTTGATTCGACTCGTCCATTGTCTAAAAGCGCGAACGTTCTGTACTCATTTGGAGGTCTTCAATGACTCGTCGAACTGTGTCGTCCCTGAAGCTCGCGTCCCTGGCGTTGTGCGCGGTTCCTGCTCTTCTTCTCTCGGGTTGCAGCCCGGAGTGCGTCGACAAGTTCGACTGCGCTTCTCTTGCAATCAATGGGAAGCAGTACACCTGCAGTGAATCGAAGTGCGTCGAGTGCGCGGCGGCAGGTTGCCCGGGCTCAGGCGCCGGTGGTGGCGCGGGCACGGGCGGCGGCGTCGGCACTGGTGGTGGCGCGGGTGTCGGCGGTGGCGCGGGTGTCGGCGGCGGCGTCGGCACTGGCGGCGGCGTCGGCACTGGCGGCGGCGTCGGCACTGGCGGCGGCGTCGGCACT
>JBBRAX010000111.1:0-8887 GCA_038206395.1 Myxococcales bacterium | reverse complement strand
TCGCGCTTCCAGTCGCGAACGATGCCGCCTGCGAACTCGAGATTCATCGGAACCGGGCCGTCCTTCGGGTCCCAGTCTTTGGAGACCATTTCCCGCAACGACTTCGCGCAGGCTTCGACCTCCTTCGGAGCAGGTTCGAGTGAGTTCTTCTTGATGAAGTCGTCGAACACCGCGCCCCACACCTTTCCGCGAATCGCGCTGCACTGGGTCTTCTCGAGCCACGCGGCAAACTCCGAGGCGGGTCGCTTCGCCTTCTGTTCTGCGATGTCGGCAGCTGGGATCAGCGCCTTCAGCGACACCTCTTCCCCGAAGACGATCGCGACTGGGTCCGCGCGCTCAGCCGCATCAACGGAAGTCGCGGACACGGCGATTGCAATCAGGCAGGTCAGCTTCATGGGTGCAAACCCAGAGCAAAGCCTGTGCCCAACGCAGCAGGCGGAAACCGCGTCGACGCTGCGCAGAGTCCCGCGCAGATTTAGTCAGACGTGTCTGGCCTCCACTGCTTCGATGTGTTTCTGGCGTCTTTCGCAGGTGCCCATGACGTCACGCGCCGCCGAACACCCCCGTCGCTTAGACTGGCTTGCAACCTGCGAATCCTGCCCGTCGGACGGCAGGTGTTCGTTGCGCGGTCGACTGGCAAGAAGCGAAGGAACTCGACCTGGAGCAGCGCGTCGCTCAGTTCGGCTGCGCGCCGGCGATCGAACTGCGCAGCGGATCTACCGAGACTCCACACCACCTCATCCCAGGTGAGCCAACTCGTCGCGACGGGCTCATCTCGCTGGGCCACGGCCTCCAGAAATGCATCGCAGCGGGCGATGACCTCGGCGGACCTGTTCTTCAAGAAGGGCGTGACGATGACGCTGGTGTCTACGTACAGCACGTCATGCTCCGCGGACGTACTGTGCGTCGAGAAGCTCCCGAAGGGAGCGGTCAGTTGCCGGAACATCGGCTGCGAGCTGCCGAAAGCGCACCCACCCTGAGCCCTTCAAGCCGAGCAAACGGCGTTCGACCTCTTCCAGCAGCGCCCTCCGTTGGGTTGCGACGAGGAGGGGAATGTCCTCGGCGGCAATTTGCTCGACCGCCTCGATTATCTCGAGGAGCGAGAACGCTTCTTCGGGCCGTGACTCCATCCAAGAACTGAATCACGCGCATGTGGAGAGACTGTTGAGCGGCCCTGAAGGCGTCGAGCGAGATCGGCATTTCAACGACAACGGTACTGCGAAGGGCCCACACGTGCTCAGCCGGGGTTCGGCTCCGAGGCGCTAGCCCTGCTGCAGGGCCTGCCGGGCAATCTGAACGCTGGTCGACATCACCGTAATCTGCGGGTTGACGCCCAGCGACGTCGGGAACACCGACGCGTCCGACACGTAGAGGCCTTCGACGTCCCAGGTCTCACCGGTGGGCTTTACGACGCCCTTCTTCTTGTCGCCCGACATGCGGCAGGTGCCCATCGGGTGTGACGCGTAGATGCTCATTCTGTCGACGGGGACGTTGACCAGGAACTTCTCGAGCGCGTCGACCGACTTGAAGCTGCCGCCGCCGATGACGCCGGGGTGCACCTCGAGCGCGCCGGCCGCGAAGTAGATTTTCGCCATCTGCACGAGGCCCTTCTTGTGGACCCGGACGTCTTCGTCGACGACGTTGTAGGTCATCGTGCTGCGGTTGGCCTTGGGTCCGTCGTGGGGGCGAACGGTGCCGGAAGAGACGTCGCCAATCATGCAGCCGCACGAGGCGAGGTTTCGAAGCTGGTTGATGGGCTTCGAATACTCCTCGTATTGAATCGAATAAATCTCAGGCGTGGCGCTGAAGGTCTCGAGCACCGCGTTCTCGTCGGGGATGCGCGTGTAGTAGCCCTGCGTCACGCCCTGCCAGAGGTCGATGATGCGGTCGAAGCGCGCCGCCACGCCGGTGCCGGTGTGGACGCGAAGGTTGTTGCCGACCTGGCCGGATGAGTTCGCGAGCTTGGTGCGCCAGAGCAGCATCGGCGAGCCGACGGCTCCCGCGCAGACGAAGACCTTCTTCGCCTTCACGTCGATGCGGCGCTTGCGGTCTTCCGACATCGGGTCGACAGCGTAGACCTCGACGCCCTTCGCGACGCCGTCTTGCGTGATGACCTGCGTCGCGAGCGCGCAGGTGAAGAGCGCCGCGCCGTGCTCGAGCGAGACGGGAATCAAGTTGCGGTCGACGCTGCCCTTGCCGCCAACGGGGCAGCCGAGCTGGCAGAGGCCGCAGCCGATGCAGCCGGGCGCGTTGCGGCTGATGAAGTCGCCGTCGAGCTTCAGCGCGTCGACGCCGTCTTTGAAGATGAGGTTGTGCGCGCGCGCGTTGTGCGGCTGTGTCTTCGCGACGCCGATGGCAAGCTCGATTTCGGCGAACACCGGGTCGTAATGCGCGGGGTCGGCCCACGGAATCTCGTACTCGTCCTGCCACTTCTTCAAGACCGCGGCGGGCGTGCGAAAGCAGATGGCAGAGTTGAGAAGGGTCGAGCCGCCGACCGCGCGGCCGCGGGGCATCGGCAGGTAGACGTTGCCCTGGGCGACCGAGGTGCCCCGCTCGCCGTAAAGGTTTCTCAGCGCCCACGACTGCTTCGTCGAGAGCTGGTGCGGTTCCCACTTCCTGCCTTCCTCGATGATGAGGACCTTCAGGCCCGCCTGCGACAGCACCCACGCCGCCGCGGCGCCGCCGGCGCCCGAGCCGATGATGGCCACGTCACACTCGACTGTCTCGTCGCGCTCGAAGGAATCGCAGCGCAGCGTCTGACCCGCGGGGAAGTCCATCAACCGTTCCTCGTCCCGAGCCCCTGAGGCCGGCCGTCCTGGGGCAGATTGCAGCCGGGCACGAAGCCACCGGCCGCGCGAACGCGGTCGTCTTCGAAGTAGCCGAGCTTCACGGCAAAGGTGAGCGACTGGTAGCCGGCGCGCCGCAGCCGCAGCTCGCTGTCGGCCCACTGCTCGAGCACCTCTTTGCGCTTCTCGAGCCCGAGCCAATAGAAGCTGCGGCCGTGGGTGACGATGGGCGAGACGTTGATGGTGCGAATGAGGGTGCGGAAGAGCAGCTGCAAATCGTCGTAGAGGTTCGAGACGTACGCATCGACGAACTCGGCGGTCTGCACCTGGTGCGCAGAGAACGGGTACTCGGGCGGGCCTGGAAAGACGGCCTCGCAGATTTTCTCGAGAATGCGGAACTCGTCGGCGTCGAAGACGAGGCGGCCTTCTGCCGGCGGCCCGAAGCGGCCGACGGTGTTCCAGACCCAGACGCCACCGGCGAGCACGACCCCACCGACGCCGAAGGCCTTCAACAAGGTGCGGCGGGTCGGCTTCTGCGTCAGCAGCGCGGGCGGCATGGTCGGTGGAGGCGCGTGCATCACGGGGCGAGACATACGGCCAAACAGAAACGCGGACAACCGGTCGCTATTTCAAAACTGCACAATTCGGAAAGAGGGCCTCGGATTCTCGAAGCCGAAATGGGGGTGCAACGCCGCGCACGACCCTGTGTCCGGGATTTGAACCCGCCTTTCTTGAGGAGACTTTCCATGCGTACCCTTCTTGGCCTCTCGCTGCTTCTACCCATCGCCGCTCTGGCCGCCCAGTCTGAGGGGAGCCTCCCGACCGAGCTCGAAATCAACATCGGGCACCAGAAGGTCCTCACTGTGCCCCGGGTTTTGAAGGTGGCCGTGGGCGACTCGGCGATCGCCGACCTGCGCACGCTGGGCAACGACCAGGTGCTGATCATCGGCGCCTCGGTGGGTGAGACGACGCTGCGCGTCTGGCAGAAAGAGAGCCCGGGGCCGATCGACATCAAGATCCGCGTCGTGAAGCTGAAGCCGAAGCCCAGCGTCGTGCCCGAGCTCTTCACCAGCAGCGAGCTGACGCTGAAGCCTGGCGAGCAGCGGATCCTTATTTTCCCCGGCATGCTGCGCGTCGCCGTCGGGGACGCCCAGATCCTCGACGTGAAGACCATCGGCAATGGGCAACTGCTGCTGCAGGCCGGGAAGGAAGCCGGCGGCACGACGCTGATCGTCTGGAGCGAAAGCCCGCGCCGCGAGCTCACCGTGCACGTCGTGCAGTGAGGATCTGCGATGATCGCGCTCATGGCGGGCGGGGTCGGCTGTCCTGGCTGCGCGAGCGCAAGCGCGACTGGCGCGAGGTGGTGCGGATCTTCCTCGAGGCGGGCCGTGGCCTCGAGGCGGCGCACCAGGCCGGCGTGGTCCACCGCGACTTCAAGCCGGGCAACGTGCTCGTCGGCGCTGATGGCCGAGCGCAGGTCACCGACTTCGGCCTCGCCCGCCCCAATGTTCCGCTTCCCGCGTCGGCGTCGACGCGGGGTCGATCGAGCTGACCCGTGAAGGCTCGCTGCTGGGCACTCCTGCATACATGTCGCCCGAGCAGCTGGAAGGCCTGGTCGCCGACGTGCGCTCGGGGCAATGGCCTTCGCCGTCATCCTTGACGCCGGAGCCGGGGTCACGTGGCAAGAGCTGACGCCGGCGCCGAAGCCCGAGGTGATGCGCCAGAAGCTCAAGCTGGTCGTCGCCAGCGAGCTGGTGCTGACGATTCCGGGGATCACGCGGGTGGCGATTGGCGACTCAGAGATCGCGGACGTGAAGACAATCGGCAACGACCAGCTGTTGGTCGTCGGCGCTGGGCCGGGGACGACGTCGCTCATCGTCTGGACGAAGGCGACCCCTCCCGCGGATTTGGGTCGCCTCGAGTGGGACGTGACTGTCGCGGGCGGCGCCGCTGCGCCCGCACCGCCCGAAGAGTCGTCGACCGTCAAGCTGAGGGTGGGGGCCCAGCGAGTCGTCACCCTTCCCGACGTGGTGCGGATCGCAGTCGGCGATTCGTCGATCGCAGACGTGAAGACGATCGGCAACGACCAGATTCTGGTGGTCGGCAAGAGCCGCGGCGCCACCACGATGCTGGCCTGGACCCGGGGCGGCGAGCAGCGCGCGTGGACGTTGAGGGTCGAGTCCGACTTCCGCCCGACGAAGTGAACTGCGAACTGACGGGCTCGGGTTTTTAAGGCGCGGTGCAGCCCGGGAAGTCGAGGCGGGCGGCTTCTCCGGTGCGCTTGAAGACGTAGAGCGTGGCGCCGGTGGCGTGAAGGCGGGCGCCGGTGAAGCCGCCCGCCTGAAAAACACCGAGGGCGATGGGCTTCCACTGGCCCAGCGACTTTCCGGCCTCTGCCTCGAGCCTGAAGAGGCCGCCGGCGCCGAGCGCGAGCTGCTGGCCGCACAGCTGGGCGAAGTCCTCGACGCCGTCGGTGAGAGGCGAAGCGATGGGGACGCGGCTGGGCAGCGAGTAGACGGTGCCATCGGCGAACCCGACGCGCGCGCGGTCATCTTCGAACCAGACTTCTCGCGGAAGCAGCGACGCGGGAAGCGAGATGGGCTCGAAGCCCCACTGGGTGGCGGTGACCGCATTGAGGCGCAGGACGCCGTTGGGGGTGACGACATAGCCGCGCAGGTAGACGCCTGGCGGGGCCTTAGTCGAGACGGCGAGCGAGTCGATTTGACTGGGAGCGACGGCCTTCAGGGTCAGCGGAGGGTACGGGGGCAGGCCTTCGACCTCTCCACTGAAGATGTTGGAGCCGGCCGAGACAAGCAGTGCGCTATGGGCGTTGGACGCTGTCACGCGAACACCGTTGAACGGAGCGACGAAGATGTTGCTCACGAGGCCGACCACGCCCAGCTGGTCGCCGACGCTGGACGTGTTGCCGGCGAGGTTCAGCAGCAGGCGGTCGCGCGTCACCACCCACTCAGGGGCGTTGGCGATTCCCGAGATGACGCCCGCGCTGAAGGAAGTGAGCAGACCGAAGTCGGGCTGGAAGGTGGCGGCGCTGTCGCCGGTGAAGACGCGAACGTCGGTGGTCGCGGGTGAGCGTCGCGCGACGACAGCGGGGGCGCGATCGAGGAGCTCAGAGCGGGCGCCGCTGGCCGAGGCGCCGCTCCAGATGAAGCCGTCGCTGCTGCCCCACGCCACGCGGCCGGGCGCCGGCTGCTCGGCGCGAATCAAGGCGGGCCGGGTGAAGAGGCTGCTGTCACCACCGGCGATGGCGATGTCGCAGCCGGTGCCCTGCGGGCGGGGTGTGGCGGTGAAAAAGCCAGTCGTGCCGCCGTCGGCGCTGCCGCAGCGAAGCTCGAGGTGCGGGTTGCCTACCCCGTCTTCCACCAACCCGAGGTCGAGCACCTGGCCGCCGGAACAAACGACGCAGGGGCCCATTCGGCGATCGATGGGGATGCGGTCGGCGTTGGTGCAGCCGAGGAAGTTGTCGGTCGAGCAAAACGAAGGGGTGGTTCGGTTCCACAGCCCGCGCAAGTCGAGGATGCTCGCCCTCGTGCCGGCGTCGGCAACGGTCGAGAGGTAGCCGAGCCAATCGCGCCCCAGCGGCACGAGCTGCGAAATCCTTTCGTTGTTGTCTGCAGACGCGCGGCAGCTGTCGTTGGTGAGGCCCGGGACCTCGATCGGCGCGAAGTCCCAGCTGTCGTTGACGTTGATGCCGTTCTGCGCGACCCAGAGCCCGCGGCGATCCACTACAAAGGCGCACTCGATTTGGAAGCTGCCGCGAACGAGGGCCATCTCGACAATTTTGTTGTTGGGGACGGCGGCGAAGCTCGTCCCCGAGCCGTCTTCGAGAAAGTCTCCGACGAAGCGCGCAGTCGCAGGGCCGCCCATCAGCCGCGAGTAGCGGTCGGGTGCTTCGCTGAAAGCGGCGACGTGTGGCGATTCGTCTCCAAAGACGGAGCCCTGGCGCAGCTGGGTGACCGGGTGCGGAACCTGAATTTCTTCGCGCAGGGTGGCGCCGGACTGCAGGACCTGGATTGTCTCGAGCCCGGCAGCCCCCAGCGTGATGAGGCGGGGCACGTTGTCGTAGAAAATGGCGATGCTGTCGGCGGTCTCGCCGCGGCTGCCCATCGCGAGCAGCGCGGTGCCTGCGTCCCACGTGCCCAGGGGAACTTCGACGGCTCCTCCGTCAGGAGCCAGGCCCGTGACCCGCGCGAAGAGCTCACCGCCGGTGACCCACGCGACCATCTGCCGACCCTCACCGAAGCCAGCGTCGTAGTACTGCCCCACCGAGAAGCGCTCGAGCGGCTGGCGCACGAGCGGGTTGATTTTCGTCAAGGCGGTGGGCGGCTGAAACGACACCTCGCGCAGCGCGTCCTGCCGGGGGTCGAGGCACTGGCCTTCGGGCGCGCATCGAAAGCCCTGCTCGCACCAGCTGTCGTCGAGGCCGGCATCGGTGCGGCACGCGTACGGCGCTCCGGCGTCCTGGTTCTGGCAGCGGCCGTTGAGCCCGCAGCGCCAGCCGTCAGCGCAGTCGCCCGCGCTCGGACGGCACACGAAGTCAGTGGGAATCGAGCGGTCATAGCAGCGGCCTTCGGGTCCGCAGTGCCAGCCGGCCGTGCAGTGGGTGTCGGCGAAGCATGGGTATGAAACGCCGACGGCAGGGTTGTGGCACTCGCCGCCATCGCGCGCGCTGTCGAGGCCGCACTGGTAGTTGGCTTCGCACTGAGCGGCGGTGTTGCAGCGCCACGGCCGCGAGACGTCGCCGAGGAAGTGGCAGTAGCTCTCGAGGCCGCAGCGCCAGTTCTCGGGGCACTGGTCCACTGGGCCACCGAAGTCGCAGCGGTAGGCGCCGCCCTCGAGCGGGCCCGGAGTGCATGAAGCGAGCAGCAGTAGCGCGCAGGCGCGGCGAATCACGGCAGCGTCCCGACCAACGCGAGGCCGTTGCCAGTGAGCACGAGGCCGACCTTCTGGCCGGGCTGCGGTGCCTCGGGGGGGATGAGCCAGATGCCGACGCCGACGAGCACGGCGCCAGCGATAAGCGCGGTGAGGGCGACGGTCTTCTGGGTGGCGGCGCTCGAGAGCTTGTCGCGGTACGACTGCGCGTAGTTGAGCTGGACGTTGGGGTTCATGTCGTCGGCGGCGAGCTCTCCGCGGACGAGGCTCTCGTTGTTGAGCGCCACGATGCCGAGGACGCCGCCACCGATGAGAGCGCCCGCTCCGACGCCAATCATCGTGTACGGCAGCACGCGCGAGGGCGGGGCGGGGAGCGGAGTGCCGCACGCTTCGGCGACGGCGTAGGGGACCTGCAGGCGCAGGCTCTCGAAGTCGCGGGCGAGCTTCGAGCTGCGGCCCAGGGTGCGGGCGTTGCGGGTGTCGACGACCTGGAGGTTGAGCTGAAAGACGCCGCCGACTTTCGCGAGCGAGCCCGTCAGCATGAAGCCGGCTCCCAGTGCGCCGGTGAGCTCGGTGAGGCAGCTGGTGGAGTCTTCGCCGCAGCCGAGCAGCTGGCGTTGACGCTCGGCGCCGAGCATCGTTTCGATTTCGCTCGAGGAGATGGGGTCGAAGTAGCCGCGCGCGTCGACTTCGGCGGTGACGAGGTCGGTGAGGCTGCGGGCAACGGCTGGCTCGACGTCGCCTGCCGACGTCAACGACAGCACCGCGAGCTTCGACTTTTCCGCCGGCCCGGCTGCAAGCAGCACCGTGAGCAACACGTGAATCGCCATGGGCACCCCCTTCCGAACGGCGGCCGAACACTACTGCCATTCTCAGTTCCCAGCCGCGATACGCGCCACTGCATACTTGAGGCAATCGTCGATGTTGAGGGAAGCCGCATGCGCGACGGGATTCTGTTGCGAGGACGTGGTGGAGGGTGGTGCGATCGCCGACGCCCCGTAGTCGGGAGCGCGTTCCACGCCGAGCAATCACGGGCCGTTGCCAGAGATGGTTACTGGACCCGTCACCTGGACCAGGCTTGATCCGCGATCGTATGCGGGTGACCGGTTGAGCGCGTGAATCGATGATGTCTCATCTGTCGCGCGCAGGTAGCCCGGGCCGGACTTGGCCGAAGCATGAGGGGCTGTGGTCGAGAGGAAAGCGGGTGGACG
>JBBRAX010000110.1:0-8894 GCA_038206395.1 Myxococcales bacterium | reverse complement strand
TGGGGCGAGCTCGGCGTGCGGTATGGAGTTCCACTGGGGCCGTTCGTGCTCGGCCCGCGGCTGGGGCTCGATCTCGGGCGCCTGTTCTTGTGGGGCGTCGACGACGTGGGGCTGCGGCGCGAAGGCGGCGCGTGGTGGGTCGTCGGGCGCGGAGGTGTCTTCCTCGGCCTCGAGCGCGATCGCTGGGCAGTGCGACTCAACGCCTCGATGGGCCGCACGCTGGCGGGGGCGATCATCCTCGACGCTGGCTCCCGCGCGCAGGTCTTTGACGGCGCGACCGGCGAGCTCGGCCTCGTCGCCGAGGTGCGGTTTTGAGGTGGGCGATCTGCGCGTTGGTCTTGAGCGGCTGCGTCGAGCAGCTCGAGCTGCTCGGAGCTCCCGATGCTTCCGTCGAGCCGGACGCAGGCCCGGTGTTGCCGCTGTCTGCGACCATCGCAGTGGGCTCGGCGCAGGCGTGCGCGACGAAGGCGAACGGCACCGCTTTCTGCTTCGGCGACAACGCGACGGGTCAGCTCGGCCTGGGCGACACGAACCAGCGGCTGATTCCGACCATCGTGGACGCGGGGACTTTGCGGTTTGCCACCACGTCGGTGGGTGAACGCCACGCGTGCGGCCTGACGCCGGCGGGCGCGGCGTATTGCTGGGGCGACAACAGCGAAGGTGCGCTGGGCACCGGCGGAAATGCGGCGCACCTGACGCCGGTGAAGACGCTGGGCCAGTACCGCGCGCTGAGCAGCGGTGACGGCTTCATGTGCGGCTTGGATTTCTTCGGCGCGCTGTCGTGCTGGGGCCGGAACTCGGAAGGGCAGCTGGGCCAGCCGGGCGATGTCGCTTCGTCGACGCCGCAGCGCGTCGGCACCGGCACGTACACCGCGGTCGCGGCGGGGCAGGGGCACGCGTGCGGCCTGTCGACCGATGCGGGGCTCGAGTGCTGGGGCAGAAATACAGAAGGGCAGGTGGGCACGGGCTCGGCAGACGCGCAGCACCGCGGGCCGACGCCGGCACTCGGAGGTCCGTGGCTGAGTGTGAGTGCGACGCAGGGCTCGACCTGCGCGATTCGCAGCGACCGCACGCTGTGGTGCTGGGGCGAAGGGCCGTCGCTCTTCTCACGTACGCCGGTGAAGGTCGGCGCGGCGAACGACTGGACGCAGATCAGCGTAAACGAGTTTCATTTCTGCGGCCGGCGCGGCGCAGACCTGTACTGCTGGGGCCGCGGCATCGAAGGGCAGCTCGGCCTCGGCGACACCGACCCGCGCACAGAGCCCGTCAAAGCCCCCGGCGCCTGGTCGACCGTCGCGTCCAGCCGCTTCCACACGTGCGGGATCCAGACCGATGGCCGGCTCTACTGCTGGGGAAAGAACGACTTCGACCAGCTGGGGCTCGGCGACGACGTGCGGCGGTCATCGCCGGCGCCGGTGCTGGTTCCCTGAAGCTGACCCAAGCAAACTCAGCGCGAGTGTCCGTTCTGACAGACGACCCGCCCGTCGGTCGGATTCGTCTTCATGTCGCGCCCGCACACGCGGCATGACGGGTAGGACGTCGGCGATTCCGAAACGGGCGGAGGCGAGGCGACGACGCTGAGGCGGATCTCGGTCGGCTTCAGCTTCGCGAGCTCGGCGCGCACCTTCGCGAGCAGCTCGCCGCGGACGCCCTTGTACTTGCCCTCGAGGTTCGCGAGTTCCTGCATCATTTCCTGGAACTGATCTTCCCGGCCTTCCACGTACGTCTGCTTCAATTTCGGTGCTCCGCCCATGGTTCGCTCCTTTGGTGGCCAGCTATCGCATGCAATGTAGCGCAGGGGTCTGACATGTGCATTGCCCCCTGGGCGCAAGCCATTGATTGAACTTAAGTTTCGCTAAAGATGGCCTCCCGCTTCACCCGCATCGTCGGCGCTTTGCAAGAGCGCACCCTGCTCGAGATCCCCGACGGCGTGCCGTTCGTCAGCGGCCTGTTCGAGGTGCATCCGGGCCCCGACGGATGGCGCCTCGAGCCACGCCAACCACTGCGCCTCAACGGCCACCTGGTCGAAGCACCGCAGCCGCTCGACGACGACGACTTCATCGACGCCGGCAACAGCCTCTGGGTCTTCCACACCGGCGCCACCGCGCGCGACGAGACCATCGAAGCCGCCGCGCTCGACGGCCCACCCCACGGCACCGCGTGGGAAGTGCTCTCTGACTGGTTGCAGGAAAGAGGAGACGCGCTCGGTGAACGCATCGCGCGCGAACGCCTGCTCTCGCACCTGCAACGCGAGCTGCATCCGCATCCCCACGCCGAGGTCTACAGCGGCGGCCGCGCGCGCCTCGGTGACGCCGCCTTCCGCCTCGAGGTCGACGAAGACAACGGAGTCGCCCGCCGCCTCATTGCGCGCTCGCTCAACCCGGACGATCGCCCGCACGTCGAGGCCGCGCTGCACCTGCGCCAGTTGCGCTACCTCCAGCACCTCGTGCTCGACCTGCGCGAGCCGCAGCGGGATCTCGACCGCACCCTCGCCGAGCTCGAACGCTGGCAACTTCCCCACTGGCTCGAGACGATTTCCTTCGGCGTGCTGCACGGCTCACGCCCCGAGAACTGGACCTCGCGCGAGCTGCCCGCATCCCTTCGCGACCGCTGCCCGCACTTGCGATTGCAGCCGCTGGTTCGCTGGGCCAGCCGCGCCGCCGTCGAGGTCGCCGACGACCAGGGCCACTACACCCTCCTCGGCCTGCAGCCCGGCAAGCCCTCGCGCGTCATCTCGGGCACTGCCATCGACGTCCACGCGCCGGTGCTTCGCCTTCACCAAGACTCCACCGGAAACGCAGGCCAGTACGCTTTCGATCGCGTCGGCTACTTCTGGTACCTGCGCGAACGCCAGCTCGACCCGCCGCAAAAAATCTCGATTGGTGGGGTTCGCGTCCGGCGCACGCCGCTGCTTCCGCTGACCGTGCCGCGCACTTCCCTTGATGCGCGCGCCTTCACCACCGAGCTGCCGCTGGCCGTGACGTCCACCACTTCGGCCGCGAGGACCGTCGCGATGACCTTCGACGCGCCCGTCTCAGCCGACGGCACCGACGGAGCACCATCGGGCCATACCTCTCGTACAACGCGGCCACCTCGAGCCCCACTCGCCTCTCCTTTCACACTGGAATGCGCGAGCCCTTGAAATGTGTCACTTGAAGGCTTCAACAAAGTCGAAGCACCTCCGCGCTACAGTTGCGGGCCATGAAATGCCCGCGCTGCCTCGAGCCGATGAGTGTTTCCCGACTCGACATGGCTGGCCTCGTCATCGACGCCCACGACTGCCGCCAGTGCACCGGGCACTTCATCGGCTTCAAAGACTTAAAGGCCGTCGAGTCCGTCGTCGACATCCGCCTGCTCAAGTGGCGCAACCTGCCGGGCCTCGAGACGCAGGGCCGGATCCTGTTCTGCCCGAAGTGCCCCGGCGCGAAGACGATGGACAAGATTGTTTCCGAGCGCGACCGCCGCGTGGTGATGGACGTCTGCCACGTGTGCGACAGCGTCTGGCTCGATCGCGGCGAGCTCGAGGCGATTCAGCAGAAGGGCCTGCTCGGAACCCTGGCCGACATCATCGCCGTCGTCCGGAAAGGGTAGGCTGCGTCACTCTATGCACGCTTTCCGAGAGCCGGGCGCGCACGCTGGTGGTGGCAAAGGCGTGGGACAAGACGAACGGCACGCACCACTTCGCTCGCCTCGTGCTGGCGCAGGTCGGCAGCAACGGCACCGAGACCGCAAAGGCGTTGAACCTGCCTGCAGATGCGGCCGCCGCGTTTCAGACCCACTGGGACGTCGAGTTCTGGAAGGGCGCGAGCTTCGCGCACGAGACGCCGATCGCTCCGATGGTGAGCCTGGCGAAGCAGGCGAAGGCCGCGGGCGCCGAGGTCATCTTTCTCACCGGTTGCATCGACGCGCTCGAGTCTGCCACCATCGCGCAGCTGCAGCGCTTCGGGTTGAAAGACGTGAACGCCGACACCGTCGTCAGCAAGGCCGACGTGTCGGTGCGCACTGGCCCCTTCAAGACCCAGTGGCTGCAGCAAAGCGAAGCGTCGGGCCACCACCTGTCTTTCTTCGTCACCGAGTCGCGCCGCGACATCGCCGCGATTCAAGGGGGCATGGCGAAGGCGCCGGCGGTGCTGTTCGACAGCGCTTTCGGCGGCAACGAGCTGGTGCGCGACGACACGCCCGTGTTCGGCAAGTAGTCATCTGTTCGACGTTCGTTGCTTTCCCGAAAGGCCTTGGCAAAGTGCGCGGCCATGAAAACCGCCGTCGCCGTCGCCGTCGCCGCTGCGCTGTTCTTCACTGCCTGCGCCCCTGCCACGCGCATGATCATCAAGCCCGGCACGAAGGAGCAGCCCGTCGCCGACCCCGCCGCCGCGACCATCGTCGTCGGCAACATCTCGAACTGGAAGGTGCTCAACCTTCTCGACGAAGACGGCAAGGTCGTCGGGCAGCTCACGGGCCGCTCGCACACCATCCTCAAGCGCCCCGCGGGTCCGATGAAGCTCTTCGCGATTCCGGAAAAGGAAGGCGCGTGGGGCGATCGCGTCGAAGGCACGCTCGAGAACGGCCGCGTCTACTACGTGAAGATCGGGATGCGCTTCGGCGGCGCCTCGGTGACGACGCTCTCCGAGCGCACGGACAAAGAAGAGTGGCCCAACCGCAAGACGTACATCGACGACCTCGAGCGCGTGAACATGGACGCCGTGCAGATCGCCGGGCTCACCGCAGACCTGGGCGACCCGAGCAAGCTGATCTCCGCGGTCGAGAAGGTGGTCGCCGGCTGGGAACCGGCAGACAAGACGGCGCGCACGTTCGAAGCGGCCGACGGCGAAAAGTGACGCCGGGCGGTTGGCCTGCAATGGTCGCTGCTGCTTGCTGACGTTCCTGACCCTCGCCGTTCTCGCGCAGCAGCCAGCGGTGCCGAAGCTGGCGATGTCTTCCTTCGTCTGCAGCGAAGAGATCGCCCCTGGCCTCTGCGAGGCGTACGAGAGGCGCTTCACCAACGAGCTCACCCGAACCCGCGAGCTCACCGTCACCACTGAGCGCGACGTGCAGCAGCTGCTCGGGCTCGAACGTCAGAAGCAGCTGCTGGGCTGCGCGGAAGACGCGATGTCCTGTGCCGCCGAGCTCGCCGGAGCGCTGGGCGTTGATGGCCTCCTCTCTGGCGCCGTCACCCGCACGCCCACGGGCTACCTGCTGAACATCAAGGTCACGAAGGCGAAAGACGGCAGCGAGTGGGCGAGCGCGAGTGAGATCCTGACCAGCGAAGGCCAGCTGCTCGACAAGCTCGACCCGATCGCCGCGCGCTTCGTTCGCGAGCTCAACGGCAAGACGGGCCGCGGTAGTACGGGGCGGATCGTGATGTTCAGCGCTGCCGGCGTCGGACTCGCGCTGACGGTGACAGGCGCGGTGCTCTTCGGAATGGCGAAGTCGGAAGCGGCGCTGCTGCGCTCGGATTCTCCTCAGTCTTCGCTCGAACTCCAGGGCACCGCATCGCGCGGCAACATGTTTCAGACCGCGGGCGTGCTGCTGATGACGATCGGCATTCCCACCGTCACCACCTTTCTCATCCTCGCGCTGGCAAACCCGGGCGGCGACGGGCGGACGGCGCTGCTGACGCCCACCTTCTTCCCCGGCGGTGCGGGCGTCGCTTTCCTCGGGGCGTTTCCATGAGGGCGCTGATCGCCGGCCTGATGGTGATCGCGGTCGGCTGCGACAACTTCGAGCTGCTGCGCCAGCTGAAGCCGCGCAAGGTGACGATTCGCGCCAACGACGTCGCGCGCGCGAAGGACGGCACCGAGGTGCAGGTGCCACTGCCCGCGGCGGGCGAGGCGCCATGTGAGCTCTGGGTCGACGCGTCGCTGAACGCCGGCTGGCACAAGTACGAGGGCAAGTGGGTGTCTGACGGCCTCTGCGAAGTGCGCGATGTGCTGCCGGGCGAGACCTTGGTGCGGGTGCCGGGGAAGCAGCTGTGGGTCACCATCGCGCTCGACGAGGTGGACCTCGGGGTCGACTACCTGGGCCGGAAGATCGAACGCGCCGCCGCGGGCACGACGTTGACTCTCGATTTGCAGGGGGCCGCTCCGCTGTCGACGCAGACGGTGTTGCAGGCGCACCTGTACGACTTCGGCGAAGGCGTGAGCAACGTGTTCGGCAGTGGCTCGGGCGGCATCGGCATTCCGATGGGCATGAATGGCGCGACCAGCTTCCCGGTGACGATGAAGTGGGACCAGCTGCCGCTGCTCAAGGCCGGCGAGCCGCTGCAGGTGTTCCAGGGCACGAACACGCCGGTGGGCACCGCTGCGCTGCAGTTCTCGCTGGTGAAGCGGGGCACCGCCGACGTGGTGCCGACCAGCGGGAAGAACGTGCGCGCCGCGGTCGCGATGACAGACATCGGCACGCGGACGCCGGCCTTCCCGGGCGTCGCGTACGACCCGGGCCCCCTGTACGAGAAGTTAAAGCTCGAGCTTCCCGCGCCTGTGCTGCTCGGCACGCTGCTCGAGCAGTCGGCTGCGGTGCCCGGCTCTTTCAACAACGTGCCGCTGCAGACCACCTTCACCATCGACGACGCAGTCAAGTTCAACGCGCCCCCCACTTCGGTCGAGCCGTTTCCGGGCCAGGCGTGGAACCAGCGCGTCTCGGTGGCGATCTTCTACGAGTCCTTCGTCGGCTCGGACAAGGACCCGCCGAAGGGAGCGCTCACCCTCACCAACGTGATGCACGGCCCCGCCAACGACCTGGCCTGGCTGCAGTCGGCCGCGATGACGCCGGTGCGGAACATCAAGGCCAGGGCCCCAGGCTTCGAGCCCGTGTTCGTCGGCGCGATCGAGTCGACCTCGTTCACGCTCACCTGGGACGTGCCGGTGCAGGGCCTGCCGAACACCTACGTCGTTCAGCCGTACAAGGTGACGGTGGACAAAGACAGCGCCGGCAAAGACATCGTCAAGTTCGCGCGCCTCGCCCAGTCGTTTCGCGTCTCGCGACCCGAGGCGCACATTCCGCCCGACGTGCTCGACGGCAACGCAAGCTACGTCTTTTCCATCACCGCCGAGAACTGCACCGCCGCTGACGCGAAGCGGCCGCGGCGCATCAATGTGCAGAGCACCTGCGGCCTCGCCGAGAACCGAAGCTTCGTGCTCGCCACGCCGTAGTCGGCGCAGGCATTGCAGTCCCTGGTCTCGCTGCCCGAATCGCGTCAATTTCCTGACGCGGCCGCAGGAGCGATGACGCGTGGAGCACTACGAGCTGATCGTGATTGGCGCCGGCCCCGCAGGCCAGAAGGCAGCGCTGCAGGCGGCGAAGCTGAAGCGACGCGTCGCCGTCATCGAGCGCGAGAAGGTGGTCGGCGGCGCCTGCGTGAGCACTGGCACGCTGCCCAGCAAGACGCTGCGAGAGACAGTTCATTCTCTGTCGATGTTGCGGCAACGGCAGCTGATCGCCGGCAGGCACTCGACGATGTCGCAGCTGCTCGAGCGCAAGCACCTGGTGGTGAAGCACGAGATCGACATCATTCAGGCGCAGCTCGATCGCAACGGCGTCGACCTGATTCGAGGCCAGGCGGGCTTCGTCGACCCGCACACCCTTCGCGTTCGCACCCGCGACGGGATGACGTGCGACTACCAGGCCGACTTCGTGGTGATCGCCACCGGCTCGCGACCCTCGGCTCCACCCGGCATCGACACCACCCACCCGCGCATCCTCGACAGCGACACGGTGCTGGACCTCGAAGACGTGCCGCGCACGCTGACCATCCTCGGCGGCGGCGTCATCGGGTGCGAGTACGCATGCATCTTCGCGGCGATGGGCACGAAGGTGACGTTGATCGATCGCCGCACGCGCCTGCTGCGTTTCATGGACGGCGAAATCAGCGACGCGCTCGCGTACCAGATGCGCGCGCACGACATCACTCTGAAGATGGGCGAAGAGCTCGAGGGCGTGACGGTGACTGGCGATCGCGTCGAGACGCGGCTGAAGAGCGGCAAGGTCGTGCCCGGCGAACGGCTGTTGTGCGCGATGGGCCGCGTCGCGAACATCGAAGGCCTGAACCTGCCGGAGCTCGGAGTCACGGTCGCGGCGAACGGGCTCTTGACCGTGAACGCGCAGTACCAGACCGCGGCGCACGCGCACATCTACGCGGTGGGCGATGTGATTGGCTTTCCCTCGCTCGCCTCGACCTCGATGGAACAGGGGCGGCTGGCGGCGCTGCACGCGCTGCGTGGCGAGACGACGAAGTTTCCCAGCGCGTTTCCGTACGGCGTGTACACGATTCCCGAAATCTCGTTCGCGGGCGCGACGGAAGAAGAGCTGACGCAGAACAAGGTGCCGTACGAGGTGGGTCGCGCGGAGTACAGCGAGACGGCACGCGGGCAGATTCTCGGCGACCACACCGGCATCCTGAAGCTGTGCTTCCACCGCGAGACGCTGCAGCTGCTGGGCGTCCACATCATCGGCGAGTCGGCGACCGAGCTGATTCACATCGGCCAGGCGGTGATCGCGCACGAAGGCAAGGTCAGCTACTTCCGCGACAACGTCTTCAACTACCCCACGCTGGCCGAGTGCTACAAAATCGCGGCGCTCAACGGGCTGAACCGGCTCTGACCGGCGGCGCGGCCCAGTCGGTTCGGCGAAAGGTGGTGCGAAGAAGCGCAGGTGGTTGATCGTCGCTGCCGCGGGACGACGGAGGGCCCTTTGTTTCGATTGGCTCCGGAGCGGGGGCGGGCAGCTCGCAGGCCCCTGGGGGCCGCTCAACAAGCGAAGGTCATCCGCCAGCACCGCGGCAACGTTCACCTCACGTCGTCGCCAGTCTTCTGGCCGAGCACGGTGTTCGGCCGCATCTACACAGGTCACCAGGCCAGAATCACTGCCTCCGTCTGGGCGCCCGGCGGCACCAGCCGACC
>JBBRAX010000109.1:0-9214 GCA_038206395.1 Myxococcales bacterium | reverse complement strand
GCCCGTTCGGGCGATTGAGCGTTCTGCCGACACGTGGTGAGGTGCCGGCATGTCACGCGCCTATCGAATCACCGTCGCCGAGAGCCTGAGCCGCCACGTCCAGGTCGAAGACGGCCTGTGCAGCACGCTTGAATTGCTGCCCATTCTCGAGAAGAAGGCGATGGGCGCCCTGCTGGCCGCCGAGCTTGAACAGAAGGGCTTTGTGCGCGACGGCGACCACGCCACGCGCAAAGAGAAAGACGGCATCACCGTGAAGGTGCACGTCGAGACGGGCGAGGTCTCGGTGACTGCCGAAGGCCACGTGAAGCTGGACCTCGAGACGAAGCGCACCGCGGTCAGCGAGAAGCCGTCATCCCCGGATCGCGAAAAGGCGCTGCGGGCCGCCGCGCAAGACCAGCTGAAGCGCGAAGCCGCTGCTGAAGAAGAGGCGCTGCGCCGCAAGGTGACCGCGCAGCTCGAGAGCAAGCTTGCGGACTTGAAGGGCGAGCTCGACGGCGTGGTGAACCGCGTCACGGCGAACGCGCTGAAGAAGCGCGCGAGCGAGCTGGGCCAGGTGGAAGAGGTGCACGAAGACGGCAACGGCAACATGACGATCAAGGTGCGGGTTTGAGCACGGAAGTCGCCGAATCCTCCCTGCCGATCGAGCTGAACGCCTTCGCCGCCGTCGAAGCTGCCTACCCCGACGCGATTTCCCGCATCACCGATTCGCTTCGCAACGGGCTGTCGGTGCTGGTCGAGGCCGACAAGGAGCTCACGCCCTACCTCTACCGCTGCGTGCGCGACCGGCTGAAGAAGGAAGGGAAGAATTTCCTCTACCTCGACGGGCGGCCCATCGCCGACATGCCGCCGCTGCCCGCAGGAATTGGGCTGGTCGGGGCGATCATGTTCTTGCTGCGCGAGGCCGTGCGTGGGGCGGTCGAGAACCGCATCCTCGTGTTGCCGCACCTCGACCTGCTGACGACGAGCGTGGGCGGCCTGACGTCGGAAGCGCGCGAGGCGATTCCGCTGCTGTACGAGAACCCCGAGCTGGTGTTCCTCGGCTTCAAGGACCCGAGCTTCCCGGTGCCGAGGGTGATCGAGAACCTGTTTCCGCGCAGCGAGACGCTGCTGGGGACTCCGCGCGAGCGGTTGGGGCAGCTGGTGACGCAGCGCGAGGCGCGGAAGCTCTCGCCGGGAAAAATCTTCAAGCCGTACTCGCTCTACAAGCACGTCTCGGGCGTGAACGCGGTGCGGCTGCGGCGGATGTTGTCGACGCTGCAGGGTGAGGACTACCCGTCGGACGCGAAGATGGCCCTTCAGCAGCTGCGCGCGAACACGCTGGTCGGTGCGCTGCAGGTACCCGACGTGAGCCTGACCGAGGACATCGGCGGCTACGCGAAGGTGAAAGAGCGTCTGCAGAAGGAAATTCTCGATGTCTTGAAGCTGAAAGACGGCATGGCCGACGAGAGCCAGGTGAAGAAGGTCGAGGGCCTGATTCCGCGCGGGATGATTTTCTGGGGACCCCCGGGAACGGGAAAGACGCTGTTCGCGAAGGCGATGGCGACGTCTCTCGGAGCGGCGGTCTCGATCGTCTCTGGCCCCGAGCTCAAGTCGAAGTGGGTGGGTGAGAGCGAAGAGAACCTGCGGCGGGTGTTCGTGCAGGCGCGGCAGGCGGCTCCGGCGATCATCGTCTTCGACGAGCTCGACTCTTTCGCGGTGCGGCGCGGAATGCATGTGGGCAGTGGCGTCGAGCACTCGATGGTGAACCAGCTGCTGACGGAGATGGACGGGTTCCGGAAGGACGAGCTGGTGTTCGTCGTCGGCACCACGAACTTCGTCGAGTCGCTGGACCCGGCGCTGCTGCGGCCGGGCCGGTTCGAGTTCCACCTGCACATTCCGTTTCCCGACGGGAAAGACCGCCGCGCGATCCTGGAAATCTACGACCAGAAGATGGGGCTCAAGTTCTCAGCCCGGGCGATGGACTACACGGTGAAGCGCACGGCCGACATGGTCGAGGGCATGACGACGCGCTACTCGGGCGACCACCTTCAGGCGCTGTGCCGGGCGTTGGCGCGGATGCGGCTGCGGCAGGAACGCACGGACGAGACGACGATCGACGACGTCGAGAAGGTGCTGAACGAGTTCGTCGAAAGGCCGTCGCTGACCGCGAAGGAAGAGGTGGTGGTGGCGACGCACGAAGCGGGTCACGCGGTGGCGGCGTTGTTCTGCCCGAACTCCCCGCCGATCGATCGGATCTCGATTCGGGGAGACCTGGCGGGCTCGCTGGGTTTCGTGAGCTACGCGGATCCGGCGCACCGGTACGTGGTGACGCAGGGGCAGTTGCTGGATCAAATCTGCACGCTGTTCGGTGGGCGCGAGGCCGAGGTGCTGTGCTTCAACGACTTGTCGATCGGCAGCTCGTCGGATCTGGATCGCGCGACGGCGATCGCGCGGGCGCTGGTGGAAGAGTTCGGCATGGGCGGTGAGGCGGTCGGCGTGCGGCGGGTGGAACGTCGCAGCGGCGAAGACCTCGAGCCTTCCGAAGCGCTGAAGGGCCACGCGGAAGCAGAGGTGCGGCGAATCCTCGAGGAGCAGCGCGCGCGCGCGGGCCGGATTCTTCGCGAGAACAAGAAGCTGGTCGAGACGTTGCGCGACATGCTGGTCGAGAAGAAGGTGCTCGATCGCGAGGCGCTGACTTCCTTTTTTCCCAAGGGGCTGAATCAGAACCCCGCCCCCACGGAGACTTGAAATGGCGACGCTGACCTTGCGGCTCGAGACGGACCCCACCACGAAGAAGAAGAACGTCTGGGTGAAGTACGAGTCCGACTCGGATGCCCTGCCGATCGAGCACGAAGAGGCGCATCGGAAAATCGTCGCGTCTCTCATCGCCGGCGGCACGGTGAAGGCCGAAGACATGGGCAACGTCATCATCGAGCGCGAAGGCAACGTCACCGTGCTCGACGAGAAGGGCAAGAAGGTCGAGCCCGCCGCCACCCCCGTCGCGAACAAGGGGTAGGCGACTCCGTTCATCCCGAGGGCTCCGACGGAGCCCCGTTCATCCCGAGAGCTACGACGGAGCCCCGTTCATCCCGAGAGCAGTCGAGGGATGAGATTCCGCAGAGCCACGGCGTCAACCAGCCGACGGCGGAGACGTGGTTTGTGCGCCTGCTCATCCCTCGACTTCTCTCGGGATGAACGGGGCTACTTCACCTTCCGGGTGGCGGACCTCTCGAGGGCGGCCTCGGCGGCGATGAGCTTCTGCTTCAGGCGGGCGAGCTCGAGGCTCTGCTGCTTCGCCTCGGACTCGGCGGCCTGCTGGGCCGACCGTGCCTCGCTGATCATCTGATCCGCGACACCGCGGCTCGTGCGTTCCTTGGTGAGCGCGACCTGGGCCTCCATCGCCTTCTTGTTCGCGCCGGCGAGCTCGACGCGCACCTTTCGCAGGGCCACCGCCTCGGAGTTGATCTCTTCCACTTCCCGCCGCGCAGCCTCGGCGTCCTGCCTGGCGCTCGAAGCATCGGCCTCGAGCCGGCGCAGCTTCTGCTCGAGCCCCGCGACGGTGCCGATCGCCTCGAGCGTGCGGCGCTGTTCCGTTTCCAGGTACTCGTTCTGCGTCGCGCGTTCCTGTTCCAACGACGCGGCATCGCTCTCGGCCGACGCGCGTGCCGCGGCCAGCGACGCCTCGCCGACCTGCAGCTGGCTTTCCGTCGCCTCGAGCCGCGTCCGCAGCTTCGCCGCCAGCGCGCGAAGCTCTTCCAGCTCGGCGTACACGCTCGTGAAGAGCGTTCGCCCCTTCTGCAGGCTCTCGTCGCGCCGCTTCACCAAACTGCGCAGGTAGTCGATGCGTTCGTCCGGAGACCCCGACCGCGGCGGCTTTGGATCCGGCCCGCTCGCGAACGGATCCCCCAGCGGCGCCGACGGCGCAGACGGAGCCGGCCTGTGGTGCGCAGGCAGCGGCGGCGGCAGCGTGATTCGCGACTCGACCGCGACAATCAATTTCTCGAGCGAGTCGGCGGTCGCGGTGCTGAACGGCTCGAAAGCGATGCCGATGCCCGAGGGCAGCTCGTGCACCACCTTGCCGCTGACATGAATCGGCAGCGTGTTCGCCAGCGAGAGCTCGATGTCGAGCAGCGCATTCCGCGGCGGGCTGCGCGGCCCCGTGAGCAACAGCCCACCCGTCGAGATGTTCTGCACCACGAAAGACTGGCTCACGCCCGGAGCGCGAACGTGCGCCGTCACTTCCTTCGCGGCGATGCGCCGGTAGCGGCGCTTCGGGCGGCTCGTCTCTGAATCGTCCGGGGGACTCACGCGAGGCCGCAGAGTAGCCGGACTCTCTGGGCCAGATGCTGCTGTTTGCGTGCGAAGCTGCGCGCCATGTGGGGGCGACTCGGACTCGCGGCACTGGCACTGGCTGCGCTCGCCGCCGCCTGGTTCCTGCGTCCCCACTCTTCGAAGCCGCCGCCCCTTCCCGTCATCGCCGACAAGCCGGCCCTCGTCCTGGTGCCTCCGGCTGATGCGTCGCTGCCCGTCTGGCCGCCTGCGCTGAACACCGACATCGCGGTGGTCGAGCCTGCCCCGCCCGACTCGGGCGAGACGATGGAGGTGGTGCTCGAGGTGTTCGACGAGAAGGGCCACCTCGCGGCGCAAGAGGTCGAGCTGCAGAACCCTCCATGCCCGACCGATGGAGGCGAGGCGTACGGCGTCCGGCTCACCGCGCGCACCAACATGATGGGCCTCGCGCGCATCGCGCTTCCGGCTGGCACGTGGGAGGTCGAGAACTTTCACTCGGTGCCGCCGCGCATCGAGGTCGGCTACGGGCAGAACACCTTCGTGCTGCGGAAGACCGATGTGCCTCCCGCACTGATTGAAGGCCTCGTCGTCGACGACCTCGGGCAGCCGATTCCGCAGGCGCAGGTCTCGGTGCAGCAGCCCGCGTCGTCGTCGAACCGCCACGCCCGCGCGGTCGGCGACTCGCTGATCGAATCGGACGCGAACGGGCGCTTCATCCTTCGCACCTACGAATCAAGAGCGCTGCTGGTCGCGCAGAAGGACTCGTTGGTTTCACGAAAGACCTGGGCGACAGCCAACTCGAAGTCGGCGGTGCTGCGGCTCTTCGCTCCGGCGTGGGCGACCTTCGAGCTGCCCTGCACGAACGGCTTTGTGCAGTACGAGCACGCAGGCGAGATGATCGACTTCGGCGTCGCCAACCGTGGAGAGGCGATGGTCGCCGCGGGCACGCGCAGGTTCCGGATGCGCTGCGAATCGCGCGGCGAGTTCCTTGGCGGCGCCACCGACGTCGAGCTCGCCGCCGGCAGCCGGGTTCCCGTGTCCTTCGACGTGAAGAAGCTTGGTGGCCCGAAGGTGAGGGTGGTTGACACCAACGGCCGCCCCCTGCGCGGCGTCACCGTGGTCGCCGAGAAGGGGCTCACCGCCATGACGGACTCGAACGGCGAAGCGGTGCTCAACGCGACCCACCTCGACAGCTTCGCCCCGCTGTTCCGCGTCGACCTGCAGGGAGCGTGGAAGCCGCGCGCAGAGAGCCGGGCGCGGCTGGGTGACGCGAGCATCGAGATCGTCGCCGTGCCCCGCTGACGCCGCTGCCGGAAGTTCTAGCTGCATCGGGGGCCGAAACCGGCTTTCTTCCCCTCGTGGATTCGCTCGTCTTCCCAAGCTTCGAAGCGCTGCAGATCGCCCTGAAGTCGGGGCTGGTGCCGGCCGACGTTCAGCGCGCCGAAGCGAAGTTCACCCGCCTCGAAGACGGCACCATCGAAGTGCAGCCTTCCGTCGTGCTTCCGGCGATGAAGAGGAAGGCGCTGAAAGAGGCCGGTGTCGTCGAGCGCGTGTCGTCTTCCGACCTTTCGACCATCTCCTGCTGGGCCGCTGCACTTCCCGCGAAGCGCACCGACGAGCCGGCCGCCACGCCTGCGCGCGTCCTCTTCACCGTCCCCACTTCCGACGCGATGCTCGCTCTCTGCGGAGAGCTTCTTCGCCTCGGCTGCGACCGCCAGGAGTTCCGAATCGTCCGCGGCACCGAAGGGGTCGTCTCACTCGTCCGCGTCAACCAGCCGCCGTGGTTCGTGCTGAGCCGCGCGCTCGATCGCCTCGATGGCCTGCGCGCGTGGGTACCGACGCCGCCCGGGCAGGACGCGGTGTGGACAGAGCTCGGCTTCACCCACCCGCTCGTCCCCACGCTCGAGCTGCCGTCGGCGGGAATGCTGCTCGTCCCCGGCGAAGGCGACTGGCAGTTGGTGGCCGACGGCGATTGGACGGACGTCGATCAACTGGTCGAGCCCGCGCGCCTTCCGGGTCTGTCGCCACTGCCGGGGGACCAGGTTCCGCCGCGCCTGCCGGTGACGCTGAAGCTCGCCCGCGCAGCGCGCCATGAGCCGCCTTCGCTGTGGGTGGTGAAGAACGGGCTCGCGGCCGTCGAAGCGTTGGTGCGCGCGACACCCGAGGCTGCGCTCGACGGCCTGCTGTTCGCCGTCTCGAAAGACACCATCGCCCTTCGCACACGCCCGGGCCGCGAGTCGTCGTCGGCTGCGCTTCCCGGCGACCCGTACTCGCGCCTCTTCGAGCTGCCGAACCTCTTCGCGCCGCTTGGCCTCACCATCGAGCCACCGCTGCGCCGCGACCGGCTGCGCACCTGGCTCGCCGCCGACCCCGACATCTTGAGCTGGCTCGAGCCCACCGGTGGCCAGGGCTTCGCGCGCGTCACGCTCCCCGAGACCGCCTTCCGCCCGCTGTCCGAGTGGGTCGACTACGTCATCGAGGGCGGTGAGCAGGTGCTCGAGCCGTGGGTCCGTTCGGCCACCTTCGACTTCGAGGCGTTCACGGCGATGGAAGATGCGGTGGCCGCACCAGGGCGCGCCGCCGAAGAGCCGGACGATGTGCCAGTGCAGCAGGGAAAAGCCCGGAAGCCGAAGCTCGAGTCACGCGCCGCCAGCCGCACCGCCCGCCCCGATTCCCAACGTCCCTCGCCCTCGGAGCCTCAGGTCGAAGCGCTGCTGCCTCCGTCTGAGCTCGAGGCGTTGCTGGCGCGTGAAGAGCAGGCGCACCTCGAGCTCGAAGCGCTTCCCGATTCCGCCGAACGCCGCGCCGCGTGGGTGCGTCTGGCCGACCTCTACTCGCGCCTCAACCGCCACCGCGAAGCTGGGCTCTGCTGGGGCCACGCCATCTGGGAAGCCGACACGGACGAAGCGCGCACGCTCTCGCAGCGCTGGGCGATGTCCACCGGCACCCGGCTCAATGAGCTGCTGCAGCTGCCGAACCCGAACGCCGAACAGACCCAGGCCTTCGTCGCGCACCTCACGCACGCGGCGCTGACGAAGGACGCGCAGTGGGTCAGCAAGCTGCCGCAGCTTTCGGCGTGGCTCGACAAGTTCGACGAGAGCCTCGATGTCCGCGCGCTGTGGCTCGGCCGCGTGGCGCTGTCGACGTTGAGCGGCGGCGACGTGTTGCTCCTTGCCCGCGCGCGCGATCGCCTGTTGGGCCGGCTGACCCGCGGGCTTTCGCTGGAGCGCGATGTTCCACGACTCCTTCGCGTCACCGGGCAGGCCAATGCGGGCGGCGGCACCGAGCGCACGATGCGCGTCGCGCACCAGCTCGAGTCGATCTTGAAAGCGTTCGACGACACCTCGCGAAAGAAGTCTCCTGTCGAGGCGCCCTTCGCCCTCACCCGCGCTTACGTGGGGCTCGAGTTCGCGTGGGGCTTCGCGCGCCTGGGCCAGGCCGACCGCAGCCGTGCGCTCCGCGATGCTTCGTTGGCCGCGCTGCCGAAGAATGATCCGGTGCACCAGTTCCTGACCCGCGCTTTCACCGCGCGCATCGACCAGGCACTCGAAGGCGTCTCGCCCGAGGCGCCGCTGGCCGCAGAGATCACCGCGACGCTGAACCCGCTGGAAGCCTTCCTTCGGTACAAGGTCGATCGCTTGCGGCAGTCGTCGACGGTGCTCGAGCCGCAAGAACGGTTGGATGCGATCGGCTCCTACTGGCGAACGAGCGCGAACCCGCGTGGCGAAGAGCTGGCGGCGCTGCGGGGCCTCGACGACACCAACGAGCTGGTGAAGGCGCTCGAGGCGCGCGCGCTGGTCGCGGCGGATCCTCAGCTGGACGCGGAAGAACGGGCGCGGTTGCTCGACGGGTTGCTCGACTTCCTGCCGCAGCTTCCCGAGTCGTCGGCGCTGCCGCTGCTGAATCGTTTCGTCGGCCTCGCCGAGCCGCTGCCGACGAAGCAGCGCGTGGTGGTGATGGAAGACGCGCTGCGCATCGCGGGCCACTTCGGCCGCATTCCGCTGGTGAAGCAGCTGGTGAATTCGCTGGGCTCGCTGCTGACCGAGCTCGGGGTCGAAGGTGTTTCCGAAGTAGGGCCTGCGCTCGCGGCTGGCGTGCGTTCGCTGCGTCGGGTGGGTCTTCGCGACGAGGCGTCCGAGCTTCTGCAGCGCGCATCGAGTGTGTTGCGCGGGGAAGACACGAAGACGTTGTCGGCGCGGCTCGCGCTGGCGGCGGGGTTCGCGTACCTGGGGGCGCTCGCTCCGGCGAAGCCCATCTTCGACGAGGCGATGGCGCGGCTCGGAAAAGAGAAAGACCTGATGCCCGAACGGCTGCGGTTGACGCGCGCGGCGGCGCGGGCGCTGGGTCACGCGCCGACCGACATCGCGCTGCCGGGTCTGCTGCGTCTGTCCGCTCAGCTGCCGTGGCTCACCGACAGCTTCAACACCAACAGCCACTTCTGCCTCTCGCTGGTCGATTTCGCCGACGCGCTGGTGCTCGGCCACGTCGGCGATGACCTCACGCTCAACGAGGTGACGCGTCGGTTCCTCGAGGAAGACGAGTACCTCGTGCGCCGCCGCGTTCACCGCGACGCGGGCGGCTGAAGTTTCTTCTGATCCGCCGAGGATTCTGGTTTGGCGCATGCCGGGCGGTCGGCTATGCCGTCTCTCTTCCTCAATCATCGACCGGCCGGCGTCGAGAGAGCGTACATGACTAAGACGATTCGCTGGGCACTCCCGCTGGTAGCTGTCGGACTTCTCGTTTCTCTTTCTCCGGGCTGTGGCGGCACGGGCGGCGGCACGGGCGGCGGCACGGGCGGCGGCACGGGCGGCGGCACGGGCGGCGGCACCGGCGGCGGTAAGGCCGCGGGCGGCGGCACCGGCGGGAGCGGCACGGGTGGCGGCGTCGGCACGGGTTGCGGCGTCGGCACGGGCGGCGGCGTCGGCACGGGCGGCGGCGTCGGCAC
>JBBRAX010000108.1:0-9969 GCA_038206395.1 Myxococcales bacterium | reverse complement strand
GCCCGTGCCGACGCCCCCGCCCGTGCCGACTCCTCCCGCGCTGCCGCTCCCGCCCGTGCCGCCGCCCGTGCCGACGCCGCCGCCCGAGCCGACGCCGCCTCCCGTGCCGACGCCGGCGCCCGTGCCGGTTCCACCACCCGTGCCGGTTCCTCCACCCGTGCCGACGCCGCCACCCGTGCCCGTTCCGCCGCCCGTGCTGGTTCCGCCGCCCGTGCCGACGCCGCCGCCCGTGCCAGTGCCGCCGCCCGTGCCACCGCCCTTCCCTCCGCCCGAGCCGCCGTCGGGATTACCGGTCGTGGGACCACACGCAACGAGGGAAAGGATGCCGGCGACGACGACGATCAGTTTCAAATTCATGCGCGCTTCCTAGCGCGATCCCGAACCTCAACGAAAGTCGGCCGTGCGAGATCGAAGCAACCATCGGATGACTGCCTTAGAAGGGTCCGCCGTGACCACCAACCATCAGATCCGCCTCGCTGCTCGCCCCTCGGGCCTACCCAAACGTTCCGACTGGTCCTTCACCGAAGAGCCGATTCCCGAGCCAGGTGAAAAGCAGGTCGTCGTGAAGACGCTCCAGCTCTCGCTGGATCCGGCGATGCGCGGCTGGATGAACGAAGGAAAGAGCTACATCCCGCCGGTCGGCATCGGCGAGGTGATGCGCGCGACCGGCGTCGGCGTCGTGCACGCCTCGAAGCACCCCGACTTTCCCGTCGGCGCTTTCGTCAGCGGCGTCTTCGGCGTGCAGGAGTACTGCCTGGTCGTCAGCCCGCGGCAGATGGCGCTGAACAAGATCGATCTGAACGCCGCTCCGCTGGAGAAGTGGCTCAACCCGCTCGGCATGCCGGGCATGACGGGCTACTTCGGACTTCTCGACGTCGGCCTCGCGAAAGAAGGCGAGACGGTCGTCGTCTCTGGCGCGTCAGGAGCCGTGGGCCAGACGGTCGGCCAGGTCGCTCGCATCAAGGGCTGCCGCGTCGTCGGCATCGCGGGCGGCCCTGCCAAGTGCGAGTTCGTCACGAAGGAGCTCGGCTTCGACGCCTGCATCGACTACCGCGCCGGCAACCTCAAAGACGCGCTGAAGGCCGCGTGCCCCAAAGGCATCGACGTCTACTTCGACAACGTCGGTGGAGAGATCCTCGACGCCGCGCTGACGCGCATCAACCGCAAGGCGCGCGTCGTCATCTGCGGCGCCATCTCGCAATACAACAGCACCACCGGCGTCCAGGGCCCGGCGAACTACATGTCGCTGCTGGTCAACCGCGCGCGGATGGAAGGCATGGTGGTGTTCGACTACGCCGACCGCTACCCAGTTGCGATCTCGGAAATCGCCGGCTGGATGCGCGAAGGAAAGTTGAAGTCGCGCGAGGACATCGTCGAAGGACTGAACAATTTTCCCGAGGCGCTGCTCAAGCTCTTCTCGGGGGAAAACTTCGGGAAGCTGATCCTCAAGGTGGCATGAGGTAAAGCGCGCGCATGGCCCCGTCGACCGATTGGAAGGAACAGATCCCCGCTGGCGAAGCAGAGAAGCACGAAGGGTTCGCGCAGGTGCTGAACGGGCTGCAGAAGCGGCACGCCGTGAAGAATCCGATCGCGCGCGGACTTCACGCCAAGGGCCAGGCGGGCGCCGAAGCGACGCTGACCATTCACGGAAACCTTCCGGCGCACGCGGCGCACGGACTCGGCGCGAAGCCCGGCACGTACCGCGCGCTGGTGCGCTACTCGAACGGTGGCCCGGTGCGCGTCGGCGATCGCAAGCCGGACGTGCGAGGCATCGCGGTGAAGGTCATCGGCGTCGAGGGAAAGAAGCTCATCCCCGGCATGGAAGACGAGACGACGCAGGACTTCCTCGCGATCCTCGGCGACTCGACCCCTTTCGTGACGCCCGATGACTTCGTCTGGTTCGTCGTCGCCGCGCGTTCGCCTGCGACGCTGCCGCTGAAGGTGCTGGGCCACTTCGGGTTCGGCCGCGGCATCGCGATGATCAAGGCGCTGCTGAAGAGCGCGAGCCGGAAGACCTTCTCGGTCGCCACCTCGCGCTATGGCAGCCAGCTGCCGATCAAGTGGGGCCCGTACGCGGTGCGCTATGCGTTCGAGCCGATCGCGAAGGACCAGGCGGCTGCGGTGATGGGCACGACAGACAACTACCTGGGTGAAGAGCTCGTCGCGCGGCTCGCGAAAGGCCCGGTCGAGTACGACTTCAAGGTTCAGTTCTTCGTCGACGAGCAGAGGACGCCGATCGAAGACGGTTCGGTGGAATGGAAGGAAGCGGACGCTGCGTGGGTGACGATCGGGCGGCTGACGATTCCGCGGCAGGACACGCTGAAGGTCGGGGAGCTGATCGAGTCCTTGTCTTTCGACCCATGGCACGCGCTCACCGAGCACCGCCCCCTCGGAGCGATGATGCGCGCCCGAAACGCCGCCTACCGACTCAGCACTCAAGAACGCAAAGCCGCCAAGGAGCCCCGTTGATGCGCTGTCTTCCGCTGGTCGCGCTCGTGTTGGTGACGGGCTGTGAGTGGGTCGCGAACGATCTGACGTTTACCCGGGAAGACATCCCCATCTACCGCGAGCACGACAAGTCGACGTCGCCGGCCGCCGCTCCGGCGAAGCTGAAGGTGATGGCGTGGAACGTGAAGTACGGCGCCTGCCGGGTCGACTTCTGGTTCGACTTCTGGGGCGATCGCACGCAGCTTTCTTCGACGGAAGTGAACGACTGCCTCACCGGCGTCGCGAAGCTGATCACCGAATACAACCCGGACATCCTGATGACCGAGGAGATCGAGGTGAACTCGAAGCGCAGCGCCTACGTCGACATGGTGCGCTTCATTCTCGAGAAGACGCCGCTGCGGTACGCGACGTACGGGCAGACCTGGGACACGCGGTACACGGCCAGCGAAGGCGTCGGCCGCATCGACCTGGGGAACGCGATCTTCAGCCGCTACCCAATCACGAAGGCCGAACGGATTCGCCAGGTCGACCGCACCGACCAGAGCACGCTGGTGAAGACCTTCTACATCCACCGCGCGGTGACGCGGGCCGAGGTGGATCTGGGCAACGATCGGAAGATCGCGGCATATGTCGTGCACACCGAGGCGTACGACTTCGACGGCACGAAGCAGAAACAGATCGATCAGATCCACGAGCTCGCGAAGGCAGAGACGCTGCCCTTCGTGCTGGGTGGCGACTTCAACGAGCTGCCGCCGGTGTGTGACGAGCGCGCCGATGCAGGCACGCTACAGTCGTGCGACGGCAAGCTGCGGCTGACAGGCTTCCTCGACGAACGCGCCTCTTCGAAGGGCACGTCGTACGAGCAGCCGCCGTACACGCCCAGCGTGATGAAGAAGTTCTACGACGACTTCTCGCCGTCGATCACCGCGGCGGAATACGGAACGGACCCGGCGGCGCAGCAGAAGTACTTCACCCACAGCGTCCTCGGCCCGGATCGCAAGAACGATGAGGGCGTGCCCGGCAACTGGAACCGCACGCTCGACTACCTGTTCGTGCGCAAAGGCGAGGCCTGGGAAAACGCCGACGTCATTCAAGGGCCCGGCCGCCTCGGAGTGACCAGCGATGCCCTTCGCCTCTCTGACCACGCTCCGACCGCAGGAACCTGGGTGCTGCCATGACCGCGCTGCTGCTGGCAGCGTTGTTGTCTCAGGCCGAGCCGGTGCCGGAAAGCGACTGGCCTCGCGCCGCGCGTGACACCGCGGACGTGGGCCCTGCGGGGCGGTGGAGCACGGGCTTCTTCAACCCGACCCGGCTCGCCGTCACCGACTGGCTTGAATTGGAGGCGAACCCGGTGTTGTTCTTCGTCGCGCCGAACCTCACCGGGCGGTTTGCGCTCAGCAAGGAAGCGACGCGGATCACGATCGAAGGCGGGCTGCTGGTGCCGACGTTCGGCATGCGGCTGATGAAGGGCTACTTCTTTCCCACCTGGGCGACGAGCACCAACGACATTCCGTGGATGGTGATTCCGCGGCTCGGCGTGTTGTTAAGCCGCACGGTCAGGTCGCACGACGTGTGGACGCTGCGGGCCGACTATTCGTGGCGAATCGCCTTCGGGCCGAACAACGCGGCACCGCTGGACTCGTTTCTGGCGCCGCTGGATTTGCTGATGGCGGCCCCGCTGACGGGGTTTCTGGGTGGGTTCGGTGGCGCGTACGACGCAGCGCTGACTCGGCGGCTGCGGCTTCGGGCGGCGCTGAACTTCTATGTCTCAGGCGCGGCGAACCAGAGCCTGTATGCGGACGGCGCGGTGGTTGGGCCGATTGCTCCGAGAGATCCGTTCACGGTCACGGCGCACGTCGGGCTCGACATCGCCGTCTTCAAGCACTCGCGGATCACCCTCGGCGTCCTCTGGGCCAACTACGACCAGGGCGCTACCGCGGTGACGAAGGACAAAGACGGGTACGCCGAGCGCGTCCGTGTTCGCAGCAACAACTTCCTGCCGACGCTCGACTACATCTGGGCAGGTGGGTTCGGCGACTAACCTGCGCAGAGCGCGAGCAGCTGCCGTTCGTACGTCTGCACCACCTTCGGCCCGATGCCGCTGACGCCGCGCAGGGCCTGTGAGGTGGTCGGCCGCGCCTGCGCCAGAGCGACCAGCGCGCGGTTGGTGAGAATCCGGAAGGCCGGCACGCGCTTGCGGCGCGCTTCATCGAGGCGCCAGCTGCGCAGGGACGCGACGAGGGCAGCGGACGCTCCGGTGGAGGGAAGCGGGACAGCGGGCCCACTGCGGCGCGGCTCGCGGCGGCGGCGCTGTTTGGGGCGGCCACTCTTCTCGAATCGCTTCTGCGGGAAGATCGCGGCAGGAAGGCGGACGTGGTCGACGCCTTCGCCTGCGTGCGCGCCAGGGAAGAGGCGGTGGAAGGGGATCCGCTTGCCGTCTTTCTCGAAGACGTCGTCTTGCACCCGCACAGCTTCGGCGCGCACGAGGCCGCCCAGCAGGCGTTCGAAGCGCGGGCGCGCAGTGGGCAGCTCGCCGAGCAGCTCGCGGCAGAGGCGGCCGCTCGCAATTCCCGGGGTCGCGATGACGCGCTCGAGCACCTGGGCGAGGACAGGCAGGTCGACGTCGGACGCGGGCTCGGAGAGGGCGCCGATGCAGTCGGCCGGCGCGCAGATGTCGCAGCGGCCGCACGGCGTGCCTGGGTCTTCGCGATCGCCGAAGTGGCGAACGAGGGCGACCATGCGGCAGGTGTGGCCTTCGGCGAACCGCGCGATGAGGGCGATCTGTTCTTCGCGGCGGGCGCGCTGCGCGGCGTACGGGGCGGGCCAGTCGTCGTGGCCGTGGATGAGCGCGTCTTCGACGACGCCTTTGACGCCGCCGTGGATCCAGAGCTTGTCGAGCGCGGTCTCGAAGTCGTCGACCTTGATGCGGGTGCGGCGGCGCAGGGCTTCGGCGTCTTGCGGTGTGTCGTCGAGAGCGCGCGAGAGCTTCTGCAGGACCTTGGGGTCGGGGTAGTCGCGCTCGAGGAAGAACTCGTGGGTCTTGCGGTCGGCGAAGTGGTGCATCAGCACCGCGCGGCTGGGCTTGCCGTCGCGGCCGGCGCGGCCGATTTCCTGGTAGTAGGACTCGACGCTTCCCGGCAGCGCGAGGTGAACGACGGTGCGGATGTCGGCTTTGTCGACGCCCATGCCGAACGCGATGGTGGCGACGACGACGTCGAGTTCGCCACCGAGAAAGGCGGACTGCACGGTGTCGCGAACGCTGGGTGAGAGGCCGGCGTGGTACGCGCGAACGCGGCACTGGCCTTCGAGACCGTCGGCGACGTCTTGCGCCAGCTTTCGCGTGGGGGCGTAGACGATGGCGGGAAGGCGGCCTTTGCCCGAGAGCCACGCGCGCGTCTGGGCGGGGCGATCGCGCGGGCTGACCTCGAGCGCTTCGATGGCGAGGTTGTCGCGGCGGAACCCGTGGATGAACTGTTTTCCGGTGGTGGCAAAGCCGAGCTGTTCGACGATGTCGCGCTGCACGACGGGCGTCGCAGTGGCGGTGAGCGCGACGATTGGCGCGGGGCGCAGCATCGGCAGGCGCTCTTTGAGGAGGCGGTAGTCGGGCCGGAAGTCGTGGCCCCATTGCGAGATGCAGTGCGCCTCGTCGATGGCGATCAACCCGAGGCGACGGCGGGCGAGCAGCTCGGGAAACTTCGGGACGCCCAGGCGTTCGGGCGCGATGAAGAGGTAGTCGAGCTTGCCGTCGACGTAGTCGTTGCAGACCTGCCGTGATTCGAGCCGGCCCCGGCCCGAGTGGATCCGTTCCGCGCGCAGGCCCAGCGACTGGAGCCGCGCGACCTGGTCTTCCATCAGCGCGATCAGCGGGCTCACCACCAGCGTCGTCCCGCCGCGCGCCAGGCCCGGCAGTTGGTAGCAGAGCGACTTGCCAGCGCCCGTCGGCATCACCAACAGCACGTCTTTGCCGGACGCCGCCGCTTCGCAGACGGCACGCTGATGAGGGCGGAATGAGGAGAAGCCGAAGCGGTCTTTCAGCAGCGCGTCGATCGTCCCCGGCGCAGGGGCCGCCGGAGACCGAGGAGAGGGGTGGGCAGCAGAGGAAGCCGGGTGGGCAGCAGAGGAAGCTCCGTTCATCCCGAGAGAAGTCGAGGGATGAGCCGCTCGGGGCGCTGGGAACAAGGACGTCTGCGTCGTTGGGCGTGCCGAGCTCTGCGGATGCTCATCCCTCGACTTCTCTCGGGATGAACGGGGTGGCGCATTCTCATCCCTCGACTTCTCTCGGGATGAACGGGGTGGCGCATTCTCATCCCTCGACTTCTCTCGGGATGAACGGGGTGGCGGTGGCGGTGGTGGTGGCGGCGCACCACCCAGCGGAGGCAGCCTCGTTGGCACGCGTCCCACCACAGCCTCGACGTACTTCTCGACGCCGCCGATGAACGCCCCGAGCTCCCCATCGCCGCGCGCGATGCGCTGAAGCCGCGCCTCCCACTCGCCCGTCATCGCGGGACTCTTCACGTCGGCGTCGACGACGGCGATCAACCCGATGCCGCGCTCGGTGGCGATCAACGCCTTCCCGTCGCGGGTGATGTACCCCCGGGACAGCAGCGTCTCGATGATGCTCGCGCGCGTCGCCGGCGTCCCGAGCCCGCTGTCTTTCATCGCGTCCGACAGCTCCTTCTCGTCCAGCGTCTTCCCCGCGGTCTCCATCGCGGTGAGCAGCGTCGCGTCGTTCAACCTGGGCAGCGGCCGCGTCCGCTTCGGCACCGCCTTCGCCTCGAGCACCTTCTGCGGCTGACCCTTCTCGAGCGCCGAGGGCAGCATCGCCTCGTCGCTTTCACCGGGCGGCCGCGCCTCGCCGACGTCCAACACCTTCCACCCGAGCTGCTGAATCGCCGTGCCGTGGCTGCGGTAGCGATCGACCACCGCCGCGTCCGTCACCTGCGTCACCACCACCGTCGCCGCCCAGACGAAATCTTCGTGCCACGCCTGCAGCAACCGGCGGCAGACCAACGAATAGACCTTCTGCTCGGCGTCACTGAGCGCACGCCCTGCCGCCGACGCCGCGGTCGGAATGATTGCGTGGTGATCGCCGACCCGCGCGTCGTCCACGAACCGCCGCGGCAGCGCCCGCGTACCCGTACCCTCGGCCAGCTTCGCCTCGTACGGAGCGCGAATCGCCGCGACGACAGTGCCCAGCGTGCCCGCGACCTCGGTCGACAGATGGCGGCTGTCCGTGCGCGGGTAGCTGAGCAGCTTGTGCTTCTCGTACAGCGCCTGCGCGACCTCGAGCGTCTGCTGTGCCGAATACCCGTAGAGCCGGTTGCAGTGCCGCTGCAGTTCGGTGAGGTCGTACAGCAGCGGCGGCGGCAGCTTCTTCGTCTGCGACGTGACCACTTCGATCTGCGCCTTCCCGCGCAGCGCGCGTTCGACGATCGCCTTTGCCTCTTCTCCACCGTACGGCAGCCGGCTGGGGTGCTCGCCCGGCCCCGGCCGAAACCACGTGCCGCGGTACGACGCCTGCGCGCGCGGCGAAAACGTCGCGACCACCTCGAGGTAGTCCTCGGGCACGAAGTCGCGAATCGCCAGCTCGCGCTCGACCAGCATCGCGAGCGTCGGCGTCTGCACCCGCCCCACCGACAGCGGAGCGTCCAGCGCAATTCCATACGCCCGCGACAGGTTCATCCCCACCAACCAATCGGCACGGCTTCGGCCCAACGCGGCCGCGGCGAGGCGATCGAACTCCTGCGACGGGCGCAGCCGCCGAAACCCTTCCTGAATCGCCGACTCGGTGAGCGACGAAATCCAGAGGCGCTTCACCGGCGCGCGGCACCCGGCCGCTTCGTAGATGAGCCGGAAGATGAGCTCGCCCTCGCGCCCCGCGTCAGTGGCGCAGATGACGGACGTGACGTCTTTGGCGGTGAGCGCGCGCCGCACGACCTCGAACTGGGTGCGCGTCGAGTCGAAGACCGTCAGCGGCCACTGCTCGGGCAGCATCGGCAGGTCTTCGCGCCGCCAGCGCCGCCACTCGGGGCGAATGCCTTCGGGCTCGGCGATTCCGACCAGGTGGCCGATGGCCCAGGTGACGACGTAGCCGTTGCCGGTGAGGGTGCCGGCGCCGCGATGGGTCGCGCCGAGAACCGCTGCGAGATCGCGGCCGACCGACGGTTTTTCTGCGACGACGACGATGGCCATTGCCCGGCCAAGGTGTACCCCAAAGGGCTGACATGCGGGCCCGCCCGTGGGAGCTTTCGCCCGCCATGGCGAACACGAACTTTCAGAGCGTGGGCGAGTACCTTCAGACGCTGTCCAAACCGACGCAGAATGCGCTGAAGAAGGTCCGCGCGATTTTGAAGAAGGCGCTGCCCGGCTCGAAGGAAGCGAGCAGCTACCAGATACCCGTGCTCAAGCTGAACGACACGATGGTGATGTTCTTCGCGGGCTGGAAGGAGCACGTCTCGCTCTACCCGGTCGGGCCGACGGTCACCGAAGCGCTGGGGAAGAAGCTCGACAAGTACCTCGCGAGCAAAGGCACGCTGAAGTTCCCGCTGGACGAGTCGATTCCAGAGAAGCTGATTGCGCAGATCGCGAAGCTGCGCGCGAAGGACGCGGCGGGGCGAATCGCGGCCAAGAAGAAGAAGTGATTCGCCGCGTGTGGTCGGCGCCATCAGTGCGGTTCTTCGCGATCGGCGTGGCGATCTTTGCGGTGTATGCAGCGCGGCCGAAGTCGACGTTGATTCAGGTGAGCCCGTCGCTGGCGCAGGCGTTGGTGACCGAGCGCGAACGCGAAGTCGGGCACCCGCTCACCGAGGTCGAGCAGAAGTCCGTGCTCGAACACTGGGTCGAAGAAGAGGTGCTGTTTCGCGAGGCGCTGTCGCGGAAGCTCGACCGATCGGACCCAATCGTCCGGCGGCGGTTGATCCAGGCGATGCGGTTCGTGCTCGAAGAAGAGGAAGGCGAGCCGAGTGCGGCTGAGCTGAAAACGTTCGCGGCCGCGCATGCCGAGAAGTTCACCGCGCCAGCGACGGTGTCGTTCGAGCAGGTGTTCGTGGGCAGCGGCGACGTCGCGGCGGTGCGGGCGGCGCTGTCGCGGGGCGTCGCCTTCGACTCGCTCGGGCAGGCGTTTCCCACCGGGCCGCGGTTCGAGGCGCAGACGCGTGAGCTGCTCGCCGGGGCGTTCGGTTCCGAGTTTGGCGCGCGCGTGTTTTCGGCCGCAGAGGGTGAGTGGACGGAGGTGTCGTCCGCGTACGGGCGGCATCTGGTGCGGGTGACGGCGAGGTCCGACGCGGTATTGCCTCCGATCGAGCACATCGCCGGACCCGTGCGCGCGGCGATGCGCGATGCGCGGCGGGCCGAGTCGGTGGTACGGCAGGTCGCGGCGCTCCGCGCCAACTATGCGGTGGAGACGCCGTGATCGGCTCCGTGCAACCCGAGAGAAGTCCAGGGGTGTGCATCCACCGACGCCCGGGACACGCGTCGTCGGCCCCCAGCACCAGCGCGCTAGTAGATCCACCCACGACGTAT
>JBBRAX010000107.1:0-10639 GCA_038206395.1 Myxococcales bacterium | reverse complement strand
GCGTGGTTTCGGCTCTGGGCCCCTGTTCGCGTCCAGGTCTACCGCGTCGAGCGTGGACTCGTAGTGCGGGAGGCCTTTGGCCGAGGCACCATCGAGAGCCAGCGTGAAGCGGCGGTCGGCTTCGATCTCGTGGGTCGACTGAGCGAAGTGCTCGTCGATGAGGGATCGCAGGTCACCCTGGGCCAGGCGCTTGCGCGGCTCGAGACCAACCAGGCGCAGGCCGACTTCAGGTCAGCACAGACAGGGATCGCGGCCGCGCGCGCTCAACTGACGCGCCTTGCCGCGGAGGAAGATCGTGCCCGCGCGATGCTGGCTACGGCCGAACGCGAGTCCACTCGCACGCAGGCGCTCGTTACCTCTGGGGCGGTGTCGAGCCAGCAGGCAGACGAGGCCAACGATCGCCTCCGCCTCGCACGCGCGGATCTCGATCGGGTTCTCGCCCAGCGCTCGGAGGCCACCAGGGGAATCGACGTGGCCGCGGGGGGGGCCGAGCAGCGCCGCGCGACGATGGTGCGGGCCACGCTCCTTGCTCCCTTCGACGGCCTCGTGACGCGGCGCTTGCGCGAGCCAGGCGACACGGTCTCCGTTGGCTCCACGGTGCTGAGGCTCGTCGACACGAGACAGGTCTACGTGAGCGCAGCGATTGACGAGACGGTGCTCCCCCTGCTGGCCACCGACCAGCGCAGCACCATTCTCTTTCCCGGCTCGAGCACGCCGGTCGCGGGCAGCGTCACCAGGATTTCGTGGGAGGCCGATCGCCAGACCCACGAGCTCAACGTCGAGGTCACCCCAGAGGGGGTCGATCGACGCGTCGCCATCGGACAGCGAGCCGACGTCCGGATCGAACTCGCTCGACGAGAAAGTGCACTGCGAATTCCGCTGCGCATGATCCACCACGATCAGACCGGAGCCTTTGTCTACATCGACCGCCAGGGCGCGATCGCCCTCGTCCGACCACGGTTCGGCTTGACGGGCCAAGAGACGGTCGAGGTGCTCGAAGGCGTGTCGGAAGGAGACACCGTGCTCGCGGCTCCAGGCATCGGCGGCACGCTGACCGTCGGTCGACGATGGCGGTCGGAATGAACCTCGCCATTCGCGACGTTCGGCGACATCTCGCTCGCTTCGTAGGGACTGCCGCGGGCGTGGGGCTGCTCCTGAGCGTGGTCATCGCGATGCAGGGCATCTACGCAGGCATGGTGGACGACGCGACCATCCTCACGCGAGCGATGCGAGCAGACGTCTGGATTGTGCAGCGCCAGACGCGTGGCCCGTTCGCCGAGAGCTCGCGCCTGGATCCCAGCGTCGAGGCCCGCGCCGCCGCAGTGCCCGGCGTTCGCAGCGCTCGGCCGTACACGTATCAGCTCATTCAGCGGGAGCACCGTGGCGCGGTCATGCGCATCGCGCTGGTGGGTCTTGGTTGGCCGGACGACTCGGGGCGATCTCTTCCGCTCGTCCGGGGGCGCCCCCTCGCCCAGCCGCACGGAGAGATGATCGCGGATGTTTCGATGGGGCTCGGTATCGGCGAGACGCTCGTTCTTGCCGGCGAGCCGTATCGCGTCGTAGGCCTCACCCGAAACGCCCTCACGTCGGGCGGGGACTCGGTCGCCTTCTTGACCACCGCTGACACCCAGCTCGTGGCCTTCGACCAACCCTCGGAGGCGACGGTTCTCGAGCGACAACGCGTGCTCGAGCGGCTGCGCAGAACTGAGATAGGTCGCAGCCAACCGTCGCTGGAGGACCTGCCGACGGATCCACGCTGGCGGGCACCCGCACTCGCGTCGCCGCCGGTCGCCGCGGTGCTGCTGGAGGTCGCCCCCCATCGCCTGGCCGAAGTGCGCGAGACCTTACAGCGCTGGGGCGACGTGACCGCTTACACCCAAGTGGAGGAGGAGGCGCTCCTGCTCGGCGGCGTCGTGCAGCGGGCGCGCATGCAAATCGGGCTCTTCACCATCATCTTGACCCTGACGGCCGCGGTCATCGTGATGATGGTGATGTACAACCTCACGCTCGAGAAGACGCACGACCTGGCGGTGTTGAAGCTGATGGGCGCTCCGCGCTCGCGGCTCCTCGGCCTGATCCTGCAGCAGGCGTGGTTGCTGGGCGTGCTTGGGTATGCCGTCGCCTTCGCGATAGCCGAGTTCGCCTTTCCGATGTTCCCGCGCCGCGTGCTGATCACGCCAGCCATCTCGATGATCGCGCCCCTGGCCACCATGGCGGTGGTGACGCTCGCAAGCATGCTCGGCCTCAGTCACGTCATGCGCATCGACCCTGCGCGCGCACTGGAGGGCTGAGCATGACGGACGCAGTGCGAGCGCAGAGCTTGACCAAGATCTACGGGGTCGGCACCACCGCGGTGACTGCGCTCGACAACGTCAGCCTCACGATTGCGCGCGGGACGGTCGCCGCGTTGCTCGGGCCCAGTGGCTCGGGAAAGTCCACGCTCATCAAGGCGCTCGGCTTCGTCTCGCCGGCGGATACCGGCGAGGTGTTCTTCGAAGGACGCTCCGTCGTCAAAGACGGGGTACCCCTCGAAGATCTCTCACGCCTGCGACGACGCCACCTCGGCTTCGTGTTCCAGAAGGCCAACCTGACCTCCTTCCTCAGCGCGCGAGAGAACGTTGAGATCGCGTGCGAGTTCGGTGGAAAGGAAGATGGTCGTCGCCGGGCTCGCGAGCTCCTCCGCTACCTCGACGTCGGCAATCGTGAGGACTCGTACCCGGAGATGTTGAGCGGCGGTGAACAACAGCGGGTCGCCATCGCTCGCGCGTTGGCGAACGAGCCGTCGCTGATCCTCGCCGACGAGCCCACCGCAGCCCTCGACAGCGTGCGGAGCCGGACGGTCATGGAGCTGTTTCGAACGGTGGCGCACGAGCGGGGAGCGGCGGTGCTGGTCGTCACGCACGACCACCGCGCCCTGGACGTGTTCGACGTGCTCTACGAGATGGAAGACGGGCGCATCCGGCCTGCGCAGCACGGACTGCTTGGAGGCAGCAAATGAGTGAGCCGGTCAGCAGCTTCGACCTCACCCTCGAGCAGCTCGAGGGCTACGAGTTCAAGGTGGGGTTCGACAAGCCGTACGACGCGCTGCACACCGACGAGCCCGCTCCGCTGGGAAAGGACGCCGGCCCGAACCCGGCGCGCATCCTCGCGGTGGCGATCGCCAACTGCCTCTCGGCGAGCCTGTTGTTCTGCATGAGCAAGAAAGGCGAGCAGCCCAAGGGTGGCATGAAGGCGAAGGTGCACGTCGAGATCGTCCGCAATGAGCAGCAGCGCCTGCGGATCGGCAAGGTCGACGTCACCATCCAGGCGCCGGTGCCGCGCGAGTCAGCCGCCCTGCTGGCCTGCCTCGACACCTTCGAAGACTTCTGCATCGTCACCCAGAGCGTCCGCGAAGGGCTGAAGGTCAACGTCAATGTCGAGGCGATGGGCTGACGGCCGTACCGAAGACCCGCACCACGGCGCTGGTGCCGCGGTGCAGCGCGCTCTCGTTCACTTCCCGCTCGCGCTCCTCGAAGATCTGAAGCTGCAGCCCGTCGAGCTCCTGCTGCAGCTCCTCGGGCTCGTACAGCAGCGCTGAAGACTTTGGTCCTCCCGTTCCGTGCTTCAGCTGTCGGGGCGTGTAGGCCTCGAGGACGAAGGCGCCGCCGGGCGCGAGGGCCCGCACCGCCCGGCGATGCACGGTCGCTCGCACCAGCGCTGGCAAGTGGCACCAGATCGAGACGATCGCCCCCCAGGCGCCGGGCTCGAAGTCGTAGGCCGCCAGGTCGGCGAGCACCGTCTTCACCTTCACCCCGCGCTTCGTCGCCAGCAGCGCGGCCTTGCGCAGGCCCTGCTCCGAGATGTCCACCGCAGTGACGTCGAGCCCCTGCTCGGCGAGGAACACGGCGTTGCGGCCTTCGCCTTCGCCCAGGCTCAACACCGGCCCTCGCAGCCGGCCCGCCACCTCGCGCAGGAAGTCGTTGGGCTCCTCGCCGTAGATGTACGTCGGCGTCCCGAACCTCTCGTTCCAGAAGGCGCGCGGGTCATTCATGGGTCAGCGGAACCAGCCGAACAACCCCTTCTTCTCGACAGGCTCGGGCCCGCTGCTGGCTTTCTTCGGGGCCTCTTCCCGGCAGCGGCACCGCCGGGCGACCGGCACGTTGGCCAGCGCCTGCTCGATGTGGCGGCCACAGCCCGCCCAGGTGGGTTTACTGCAGGTCTGACATTTGATTTGGCTGCACATGGTGACCTCGAGAGCCGCTGGCCTTGGAAAACGGTTCAGGATCTCAACACTGCGACTGCGATCCACACTTCGTTGCGCACAGAGGGCCCGGCCCGTAGGTATGCGGGCCTACAAGCGGCCGCAACGGAGGCGTTCGATGAGAGTCGCACTGGCAGTGGTGTTGTGGTCGGTTGGCGCAGCCCTGGCGGCCGAGCCTGCGAAGGTCGGGAAGATCGACGCGAAGGCCGCCGCCCAGCTGGTCGCCCAAAAGGCGGCGACGATCGTCGATGTGCGCGAGCAGGACGAGACCGCCGAAGGGATGGCCAGGCCAGCCCAGTGGTTCGCCACTTCGCGGATCGAAGCCGACCCGGCAGCGTTCAAGGCCTTCCTCGCCACGCTCCCCAGGGGCAAGGTCCTCTTCTACTGCGCGGCCGGCTACCGCGCCGGGCAGGCCGCCCAGAAGGCAGCCGCGCTTGGCTACGAGGTGGCGAACATGGGCAGCTACGACGGCTGGGTCGACGCGAAGCTGCCGATCAAGAAGCCCTGAAGGGGAGCGCTGGCTTAGTGAAAGCGCGCGCCCTGCGTGGCGCCGTGCGACGTCTTCGCGTCGTACGCAACATCTGCCTGCCGGTACTTCTCGAGCAGCGCGAAGCCCGCGTCGTTGGCGCTCTTCGCCATCGCCTCGCAGTCGGGCTGCGCCGGCAGCAGCGGCAGCGCACGCTCGATCTCCGACGCCGCCTGCACCGCGTGGTCTCGGTGCCCCGTCTCATGGTTCACGAGCGCGTCGAGGTACTCCTGCCAGCGCGCCTTCAAGGCGTTCGCTCCCGACTCGGCCTCGACCCAGCGCGGAAGCTCCATCGACACCGTTGGTGTGATCGTGACCGGCCCTGTCGCGCAGCCCGCAGCCGTCTGATCGAACGGGTAGTTCCACTTCACGAACCAGCGCGTGTACGCGTCGTGCCGCGCGCCGCCCTTGTCGTCCGTCGGGCCGACGCGGTTCCTCTCTTGGCGCAGCCCCGCCTCAGAGTCGCCGTGAATGTCGTATTCGCGCACCTCGGTGCCCGGGGGCACCTGGCGCAGGGTGGGCGTTTCGACCCAACGCCCAAACCACCACCAACAGGGACAAGAAGCGCATGCGCGTTCGTTTCACGGGCTGCCAGACGCGAGAACTCAAAAGTGCCGCGCGGGGCATCGCGCCCCACGACGCGTGGCGTGTGGAATGCACCGGCGTAGGCGCATGAACAACCGACTGCTTCCCCGCTTGCGCCGTCGACTCAAGGTGACGCTGGGCGGCCTGAAGACCTTCACCGCGGACATCTCGCCTCGGGGCTTCGCTGTCGAGCTGATGCAGGCGCTGCATCCAGGCATGGACCTGCAAGGCAAGATCGAGCTGTGCGGCGAGGAGTTCGACTTCACCGGCAAGGTCTGCTGGGCAAAGCAGGGCGAGCCCCGGCTGAACATCCGCGGCCGCTTCGGGGTCACCTTCACCGGCATCCATCACAGCTTCTTCACCCTTCTCCAAACCGCCTACAGCCCTCTCACAAGCACGCCTGCTTAAGGAGCCCACCATGCGCGCACCCCTGCTTGCTGCCATCTGTTCGGTCGCCCTGCTCGCCGTTGGCGCCTCCGCGCAGACGACGTCCTTCGGCTCGTCGCCGGTCATGCCCAGCCCAGGACCTGCCGCCTCCCCCCCGGTCGGTACCACCTCGACCACGACGCCTGCGACCCCCGACCGCCTCGGCGCTGGCGGAGGGCCCGGCAACACCCATGTCCCGCAAAGCACTGTCGCAGCGCCCACAGGCATCAACGCGGGCCGCGGCGGTGGCAGCGGAGGGTCGGGTGGAACCGGCACCGGCGGTGGGGCGGGCGGCCCGATCAAGGGCACTGCGCCCCGGACCCAGGCACCCGGAAAGCCGCCCGCGATCGCGGTGAGCCTGCCTGAGATCTTCGGCGTCCCGGGCCTCGTCTCGGGCGCTCCCGTGGCTGACGCGGTCGACGCGCGCCCCGTGAATCCGCAGTTCGCGCCGCTGGATTTCAGCTCGAGTGAGATCAACCACGCCACCACCGCGACCAACTTCAACGCCGGCGCGATCAACTACGCGGCCGGCGCCATCGAGCACCACCCAGGGGAGATCGACCACACCGCCGGGGCAATCGATTACGCGGGCCGCAAGTAGCTTTCAGTTGGATATAGGGTGCGGCGCCCGTGCTGCGTCGCCCTCTCGCTCTCGCCCTGTTGATCGCTTCGACCGCCTCCGCCCAGGAGGCCTACGACGGAGTGTCCCGCCGTCGCGAAGTCCCCGACGCCTCGGTGCCGGTGATGACCCGCCCGCCCGAGCTGCTCACTTCCGTCGAGCCCGCCTTTCCCGACGCCGCCCGCGAGGCCAAGGTCTCAGGCGACGTCACGCTGCTGCTCACCATCGCCGCCAACGGCACCGTGCAGTCGGCCACTGTCAGCCAGCCGGCAGGCTTCGGCTTCGACGAGGCCGCCGTCGCTGCGGCGCTGCAGTTCACCTTTCGCCCCGCGGAAATCGACGGCAAGCCAGGCGCGGTACAGATCGAGTACACGCTTCACTTCACCTGGGCCGCGCCCGTCGAAGCCATCGTCGACGCGGGGCCTCCGCCCCTTCCCACCGCCGTGGTGTTTGGCCAGCTCGTCGAGAAGGGCAGCCGTCGCCCGATTCCCGCAGCCGTCGTCCGCGTCGCCGACGGCGGCACGATGACGGAATCGGACGCCGACGGTCGGTTCGAGCTCACGGTTCCGGTGGGAGAAGTCACCATCGTCGCGCAGGGCTCTGCGCACCGGACTTTCGAGGAAACCGAGACGCTGGCCGAGGGTGAGCGGGTCGAGGTGAAGTACTTCCTGGCTCCGAAGGCGATCGGGCTCTACGAGACGACCGTTCGCGGCACCCGCGAGCGCACCGAAGTGAGCCGCGTCACCCTGCAGCGGCAGGAAGTCGAGAAGGTGCCAGGCGCTTTTGGCGACCCGCTGCGCGTCCTTCAGACCCTGCCCGGCGTCGCGCGCGCGCCCTTCGGCCTCGGCCTTTTGCTGGTGCGTGGCTCGTCGCCCAACGACACCGGCGTCTACTTCGACGGCATTCAGCTGCCGTTGCTGTACCACTTCGGTGGCGGCCCCTCGGTGGTGAACCCCGAGCTGGTCGACAGCATCGACTTCTACCCGGGCGGCTTCGGCGGCGAGTATGGGCGCGCGATCGGCGGCATCGTCGACGTGTCTCCTCGAGACGTCGCGCTCGACGGCCTCGTTCACGCCAGCGCCAAGGTCGACCTCATCGACGCCGCGCTCTACGTCAGCGCGCCGATCATCGAAGGGCTCTCGGTCAGCTTGTCCGGCCGGCGCAGCTACGTCGACGCGTTGCTCGGGCTGGTGTTGAACGGCACGACGCTGGTCGCGCCCGCCTACTACGACTACCAGGCGAAGGTGGACTTCCGGCCGAAAGGCTCACGCCACGGCGTCGGCCTGTTTCTCTTCGGCAGCTTCGACGAGCTCAAGGTGGTCATCGGCCGCAGGTCTCCCACCGCGATCGAGCTCAACACCCAGCAGGGCTTCACCCGCGTCGAGGGCTACTGGACGTACCGGGGCGAGACCTTCAAGAACAAGCTGCAGCTCTTCGGCGGCGTGAACAACGCGAGCTTCGGCGTCTCGGTGCTGCGCTTCGATCAGCACGACAAAGTCTACGGGCTTCGCGAGAAGGCCGAGTTCACGCTCAACAAGCACTTCACCTTCCGCGCGGGCCTCGACTTCGCGCTCACCGAGACGACGCTGACGTCGTACCTGCCGAAGCAGCCGAACTACGTCACCTTCCCCGGCGAACAGCCCGAGCCCGAGCTCGTCACCAACAACGCCGACAACGACACCTTCGCGTACGCCGAGTGGGCCGAGCTGCAGATCAAAGCCGGGCCGGTGAAGATCATCCCCGGGCTTCGCGCCGAGCAGTACCGCCTCGACGGCAGCACCCGCACCGCCCTTGATCCGCGCCTCGCCGTGCGCGTCGAGTTCGGCGAAGAAAACCACCGGCTCGCGTTCAAGGGCTCCGTTGGCCTCTACACGCAGAACCCGAGCGCGCAGATCGTCGCCGCGAACCGGCAGATCGGGCTCGAACAGGCGTTTCAAGGAGCGCTGGGCGCCGAGTACGACGTCACCGAGAACATCAACGTCGACGTGACGGGCTTCTACAACCGCCGCTTCGATCTCGGCCGGAACACCAACCGCATCGTGAACAACGACGACGGCACGGTGACGCGGATCCTCGCCGACAACGTGGGCCTCGGCCGCGCGTACGGCCTCGAGCTCTTCGTGCGCCGGAAGATCACCGAGCACTTCTTCGGCTGGCTCGCGTACACGCTGTCGTGGTCGGAAGAAAAACGCGAGGGCGACGCCAGCTACCGCTGGGCCCAGTTCGATCAGCGCCACATCTTGAGCGCCGTCGCCCAGTACAAGTTCGGCAACGGCTGGGAAGTCGGCGCCCGCTTCCGCCTCACCACCGGCGGCCCGACGACGCCGCGCGTGGGCTCGACCTTCGACTCCGACACGCAGACCTACCGCCCGATCAACGGGGAGGTCGGCAGCACGCGCGTCGGCACGTTCCACCAGCTCGACGTGCGCGTCGACAAGACGTGGCTCTTCAACCGCTGGTCGCTGGGCGCCTACGTCGACATCCAGAACATCTACAACGCGAAGAACGCCGAGTTCGTGCAGGACGACTATCGCTACCGCACCACGGGCGCGATCACGGGCCTGCCGTTTCTTCCGGTCATTGGTTTGAAGGGGAGCTACTGATGAAACGCCTGCTGCCATGGCTGGTGCTGGGCGCTTTCTTCGGCTGTTCCGACGTGCTCGACGGCGTCGGCAACGTGCACGACCTTCGGCTGTTGGCGATCAAGGCCGAGCCGCCCGAGCAGCTCATCACCTACGACGGCGGCATCGTCGTCACCGCGCTCTTCGCGAACCCGCCGGGCGGCTACAAGGTCGGCGGTAGGTGGACGACGTGCCCCGAGCTCGACTCGGCGACCAGCCGCTGCCCCGAAGGAGGCGACGACACGGTGCTGCTCGGCGAGACGACGTCCGAGACGACGCTGGAAGGTGGCGAGGCGTCGGTGACTTTCGCGGTGAACCCGCTGCTGCTGAGCAAGATCGTGAAGGCGGATCCGTTTCGGGGCTTCGCGGGCATCCGCCAGGTGATCCAGGTCGAGCTGCGCGCCGGCGACGAGCGGATCTACGGGATCAAACGGGTCGTGTTTCATGTGCCCACGCCGGCTCCCCGAAAGCTGAACCTGAACCCCGTCGTCGGCGACGTGCGCTTCAACGATGGCGGCTGGGAACCGGGCGTGCCGGTGCAGTTCAAGGTCGTCGCGCCGCAGATGCCGGGGCAGCAGTTCAACCCGCCGGCGGTGCGCAACGAGCTGCGAATCGTCGAGGACAAGGGCCTCTTCGAGGACTACCCGGTCACGACCTTCGAAGGCGAGACGCGGACCCTGCGCGAGACCTGGCGGTACAACTTCTTCGCCAGCAATGGCACCTTCAGCCCCACCCAGGCCGGCGGAGCGAACCTCCTCAACCCCGACGCCGGCAGCATCGTCACGACCTGGGGGCCGGTGGATGGAGAAGACGGCGGCAGTGGGCCGACGGCGGTGTGGATCGTCGTTCGCGATGGACGCGGCGGCGAGAACTGGACGGTGCGCCGCGCAGAGGCGCCGTAGCGGCGATGGCCGAACAGGAAACGGAGCTCGATCGCCGGCTGAATCGCCTCGGCCGCGTCGTCACCGCCGACGTGAAGCTGTCGCGCGCGCAGCGAAAGGAAATCAAGCGCGAGTGGAAGCGGCAGCGCGAGCTGGGCGAGGCCTCTGTCTACGCGGGCGCAGCGATGGTCGCCGCCGCGATCATTCTCGCCGTGATGGGGGTGCTGAACCCGTCGAAGTTCTGGCTGCTCTTCGTCGCGCTCGGCCTCGGGCTGGGTGGGGTCAAGCAGATCGAGACGGCGCGGAAGCGCGACCGGGCCCCGGGGAAGGATGCGCTGCCGGCGGCGAAGGTCGAGCGCTTCGAGATCGCGTGCGATCAGCTGCTCTTAGAGCTGAAAGACAGCCCGGCCGCGGTGCGCGATTTCCTGGGCAAGCCCGAGGCGACGGTCGAAGGCATTCGCGCCGCGTGCCGCCAGCTGAAGCAACGCCACGACGCGATGATGCAGGCGGGCTCGGCCGAAGATCTCGAGGTCGAACGCCGAGCCCTCGAAGCCCGCCTCGGCAGCCTCGACGAATCGACCTACCGCCGCGCCACCGACGCGCTGCGCCTTCGCACCGAGCTCTTCCATCAGGTGCGCACCTCGGCCGAACGTCTGGCCAGCGAGCAGCAGATTCTGCTGGCCTCGCTCGAGAGCCTGCGGATGCGGGTCGCGCTCGCCAAGGGAGCAGGCGGGCAGGGCG
>JBBRAX010000106.1:0-10739 GCA_038206395.1 Myxococcales bacterium | reverse complement strand
CGACGCAGTGGAAGGCGGCCGGAGCGCCCTGGCAGGCGCACAGCGCCCCGGCCTCACAGACGTAGCCTCCATCGGAGCAGCTGGCCGAGCCGACCCGGGCGTTTGTGCTGCCGCAGCAATCGGGTCCGCCGAAGGGCAGGGAGCAGCTCACCAGAGCGGCGATGCCCGCGTCGACGGTGCCCGCATCCGCTGAGATCCCGATCACGGTCACCGGTGGCTTGTCGATCGGCCGCAGCCCGATTGAACGGCCACAGCCCGCCACCAGCAGTACGAGCAGGACAAGTAGAGAGGTTCGCATCACCGGGCGTTGTGCAACCGAAAGACCACCGCGAAAGGCCACGATCCGGAGGCTCCACGCCCTCGGATAGCGGAACGTTCTCCGCGTCCCGCAGGTCCGAGTCGGCGACGGGCTTGCCCTTCCCCTTCCTTTTCTCCCCTACCGCGGCGTTGCCCTTCGCATCACGGAGGGGGCGCTCGACGGTGATGGTGCGGTACCCGAACTCCTCGTTCTTGAAGATGCGGCTGATCGGCACCTCGTCGCGAGTCACCTTCTTGAACTCGCCGAAGATGCGGGTGATGTCTTCGATGTGCTCGGGGCTCAACTCCTTGCGCTTGCTGCCCAAGCTCTTCCGCATTTTCTGGAAGAACCCGCTCGCATCGACGAGTTGCACCTTGCCCTTGCTGTCCGACGTCTTCCTCGCGGACCTGCCCGGCTTCCTCAACTTCGCCTTCGACACCAGAAGCCCCGCCGCGGTCTGGCTCGTTGGACTCCCTCGTCTCGCTCAGCGTCTGCGAATGCAGGTCCACGCGCCGCTGGCCACTCGCATCGCGGCGCAGGTGCACCTCTCTCCGCTCGAGCGCGACGACTTCAAGGCCCTCGTCGAGCACGGCATCAGCGCCGCTGGCTCGCGCGAGAAGCTGCTCACCGACTCCGCCATCGAGCTGCTGTTCCGCGTCTCCCGCGGCATCCCGCGCATCGCCTCTCGACTCCTCCGCGCGGGGCTGAAGCAGGCCCACGGGGAGGAATCAGAACGTGGTCGACGATGTCGCCCTCAAGGCCGCTGTCGAGACCCTCACTGTCCTCGACGAGGTGAAGTCGTGAGACAGCTCCGACTTCGACTGCCCACCCCACCGCTGCTCGAACGCGCTCCCGAGTTGGCTCCGCTGGCGATCCTCGAGACCGCGCTCTCCGCCTCGGAGGCCGCGATCCTTGCCTCCTACGCCGGGCTCTACAACGGCGCGTTCGGCAATCTGCTGCTCGAGAAGTGGGGGACAGGTGAGGGACATGATTTCGGACAAAAAAAGGGGCACCAACCGCCCGGCCAGCACCCCGTATTGGCTTAGCTTTTCAGTGGCGGCGATGGGCGAGCGCGCCGAGTGCGTGATGCTGAACAAGGGGCCGCACGTGCTCGAGGCCCTCCGCCTGCTCAACGACATCCTGGTGCGCATGCAGGGCCACACGGGCCCGGTGCTGCGCGAGCTGAAGATGGCGCGCGATGGGTTGGACGTGCTCGACGGCTTCAAGCAGGAAGACTGAAGGCCGCTCAGCTGTCGATGATCCGCACCTGGGCCTGCTCGTCGGCGCCCTGAGAGATCCGCAGCAGCTCGAACACGACGGAGCCGAACACGTCGCGCAGCGTGTGTGGGCTGCCGCCGACGATCGCGGGGACTCCGCCGCCGGCGGTCGCCAGCTCGGTCTGGGTGGTCTTGGAGTCAGGCGTCCAGGAGACCTCGGTGACGGCGCGGGCGGGCAGGTAGACGCCCTCGCGGCTGCCGAGCGCGTCGGTCAGCCGCAGCACGTTGGACAGGCGCTCCCCGCCCAGGTGGTGCTGCACGCAGTCGCGCAGCAGCGGCCAGCTGATCCACCGATGCTCGCTTGAACCGCTGGGTCCGACGAAGGTCAGCCTCATGTGGGGGCGAGTCTACCGAGGGGCCGCGGTCGAGGGCTCAAGCATCTGGGTCAGGCTGCGGTCGTCACTGCCGACGCCGGCTTCGCTTCCAGCGCCGTCAGCCGGACCCTCAGTCGATCGCGGAAGTCTTCGAAGGGAAACAGATCGACTTCGGCCGAGGTCTTCTTCCCGTCCTCGGAGTATTCGAACGGGTCGTCGATGTCTCGAATCAGCCGGATCATGTAGACGAAGATCAAGGTGACGAAGGGCACCAGGATCACCTCGGCGAGGAAGGTCTTGAACTTCGCGAGCATCAGCAACGCCAGCACCAGTGCCGCGAGGGTCTCGAGCAGCGCGTACCCGGCGGGCAGGAACCCGGTGCGCGAGATGACCTGGATCCGGGTGCAGGTGTTGCGCAGCTTCTTGAGCTCTCCCAGCCCGTAGCTGGCCTGGTAGGCGAGGCCCTCGCGCTCCAGGCGCTGGACCACGGTGGCGAGGTTGGTCAGCTCGGTGCACATCTGCAGGTAGGTGGCCTTGCGCATCAGCCAGTCGCGAATCGTCTCGGTCGTCTTGTGCACCGCGCCCTTCATCGTCAGGGCCGACAGCTGCGGCTTGGCGACTGCGACCTGATCGAGCAGGTCTTCGATCGCCTCGAGGTTTCCGGCCAGCTCACCGGGCAGCTTCTCGCTCTCTTTGTAGTCGGCCATCGTGCCGGCGAGCATGAAGCCGATCAGGAAGACTCCGCCGGTGAGCACCAGGCCCACGTCGGAGAACTCGATCACGCCCTCGAAGTCGAACACGCGCTCGATGATCAGCTTCACGCCGAGCGCCGCGAGCACCATTGGCAGCGTCGTCACCATCAGCTTCCATTTCATCCACATCGCGTGTCCCCTTCCGACCAGCTCGAGCCACGGACCATAGAGCAGCTCATCCGTCCCGCTCGAAGCAAAAGGCGTAGGGTAGGGGCCCGATCAGTCACTCACCCGACTGACCAAGCCCGATGGCGGCGCCCCGGCAGCGGCGGCGAATACCACCGACCAAGTGGCGACGGGGCTGGCTCCCGCGACCCAGTATTTCTTTCGGGTGCGGGCGGCGAGAAGGTGAGGACAATCGAACCGCCAATCAGCGCGGCTGGGAAGCGGGCTGACTCTGAGCGGGCGAAGCGACTATCGTTGATGGGTGCGTCAAAAATTTGAGGGGCGATGAATAGAAGCGCGTGCGTGTGGGTTCTGGCCGGGCTGTTCAGCTGTGGCAGTTGCGGAGGGCCGTCGGGCAGTGGGGCCGGCGGCGGAAGTGGAGGCAGCGCATCGGGTTCGCTGAGCTACGCGCTCGTCGAGGCCAGTGGCAGCTGGAATCTCGCGGCGACCGCTGACCCTGACGGCTCGTGCGCGTACGTCACAAAGACGGCCCTGCGAACTGTCACCTTCGCGGGCGTCAAGGCACGCGCAGCCGACTATTCGATTGGGAAGGGAACGCTGACCGCGAAGGCGGCGGTCGACCTCGTGGTTTCGACCATCGAAGGAGAACAGAAGTGCGTGTCGGGGCAGACGCTGGCATGCCCGAAGTTCCCCGATCCGGCGAACAAGACCGCTGTGACGCTGACCTTCAAGCCGGTCTCGCCTCTGCCGGTGGGGGCCGAGAACGGAAGGGTGCTCGTGCCCGAACTGGCGAACTTTCAGCTGCCCGAGCTTTGCGCTGCGGGCCCGTGGACGGTTGGCCGCGGGCCGACGCGCGGGCGACCCATCACCGTCGCCGAGCTGAAGAGCGGCCGTTTCGTCATCGAGGGCAACGGCGTCAGCGCAGTTGCGGCAGAGCCAGGCAAAGAGGGTTCCATTGTCGGAACGCTCACCTACGAGTTCCGATTTGTATTTCAGACGGACGACTACGACCCCAGGAACGCGGTCGCTCCAACGGCGCTCACGACGTTCGACGATTGCACGCTCGACCTTCCTGCGACCACGGCAGACCTCGATGCCGCGCAGACGGCATACGCGGCGGGGAACACGGACATCGCGTTGAACGCCTCGGGATGCCGGCGACTCGCCATCATGCGGGCGGCGGGGCGCGAGACCATCAACCAGGTTCTGACGCGGGGGACGTCGCTGAACTACGACCCGGCATCGGACAAGACGACCGCGGGCCGCGACGCGGTAACGACCTACGTCCGCGAAGTAGACGCGACGACCGGCATCCGCGAGCGCTTCGACTCGGACGGCGACGGCGTGTTCGAAGCCGAGACCCAGTCGTTGTTCGACCAAGGCCTGTGGAAGAGCTCGACCACGCGCGACCTGTCGCCCACCAATACAGTCGCTCGCGAAACCACCGTGACCCGCGTGGACGCAACGACCGCGAAGGTGGAAATCGAAGAAGAAGGCGTGCCGCTCACCGCCTACGACACGCCCGTTCGGCAAGAGGCCTGCTACGACAGCACGACGCCTCAGTCGCCGGCGTGCCCAGAACCGCCTCCGGGAACCTGCACCCCGACTCCGGTTGACGACCACAAGGCTTGCTCGCCCGCCGAGGTGAAATCGTTCGAAAAGCAGCTGGCCAACGCGGTCGCCAAAGGCAGCAAGTGTCTGGCACGCCTCGGGTTAAGTGGGCACGATCCCTCTGGAAGAGACCTGACACTGATTTCTACCAAGAGCCTCGACTTTCTCTGCACCAAGAACAAATGCGATCCTTACGGCTTCCTTGGCGAGCTGGGGCGAGACGGCCGACGTCCGATGCTCGTCAACCTCGGGAAGACCCGCACAGCCGAGCTCAGCAGCACGCTGTTCCACGAGATGCTCCATTCGGATCCGCGCTTCATGCACAGCCCGACGCTCGAGGCGCTCGCAGGCAAGGCGTGCAAGCACCAGCTGGTGGACCGCACGAACGCCTGTGAGTCGCTGTGCATGGGCAAGAACCCATCGTCATGTGACTGCATCCGGTGCCTGACACCGGTCGGATCGCAGCCGAAACCAGAGATATGCGAGAAGTGCAAAGGATATGGCGGCTGCGCGGCTGCGCGCCCCAACGTGTCGAGCAAGGTCGGGGCGTACTGCAAGAAGGGGGTTTTCTGCGACACCAAGGTCGAGTGCGCGACTGTCTGCCCTCAGGGGTTCGGGTCCTGCCAGCCCTACCGCGCGACCTGTGAGTCGACGTGCAACTGACCCGCACTGGTGTCGTGCTGCTCTTGTGCATGGGATGCAAAAGCAATCTCGAGCTTGCGCGTTGGGAAAAGTGCGGCGCCATGAGCGACCTCTCCGGCACCGACCCCGACGTCGAAGAGCATTGCCAGCGAACCGTTCAGGCCTCGGCGGGCAACACGCTGGTGTACCGGACGTTCGGGGTCAAAGACGGTCACGCCGATGAACGGCTTGTCAGAACTGAAGAACAGACGGCCGCCGGCTACCGCGTCGCGCACGACCCCGATGGCGACGGCCACATCGATTCAGAACAGCGATCGATCTTTTCTCCAGACGGTGGCTGGCTCGGCACAGAGACCACGGATTTCGTGCCCGCGGGTACACCAGCGCGACGGTTTCGACAGACGACCACGGACGATGAGGTCGTCACCATCGAGGAAGCATGGGCCGACGGCGGTTGGGAGCTGACCAACGAGACGACGTCCGCCCGACGGCACCCCATCCACCGGCAACCCGCGCCCGTGCCGGCTCATTGAGCTGCACGTCGCGCCATTTGCCCGTCTGAAACCGCCACCACAAGACCGCGGCGAGCAGGAACAAGTAGAAGACGAGCCAGAGCATCGCGCCGACGTCGCCGCGAGCCGCACGACCAGCGTGAACGTCGTGTCGCCCGCCGCACGCAGTGACTCGGCGATCGAGTTCGCGACCGCGTCGACCAGACCCCAGCAGGCCGAGAGCATCAGCAGCCGTTTGCCGACGGTGAGGAACTCGGTCGCGCCCGCGTCTTTCGCGAACGGCAGCAGCAGCTGGCCGGGAATCAACAGGTACGAAATGCCAACCACGGTTTCCCAGACGCCGCCCGCGAAGAAGGTGAGGACAATCGAACCGCCAATCAGCGCGGCTGGCAAGCGGGCTCAAGCGGGCTGACGCGCTGATGGAGCGGGGGCAGCACGTAGAGGTGCGGGACGGTGGGGGGTTTTGGAGTGTTCTGGAAACCCCTGACCCGCGGGGGTGAGGTGGTGGCGCCGAGTGGTTCTGAGAATGAGTACCGCCCCCAGCTCGACCTCAAGCGCGTTGAGTTGGCGACTGACAGCACCGACAGTTCGCCCCAGCGTGCGAGAGGCCTTGGTCAAACTGCCGGCTTCGACCACGCGAACGAAGGTGGTCATGTGGTCAATCAAATCCATTGATTATTGAGCCCATCGCAAGAGTGCCTTGTCGTCCCTGCTTCTACCCGACTGCGCCCACCGCGCGCATCTTCATGGTCGCCGAGCACTCTTGCTCGCTGAACAACGGAGTTCTCAATGAAGCTTGAAAATGCGGTGATTCTCGTGACGGGTGCAAATCGCGGTATTGGCCTGTCGCTCGTCCGTGCGCTGCTGCAGCACAAAGCAAAGCGCATCTACGCCGCCGCGCGCGACGCGACCGGATTGTCGAGCTTGGTTGCGCAATCGTCGGGCCGCGTGGTGCCCCTGCAGCTCGACATCACCGAACCAGAGCAGGTTGCCGCCAAAGCCGCCGCTGCCGCCCGGGCGAAAGACGTCACGGTGCTCATCAACAATGCCGGTCTGCTGGGGTCGGGGAGCCTGCTGAGTTCACCGCTGGCTGCCATCAAGCGGGATCTCGACACCAACTTCATGGGCACGTTGGGGATGACTCGCGCCTTCGCGCCGGCATTGGTGGCGAACGGACAGGGCGCCGTGGTGAATCTGCTGACGGTCGTCTCTCTGGCGTCGATGCCCCGCCTGGGCGGCTACTCGGCCTCGAAAGCAGCCTCGTGGTCGATGACGCAGGCGCTGCGTGCCGAGCTGGGCAAGAAGGGCGTGCAGGTTTTCGGCGTGTTCCCCGGCCCCATCGACACGGAGATGTCGAAAGACATCACGCTGCCCAAGACGAGCCCCGACGTGACGGCGGAGAACATCGTCGCCGCACTTCAGGCCGACACCCTCGATGTCTACCCTGACCCGATGTCGAAACAGGTGGGGGCGGCTTTTGAGAAGAGCCCAAGCGAGGTCGCGCAGATGTTCGCAGCGATGTAGGCCGCGCGGACAACACCGTCGCCCGGGTGACCACGCCGTCCGTCTACCGGTATTGATCGCGACCTCGATACACTCGCGGAATGTCGACGGCGAAGAAGTTGCCCACCTACGAAGACGTTCTTTCCTCGCCCGGTGAAGGGGTGGTCGAGATCATCAACGACGTGCTCCATACCCACCCGCGTCCGAGGACACTTCACGCCCAGGCCGCGTCGACTCTTGGCGAGGAGCTGGGACCTCCTTTCAAGCGCGGCAAGAACGGCCCAGGGGGGTGGATCCTTCTTGACGAGCCTGAGCTTCACCTCGGCCGGGCAATCCTCGTCCCTGATCTGGCGGGGTGGCGACGCGAGCGGCTTCCCGAGCTTCCCGACGCACCCTTTCTGACTGTCGCCCCAGACTGGGTGTGCGAGGTGTTGTCACCATCAACCGAGTCGTTGGATCGCGTCGAGAAACTCCCTCTCTACGCGCGCCATGGAGTCGCTCACGTTTGGCTGGTGAACCCGGACGTGCGCACGCTCGAGGTCTTTCGACTCGATGGCGCAACCTTTCGGCTGATCTCCACCCACCGCGACGCCGACAGGGTTCGCGCCGAGCCTTTCGAGCTGTTCGAACTCGAGCTCGTTCACCTCTGGGCCCGGTGACCAAGAACCCAGGGTGAGCAGGTCTGGGAGGCGATGTTCAAGCGGCTCGCTGACTTCAAGCGCGATCGACGGCACACCCACGTGCCCACCGGTTGGTACGACCAGACGCTCGCCGTCTGGGTCCGCACCCAGCGAGGCAACGCCAATCGCAGGAATCCCGCCGACCGCCTGAGTGCGGTGAGGCGGCGCCGACTGGAAGAGCTTGGCTTCTCGTTCTCTATCGATGCTGACAATTGGGAGCGTCGGTTTGCCCAACTGGGTCAGTACGCAGAGAAGCACGGCCACTGTGACGTGCCCCGGTTCGCAAAGGAGTTTGGCGGGCTGGGCATCTGGGTCAGCCACCAGCGAAATGCGGAACGCGCAGAGAAGCTCGAGCCTTTTCGGCGCGAGCGCCTCAGTGCGCTCGGGTTCGTCTTCAACCCGAGGCAGTGTCGCTGGGATGATTGGCTTCGTCGACTCGCTGCGTTTCGTGACCAGCACGGTCACGCCAACGTGCCGCGACACTCGAAGGAAGTGCCAGCGCTGTCAGACTGGCTCGGCCAGCAGCAAGCGGTCACGACCGAGGGTGGCGAGTGCCTGACGGCGGATTTGGGGTGGGAGCGGCGCGTCCTGCTTCGACATGCCGGTCAAAGTACCAGCCGCTCTGCCGAAGTGGCGCTTCCATTCTCAGATCCGATCCCTGATCGTTGCGGGGCTCGGACTCGCGGCATAGCCACGGTGATTCTCGGATGGCAGACTTCTACAATGGAGAATGTGCCACCACAGCCGCCGGAGCCAGAGCGCACCGCGCCCGACGGCACTCCACCAACCACGAAGGGCGCGACTGAATCAGCAGGGGTGCCGATTGGGGCCAACAGCTTCCTCCAAGCGCTGCTGACGCCGTTTCAGATGAGCGCGAAGCTCGTCGCGTCGAATGCCGCCGCGCTCACCATTGTTTTGGGGGCAATCGGGTTCATCATTTCCGGTCGGCACTATTTCCCGAAGGGCGTTTCCCCCGGCGAACTGCCCGTCGCAGCTTGGTTGGCAACGGGCTTCGTCTGCATCGTGCTGACGCTGACTCCGCTCTGGTTGGGCTACGCCGCAGCGCTGAACTGGGCGCAGGCCCGAACCGCAAAGCGCGGGTTCATGTTTCGATTGTTGGCGGCGCTCGGCGCTGCTGCTGGTGCGAACTACCTGCTGAGCGTCATGGGCGCGTCGGGACTGGGTCCATACATCTATGAATTCTTACACCTGCCGGCTCCGCCGGCGGGCCAGGATGTTTTCGTCGTCGTGCACTCGGCATCCGGGGCAGGACAAGTCGTTGTGAGATTCACCCGAGTAAAGACTCAGGGCCTGTTCGAGCAGAACAACCCTGTCAGGATTGGTGTGCGCTTCAACGCCACTAACGCTGAATTGACAAAACTGGAAACGATGGCCGCCTTCGCGCAAAGATTCTTCTTTGGCATGACGGAAGGGAAAATCCAGGTTCGAAACATCGTTCTCTACAACAACGTTGGCGCAGGCGCGGGTGCCTGCGGGGGCCACTTCTGCAATGTCTTGATTCACAGCGGCAGCGGTCGAGCGTCTTGTTTGTCAGTCTTCAATCAAGTCAGTTTGTTTGACGAGGAGTGGAAGGATAACCCCTTCGATTCTCTGCCCACGTGGACCGGAGGCAAGACTCTTGCTCACGAATGGGGGCATTGCCTGCTTGGGCTGCCAGATGAGTATTCCGACCACGGCCCTGCTGGAAGTGTCTGTGCCCACAGCGACGACCGCTGCAACAGTGCCATGAGTAACCAGGCCAACAATTTCAACCTTTGCAACAGTCTGGATCACGGGCGTGACCCAGGAGGCCGCTTCGACAGAGTTGGTCACGTTTGCGCCATGTGCGCCACAACAAGCACCTGTACTGGCGCATGCAACACCTGCCTTATTGGCCCGACAAACAGTTGGGACAGTATTCTTGGGACAGGCGTCATTTTCTCGAAACCGGCGATGACGAGCAATTTTTCGCCATACAGAGATTTCGCAACATCTCCATTCTCGGTGGTACGGCAGTAGGAGATGACATGGAAATCACAATCATTCCGCTCGTCCTCCTGCTGGGTTGTGGTCAAGTTGGCGACCCAATGTATGAAAAACACATGGACGCGTTGGTCGACCTTTACTGGAATGTTTCTGACCTGACATCTTCTTTCCCTGGAAACCAGGTCGTCTTGCGAATGGCAACCCGGTCGGGGCGGAATCCTCCCGCAGAGCTCTTTGAGTCGATCCAGCAGGCGGTTCGGATCAAGGGACCCGACGGACAGTTCGTGAGCTTGTCGTTCGACCTCTCGCGGTCCCAGTACCAAGACTCGTCCGACTCGGTCTTTCCCGACCCACCAGAGGCGCGCATCACTATCACAAATCCTTCTCAAAACGGCTGGTACGAGGCCACGGTGGATCTCAATAGCCTTCAACCCAAGGCCGCCGAGTTCCGCTTGAGCGTCGGGGCCGCAGAAATCGATGCAAAGGTCACGACTGCGCAATTGTTGGTGACACGGTTTGCACACAATTCCATTCCTGTTGTCCGTCGCGTCGTTGTCTGTAATTCGCCTATCAAGATTGGTGTCGAACTGAGCGAAGGCGGAGCACTGACTGTCGAGGCTTCGGATGCACTACGGCTCTTCAACAGCAGTGGCGGAACCATTGCCGGCTGCCCCCTTTCGACCGAAGCGGTGCTCATGGACGGCTCAGCCCGGACGCTCTACTACTCCTGCGCAGCCACGAGCCGGCTGCCAAGCCAGTTTCACGTCGCGGTGCCGCTGGGCGGCACGGTTGCGCCCGGTACACAACAACCGGCTCATCAGCAGAATCTGTGGGCGGATCGAGCCTGAGGATCGGGGAGTTTTCCGAGGGAATGATAGAGGGCAACCTCGGTCGCGCGGTAGGTCCTGAATCCGTAGGCCCGTCTGGTGATGACTTTGAGGCGGTTGTTCATCCCCTCGACGACGCCGGTGGAAATCTCGCCGAGGGCTCTGAACCAGTTGAGGAGCAAGCGCCGGTGAGCCTGCAGCGTCTTGGCGA
>JBBRAX010000105.1:0-10960 GCA_038206395.1 Myxococcales bacterium | reverse complement strand
GCTGTCCCACCGCCGCCCAACAAGCTCCTTCAGTTTCCCAGCCGTCAGCTGATCGCCCATGTGAAACCTCCACGGCGATCCTGGACCGAGGGTCAACCCCGCGTGGCGCGATCAGGGGATGCGGTCTGGCGGAGGGACACCTTGGCCGTCGAAAAGCTCGTCGGGCTTGTAGCTCTTCATCCAGGTCTCGAGCTGCTGCAAGTGCGCGGGATGCTCGGCGTTCACCTGAAGCGGCACTTGATGTGCTCGGAAGGTCCCCTCAATCTGCAGCCCATCGACAACCTTCGGCCTGGTCCACCCTTTCGGTGAGCTGAGGACGATCATTGGCCACCGCGGACGCACTCGATTGCCGTGGACGCGCGCGTCGGCCTGGATCTTCTTGATCTGCTCCACGGCGGTGTCGAGCGCCGTCGCCATCGCTTCGTGCATCAGCGCCGGCTCGTGCCCCTCGACGAAGATCGGAGTCCAGCCGTAGCCACGCAGAAGCTGATCGAGCTCTTCATGCTCGATGCGCGCAAGAATGGTCGGGTTGGAAATCTTGTAGCCGTTGAGATGGAGGATCGGCAGCACCGTTCCGTCGGTCGCTGCGTCGAGAAACTTGTTCGAGTGCCACGCCGTGGCGAGTGGGCCGGTCTCCGCTTCACCGTCACCAATCACGCAGGCGACGACCAGGTCAGGATTGTCGAATACGGCGCCGAACGAATGACTGAGCGAATAGCCGAGCTCGCCGCCCTCGTGGATCGAGCCCGGACACTCCGGGGACGCGTGGCTGGGAATCCCCCCTGGGAACGAGACTGGAGGAAGAGTTTTTGCAGCCCAACTTCGTCCTGGGTGATGTCGGGGTAGATCTCGCTGTATGTGCCCTCGAGGTAGGTGTTGCCGACGACCGCGGGTCCACCGTGGCCAGGCCCCGAGACGTAGATCATGTCGAGATCGAACTTCTTGATGATGCGATTCAAGTGCACGTAGACGAAGTTCTGCCCAGGCGTCGTGCCCCAGTGTCCAAGGAGCATGTGCTTGATGTCTGTCAGCTCGAGGGGGCGCTTCAGGAGCGGGTTGTCGAAGAGGTAGATTTGCCCAACTGAGAGGTAGTTGGCAGCCCTCCAGTAGGCGTCCATCTTCTGCAAAAGCTCCGGCGAGAGGGTTCGCGTGTTCATGGTTCATTTCCCTGTAAAGAGCCGCGAGGCCCGACACGTCTTCTTCATCGATCTGCCCGCTTCTTGGCGCTCCCGTGCTTCACTGCTTGTCGCTTCCCGGCGGCCAGGTGATATTTCGTTCGAATGTCGGCGATATTCACTGTCGGCTTCGGCACCTCGATGCCGAGGTTCTGCATCGTCGCGACAATGATTCGTGAGATGGCGAGGTTGCGAAACCACTTGTGGTCCGACGGGATGACGAACCACGGGGCCGCGGCTGTGCTGCACCTGCCGATGGCGTCCTCGTAGGCCTGCTCGTAGTCGGCCCAGTAGGGCCTCTCGGAGTAGTCGGCCTCACTGATCTTCCAGTGACGAGAAGGGTCATCGAGGCGATCCTTGAAGCGCTCGAGCTGCTCGTCCTTGCTGATGTGGAGAAAGAACTTCAAGATGTGGGTGCCATTGGCGAACAGCCGCTGCTCGAAGTGGTTGATCTGTGCGTACCGTTTCGACCACACCGCCTTGGGCACCAGGTCATGGACGCGAGCGATGAGAACGTCTTCGTAGTGTGATCGATTGAAAACGACGATCTCCCCACGCCTGGGGGTCTGTTGTTCGACCCGCCAGAGAAAATCGTGCGCGCGCTCCAGTGTCGACGGCTGCTTGAAGCCGACCACGCGGCAGCCTTGCGGGTTCATCGACTCGATGACGTGCCGAATCACGCCGTCCTTGCCGCCGGCGTCGAGCGCCTGAAGGCAGATGAGCAGTGAGCGCTTCTTCTCCGCGAAGAGCTGAAACTGCAGCGCGTCCAACCGCTGCTTGAGCTTTGCGACCTCCGCGCGCGCGTGCTTCTTCTTCATGCCGTCGGTGTGCCCCGAATCGAGGTCGCCCAGCCGCACGCGGCTCCCTGGCTCGACGCGAAATGATCGTCCGTCGTTCATGAGCTGACCTGCTGCTTTGAGAGGGCGTCGTATCCGGAGACCACGTCGAAGAGCTCCTCGTCGATCCGCTGCTGCCGCAAACGGTGAAAAGTGGCGCGCAGCTGCTTCAAGAGGTCGTCGATGTTCTTGTCCGCGCGCTGCATCGCCGCGAGGCGACTGGCGTTCTCGCTCGCGAGAGATTCTGCACAGGCGCGAAAGAGGGTGATGAAGAGATACTCCCGAATCAGCTGCTGCAGCGCTCCCGTCACGCCGCCGAGAATTTCGGGGCGAGTCTTGGTCGGCCAGCGAACCCGGACGAGCTGTTGATGCCACTCGGCGTCAAGTGGGAGGAGACGTCGGTAGACGGGCTCGTACAGCGACCCGGGCCGCGGCCGATTGTGAAAGACGTACATCTGCGAGTACTTGCCCTTCGTTCGATGGGCTTCGCTCTCGAGCTGAATCTGCCCGACGAGCGGCGCGATGGCGTTGACCGCACTCGGTAGCGAGAAGCCGCCGACCACCTCGAGGCCTGACTCAGAAAGACGCGCGTGAACGCGCTCGCCGACGGCCCAGATTGCCGGTTTGCCTGACAAAGCCGCGAGCTTCTCGATCACGCAATCAGCCACGACGTCGTTGAACTTGCCGACCAGACCCTGGTCCGAACCAAAGACAACAGCACCAATCGTGTCGCCTTCGGGCTCGCCTTGCCCAGGCCTGGGTGACTCCGTCAAATCTCGAAAGCAAGCGCCCAGGCCGAGCTCGACCGCGCGATGGTAGTCCTCGAGCGCGCGTACCGAACTCTCGTATTGGCCGATGCTTGCAGCGGCAACTGCACGCATGGTGCGAACGACGGATTGCAAGTCTGAAGCGCCGTTGATCTTTCGCCGGAGGCTGGCCGTCGTGTCGCTCATCGGGGCTCCTTCTCGGTCGTGGGGGCCGGCGCGGCTTCGGGAGGCTTTGGGGGTTCCGCCGTCTGGCTCTCGATCGGCTCGGGCGTGTCGTCATTCTCCGGCTTCGGCCGAAACGGCTTCAGCGTCTGCCGCGCAATGTCGATGATGGCATTTCGGTCTTCGTCACTGAGCGTTTCGGCCGTCTCGAAGCGCCCACGAACTTCTGCTGAAATGGTCGCGGCGGCTTTGCACAGCGCCTGCTCGGCGCCCGGGATCCGATCGGTCGGCACCGAGTCGAGCAGGTTGGCGCTCAAGGCCAGCAGGATCATGAGCTGCGCGGGCACAGCGACCGGGCTGAACTCGGGCTGCTTCAGGCAGGCGCGAATTCGCTTCCCATGCTCGATGCGCTTCTTGGTGTCGTCGTCGAGGCGAGCGCCGAAGCGAGCGAACGTCTCCAGTTCCTCGAACTGCGCGTAGGCGAGCTTCAGATCGCCTGTGACAGATCGGTACGTCGCCCGCTGTGCCTTGCCACCGACGCGTGAAACAGATTTGCCGACGTCGACCGCCGGCAACACGCCCAGCTCGAAGAGCGACGGCGAGAGGTAAATCTGCCCGTCGGTGATCGAAATAAGGTTGGTGGGGATGTACGCAGAAATGTCCTGGGCTTCGGTTTCGATGATGGGCAGCGCCGTGAGTGAGCCGCCCCCGCGCGCCTTGCTCAGATGCGTCGACCGCTCAAGGAGCCGGGAGTGAATGTAGAAGATGTCGCCCGGGAAGGCTTCGCGACCTGGCGGCCTTCGGAGTAGAAGAGAGAGTTCGCGATAGGCGCGAGCATGGTGCGTGAGATCGTCATAGACGATGAGCGCGTCACGACCGGCCTCCATAAACGACTCTGCAATGCTGGTCGCGGCGTATGGAGCGATGAAGGCGAGGCCCGGTGGGGCATAGCCCTCGGTGACAAGCACCACGGTGTATTTCATCGCGCCCTGCTCTCTGAGGACGGCGATCGACTTCGCGACTGCAGAGGAGCGCTGTCCGATGGCGCAGTAGACGCAGACGACGTTCTGGTCACGCTGGTTCAAGATGGTGTCGATCGCGATGGCGGTCTTTCCAGTCTGCCGGTCTCCCAGGATCAGCTCGCGCTGACCGCGGCCAATTGGAATGAGCGCGTCGATGACCTTGAGGCCCGTTTGCAGCGGCACCTCGACCGGCGCTCGGTCCATGATCTGCACGGACGGGCGTTCGATCGGCAAGCGCCTGGTCGTCGCCACCGTCGCGCCTCCGTCGAGCGGGCGTCCGAGTGCGTCGATGACCCGGCCGAGGAGCTCATCGCCCACGCCCACGTCCATGACTCTGCCAGTACGTTCGACTTCGTCGCCTGCGTGCAGGTGCCAATACTCCCCGAGCAGCACGACGCCGACTTCATTCTCGTCGACGTTGAAGGCAATGCCGTGCGTGCCACCTGGAAACTTGATGAGTTCCTCGAAGCCCACGCTCGGTAGACCAGAGACCATGGCGATGCCGGTAGAGATGCTGGTGATGGTGCCCACCTCGCGCGGCGTCAGTTTGGGCGCAAACACACCCAGCGCCTGATCGATGTGGGCGAACGCGCTGTCGAACACACTCGCGAGATCCCGAGAGCCCATGATCATGCGCTCCGTGTGGCGGGGGTGGGCTTCGCCGCCGTGGCCTGGGGCTTTGGCCCGACCTTCGGGTCCACTTCGGCCTCAGGCGACTGCGCCGCTGCCTTCGTTTCTGCCTCGAGCACTTCCGTGACGCCGTGTTCGAGCGACAAGAGGTATTCCTCGATGCTCCAGCCCACCTTCTGCCCCCCGCAGCTGAGCTCAATGCCACTGATCACGTTTGGCGCGACCTCGAACCGAAGCGGCACCTCGGCAGAGAACGCTTCGTTGAGCGCGTTCTGCACGAGCGCCTGTTCTTGAGCGGGGAGCGCGAACGCGCTTCGCACGACCGCGGTTTCGGCCTTCGTCGTGAGGGCGTGGGCGAGGTGCCCCCTGGTCTCAGCGCCCATCTCACGCAGGCGGCGCGTGAAGACCTCTCCCAGCCGTTCCTCGAGACTGGTGGTGGCCAGATCGCCGAGCGCCTTGCGCACAATCTGGAATACGACCTGCTGCGTGCGACGGGTGAGCGCGTCATTGATCGCGCGGCTTTCGCTTTGGAGCCGCTCGTCTCGCTTAACTCTCAGCACGTCGGCAGCGCTCTGCGCCGCTTCAAGCAGGCGCTCGCCTTCAGCCTTTGCTTCGCCGGTCGCCTTGTCGATGAGCGCTTGTCGCTCTCGGTCGAATTCCTCATTCTTGCGCTGGAACGCCTCTCGCTCGTTCTGGGCCTCGGTATTCCTGGTCTCAGCGTCAGTGAGCTTCTTGGCGATTCGCTTTTCACGTTCATCAATCGCGTTGAGAATGGGCTTGTAGAGGAAGTGCTTCATTAGCCACACGAGGACGAGGAAGTTCAGCACTTGCGCGCCGACGGTGAACCAATCGATCAACATGGCTCACTTCCCCGCGGTGCTGGCGATCGCGTGATTCCAGAAGGGGTTCGCGAAGATGAGAATCATCGAGATGACGAAGCAGTAGATCGCCGTCGACTCGATCATCGCCAGGCCGACGAACAGCGTTCGCGTGATGGTCGCTGACGCATCGGGCTGCTGCGCCAGCGCCGTCAGCGCCTGAGCCACCGCTTTCCCTTCCGAGAGTGCAGGCCCCATCGTGCCGAATCCAGTGGTGATGCCGGCGATGACAATCGATGCCACCGCGATAACGGTCATGCTGTCCATGATGTCTCCCTTGAGTGTTTCATGTGCTGGCTCGTGTCGCCGTCGCGGGCGCAGGCTTGGCCTTGCGCGCACTCGTCGCGGCTGCGATGTAGACCGCTGCCAGAATACTGAAGATGTAGGCCTGCACCATGCCGGTCAGCAGGCCCAGCGCGGTCATGATGATGGGGAAGATCAGCGGGGTGATGCTCAACAGAATGGCGACAATCATCGCCCCGCTCATCATGTTGCCGAACAGACGAACGGCCAACGCCAGCGTGCGCGAGACTTCGCTGATGATGTTGAACGGCAGCATGATGAATGTGGGCTTCACATATGACTTCAGGTAGCCGCCCAGCCCTTGCTCCTCAATGCCGAAGAGCGGCACGGCCACAAAGACGCAGAGCGCGAGTGCCACGGTGGTCGAGAGCGAGCCAGTCGGGGGTTCGTAGCCGGGCACGATCGTAAACAGGCTTGCAGCCGCGAGGAACAGAAAGAGCGTGCCCAGAAAGACGATGTACTTCTCTGGGTGGGGCAGGCCGACGTCGGCGATCTGCTTCTCGATGGAGGTCACGACGATCTCCAGCAGGTTCTGCCAACGCGAACGCTTCAGCGTCGTTGAGAGCCCGCGCGTGATCAGCATCGAGCCAACCACCAGCACGAGCATCAACCCCCACGTGAACACAATCGTGCCGTTGAGCGTGACGACGCCGTACTGCCAGAAGACCATTTGGTCAGGAGTGAGCCGCATGGCTTGCCTCCTGTGCTGCTCGGGTTCGTTCTTGTTTCGGCGGCCGGGTCAGCCACGCGACCAACTGGCGCGACATCAAACACCCGACGAGGCACGCGACCAGTCGATCCCAGTGACCGCCTGAGACAAGATAGAAGCCAGTCAAGATGAGACTCATTCGCGAGAGGAAGCTGGCGAAGAACCACAGCGCAGGCCGCTGCGACGCCATGCACCTTCGGAGCGTCCACCACAGACCACCGAAGAACATGGCGCCGAGCCCCAGCCCCGCCGCCCACGACAGGAAGAGAGTCGACCCTTCATTCATCGTCAGGCTCCCGCTCGCTGTGCATGGCCTTCTGTTCGTTCGCGACCCAGTGCCAAGCGTTGAGACAGCCGACCGAAAGCCCGGCCACCAGCAGCACCAAGGTCCATGAGTGGCTCCCTGGGTGCCGGTGGTCCAACCAGAGACCCAGCGCAGCGCCCAGGGTTGTTGGGACGACCACCGACCAGCCAATCAGCCCCATCATGCCGAGTCCAAACCAGACACCCTTCGACCCTTCCCGTTGCGCCTTGAGCTTGCGCGCCGCCTGCGCGGCCACAGCACTGCCCAATGATGGCTGGGGTGTGCGCGGGTCAGTCATGTTCAAGGCGCACGAAGCGGCGCAGAAAACCCGTTTCGAGCTTTGCCACGACCGCGCGAACGCTCTGTTCCTGCTCGTCGAGCCTCAGAAACTCGTTGTCGACGGCGGCGCGCAGTTGATGCAGTTGCCCTTTGCCGGTGCCGCCCACGGCTCTGCGTGCCGAGACGAGCACGTCTTGCCCGGTCTTGATCAGCACGCCTTCGTCGACGGCAACGTAGACCTCGCCTTCCGCCTCGGTCTCGTACGTCAAGATGCCGGGCGCGAGCGGCGCGACGCAGTCGAGTCGATGGGGCAGCAGGCCAAATGAGCCGGCGCGCGTCTGGGCCACGACGCGCGACACGCCGCTCTTTTCCGCGAAGACTCGAAAGGGCAGAAGGATCTTAAGGTTCATGTGGAGCCTCGCTGGCTGGGTGCTCGGCTTTCGGTGTTGACTTCGCGGGCCGCTTCGCCTCGTCGATCGCGCCAATCATGTAGAGCGCGCTCTCCGGGTAGTCCTCGTACTCGTCACGCATGATTCGCTCGCAGCCGTCGAGCGAGTCTTTCAGGCTGACCAGCTTCCCCTGGCTGCCGGTGAACTGTTCGGTCGTGAAGAAGGGCTGCGTCAGAAAGCGCTCGAGCCTCCGGGCGCGCGCCACGACTTTGTGGTCTTCGGGCGACAGCTGCTCCAGGCCAAGCATGGCGATGATGTCTTTGAGATCTGCGTATTGGGCGAGTGTCTTTCGAATCTCCTGAGCCAGGGCATAGTGCCGCTCGCCCACGACGCCCGGCGTGGCCATCTTTGAGTTCGACTGGAGTGGATCGATCGCCGGGTAGAGACCTTCGGCTGATCGTTTGCGTGAGAGCACGATCGAGGCTGACAGATGCGAGAACGTGTGCACGGCCGCTGGGTCCGTGAAGTCGTCGGCCGGCACGTACACGGCCTGAATTGAAGTGATGGCGCCGGCCTCGGTGTTGGCGATGCGCTCCTCGAAGCCGGCCAACTCCGTGCCCATCGTTGGCTGGTAGCCCAATCGCGAAGGCATCTGCCCCAAGAGGCCAGACACCTCCATGCCGGCCTGAATGAAGCGAAAGATGTTGTCGACGAGGAGCAGCACCTCGCGGTGCTCGTCGTCGCGAAAGTACTCGGCCATCGTCAGCGCCGCGTGCCCGACCCGAAACCGCGCGCCGGGCGGCTCGTTCATCTGCCCGAAAACCATCACCATCTTCGAGAGCACGCCGGCCTTCTGCATCTCCTGATGGAGTTCCTGCCCCTCGCGGCAGCGCTCGCCGATTCCGCAGAAGATGCTCACGCCTTCCTGATGCCCGAGCATGTTGTGAATCATCTCAGTGAGCAGCACGGTCTTGCCCACGCCAGCGCCACCAAAGAGCCCCGCCTTCCCGCCCCGCTCCAGCGGCACCAGAACGTCGATGACTTTGATGCCCGTCTCGAAGACTTCGGACTTGGTTGACCGTCGCACCAACGGTGGTGGCGTGCGATGCACGGATCGCCATTCGACATCGGAGAGCGCTGGCTGCTGGTCGATGACGTTGCCGAACACATCAAACATTCGAGAGAGAATTGCTTTGCCCACGGGCGCTTTGAGCGGCCCGCCGGTTTCGACCACCGCTGTGCCCCGGGCCAGCCCCTGCGTTGGCGTCAATGCAATACCGCGCACGTGCTCGGCATCTCGCTGTGCCAATACCTCGATGACGATTCGCCCCTCATCGCCCGCGCGCAGGAGTGAGTAGATCGGCGGCAGGTGGGTCTCGAACCGAATGTCCACGACGCTGCCGCGCACTGCGACGACCACTCCGCGATTCGATGATGCGTTCTCTTGGTTCATCGTGTCGAGTTGCCCGAGCTCCCGGTGTGTTTCGGAGCAGAGTTCCAATGACCACATCGAGCTTCAGGCTCGGTTCATCGACTACCGCCCCCCCCATGGGGCGCCGCTGCCTGTTTCGTTTTTTGACACTGGGGCTGCACGAAACCAGCCGTCGCGCGCCCCGCGGCCAGGCGGCACGTTCAACGGCAGATTGTCTTGTACCTTCGGCATGTTCTGGCGCATGGGAAGCGCTTTGCTGGCGATCCCCGTGTGCGCCGCCTCGCACGCTTTTTCGCCACACCTGTGGCCAATTTGAGACCGAGTCGAGCGCTCTCTGCGAGCAGCGCTCAGGGCAGGGTCTGCAGGCGCCGCAGTCGCACCTTCACTTCCGCTCCGCCTTCCGAGATCGGCAGAGAAAGTTCGCCACCGAACCCTTCGACGATCTGCTTGCAGACGAACAGCCCGAGCCCCGTGCCCGACGTCTTGGTGGTGAAGAAGGGGTCGAGCAGCTGCGAATGGGTTTCGGGGTTCCATCCGGGCCCGTTGTCCTTCACCCTGAGCGCAATCCAGCCTGGCCCATCCTCCTGGGCGTCCACGGTGATGACGGCCCCAGTCGAGGCCCCGTCACAGGCCTCCAGCGCATTCACCACCAGGTTACTGAGGACTTGCCCGAGCCCGACGAAGTCCGCATGGACTCGTCCCTCGGCCTGGATCCGTTGCTCGACCCGACCTGTGGTCCCGACCCGGTGCACCAACAGGCTTAACGTGGAGTCGACCACCCGCGAGAGTTCGACTCCTTCGCCCGGGTCGGTGCGGGCCAGGCCCTGCAGCTTCTGGACGATCTGTCGGATTCGCTCCGTCCCATCGACACAGGCGGCCACAGACTCTGCGAGCTCGACGGGAAAAGTGCCCCTGAGCTGCAGATGCTCGAGGTTGAGTGCCACGGCCGTCAGCGGATTGTTGATTTCGTGGGCTGTGACCGCTGCCAGTGTCCGAATGGTCGCCAGGCGATCGGCGAACTCCCGTCGCGCGGCCTCGAGCTGCGCACCGGCGAGCAGCGACATCTTCAAAGAGGATTGCTTCAGGCGCCAGAAGAGGGTGAGCGAGCCAGCGCCGAGCAGAAAGAGAAAGACGACCGAGAGGTACAGGCCATCAATCAAGCGACCCAGGGCGGCCGATTCGGCAGCGTTCGCCGCCCTGAGTGCGCCGACCACGCGAGACACGGCGGCCGTTTCATAGGGTTGGCCCGGAACCGGAGGCTTTTCGCGCAACGCGTCGGTTGCGTCAGAAGCGGCTTTTGCGACTGCGTTCTCGGGCACGAGGCAGAGGCGAGTGAGCACCTCGACATCGTCTGCTGGTAGCTGTCCGCGGCTGAGTCCCTCTGCCAGACGCTGCATTGCAACCAGCGACCGCACGTTGGCTTCGACCCTTGTGCGGCCGCGCGAGACGGACGCGGCCGAGACCAGCGAGAGCAACGCCGGTACGAACAACAGAGCGGCGGCCACCGCAAAACGCAGGCGATTCGGCGGGCCTGGCTTGGTCGGGTTCGACATCAGATCCAGACACGATAGGTCGAAACCAGAAAGGGAAGGGGATCAGGCCGAGCTCTGCAGCGGGCCTGCGGTGGTGGAGGCGCAGATGAAGAAGGCGCCGGTGTTCCGGAGGCGGTGAGGGTGCGCTTCGTCAGGGGCTTCTCGCCTTCGGGTGCCGTCCTCGCTTCGACAGCGCTCGCGCATTCGGCAGGCCTGGCTCGTCATTTGGGGCCGTTCGCTTCGGACTGGAGGCGCGCGCGCCGAAACCTTCAATTGCTCGACTGTCCAGGCTGTCGACGCATGCTCTGCGCGTGCCCGACACCCGCCGCCTTCCGCCGGTGAGCCGTAAAATCCGAAGCCGCGGCCTGGAGTCCTGACGAAGCCGCCGAACGGTGCCGCTTTCAGTCAGGGAAGTCGGCCTGAAGGGGGAAAGCGGGCCGGTGCCGAGCTGGCGAAGAGATCCGCGCTGCTGGAGTTGATCCGCTCGCCAGAGTGGTCTTGCAAGCGGGCGGGCCGGATGATCTACGCGAGGCATGTACGAG
>JBBRAX010000104.1:0-12366 GCA_038206395.1 Myxococcales bacterium | reverse complement strand
CCTTTCTTCCCTCGTAAGCCCGGTCCGCCTGCCCCTCCCAGGTCGGCGGAGTGTCTCGGGGTACGGACGCGCGCAGACGCTCCATTCGGCCCTCACTGCGCGAGAGGCGCAGTCGGCGGTCGCCATCGACCTCGGCGGCGCCTACGAGTCGTCGCTGAACGCCGAGAAGGAGTTTGAAAAGGTCTACTGCGACTTCGCCAGGTTCCTGGTGAAGCTCAACGATCCGAAAGACAAGGATCTGATCAAGAACTCGGCCGCGGAATACCTGAAGCTCACGCCCAGAGGCGAGTGCGCGGCAGACATGACGAAGCTCGCTGGCCCCTGATCCGGTAGAAGCCGGGCCCAAGCTGCGCTTTCCGGCCCGGTAAGGCGCCTTCAAACTTTGGGCTGTGCCGTCTCTTGAGTATCGGGGACTCACTGGTTAAGGGGATGGTGTGCGCGTTCATCGCTTCGCCATTGCCGCCGCCGTCGCCACCTTCATCCTCACCATCTTTGGTGGAGTCGTCAGCGTGACCGAGTCTGGCCTCGCGTGCCCCGACTGGCCGTTGTGCGAAGGGAAGTTCATCCCCCAGATGGTCGACGGCAAGCAGTACGAGCACTCGCACCGCCTCGTCGCGTCTTTCGTCGCCGCGATGACCTTCGGGTTGATGGCGTTGATTCTGAAATACCGCCGCCACCAGAAGCACCTGGTGAAGCTCAGCATCTTTGCGTCCGTGCTCGTCACCCTTCAGGCACTGCTCGGCGCGGCGACCGTCATCCTCCGCCTTCCCTGGGAAGTGACGTCGGCGCACCTGGGCGTCGCGACGGTGTTCTTCGTGGTGATGACGACGCTCGCGTTTCTCACCCACCCCTCGCGCGAGGCGCTGCCCGAGGTGCAGAAGTCGCTGACGCGCTTCATCGTGCCGGTGGGCGTGCTGCTCTTCATTCAGGTCGTCGGCGGCGGCGTGATGCGCCACCTGCGCGCGGGCCTCGCGTGCGGCTTCGACCTGCCGTACTGCCACGGGAAGATCTGGCCGCTGGACGGCTTCGTGGGCATTCAGGTGCACATGGTGCATCGCATGCTGGGCGTGACGGTGGGCCTGCTGGTGCTCGCGCTGATGGTGTGGATCTGGCGTCAGCCGCAGGCGGGTCGCAGCCTGAAGGTCGTCGCGGGCGTCGCGGGGCTCGGCGTCGTCGCGCAGGTGACGCTCGGCATTCTCACGGTGCTCTGGTCACGTGAGCTCTTCACCATCAACACCCACTCGTCGCTGGGCATCGGGCTGATGTCGGTGATGACGTGGATGTACTGGCTGTCGGTGCCAGCGGTGGTGGCGGCGCCGGCCCGCGTTGCTGCAGTGGAAGCAGCGCCTTCGGGCCGCGTGGTGGAGGCCTGAACGACATGGCGGCGGTAGACGTCTCGGTGGACGCGCCGGTGGCCCTGCGCACGCGCACGACGGCGCGCGATTTCTTGCAGCTGACGAAGCCGAGGCTTTCGCTCGAGGTGCTGTTCACGACTGCGGGCGGCATGTGGCTGTCGGGCGAAGACTTGTCGGCGACGCGCTGGCTGGTGACGATGCTCGCCACGGCCGGAGTGATTGGCGCGGCGAACACCTTCAACTGCTACCTCGAGCGCGACAGCGATCGCTTCATGGCGCGCACGGCGAAGCGGCCGCTGCCTGGCCAGCGCATGGATCCGAAGGTCGCGCTGGCGTTCGGTTTCATCCTCGCGTTGGTGTCGTTGCCGGCGCTGGCGGTGGGCTCGAACCTGCTCACTGCGGTGCTCGGGCTGACGGCGCTGTTGTCGTACGTGCTGGTCTACACGCCGATGAAGGCGCGCACGCACTGGGCGATGTTGGTGGGGGCGGTTCCCGGAGCCTTGCCTCCGTTGATGGGGTGGACGGCGGCGACGGGAAAGGTCTCGGCGCCGGGCCTGGCGTTGTTCGCGATTCTCTTCTTCTGGCAGCTGCCGCACTTCATCGCGATCGCGCTGTTCCGCAAGGACGAGTACCAGCGGGCGGGCTTGACGAGCTTGCCGCTGCAGAAGGGCGACGCGACGGCGCGGCGGTGGGCCGTCATCTACCTAGCGTGTCTGCTGCCGGTGAGCGTGCTGCCGTACGTCTTCCATGCGGCGGGGCTGCTGTACCTGGTGGTGGCGCTGGGGCTGGGTGCGTGGTTCGCGGCGGTGGGGGTGCGGGGGTGGTGGTTTGGGCTGGACGCGAAGTGGGCCCGCCGGTTCTTCTTCGTGTCGCTGGTCTACTTGACGGGTCTGTTCGCCGCGTTGGGCCTCGACGCGCAGCGATTTTGATCCGGCGGTAGCGAAGCAAAATCGTCTCAGGCCCGACAATGGCGCCTCGGCGCTTGTGTGGGAGTTGCCGCATCGGCTACATCGCTTCTCTCTCGGGCCGGGGTGGGAAAACACCCAATTGTCACTCGCGGATCATGCTTTGCTGACGTCCGCACGGTCATTGCAGCAGTGGCTGAATTGGGTGCCGAGGGTACACCCCGAAACGGGAGTGCAGCAGGTGAAGGGCAGGTGGATGGCGGCGACTCCAGACGACGCGTTGCACACGTTCGAGGGGTCTGAGGCGGGGGAAAGGATCATTTCGCTGGTCGATGGGCAACGAACGGTAGGGGAGATCGCAGCGATCCTTCAGAAGGAGTTCGACGTCGCGCCGGCCGTGTGCGAGCAGCAAACAGTTCAGTTCATCGAAATTCTGGTTCAGAAAAAGGTGCTGGCCCCCGGCTGAATGGGGGACGGCGGGCGCGGTACTAAGCGTGGAGCATCAATGCGAGCGAACGTGATGAAGCTGTGGGTGGCGATTGGCGCTGTGGCGGTCATTTCCGGCTGTCGCTGCGATCCAGGCGATTGTTCGACCGACGTGTTCGTCACTTTCGATTCGCCGACGGATGGTCAAGCAAACCTCGACCCCACGATTCCCGTCTCGGTCAGCGTGAAGGACGGCAGTGGCACCGCCATCGAGCTCGACAGCGCTCAGCTCGTTACGAAAGCCGGCAACGGCAGCTTTTCCGTCCCGAAGGATGGCGTGAAGACTGCGGGCAAGGCGACGTTCGCGAACGTCTCGCTCGAGCCGGGCGACAACACCCTCAAGGTCACCGTGAAGCAAAAGGCGACCGCCTGCACCGCGAACAAGTCGATCACCGTGAAGGTGAAGGCCAACCCGATGACGGACAAGCCAGTCGTGTTGATGATGCTGTTCCCACAGGACACGGCGATGCCCATCGGGACCCTCAACAGCGTCGAGCTTCCGACCACGGCGAGTCTGCGCGTCGACCTCACCACCCAGTTCGCAATTGGCGGGACGGTTGAAATCATCAACCAGGCGAACAACATGCCGCTTGCCCCGCCCACACCCATCACTGACTCTGCAGTCACCGTCCTCATCCCGTCGGCTGCGCTGACCGACGGTGGTTACATGCTGTTCGCGAAAATCACGAAGGCTGCGTTGACCAATGATCCAGCAACGAATCCCGAAGCGGTCAAGGCGCTGACCCTCGCGCGCACGCCCCCGACCTGCGCCGTGGTTCTTCCGATGAAGGCTGTCGTCGGCCCCAACGATGACGCCGACTCAGTGCCTGGCTACCAGCTGCGGGCCTCGGGAACCGGGAGCGCCACGAGCGCCTCGATTGAGCTCACGCTTTCGGGTGGTGCGACCCCGCAGACCTCTGGTGAGAAGCCCCTGGTCAGTGGCGGCAATTCGAGTGACTTCACAATCCCCGCGACCGGATCGACGACCTACACGGTCACGGTCATCGCCCGCGACGCGCAAGGCAACGAATGCCGATCGACCAAGATGGTGACCGTCGACTTCGAGCCGCCGGTTTGCTCGATCACTTCCCCGACCGCGGCAGGCAGCCCCTATGCGGCCTACAACATTCCTTTGAGCGCGACGTCAGTCGGAGGCAACGGCGGAACCGTCGCATTCAGCACGGATCTGCCGCAGGTTCGCGATCTCTCGAGCCCGCTGGCTGTGACGAATGGCGTGTCGCCGGCGTACACCGGCTCTTTCACTGCCGGGGCTCAGGTGGTGACCGCGGTCTGCACCGACGCTGCTGGCAATTCGTCGACGGCGACTCAGGCAATTACGGTCAACGGCGCTGGGTGCTCGGTCTACTTCGTTCGCCCCTTCACGAAGCCCGCTCTGATCACGACGGCGACGTACAGCGTCCTCGCCCAGACCAGCTGTCCTGGTCAGGTGGTCACCCTCAAGCAGACGGGCGTCGCCAACAAAACTGCGACCGCCGCCGCCACGGGCCTCGCGTCGTTCAGCCTCACTGCTTTGGTGAACGGAACTTTCACTTTGACCGCCGAAGTCGGAACGCCGGTGAGTTCTGACCAGGTTGACGTGACGGTGGATCTCAACGCGCCAGTCATCACCCGCCCCTTTCTTTCTCCGGGAAAGACGTACGCCCTCTTGAACGTCGCGGCCGACCTCGCTCCTGCCACTGCCGGCGCGCAAAGCCTTCTGACCTACACCGCGACAGTGCCGACGGGCGGCCGCGTTGACGTGTGCACCAACCAGATTCCCGCCGCGCCGGGAGGCCCGTGTGTCGACGGCGCCTCTGGGTGGTCGACGCTCAAGGCCAGCGTTGCTGCCAGCGAGCCGATGTTCACCTTCCCTGAAGGCACGTACTCGCTCAAGGTCGTCGTTGCGGTTGGCACTGTTGCGCAAGCGGTATCCGCGCCGATCGAGATCGTTTCCGATGTCACCGCTCCGACGCTGACCATGGTTCGATTCGTTCGCGATACGAACGGCGACAAGGCCCTCAACATCACCGAGATCGCAGGTCAGCCCCTTCAGATCGCGTTCGATGTCGGAGCCTCCAACCCTGCGTCGACCATCGGGCTCGTCGAGATTCGTGACACTTTGACGTACAACAAGCCGGCCTCGGTGATGAGCGCAGGCCAGTCGTTCACGGTCACCCTCGATCAGAACCTGACGGCCCCCGTCGAGAGCGACTTCAACTGGGTGATCGACGTCACCGACGTCAACGAGAACAAGGCGTCGACTCCGTTTAGCGGCCTCCGCATCGATCAGGTCGCGCCAACTTGTGCCATGTCTCAGCCCAGCGCGGTGCTGTTGGGCCAGGCGGACGACTCTGCGCCGGGAACCCCCGGTTATCAGCTTCAGCAGTCGGTCACGACGTCTCCGGACGTGCTGGCGCCTGATGTCACCATCGCTGGAGGGCAGTCTGGAACCTTCGCTCCGGTTGCGGCGGGCGGGGTCGCCACCCAGACGTGGACCCTGACGCAGGCAACCGGCACGGTGCTCACCTACAACTTCACCGCTTCCTGCAGAGACAAGGCAGGAAACGTGACCGTCGCATCGCCGAAGAATGGCGTCGTGGTGGACCTCGACCCACCGACTTGCACCATCAACACGCCCGTCGCATCGCCGCCCCAGTACCTGAACTTCGCGGTTGCGACGTCGATCACTGTCACAGGTGCAGCGGCGCCGCAGTCGGTGCGCGTCTACAGTCAGCCCACGGCTGGAGCCAAGGTGCTGCGCGCGAACCTGCCTATCTCAGGCACTGCCGCGGCTGGCTCAGTGAGCTACGTCGGCGGGGTTCAGGCCGTGACCGCAGAAGTCGATGACCTTGCCAACAACACCGGCACCTGTGGGCCTGTCAGCATTAACGTCAACGGCACTGGCTGCGACATCGCGTTCACCTCACCCGTGCTGACCAACGGCAAGGCCTTCCTCACGGCCGCCCCGTTCACGGTGACCGGACAGTCTTCGAACTGCGGCGCCGGCAACACGGTGAGGCTGTTTCGCGTCGTCGGAGCTGTAACGACCTTGCTTGGATCCGGCGTCACGAATCCCTCAGGCGCGGTCTCAATCATGGGCACCCTGGTTGACGGCGGCCCGTACACCCTCCGCCTCGAGATCGACAACGGAGGTGGGGTCCTCAATGTCACGGATCTCGCGCCAGTGACGGTCGACACGATTGCTCCGACAGTGGGCAGCGCCAGCCCGACCGGCGCGACGCTGACGTTTGTCGCAGCGACGAACTCGAACCTCCCCGGCGCTGCCTACGTCGCCGACCTCACTGCAGGTGGCAACGCGGACTTCACGGTGACTTTGAACAACGTCGTTGGGGCGCTGGACGGCACCGTGAAGGTGTTCTTCAAGGGCGTGCAGGTCGGAGCGACCGTTGACGTCACCGCGGACCCACAGGCGGTCGTCACCTTCAACACCAGCCTTCCGCACAACGACTCGGGCACCTTTGAAATTCGGGTATCCGACGAGGCGGGCAACGTCATCAAGCCGACGGTCGCAGCCGCGACCATTGACGTGATCGCTCCTTCGGCTCCGACCGTGACGCCGACGCGTACGGATGCGCGCGCCGCGACGATGTCGCTCTCGTGGGCTCCGACCTACGACGATGGCTCTGCCGCAGCGTCTGGCGCCAACGCCGGCTACGACATTCGGTGGACCACGGACGCAGTGACCGGAGCGAACCAGCTGGCGACCAGCGCGGACTACTTCAACTCTGCCCGCGGCAACCCTGAGTCCATCGAGCCGTGGTCGTCGTCGACCATCAACCGGGTGATTACGCTGCCGCCGTTCAACACCTACTACATCGCCGTGCGGGCGCGTGACGAGGTGGGGAACTACTCGGCCTACGTCGCACCGACCGCCTTCGACAACCAGGGGACCAAAGATGGTCTCGTCAATCCGACTGGGGTCGGAGCACAGTCGTTTGGTCGACTGCTCGCTTCGAATGGCAGCCTGAACGGAGATGCCTTCGACGACATCGTCACGGCCTCGACGACGGCTGGAACGGTCTACGTGTACTTCGGTCGAAGCGCGTTCGGTGCGCTCACGACTTGCGCCGCCCCCAACTGCCAGGCGATTGGCCTTCCGGTCACTTCGGTGGGTGACACGACCTTTGGCTCGGACTTCTCGGTCGGCAATGTTGGCGACACAGCCGCACCAGACCTGCTGGTGAGTTCGCCGAACTTCACCACCAACACGGGTCGTGCGTTCCTGTTCTTCGGTGGTGCTTCTCCGATCGACACGACGTCGTTCATCGAGTTCCGCGGTCCGACGACGGGCATTTTCTTCGGTCGAACGGCGCAGATCATCCCAGACATCAACAAGGACGGAATCGGCGAGATCGCGATCATGTCGAACGAGAACGCGGGGCGTGCCCGGGTCTACATCTACAAGGGTCGCAGCAAGGCCGCGTGGCAAGCGGCAGCGGCGGGCGGCTTCGTTCCCACGAGCCAGGCCGACGCAGTCATCGAAGGCCCGAGCCCGATCACTGGAAATACATTCTTCGGCTTCGCGCGCGGCGGCTTTACGAGCCTCGGTGACTTGAACGGAGACGGGAACCTCGACTTCTCGATTCCGGATCCGAAGGACAACATCAACAAGCTCTACATCTTCTCGGGTTTGACCGTCACCAACGCCACCCTCGCCACGCCTCTGACCACGGGGACGTCGCCTGGTATTCCGAGCAACACGTTGCAGGAACTGACGACGACGGGCACAGGTACGGGCAGCTCAAGCGGGTTCAGCGTCAGGGCTATTGGCGGAGTCGACTTCATGGGCGCCAGCGGCAACGACCTGTTCGTTTCTCAGCCGCAGCAGCAGCGGGTGTTGCTGTTCGGCGATATCAGCCTTCCGATTCTTTCCCAGACGCTCACCATCACGGGGACCAACAACTTCGGTGCCGGTGGAGCGCTCGGAAAGTTCCGGTCGACCGCCACCACCGAACTCGTCATCAGCGAGAACTCGGCGCTGGCGACCAGTAATGCCTGGGTCTTCTACGCTCGGCAGGGGAGCTTCGACACCGCGGCGGGGGTAGGTTTCTGGCAGTCGATCATCACCGGCCCTGCGAGCGGCACGACGGGTGTGTTCGGTTCCTCGGTGGCGACTGGCGACTTCGACAATGACGGAAAACCGGATATGGCGTTTTCCGACCCCTCGACGAGCTTTGGGAGAATCCTGGTATGGCACTGAAGTCCGAAGTCGAAGGAAAGAAGCGGTGGGACGCTCCATTGATGACGACGGTCTTCACCGAGCCGAAGGTGCTTCTGCTGGTGTGCACTCCGCCCGGTGGTTCGAACCTTTGCGCGTCGGGTGAGTGCGTCGTCGATTGTCAGGAGTGCTTCGACAATTCGACGTGCGGACCAGGCTGACGCACCACAGGTGCGGCGCCACGGTCATCTCGTGCGGCGAGGTGGCCGCTTTGTGCAGCGAGAGGGTGTTGGCAGGCGCATTCGAGACAGCCGATTCTGCAGAGTTCGTCGTCGAGCGCGTTTCTAAGGCCCCCAGCGGCGCGACCAACCTCGACGGTTCCCGAACTCCCTGGGGTTCGGTCGCTTTGGAGGGGAACAGGCTTTTCGCGCACATTCCCGACGACGTCTGGGCGGCCGAGTCGGTGTTGAGGATCGCCTGGCAGGTTGCGACGTTGAGGCAAGGCGGCTTCTTGATGCACGGCTGCGGCTTCGCCTGGGGACCTCGCGCTCTTGCTGCGATCGGGAAGAGCACTGCCGGGAAGTCGACGCTCGCTGCCCTTTCTTGTGGTCACCCCGGTCACGCCAGCCTGCTCAGTGATGAGATCGTTCAGCTGTTTCCAGACGGTCGTTGTTGGGGAACTCCCTTTCGGTCGAACACGGATAAATCGGCGATCCCCGGGCCAGGATTGCTGAAGTCGTTGTTGCTGCTCGAGAAGGGAGACCACGAGGCTTTGGCTCCCGTGAGTCCTCCAGAGGCGCTGGCATCGCTGCTGGGCCAACTGTTTGGTTCAGTGCTCGACATCGTGCCCCGTGGCGAAGTGGTGCAGCGGGTGATGGGTTTGGTCGACACCGTCGGTGTCCATCGCCTCACCTTCCGAAAAGACCCCGCGGTCGGCCCGTTTCTCAAGCAGTGGGTCTCGGGATGAGCGCCGACGCGCTGGGCGAAATTCTCAAAGCGCAGCCGGAAGGGAAGGTGATGTGGATCTCGGTTCGCGGCCGAAGCATGCGGCCCGTGCTCACCGGCGGCGAGTCGCTGAAGGTGAAGCGCTGCAGCGCAAGCGCGGTGAAGCGCGGCGAGATCGCCGTGATGCTGCGAGCCGACGGCGTGTTGATCTCGCACCTCGTCGTCGGCACTGGTCCGGTGAGAACCGAGTCCTTTGACGGAAAGCCCGACGCTGATGGGCTCGAAGTGCTCGGGCGGGCGATCGCCGTGCGGCGCGGCGCGCTGGTGATGCCGCTGCCTCGACTGCCGCTGCTGGTGCTCCAGCGCGTGTGGCGGCTCGCGACGCGGTCGGCGATCTCGCAGGCCGCCTACGGAACCGCGGGCGCTGTCGTCGCGTCGCCGCACACCTCGGGGCTCCGAACGCTGCTCGGGAAGATCGAGATCGACGTGCTCGGCCCCGAAGCGCTGAAGGAGTTCGCGATCGCCTTGTCCCGCTACGAGACGCTGAGCGCGACCCACCTCGAAACGCTGCTTCGCGATGGCGTCGTCGTCGGCGCCCGACGGCGCGGCCGGCTGGTCGGCTGCGTCGCCATCGGCACCGACAAGGTTCTTAGCCACGCCTTCATTCAACGCCGCGCGCAGGGCCTGGGCCTCGAGGCGGTGATGATTGACCGCGTCATCCGCGAGGCGACCGCCCGGCAGCTGGACCCCGCCGGCGCCGCGGTGGACGCCTCGCAGCCTGGGTTCATCGCCGCCGCGCAGGGAATTGGTCTCTGCTAGACACCGCGCCGTGAGCACCCCCGCACCTGCAGCGCCCGCCGTAGAAACCCCGAATTCCTGGCTCAGCGCTGACCGTATTTTCCTGATCCTCCTCGCGGTGTTCTTCCCTGCGGCGGTGGCGTCGCACTTCTTCTTCCCGGGCACGATCACCTTCGTCCTCTGCGCTGTCGCGATCATCCCCTTGGCGCGGTTGATGGGTGAGGCCACCGAGGTCATCGCGCACAAGGTCGGCTCGGGGCTCGGCGGGCTCATGAACGCCAGCTTCGGCAACGCCGCCGAGATGATCATCGCCATCGCCGCCCTTCGCGAAGGCCAGACCGAGGTCGTCAAGGCGTCCATCACCGGCGCCATTCTCGGCAACATCCTGCTCGTCCTCGGCATGGCGATCATCGCCGGCGGCCTCAAGCGCGAGAAGCAGACCTTCAACACCACCGCCGCGCTCTCGGGCGCCGCGATGATGTTCCTCGCCGTCACCGCGATGAGCATCCCTGACCTCTTTCACCTCTCGCGGGGCGAGGCCGGCGTCCCCATGCTGCTGCCGATGTCGATCGGCATCTCGATCATCCTCCTCATCATTTACGCCCTCTCGCTGCTCTTCGCCCTCAAGACCCACGCGCACCTCTACGCGGGCGAGTCCGAGCACGACGAAGAAGAGATGCCCCACTGGTCGACGAAGAAGGCCGCCGTCGTCCTCGGGCTCGCCACCGTCGGCGTCGTCATTGTTGCCGAGTTCCTCGTCCATTCCCTCGAGCCAGCAATCGAGAGCTTCGGGTTCACCAAGACCTTCGTTGGCGTCATCATCATCGCCATCGTCGGCAACGCCGCGGAACACAGCACCGCCGTCATCATGGCGATGAAGAACAAGATGGACCTCGCGTTCAACATCGCGTTCGAGTCGAGCAAGCAGATCGCGCTGTTCGTCGCTCCGGTGCTGGTGCTGATCTCGATTCCCATCGGCCACCCGCTGACGCTCGAGTTCTCACACATGGAAGTCGCCGGCATGGGCATTGGCGTCGGCGCCGCGACGCTCATCGGCCTCGACGGTGAGTCCAACTGGCTCGAAGGCGTGATGCTCATCGGCGTCTACGCCATTCTCGGAGTGGCCTTCTTCTTCATCCCGTGAAGCCCGCCGCAGATGCGGTGCTGCTCGGCATCACCGTCATCTGGGGCGTCACTTTCGTTGTTGTCAAAGGCGCCCTCGGCCACGCCGACCCGCTGACTTTTCTCGCGCTGCGCTTCACCGTCGGCGCCATCGCGGCCGTCGTCATCGCCCGCCGCGCGCTGCTCGACCGCGCGCTGTGGAAGTCCGCGTCCGTGCTCGCCGCCTTCCTGCTCACTGGCTACCTGCTGCAGACGTTCGGCCTCGCGCATACGTCGCCCTCGCGCTCGGCGTTTCTCACCGGCCTCTGCGTCATCCTCGTGCCTTTCATCTCAGCGCTGCTCTTCCGCCGCCGGCTCGCTGTCTTTGCCGTCATCGGCGCCTCGATCGCCGTCACCGGCCTCTACCTGCTGACGGGCGCAGGCGCCGCGGCCGGAACCCTGCTCGGGGATCTGCTCACCCTGGGCGGGGCCGTCGCTTTCGCCTTCCACATCTCGCTCACCGAAAGGTACGCGCCGAAGCACCCGGCGTTCGGGCTGGTCGCTGCGCAGCTGGCGATCACCGCGCTGGTGTTCTGGTCGATGGTGCCATTCGGCGAACGCCGCCTCGAGCCGACGCCCGCGCTGTGGACGGCTGTGCTGCTCACTGGCTTTCTCGCCACCACCGTCTGCATCGGGCTGCAGACGTGGGCCCAGGCGCGGACGTCTGCCGTGCGGGCCGCGCTCGTCTACGCGCTCGAGCCGGTGTTCGCGGTCGGCTGGTCGACGGCGATGACGCACGAGCAGCTCGGCCAGCGCGAGCTCGTCGGCGGCGGGCTGATCATCGCGGGCGTCATCGTCGGCGAAGTCGGCACCGCGCTTTCGTCGTCGGCGCGGCCGGGCCGGTGAGGTTTGCGTGGTTCGCAGGTCGACCGACCACCACCCGGCTGGTAGAAGCGAAGCACCTGTGACCGAGCCGACGCTGCCTCCGATGGATTCGCTGACTGGGCGCAGCATCGGCGCCTTCGTGGTGCAGCGGCGGCTGTCGGAAGGTGGAATGGGAACCGTCTACCTCGCCGAGCACCAGACGATTGGCATGAAGGCCGCGGTGAAATTTCTGCGGCCCGACATCGCCGAGAGCACGGAGTGGACCAAGCGCTTTCTGACCGAGGCCCGCGCGCTGGCGGCCCTCAACAACCGAAACCTGGTGAAGGTCTCGGACTTCGGGGCCACTGCCGACGGCTTGCAGTACCTGGTGATGGAGTTCATCGAGGGCGAGACCCTCGAGCAATACCTGTTCGACCAGCGGCAACGCGGGCGGTTGCCGCTGCCTCCTGCGCAGGCGTTGCAGTTCGCTGATCAGATCTTGAATGGGCTGGGCGAGGCCCACAAGAAGGGCATCGTTCACCGCGACCTCAAGCCCGCCAACATCATGACGGATAGTCAGAACAATAGGGGTTTACGGATAGTCAGAACAATAGGGGTTTTCCGAAAGGCGGAGGGAAGGAACTCGGAACCGAGGGTGGTCGAGGATGGTTGGTGGGGTGCCGGACAGCGCTGGAGCTGTGCGGAAAAGCGGGCGGCGCGCACACGTCTGCGG
>JBBRAX010000103.1:0-12908 GCA_038206395.1 Myxococcales bacterium | reverse complement strand
CTCAACAAGCGGCGCCTTATCCGCGACGGCCTACAACTCAGCTACGCCCTCGAGCCGCCGCCGAAACCGAGGCCGCCACGAGCGGGCATCCGGTTCAACTGATCTTGAAGTGCGAATCTTTACAGGCCGAATTCCCTGTCTGAGGTGCGCCGTTCTGGCGAACTTCAATGGCTTGTTGTTAGTGTCGCCTTCCCATGTCGGAAACTGAACACAAAGACTCTGGGCACGACCGCAAGTCGTTTGTGTCATCAGTTCCGGTCACGCTGTCGTCCGAGCAGATTTTGGAACTCGTGAAGGAAGGCGTCGAAGTCCGAAAGGCTGTGGACGCTTCTCTTGGTGAACGTCAGAAGCGCTTGCCCGCATACTCCGGTATGCGATCGCGCTTCTGACCGTGAACTCGCGTCGTCTGCGCGCGGTTGAGTTCTCACCAGAAACGTTGACCGATCTCGTACGCAACGCCAGTGGTGCTCCGGCCGAGGCCGCACGATTCTGAAGGCGTACTCGACCATCGGAAGCCGCTGCTACCACGACCACGACCACGCAGTAGCAGCGGTCGGGGTCGAGTTCGTCACGACCACCCGTCTGCCTCGGTACGTAGGCATCATTCGTATCTCGGTCGCAGATCTGCACGTCGCGGACTTTGTGTGCGACACGACAGACATGCTGCGCGACGTCCCGAGGTGGGCCCCGATCCTGGCTCTCGTTGCGGATAAGCAGGATGTGCTGACGGAAGCTGCCCGACTCGTAAAGCCGAGCATCCAGGTGGCCTGACTACAGCGGAATGTTGCCGTGCTTGCGGGGCAGGTTTTCCTGCCGCTTGTCCTTCAGCAGCTCGAGCGATCGAATCAGCTTCTCGCGGGTCGCCTCGGGGCGGATGACCTCGTCGATGTAGCCGAGCTCGGCGGCCTTGAACGGGTTGGCGAACTTCTCGCGGTACTCGGCGACGAGGCGCGCCTTCTCGGCGACAGGGTCCTTCGCGCCGTCGAGCTCTTTGCGGAAGACGATGTTCACCGCTCCGTCGGGGCCCATCACCGCGATCTCTGCAGTCGGCCACGCGTAGTTCACGTCGGCGCGAATGTGCTTGCTCGCCATCACGTCGTACGCGCCGCCGTACGCCTTGCGCGTGATGACGGTCACCTTCGGCACGGTCGCCTCGGCGTACGCGTAGAGCAGCTTCGCGCCGTGCTTGATGATGCCGCCCCATTCCTGCGTCGTGCCGGGCAAGAAGCCGGGGACGTCGACGAAGGTGACGAGCGGAATGTTGAAGCAGTCGCAGAAGCGCACGAACCGCGCGGCCTTCACGCTGGCGTCGATGTCGAGGCAGCCCGCGAGCACTGCCGGGTTGTTCGCCACGAGCCCCACTGGCCGGCCCGCCATGCGCGCGAAGCCGATGACGATGTTCTTCGCGTAGTGCTCCTGCACCTCGAAGAAGTGGCGGTCGTCGACGATCGCCTTGATCACGTCCTTCATCTCGTAGGGCTTGTTCGGGTTCGCCGGGACGATGGTCGCCAGCGAGAGTTCCGCGCGCGCCGGATCATCGGTGCTCGGCTGCACCGGCAGGTCGTCGGTGTTGTTGCTCGGCAAGTACGACAGCAGCTCGCGCGTCAGCGCAATCGCCGCCTGCTCGTTCTCGGCCGCGAAGTGCGCGACGCCCGACTTCTGGTTGTGCGCGACGGCCCCGCCCAGCGCTTCCTTCGTCACTTCCTCGTGCGTCACCGTCTTGATGACGTCGGGGCCGGTGATGAACATGTAGCTGGTGTTCTTCGCCATCACGATGAAGTCGGTGATCGCCGGCGAATACACCGCGCCACCCGCGCACGGCCCGAGGATGAGGCTGATTTGCGGCACCACGCCCGACGTCAGCGTGTTGCGAAGGAAGATGTCGGCGTAGCCCGCCAACGACTCGACGCCCTCTTGAATCCGCGCGCCGCCGCTGTCGTTCAACCCGACAATCGGAGCGCCCACCCGCGTCGCCAGGTCCATCACCTTGCAGATTTTCTGCGCGTACGCGCCCGAGAGGCTGCCGCCGAAGACGGTGAAGTCCTGCGCGAAGAGGAAGACCTTGCGGCCTTCGACCGTGCCCCAGCCGGTGACCACACCGTCGCCCGGAATCTTCTTGTCGGCCATGCCGAAGTCGGTGGCGCGGTGGGTGACGAGCTTGTCGAGCTCCTGGAAGCTGCCTGGGTCGAGGAACAGGTCGATGCGCTCGCGCGCTGTCAGCTTGCCTGCTTCGTGCTGCTTGGCGACGCGCTCGGGGCCGCCACCCTGCTCGGCCTGCGCTTCGAGTTTCGTAAGCCTTGCGCGCAAAGGATCCGCATCGAGGTTGCTCATGGCCCGCGCCGCATAACACGCGTCGCTGTCAGCCGCGAAGCACCGCGCGCAGCGTGTCCGATGCAAAAGGCTTCTCGAGCACGCGGCGGCGGGACGAATCGAGGAAGCGCTGCACGGAGGCGGTGGTCGCTCCGCCGGTCATGAAGACGAAGCGTTCGGCGAGGCGCGGGTTGAACTCGAGCACCCGGCGGTACAGGTCCATGCCCGTCACGCCGGGCATCATCACGTCACAGAGGATGACGTCGTAGAGCACCGCTTCCATTCGCTCGAGCGCCGCCTCGGCCGAGGTCACCGCGTCGACGTCGTGCTCGCCGCGGAGCATCAGCTGCAGCGAAGTGCCCATCGCGGTGTGGTCGTCGATGACCAGCACCCGGCGCGACGCCATCGCCGTCGACGACTCGACCTTCACCTCGACAGGTGCCGGCGTCGCTTCCTCTTCCTTCGCTGGTGGCAGCGCGACGCGGAAGGTCGTGTTACCCGGCGCGCTCGTGAAGCTGATCTCGCCGCCGAGCCCACGCACCACGTTCTGGCACAGGGCCAGCCCCAGGCCGGTGCCTTCGCCGGCGGGGCGCGTGGTGAAGAAGGGCTCGAAGATGTGACGCCCCACGTCGGCGGTGATGCCGTGCCCGGTGTCGTTCACCTCGACGACAATCCACCCGCGCGCGTCGCGGCTGCCCGTGATGCGCACCAGGTGTTTGTCTCCGTCGTTCGGCAGCGACTGCGCCGCGTTGACGAGCAGGTTCAAGAAGACGTGCGACAGCTGCGCGTCGTGCGCCCACGCATCGGGAAGGTTCGTCGCCAGCTGCACCTCGAGCCGGCCGCGGGGCTCGACGAGATGACGCGCCAGCCGCACCGCGCGCTCGATGACGCGGGTGATGTCGACGCGGATCCGCGTCGCGTACGGGTCGACGTGCGAGAAGGTCTTCACGTCGCTGACGACCTGGCGAATGCGCTGCGCCCCTTCGCGCGCCATCGTCAACGCTTCTTCGCGGCCCTGAGGATCCGTCGCGGCAGAGAGCGCGGTGAGCCCCGTCGCCAGGTACGACAGCGGCGTGTTCATCTCGTGCGCGAGCGTCGCGGCCAGGGTGCCCACCGACGCCATGCGCCCCGAGATCTGCACCTGCGTCTCGAGTCGCTTGCGGTCTTCGATGTCGGTGTGGAGCCCGGTCATCCGCACCGCGGTTCCCTTCTCGTCGCGCTCGACCACTTTTCCGCGATCGAGGATCCACCGCCATGTGCCGTCCTTCGCGCGCAGCCGCACCTCGGCCCGGTACAGCGGCGTCTCGCCCTTGAAGTGCGCGAGCATTTCCTTTCGCACCGCTTCGCGATCGTCGGGATGCGAGATGGCCGACCAGGCTTTCCAGTCGGGCAGCTCGGCGGGCATGTAGCCGAGCATGCCGGTGAGCCGCGCGTTGCCCCGCACCTTCCCGCTGGGGATGTCCCAATCGAAGACGCCGTCGTCCGTGCCGACCAGCGCGAGCTTCAACCGTTCCTGGCTGTCGCGCAGCTGCGCTTCAGACCTCGCGCGCGAGAGCTCGGCGCCGGCGCGGGTGGCGAGGCCGTTCAAGAGCTCGGGGTCGATGGCGGTGTCGAGCCGCGACGTGTGGCCCGCACTCAAGAGCCCCATCGGCTCACCGTCGGGCGAGCTCAGCGGCAGGCCGAGGTACGCGTCAATGCCAAGCGCGCTCAGCTCGCTGGCCTCGGGGAAGCGCTGGGCCACGCCTGAGGAGATCAACGTCAACGATTTGCCGACGACGAGCGAGCAGGGCGTGCCTTCGAGAAGGCACTCGAAGTCGCGCAAGAAGACCTTCTTCTCTTCGTCCCAGATGGCGGTGCACGCGATGCGGTTCGGACGATCGCGATCGAGAATCCCGATCCACGCGTAGCGGCAGTGGGTGAGCCGCGCGAGCTGGCGGGTGACGGCGCGGAGCAGCGAAGGCCCGACCGCTCCGGAGGTCGCGGCGAGCAGCTCGCGCGCCTGCGCTTGCGTGCTGCGAAAAGCGGTGACGTCTTCGTGGCTCACCACCACGCCGTGCTCGCGCGAGATGGGTTTCGTCACCCGCGTCTGGAACCAGCGATCGCCCCAGGCGTGGATGATCGGCGTCGGACGCACGACGTGCCCTCCCAGCACCTCGCGAACCGTGTACTCGAGCAGCCGCTGCGCGAGGGGGTCTTGCAGCGCGGTGGCCTCGCCGAAAATCTCGCGCCAGGCCTCGTTCGTTTCGATCGGGCGTGCGTCACCGTCGACGACGGCGGCAGCACACGGAAAAGAATCGAGAAGAGGATCTGACATGCGCTGAAGGGCCAAGTGTACGGTGGCTACCGTTGCGTGGTTCAACCAGGGTGGCAATGGCGCGGAAGGCGAAAGCGGCGAAGCTGTTCGGGCATGCACTGCCCTCCGCCCTGCCTCCGCCCGACACCGGCAATGCCGAGGTCGACGGGTTGGTCGCGATTAGGCGGCGTGAGCGGTGGACCCCGGAAGGCCAGGCCGCCTTTGTGCGCCTCCACCTCGAGCCGAAGCCTGACGACGAGGCGGCGTTGGTCACCTTGCTCTCTGAGCCCGAGGCGTGTGATTTCGGCGCCATTCCCCCGTGGGAAGACGACTACGACCGCGCGCCGGCCGCAGAACGGAAGGAAAGGCAGAAGGCGCTGGACCTCGTCTACGCGGCACGAACGGAGCGCGAGCAGTACTTCACCTGCCTCGTGCTCTGGGGCGAGAACCACCCGAAGGGCCTGATGCAGCTGCGGGCGCTGCTGGCCGACCCAAGCGTCTGCGAGCGGGCCAAGGCAATCATCGCGACGCAGCTGCTCGCCGAGAAGAAGCCGCACCGGCCCGAAGACCTCGCGGCAGTGGCGGGGCTCTGGGACGCGGGAGTCAAAGACCTGGCCCTGGTTCCGGTGGTGTTGATGGCCGCCGTCGAGCGCGACTTGCCGGGCTCGCTGCGCCGGTACGGCCCGCTGCTGGACGCGGTGCCTGACACCCACGAGTTCCGGGTCGCCTGCGCGATGTTGGTCGGCCTGCGTCCCATCGCGTCGCTGCTGCCGCTGGAGTGGGGCGCTCGACTGCTCACCGCGATGGAGCAGGAGGTGCTCGGCATCTTCGTGCCGCCGGTGTTGGTGGGCATGCCGCGTGACGCGGACTTCTTGCCGCCGCTGCTCAAGCTGATGAAGGGCTTCGTCACGCCGGAAGGGTTGCAGTGCATCGCGCGGCACGGCGATGCGCGGGCGACTCCATTTCTCATCGCGAAGCTGGGCCGCGACACGCCACACTGGGACAAGTTGCTCGAGGCCTGCCGCGGCGTGGGTGACCCGGCGCTGGTGCCGGCCCTTCGGCAGTGGACGGAGAAGCAGCGCACCGTCGGAGCGAACGGCGAATGGGTCGGCTTTGTCGAAGTCGAGAAGGTCATCGCCGAGCTGAAGCTTAGGGCTGAAGCGACCCGCATCACCGGCAAGCACCTGGCGTACTTGCCCGCGTCAAAGGCGCCGCGCACCGCGAAGCCGCGTGAGAAGGCCAAGGCTTTGAAGCACCGCAAGCTGCCGGCGCTGAAGCAGCAGCGGGCCGACCTGGTGGCGCTGCTCGCGGCGCAGTCGCTGGAGTCGAAGGCCGACGTGCTGATTCGCGACGCATGGCTGATGCGGGCGACGCGCGTCGAAGAGATGGCGCTGCCCCTGGGAGGCACCCGCATCGGGGGGCTGCCCGACCTGCCCGAAGGCACGCCGTGGCCCGCATTGGGTGACCGTTCGCTGTCTTTCGTCGCGCAGGTGCGGCTGTCGGAAGTCGCCTCGAACGGGGTGCTTCCGAAGGCGGGGCTCTTGTCCTTCTTCGTGCTCGACGAGTGGGGCGACGGTGAGAAGCCGGGCTACCTCGAGAAGGCGGTGGTGCTCCACACGCTGGAGCTCGAGACGCTGCGCCGAAGGCCTTTGCCCGACGACTTTCAGAGCCGCCGCGACGGGACGATGGAAGAACGAAGGCCCTTCGCGTCGTGCCTGGTGGAGTGGGCACGGACGCTGCGGCTGCCGGCTCCCAACATTGCGAAGGGGTTGCTCACGGCGGCCGAGCTGAAGCGCTTCGAGAGACTCGAAGCCCCTGTGCTCGAGAACCAGCTGCTGGGGTGGGCGAAGAAGCCCGGTGACGCCGAGCTGTTGTTGCAGCTGAGCTCAGACCCCCAGGCAGGCATGGAGTGGGGGGACCACGACGCCCTCGACTTCTACTGGCAGGGCGATTTCGCGAAGGTTCATCCGTACTGCGGCGACTGAAGAGCCGTTACTTCATCACCACGTCTTTGAGCTCGGCCGCCTTCACCTTCATCGCGTCGAGGACCTTGGCCCAGCCGCCTTCCTTGAAGAGGGGCTCGATCTGGTCTTCGCGAATGCCCTTGAGCATCGAGTCGCCGAGCACGGACACGTCGATGACGCTCCAGCCGGCCTTGGCCTTGATGAGCTCGTACTTCACCTTGAGCTCCTGCTTCTTCAGCGGGTGGTTGATGAGAATGGTCGAGCCGATGGCGGCGCGGTCACTGGTGATGGTGGGCTCCTCATAGAGGACGGTGTCGAGGTTCTCGAAGTTCTTGCGAATCTTGGGGAAGGCGATTTTCCCGAACAGCTGGTGAAAGAGGTCGACGAACTCTTTTCGCTGGGCGTCGGTGCCCTTGGCCCAGTTTTCGCCCATCAACTGCTTGCCCTGCTCGTCACCGGCGAACTGCTTCAGGCCCAGCAGGTCTTTGCCGTACCGCACTGAATTGATGACGATCTTCAGGGGCTTGGTGACCTCGTCCTTGGGGCCGGCGGCGAAGCTCGAGGTGGAAATCAGGGCGAGGGCGAGCAGGGTGGTTTTCATGGGTCTAGCTCCACAGACGGGTTTGGCGGCCACGCATTCACAGATCGGTTTGAACGGAAAGGTGACGCGGGGTATAGCCCGCGCCTCATTTGTAGGCAGTCTCAAACCCAAGGAACGAACAATGCCGAGCGACTATCTCTTCACCTCTGAATCCGTTACCGAAGGCCACCCGGACAAGATCGCGGATCAGATTTCCGACGGCATCGTCGACGGCTTGATCGAGAAAGACCCCTACTCCCGCATCGCCGTCGAGACGCTGGTGAAGACAGGCCTCGCGATCGTCGCGGGTGAAGTGACGACGTCGGCGTGGATCGACATCCCCAAGATCGTGCGCCAGACGATTTGCAAGATTGGCTACACCGACAGCGCGATGGGTTACGACGGCAACACCTGCGGCGTGATGGTCGCGATCGAAGGCCAGTCGCAGGACATCGCGCGCGGCGTCGACGAGAAGAAGAGCAAGGAGCAGGGCGCCGGCGACCAGGGGATGATGTTCGGTTACGCCTGCGACGAGACCCCCGAGCTGATGCCGGCGCCGATTACGTACGCGCAGGCCCTGACGAAGAAGCTGGCGGACGCGCGCCGCAAGAGCCACCCGTGGATGCGCCCGGACGGCAAGAGCCAGGTCACCATCGAGTACAAGAATGGCAACCCGGTTCGCATCGACACGGTTGTTCTGTCGACGCAGCACGCTGAAGACGTCAGCAACAAGAAGATCCACGAAGCGGTGATGGAAGACGTCATCAAGAAGGCGCTGCCGTCGAAGCTGCTCGACAAGAAGACCAAGTACTTCATCAACCCGACGGGCCGGTTCGTCATCGGTGGTCCGATGGGTGACTCGGGCGTGACGGGCCGGAAGATCATCGTCGACACCTACGGCGGCATGGGCCGTCACGGCGGCGGCGCTTTCTCGGGCAAGGATCCGAGCAAGGTCGACCGTTCGGCGGCGTACATGGGCCGTTACGTCGCGAAGAACGTGGTGGCCGCGGGCCTCGCGCGCCGCTGCGAAGTGCAGATCAGCTACGCGATCGGCGTTGCCGAGCCGACGAGCGTAATGGTCGAGACGTTCGGCACGGGCATCGTCGCGGAAGACAAGATCGCCGCCGCGGTGCGCAAGGTGTTCGGGCTCAAGCCGCGCGAGATCATCGAGCACCTGCAGCTGCTGCGGCCGATTTACCAGAAGACCGCCGCGTACGGTCACTTCGGCCGGAATGAGAAGGAATTCACCTGGGAGAAGACGGACAAGAAGGACGAGCTGCGCACTGCTGTTGGCGCGCCGCACCTTCGCGCCGTCTAAAGGACCACCTTGAAGGGGAAGAAGAACGGAGCCAGGGGCAAGTCGCTCTCGTCGCTTGCCGCCGGGTTGTCGACCGGTGGCCGGCCGGCTCCGGTCAACCCCCTCGTCGCTGCGCTCGCTCGAAAGAGCGAGCCGGCGAAGAAACGCATCACCGCCGGGCTGATGACGCCGCAGCGGCAGGCCTCCGCACCGTTTGTTGCCGTCGTCCGTTCGCCGCCGCCCCGTTCATCCCGAGAGCAGTCGAGGGCTGAGTCGCCGCAGAGCTCGACCCCGGCGAAGTTCATCGCAGCGAAGCCGCAGACCCCAGGCGCGCGCCCTGAATCACGCCCGGGCCCGACCTCGGGAATCGTCGCAGGGCTGGCCGGCACGAGCCGCACGGCAGCCTCGGTGGCCCCGCTGGTGAAGACGGCAGAAGCGAGCCGGGCAGCCCCGAAGGGGTTGGGTCCCGAGCACCGCCGGCAGTACCCGCGCGCGGACCTGCAGGTGAAGGCGAAGCTGTCGTTGGCAGACGACCCGAGCCACAACTTCGAAGCAGCGCTGCCGACCGCGAACCTGAGCGTGGGCGGACTTTTTCTGGCGAGCACGTTCTTCCTGAAGATGGGGACGAAGCTCGAGGTGCGCCTGTCGCTGCCGCCGCACGGCCGCGAGGTGCACGTGAAAGCGCAGGTGGTGCGGGTGGACGCAAACGACGAGCAGTCGTCGGGCTTCGCGCTGCGGTTCACCGACTACCTCGACGGCAGCGAAGTCGTGCTGGCGACGCACTTCCTCTCGCCCGTGTTGCGCGAGTTCATCTCGGGCTACGCGAAGGGCAACGGCTTCAAGCCGACGGCCGAGTACCTTTCGCACACCGCTGACGTGCTGGCCGCTTGGGAGCTTCGCCGCGCCGCGCTGGGTGGCGACGTGTGGGTCGTGCCCGGCGAACAGCGCTGAGCGCGAGGTTCGCGAATCCAGTAGATTGTCGGGGATGACCGCCGAAGAACGCGCAGAAGATCGCAGGCGCCGAATGAGCGTTCACGTCGTTCGTGAGGGCTACGACGACGGGTCCTTCGACGTCGAATTCTGGGGTTCGCTTACTCCTGAGCAGCGATTTTCGGCAGCGTGGCAGTGCGTGCTCGACTGGGCGGCCTTCAAGGGGATCGATGAAGATCAACTCCGACTTCAGAGATCTGTTGTGCGAGTTCAACGCAGCTGAAGTTCGGTACCTCGTCGTCGGCGCCTACGCCGTCTTCGCCCATGCGGAGCCGCGCTACACCAAGGACCTGGATATCTGGGTGGACGCCACGCCCGAGAATGCTCCGAGGACGCTGGCGGCCCTGAGGCGATTCGGCGCGCCGCTCACGCAGGTCACCCTCAACGACTTTGCGGTTCCGGGCATCACATTCCAGATGGGTGTCGAGCCGAACCGCATCGACGTCCTGACTCAGATCTCATCGGTCACGTTCGACGAGGCCTGGCACGCGAAGCTGGAGACTCGCTACGGAGATCAGCCCGTCTGGTTGCTGGGGCGTGCGCAACTGCTGAAGAACAAACGCGCCGTGGGTCGGCCGCAGGATCTCCTCGACATCCAGAAGATCGAAAGCGCGAAGAACCGGTGAGCACGACGGTTAGTCGAATGCCCGGCGAACAGCGCTGAGCTACCGTCGCCTTCGTGCGGCCGCTGCCAAAATCGATGCGGTCCCTCTTCTGGGACACGAGGATCGAACGCATCGACCCCGTGCGCGATGCCGAGTACATCCTGGCCCGCGTGCTCGAGTTCGGCCGGCTCGTCGACGTGAAGTGGTTGATTCGTCGGTACGGAATCGATCGAATCCACGACTTCTTCCGGGACAGCGGCCACCCCGAACTTTCCCGTCGCACGATTGGATTCTGGCGGGCAATTCTTCGAGCGGAGAATGAGACATGGAGAAGCCCTCCCGAATTTCGCAGAAGCAAAGCCGCCTACTGGGCAGACTGAGCACGCTGCCATCCCTGCGTGACTTCTACCTGGCTGGAGGGACCGCAGTGGGCTGGCGGTTTGGTCACCGAAAGTCTCTGGACCTGGATCTCTTCTCGACGAGAAAGGTCAGCTCGCTCGGAAAGGTGGTCGCCGAGCTGACGGACCTGGGTGGTCGCCTCGTCGGAGAATCGGACGTCTCGGTGACCGTAGACGTGGCGGGCGTTCCGGTTGACGTCGTTCTCTACCCTTACGCTCCGCTCGAGGCTCCGAAGCCGGGTCCGGGCACGTTCCGAATCGCTTCCGACGTCGACCTCGCCGTGATGAAGATTGGCGCGATCAGCCGCCGTGGGTTGCGCCGCGATTTCTGGGATCTTCATGTCGTGCTCACCGAGGGGCGCATGTCGCTGACGGCTGCGTTGGCTTCCTACGCGAAGCGATATTCCAGCTCGGCAGCTGACAGGTATCACCTGACCCGTGCGCTGGCCTTCTTCGAGGACGCCGAACGCGATGATCCGCGTCTCATCGGGCTGTCAGCGAGGAAGTGGAACGCGATCAAGCGGTACTTCATCGATGGGGCACAGCGGCTGCTGGGAATCGACTGAGTGAATCCACCCAGGCTGCGGTAAGCCCCCGCCATGACGCTGTTGGAAGCCATCGTGCTGGGCATCGTGCAGGGGCTGACGGAGTTCCTGCCGATCAGCTCGACTGCACACTTAAAAATCGTCCCCAAGCTGCTCGGCTGGGAAGACCCGGGCGCCGCGTACTCGGCGGTCATCCAGCTCGGCACCGTCGCCGCAGTGCTCGTCTACTTCGCGCGTGACCTCGTCCGCCTCACCAGGGCCTTCGTCGCCGGCCTGCTCGCGAAGGCGCCCTTCGGCACCGAAGATTCGCGGCTCGCCTGGTTCGTGGGCCTGGGGACGATTCCGATCGGCATCCTCGGCCTGCTGATGAAGAAGAGCATCGAAGGCTCGCTGCGGTCGCTGTACGTCATCGCCGCCTCGCTGATCCTCCTCGCGATCGTCCTCTTCGTGATCGAGCGCGTCTCTTCCCGCAAGCGCACGCTGAGTGAGATGACGCTCAAAGACGGCATCATCATCGGCCTCTGGCAGTCGCTGGCGCTGATTCCCGGCTCGTCACGCTCGGGCACCACCATCACCGGCGGCTTGTCTCTCGGCTTCACGCGCGAAGCAGCGGCCCGCTACTCGTTTCTCCTCTCGATTCCTGCCACCACGCTCGCGGGCGTGTTCGAGCTCAAGCACCTGCTGGAAGCCGCTGAACGCCCGTCGACGATGGCGCTCGCGGTCGGCACCCTGGTCAGCTTCGCGACGGGCATGGCGGCGATCGCTGGGCTCTTGAGCTTCCTTCGCAGCCGCTCGATGCTCGTCTTCGTCGTCTACCGCATCGTCCTCGGCGTGACCCTGCTCGTCCTGCTCTCTGCCGGAGTGCTGCAGCCTTGAACGAAGGCGCCGCCTTCTTCGAACGCCTTCGCGCGCAGCTCAAGAAGGCGCCGCCGAAGTCGCTGGAGTCGGGCGGGATGATCCTGAAGGAAGCCTCAGTGCTGGCGCCGCTGTTCTGGCGGGGCGGCGAGCCGTGGGTCTATTTGACGATGCGCCCAATGACGATGCGCAAGCACGCGGGGCAGATTTCATTTCCCGGCGGAGCGAGAGACGAAGGCGACCTCACCCCGCTGCACACCGCGCTGCGCGAGGCCGATGAAGAGCTCGGCATCGCTCCCGACCAGGTCGACGTCCTCGGAATGCTCGCGGGCATGCCGAGCATCACCAGCTTCTACGTCACGCCCTTCGTCGGAGTCGTCCCGGCAGAGCTCGTGCTGCGCCCCAACCCCACCGAAGTCGGCGAGCTGATCGAAGCGCCGCTGCTGCGCCTGCGGCCTGAGAAGCGGCTGCTCTACGAAGCCGACCGCGACGTGCTCGTCTGGGATGACGCGAAGCACGTCGTCTGGGGTCTGACCTGGCGGTTCGTGCGCGAGCTGGTCGAGCACGTCACCGCTGCGAAGTGACTAAGGCCTTGGGAAGTAGGTCTGCCAGGTTGACCCTGAGGCACACGAGAACAAATCGAGCCGACCCGGGCCCCACGAAGCTGCCGACAACGCGCACAACGGTGCGACAATGCCCGTATTGATCCACGCGTCCAGCCAATTGCCATCCTCAAACCAGAGATGGTGCAGGTTCTGAGACGAGTCAACGGCGTATATGTCTAGCCGATTCGGGCTCCAAGAGGCAATTGCAGGGTCATGATAAGTCTGCGGACTATTTAGCCAAGCGAAGGAAGAAAAGAAACCGCCAGACGGATAGAAGCGATGGTACAGATAGTTGTCCGTTCCGCGGGCAACGATGTCGATCAGGCCTCACGCTTGATTCGTGATCCGAGCGAAGGAGGTGAGTTCGCGTGAGGCCGTGGGGCATGGCGGAAGGAGGGCCGGGTCGGGGAGGGATGGCGCTTTGGCGAGGCTGCGGGGGTGATTTCCTGATCCAGTGGTGAGGAGA
>JBBRAX010000102.1:0-13248 GCA_038206395.1 Myxococcales bacterium | reverse complement strand
GTGAAGCAGCGAGCACGCTGACGCGAAACGGATCCCGAGCGGAACGGGCCAAACGCCGGACCTGCGGCTCAGGAACGGAGCGCGACCGCACGCCCATCAGAGCAACCGAAGCCGATCGAGCGCGCCCAAGGTGCGCCTGCGCTCGCGACGCGCCTCGCGCCACCAACAGAGTGCCCAGCTCGTTGGGCAATGCGGCGCTCGGCCCGTCGCTCGCTGCGGCGGGTCACACGAACGACTCAACAGACCTGCTGCCCCACTGTTTCCTGCAACGCGAAGTGGATCTCTAAGACCGCCGCAACTGGATCACTTCCTGGCCGCCGCCGACCTCGAACTGAAAATGCTTACCGCCGCAGGCGTTCTTCCAGGCCCGTGAAGCGCCGAGCGGCCCCTGTTGCCTTGACTGCCATCGCGAGCGCTCTGCGGCTGCCGACAATCGTCACCAGCTTCCGCCCACGGGTGATGCCCGTGTACAGCAGGTTGCGCTGCAGCATCACGTAGTGCTGGGTATGCAGCGGCATCACCACGCATGGGTACTCGCTGCCCTGCGACTTGTGAATCGAACACGCATACGAGAGCACCAGCTCATCGAGGTCCGACGCGTCGTAGGTGACTTCGCGCCCATCGAAGCGGGCGACCAGTTGCTGTTCCACCGGGTCGACGCGGATGACTCGCCCGATGTCGCCGTTGAAGACCTCGAGGTCGTAGTTGTTGCGAATCTGCATCACCTTGTCGCGCTCCCGAAAGACGCGACTGCCTCGCGTCAACGCGCTGCCGCTGGGGTTGAGCAGCGCCTGCAGCTCGAGGTTCAGGTTGCCCGCTCCGAGCAGGCCGCGATGCATGGGGGTGAGCACCTGCACCTGGTCAACCGAATCGAAGCCCCACCCCTGGGGGATTCGCCGCGCGACCAGCTCTTTGAGCGTCGACAGCACTTCTTCGGGCTCGGCGCGTTCGATGAAATAGAAGTCGGGCTTCGGCAGCTGGCCGCGCTGGCGGGGCCATTGGGGAAGCTCGCCCCGGTTGACGCGATGGGCGTTGGTGACAATCAAGCTGTCTTGCGCCTGGCGAAAGATGTGGCGCAGCCGCACCACCGGCACCGTGCCTGAATCGATGAGGTCCGCCAGCACGCGCCCGGGCCCCACCGAGGGCAGCTGGTCCACGTCGCCCACCAGCACCAGCTGGGCGTTCAGCGGAATCGCCTTGACGATGTCATACGCCAGCACCACATCGAGCATCGAGGCCTCGTCGATGATGACCACGTCGCCATCCAGCGGCGCGTCGCGGTTGCGCGCGAACGCGTTCGTCTTCGGCGAAAACTCGAGCAGCCGATGCACCGTCTTCGCCTCGCGCCCCGTCGTCTCGTTCATTCGTCGCGCCGCGCGCCCCGTCGGAGCCGCCAGCAATATCCGCCGCCCCTTCTTCTCGAGAATCTGAATGATGCCGTTGACCAGCGTCGTCTTCCCCGTGCCCGGCCCCCCGGTGATGACCAACACCTTCGACGCGATGGCCGAACGAATGGCGTCCTGCTGTTCGGCGGCCAGCGTCAACCCCTGCTTCCCTTCGAACCACCGCAGCGCTGCCTCGACCTCAATCTTCAAGGGCGCGGGCTTGCCCCTCGCGAGCGCCAGCAACCCGGCCGCCAGCCCCGTCTCGGCCGCGTGCAGCCCGCGCGAGTACACGCGCCCCGAAATGCCGGCAGCGCCTTCTTCGAAGACGAGGTGCTGGGTCTGCGTCAGCGCCGAGATGGCGTCTTCGATAAGGGGCGCGTCGATGGTCAGCACCTCGGCCGACTGCTTCACCAGCGCGTCGCGCGGCAGCCAGACGTGGCCGTCGCCGGACGCCTCGCCGAGCACGTGCAGGACGCCTGCCTGGGCGCGCTGCGGCGAGGTGGGCGAGATGCCGAGCTTCGCGGCGATGGCGTCGGCCGTCTTGAAGCCGATGCCGAAGATGTCCAACGCGAGCCGGTAGGGGTTTTCCTTCACCACCGCGATGGCGTGGTGCCGGTACTGCTTGTAGATGCGAACGGCGTAGGTGGTGGTGACGCCGTGCGACTGGAGGAACACCATCACCTGTCGAATCTCGCGTTGTTCGGCCCAGGCGCGGGTGATGCGCTGGCTGCGCACGCGGCCGATGCCTTCGACCTCGACCAGCCGCGAAGGCGAGGCCTCGATGACGTCGAGCGTCGCGAGGCCGAAGTGCGCGACCAGCCGCGAGGCCATCACCTTGCCGATGCCCTTCACCAGGCCCGAGCCCAGGTATTTCTCGATGCCGACCAGCGTCGCGGGCTTCACGCTGAGAAACGAGGCCGCCTTGAACTGCTCGCCGTACTTCTTGTCGGTCACCCACCAGCCCGTCAACCGAAGGCTCTCGCCAGGCTGGACGCCCAACAGCGGGCCGACCGCGGTGACGGGCTCACGCCTGCCTTGAACGACGAGCTGCACCACCGAAAAGCCGTTCTCTTCGCTGACGAACGTGACGCGCTCGAGGACGCCTTCGAGGCTCGTCGTGGTCGCAGACACCTGCGCATCTTCGTCCGCGACGGGCGGGCTGTCTTCGGCAAGCGTGTCGTCGCGGGCCAGAAAATGGACGCCAAGCCGGCTTGGGCTACTGTTCGAATTGTGCGAGGTGACTCAGCGGCGAGGCAATTGCGGCTGCTGCTCTACCTCGACGAGCGCCGCGAACTCGAGGTGCCTGCAGCGGCGAGCCGCCTGGGCTGCACGGTGCGCACGGTGTACCGCGACCTCGGCGTCCTCGAACGAATGGGGGTGCCGCTGTACCAGGAACGCGAGGGGGCGAGGCCGCGGTGGCGGCTGGCCGACGGCTACCGGCGGCGGGTGAACTTGTCGTTGAGCTGGAGCGAGATGCTCGCGCTCAGCGCCGGCGGCGGCTTGTTGTCCGGCCTTGCGGGGACGCTGTTTCACGAGTCCGCGCTGACGGCGCTCGAGAAGCTGAGGGCCGCGCTTCCGCCGCAGCTGCTGGCGCGGGTGACGGCCGCTGCTCCCCGCGTCAGCGGCAGCATTGGCTCGAGCCGTGGTTACGAGACGAAGCGCGAGCTCGTCAGTGCGCTGCTCGAAGCGGTCGAACGGCAAGCGACCCTCGTCGTCACCTACCGGAAGCTGGGCGAGCGCTTAGACCGGGCGCGCACGATCGACCCGTACAACGTCCACGTGCAGGCCGATGGGGTCTACGTCTTTGCCTGGAGCCACGAACGCAATGCGGGGCGCATCTACCTGCTCGATCGGATCAGCGCCGTGAAGGCCACGGGGCGCTGCTTCGAACGAAAACACGACTTCAACCCCTCCGAGTTTCTGCACGGGGCGTTCGGCCCGTGGGACGGCAAGGTGGTCGCGGTGCGGCTGCGGTTTGCGGCGCGGATCGCGCGGGTGGTGGCTGAGCGAAAGATGCACCCGAGCCAGCGGTCGCAGCTTCGCGCCGACGGGTTGCTGGACGTCGCGCTCGAAGCGCCGCCGTCGCCCCAGCTCAAGGCGTGGGTTCGTGGCTTCGGCGCCGACGTGAAGGTGCTTTCGCCCAAATCGTTGTTATCGGCGGCTGCGACCGCTCCTGTCACATGACCGCGGTATCCCGGGTTCTGCCATGACTTTTGACGCGTACTTCAAGCAGCTGACCACGACGCAGACGCCGGGCTTTTCGCCGCGCAGCTGGCAGCGCGAGCTGGGCGAGGACGAGCGCTGCATTGACCGCGTCCTGCGAATCCCGACGGGCTTCGGCAAGACTGAAGGCGCGGTGCTGTCGTGGCTGTATCAACGCGTCGAGCGCGCGCAGCCGGGCTGGCCACGGCGCCTCGTCTTCTGTCTTCCGATGCGCGTGCTGGTCGAGCAGACGCACTCGAAGATCTCGGGCTGGCTCGCGCGCGCGGGGCTCAGCGAGGAGGTCGGCTGCCACTTGCTGATGGGCGGAATCGAATCGACCGGCTGGGTCGCGGATCCAGAGCGCCACGCCATCTTCGTCGGCACCCAGGACATGCTGCTCTCGCGCGCGCTGAACCGCGGCTACGCGGCCTCCCGGGCCCGCTGGCCGATGGAGTTCGGCTTGCTGCACCACGACACCCTCTGGGTCTACGACGAGATTCAGCTGATGGACGTCGCGCTCGCGACGTCGGTGCAGCTCGCCGCCTTCAGGCAGCACGACGCGAAGCGCAGCTCAGGGCTGCCCATCAGTCGATCGTGGTGGATGAGCGCGACGCTTCAGCCCGACTGGCTCGCGCAGGTCGATTTTCGTCAACAGGCAGCCGCGCTCGACGACACGAAGCTTCGAATCTCGAAGGACGAACGCAAGGGCGGCCTCTTCGCGGTGAAGAAGACGCTGAGTCTCGAGCCCACGATTCGTGAGCCGGATCAGATCGCCGGCCTCGTTCGCAGCCGTCACGCGGCGGGCTCGATCACCCTCGTCATCGTGAACAGCGTGCGACGTGCGAACGAAGTGGCGGCGGCGCTCGAGGTGGGTCCTCGAGGGAAAGGAAAGAAAGCGGCCGTCGACGCCGCGCCGGGGCCCGAGGTGCGGCGGGTCCACAGCCGCTTTCGCGGACACGAGCGGGCAGCGTGGCTCGCTGATTTTCTATCGCGAGCGCCGTCGGTGCCTGTGCCCGCGGCCGGCCGAATCATCGTCGCCACCCAGGTCGTCGAGGCCGGGGTCGACCTCTCAGCGCAGCTGCTCGTCACTGACCTCGCGCCCTGGTCGAGCCTCGTTCAGCGCTTCGGCCGGTGCGCGCGCTACGAGGGCGAGCGTGGAGACGTGGTCGTCGTCGGCGACGTGCCGAAGGACGCGACGGGGGCGCTGCCGTATGAGGTCGAAGAATTGCGCGCGGCGAAAGGCGCGCTGGCCGAGCTCGAGCAGAAAGGTGACGTTGGGCCCGCCACGCTCGAGGCGCATGAAGAAGCGCTCACCCCTGCCACGCGCGCGCAGCTGTACCCGTACCAACCCGCGCACGTGCTGCGTCGGCCGGACCTCGACGATTTGTTCGACACGACTGCGGACCTGATGGGCGCCGACCTCGACGTCGGCCGCTACATTCGCGAAGGCGACGACCGCGATGTGCAGGTCTTCTGGCGTGCGGCTGAGGAGCCCTGGCCGGCCGACCTGCCGAAGCCCCGTCGGCCTGAGCTGTGCCCCGTGCCACGCCGTGGAAAAGACGGCAGTCTTCAGGCCTGGCTCGAAGCAGACGGCGCCGCCTGGACCTTCGACTACACCCGGAAGCAGTGGCGCAAGCTGCGCAGGTTCGAGCTGCCGCCCTCCGGCTCGGTGGTGCTGCTCGCCGCGGGTGACGGCGGCTACGACCCCGCCACGGGCTGGTCGCCGAAGAGCAAGACGGCAGTCACACCGGTCGGGCTGTCGAGCATCGTCGTCGCCTCATCGGACGAGCGCTTCGAAGCCGCCACCTCGTCCGAAGAAGACGAGTCTCTTTCCCTCGCGCAATGGCAGACCGTCGCTGAGCACGGGCGCGATGTCGGCAAGGAGGCGCTCGCCATCGCCACTGCGCTCGCGTTGCCTCCAGGCCTCACCAAGCTCCTCGAGCTGGCGGGCCGATGGCACGACGCAGGAAAGGCGCACGACCGCTTTCAGGAGAAGATCGACGCGCACCCCGGCGGCCCCTGGGCGAAGGCACCTTCGACGGCCTGGAAACGGGTGGGCCGGGTCGGCTTCCGCCACGAGCTCGCCAGCACCCTGCTCATGTTCGAGCGGTTGGCCGCCGTCGCTCCAGGCCACGAGGCGTTCGTCGCATCCGGCATCGCGCGGCACGACGGGGCGCCAGGCGACGGGGACGCGCTGGTCAGCGAGCTGCAACAACTGTCGAGGGTCGACTTCGACCTCGTCGCGTTTCTCGTCTGTGCGCACCACGGGAAAGTCCGTTGCCAGTGGGTCGGCTCGGCGGCCGAGCTGTTGAAGGCCGAAGACGCAGCGGGCTCCATCTTCGGAGTTCGCAACGACGACCTCGTGAAGGCCTTTCACTTGACGACTGCTGCCGGCGAGTCGGTTCCGTTCCCCGAGACCACGCTGCACCTCGACCTTGCCGAGCTCGGCGCCAGCGACCGCTTCGGGCCGTCGTGGTCAGAACGGGTGCAGCACCTGCTCGAGACCTTCGGCCCGTTTCAGCTGGCCTTCTTGGAGGCGGTGTTGCGTGCCGCAGACTGGCGGGCTTCCGAGCGCTTGGAGTCCGCATGACGACGCACGCGATTGAGCTCACCGGTTGCCCACCGCACGTCCTGGCGGGCTACCTGAAGACGCTGGCGGTGCTTCGACTGGTGGCGACGCAGAAAGACGCAGGAGCCCGAGGCCAATGGGTTGACGGAACTTTCGTGCTCACCTCGACCCTCGACCAGGAGGCGCTGGCTCGCTTCCTGCTCGACGAGTATCGGCCGACTCCGCTTATCGCGCCGTGGAACGGTGGAAGCGGCTTCTATCCGAAGGACAACCGCGAGGCCCTGCACGCGATTGCTTCAGGGCAGGCTTCGCGTTTTGAGCACTTCCGCGCCGCGATCGCCGTCGGGCAGCAGGTCACCGAGGGAAGGGTGGTGCGCCCGGCAGATGAAGAGAAGCTCGAGCTGATTCGCCGCGCCCGCGCAGCCTGGCCTGAGGCGCTGTTGCCCTGGCTCGGCGCGGCGCTTTCGCTGACTGACGACGCCATTCAATTCCCCGCCCTGCTCGGCACGGGGGGCAACGACGGCCGCCTCGACTTCACCAACAACCAGATGCAGCGCCTGGTCGAGCTCTTCGACCCCCACAGCGGAACGGCGAAACCTGGCGCGGGCGCATTGCTGGCGGGCGCGCTGTTCGGCGGCGCCGTCGACGGCCTCGAGCAGCGCGCGATTGGTCAATTCCTCCCTGGCGGCGCGGGCGGCGCCAACGCGACGTCGGGCTTCAGCGCCGAAAGCCACGTCAACCTCTGGGACTTCGTGCTGACGATCGAAGGCACGCTGACGTTTCAGGTCGCCACGCTGCGCCGCCTCGAGACCAGCCGGGCCGTGCAGGCCTCAGCCCCCTTCGCGGTCCAGAGCCGTGCTGCGGGCTACCCGAGCGCCACCGGCGAGGACGAGGGAAACGGGCGCGGGGAGCAGTGGATGCCGCTTTGGGGCGGCCCGGCGACCTGGCCCGAGGTGAAGAAGCTGTTCGACCAGGGCCGGCTCTTCTCGTCTGGCGCGCGCGCGACGACCTCGGTGCAGGCGGCGATCGGCCTGTCATCCATGGGCGCCGTGCGCGGGGTCAGCGAGTTCCAGCGCTTTGGCTTCGTCGAACGAAATGGCCAGGCGAACCTGGCGGTGCCGCTGGGCCGTTGGCGGGTTCAGCCAAAGCCCGCAGCACGCGTCGTTCAACAGTTCGAAGACTGGGTCGAGCGGCTGCGGCGCGCCGCGGACAAAGCCGGCGCGCCGATTGGGATGGCGCGCGGCGTGCGCGGCATCGAAGCCGCGATGATGGGCGCGCTTCGCAGCGAGGGGGCCCTGGCCGTCACCGCGCTGCTCTGCCAGCTGGCTGACGTCGAGAGCGCGATGGTGCGCAGCGGCCGCTGGGCAAAGGACAAGGGCCTGCAGCCTTTGCCAACGCTGAGCTCAACCTCGTTGGTCCCCGTGCTCGGGGCGCCCACTGCGCCGATGAGGCTCGCCGCGGCGATTTCGGCGTTCCAGAGCAAGCTTGCCTTCGAAGGCTACGAAGCTGACGCCGGCATTCGCTGGAACTGCCTGCCGCTGCAGCAGCCACGCAAGGCGCAGCGAAACGCCCGCTTCCTCGAGCGCTCTGATGCGTTCGCGTCGACCGCGCGCGAAGTCTGGCGCGGCACGCTGGTCGATTCGCTGTGCGCGGTGCTCGAGCGCCGCCTCACCGAGAGCTCTGGCACCGGCAACCGCGTGTTCGCCGCTTCGCGCGTCACCGCCTCTGAGGCCGACCTCGCTCAATTCCTTGCGAGCCCGGACCTCGATGCCGAGATTTGCCTGCTCGCCCGGGGCTTCATGTGCGTCGACTGGACGACGAACCTGGAACCAGCCGAGCCGCAGCAGCCAAGTCGCGTGCCCGCGTTGTTCGCGGTCTTCCGTCTGGCCTACCCGACGCGCTCGGGGGCCGAAGACTCCCGACCTGCGCGACTGCTCGCGCGTGGGCAAGGCGAGCGCGCCTTCGCTGCCGCTGAGCATCGGCTGCGGGCCTCGGGTGTGGGCCTGGCCATCGACTCCCGCCGGCACCTTGTCTCCCTTCACCCGCGCGACGCACGACGGCTCGCGGCCGCGCTGCTGATTCCCGTTGAACCCGCCACGTATTCCGCCCTTGAACAACTCGTCGTCCGAAAGGAAGCCAACCGATGAAGACCATTTCCGAATTGCTTGCCCGCAGTGAGTCCCGCGTTCTCATCGAGGCCCGGCTCAAGCCGATGCAAGGCACCCGGTTTCAGCCAACCGGTTTCCCTGACCTGGGCGCCGCGGTCTTCGACTCGGCAGCGGGACAAACGCTGCTGGTCGAGAGCGCGCAGAGCATGGCCAATCGGCTCGAGCAGACCATTTGGGATGGCGCAACCAAAGACCTCGTCCCTTCGGTCAAGGGCCTCTCGTACGTGCGCGTCAACGACGCCAACGGGGACTACCTGACGTCGACGCTCACTGAGGCCCACCGGTTGAACTCGCCCTACATTCTCGAGGCAAAGGACCAGACGTTCTTCGACGAGCTGAAAAAGCAGACCGATGCGTTTTCGAAGGGCGTCATTGATCGCGCCAAGCTGGCGCGCGTCGTTGCGTCTTATGACGTGAACGCGCTGATTCATGGCCTGTTCCTCGCCAAGTCCGAACTCGCGGGCGGTCGGCTTCGAATCGAGCGCGCGCTCTCAGCCTTTATTGAAGCAACGGGGGTTCGCGTCGCGGCCTCCGGCGGCGTGAAGAACGACCCAGTAAACCCATCGGGCGAGGCGAAAGACGGATTTGGCAACGTGCCGTTTCAGCGCGACGAGTACACGGCCGATTCAATCGTCGCGTACTTCAACCTCGACCTCGGCCAGCTGCGCGCCTACGCCCTGGGCGCCGCTGCTACCGAGCTGCTCGCGGCGCTCGCCCTGTTCAAGGTCCGCGCGTTTCTCGATGGCAGCCTTCGGCTGCGAACTGCCTGCGACCTCGACGTCGTCGAAGTTCAGGTGAGGCGCCCTGACGGTTTCAAGCTGCCGTCGAAGGCGGAGTTCGAGGCCAGCCTGCCCGCGCTCATAGCGGCGGCATCGAAGCTGTTCGCGGGAAACAGCGGGGTCACGACCGTCACGTTTGCTGAGGAAAAGTGACGACCGTCGCCCGCTTCGAGTTTGTCGCCGGCAAGTACCACGCGACGCCCTGGGGTCAGCACGTCAACGAGGGCGCCATCGAGTGGCCGCCGAGTCCGTGGCGGCTGCTCCGAGCCCTCATCGCGACGGGTTTCAATCGCCTCGGCTGGACGGACGGCGTTCCACCGCTCGCGCGCTCTCTGATCTCCAGTCTCGCAGAGCAGCCACCGCGCTACTGCTTGCCCGCCGCCAACGCGTCACACACCCGCCACTACCTGCCTTTGTTCGATGGCAAGACGACCAAGGTGCTCGACACGTTTGCTGTCATTGCCGAGCCGATGTTCGTCGAGTGGCCGGCGTCACTCGCGACAGGCGAACGGTCGTTGATGAACTCGCTGCTCGACGCAATGCCCTATCTCGGTCGGGCAGAGAGCTGGGTTCAGGCGCGGCTGGTCGACGCCATTCCCCCGCTGGGCGAGGCGAAATGGTGCTCGATCGCGAAGGCGCCGCCATCGTCGGGCTACGAGCGGGTCGACCTGCTCAGCCCGTTGCCCGCCGTTGGCTACGACGCATGGCGAGCCGAACACGTCGTGACCTCGGCGCAGCTGGCGCTCGAACGAGAGGCGTCAAAGGCGTTGGAGAAGGGCAAGAAGGTGCCGCTCAAGCTCAGCGCAAAGCAGTTGGCGGCTGTCGAGGCGCGCTACCCTTCCGACTTGTGTGAGCTGTTGCGCGTGGACACGGGTGCTCTTCAAGCCGAAGGCTGGAGCGTCCCCCCTGGCAGCCGCTGGCTCACCTACTGGCGCGCAGCGGACGCGCTGGAAGCCCTGCATCCCGAGAAGGCCCGTGATGTGCGGCCGGCGGTCGATACCATCGCCTTCGCGGTGTCTTCCCGAACGGTCTCTGGCAAGACGCTTCCACCTCTTCGGCAAGCGCTTCCTCTTGCAGAGCGGCTGCATCGTGCACTGGCAAAGAAGGCCGACGGTGCCTCGGCGGAAACGGTGGTTCAGCTGGTTGGCAAGGATGCGCGCAACGAGAAGGCGCTCGGTCATCGGCACGCCTACGTCTTTCCGTTCGCAGCGAATGCGGTGAAGCGCGGGGCCCATCGGCATAACGCTGCTGCCATCGACCACATCGTCATCCACGTGCGCGAGGGCATGACGGATGAGGCGCGAAGAACGATCGAGTCGCAGCTCAGGTCGCTGTATGCGCGCGAGGCGATGTTGAAGCTGGTTCCCGTGTGGGCCGGAAAGGCCGACGCGTTCGAGAAACTGGCGCTGACGCGCGAGGCGCGGGTGTGGGTCAGTCACACGCCGTACGTGTGCCCTCGTTACCTCAAGGCAAAAGGGCGACACACGCTTTGGGGTCAGGTTGAGGAAGAGCTGCGCAGCCTTGGCTTCGAGGGTGTTCAGACGGTCGAGTTCGAGACGAGGGACGCCTGGGCACCTGCTGACACCGTGCTCGCGGCCATACACGCATCAAAGGCCTCTACGCGGTGGCGGTCGTTCACGAAGACCAGAGCCCATGGCCCTCAATCCCCGGGGCACCAACCGGCACTTGGGCTGCGGTTGACCTTTGAACGACCGGTGCGCGGCCCGATCGCAATCGGCTACGCCAGTCACTTTGGCCTTGGAGTCTTCGAGCCCGCCTGACCCGCCCTGTCACATGCGCCCCGTAACTTGCGGAGCATGAACGAAACGACTGACCCTGGAGCGCGGCCGGTTCCGGCGCGGATGCTGAACGAGCTCGTCTACTGCCCGCGCCTCTTCTACTTCGAATGGGTACAGGGCGAGTTCGCCGACAACCACTTCACGGTCGAAGGGCAGGCGGTGCATCGCCGCGTTGATCGGCCTGACCCCGGTGGGTTGCCCGCCGAGCTGCCCGAGCGTCCTTTCGAGGTGCGCTCCGTCACCTTGTCGTCGCAGGCGTTGGGCATCACCGGGAAGATTGACCTCGTCGAGGTCGAAGACGGCAAGGTGTGCCCAGTCGACTACAAGCGCGGTAAGCCCGCTCCAACGCCGGAACAGGCGTGGGAACCCGAACGGGTGCAGCTGTGCGCCTATGGGCTGCTACTTCGCGAGCACGGGTTCTCGTGTGACGAAGGGGTGCTCTATTTTGCGAAGACCAAGACGCGGGTGACGGTTCGGTTCGACGACGCGTTGATCGCGCGCACGCTCGAGACGGTGCAGGCAGCGCTGGTGTTGGCCTCACAGAGCCAGGTCCCGGCGCCGCTGCGCAACAGCCCCAAGTGCGGGTCGTGTTCGCTCAATGCGTTGTGCTTGCCGGACGAGGTGAACCTTCTCAACGGTGAGACGGCACGCGCTCCGAGGCGCCTGGTCGCCGAGAATGACGACGCGCAGGCCTTCTACGTCCAGGGGCAGGGCTTGAGGGTCGGTCTGGACGGCGAGCAACTGGTGGTGCGCGACCCAGACCGTTTGAAGGTCGGCGAGGCGCGGCTCGAGCACACGTCGCACGTGGTCCTGATGGGGAACATTCAGATGTCTGCTCAGGCGCTACATGCGGCGTTCGGGAAAGAAATCTCGGTGTGCTGGATGACGTACGGCGGCTGGTTCCATGGAATCAGCGAAGGGCTTGGCCACAAGAACGTGGACATCCGGCGCGCGCAGTACCGTTGGGCGGATGACCCGGCGCGCAGCTTGCGGCTCGCGCGGCGCTTCATTCGGTGCAAGGTTGCCAATGCGCGGACGATGCTTCGGCGAAACGGTGAGCCGACGCAGCGGGTCCTGGATGCGTTGGCAGACGCGGTCGAGCGGTGCGACGGGGCCGAGTCACTGCCGCAGTTGCTGGGGCTCGAAGGGAACGCAGCCCGCGAATACTTCGGAGCGTTCAGCGGGATGCTGAGGCCTCCCCCGCTCGATGACCGGCCGTGGACATTCGACTTCGCGCTGCGGAACCGGCGGCCACCCGCGGATCCGGTGAACGCGTTGTTGTCGTTCGCGTACGCAATGTTGACGAAGGAATTGACGCTTGCCGCGCGGCGAGTTGGGCTCGATCCGTATCTGGGGTTTCTGCATCAGCCGCGACATGGGAAGCCCGCGCTTGCGCTGGATCTGATGGAAGAGTTTCGGCCGCTGGTAGCGGATTCGGCGGTTTTGACTGCGATCAACACGGGGGCGGTGCGGCCGGCGGATTTCAAATTGAGCGCGATGGGCGTCGCGCTGTCACCAGACGGGCGGCGCAGCTTTCTGAAGGTGCTCGAACGCCGGCTCAATGAGGAGGTAACGCACCCGGTGTTCGGCTATCGCGTCTCGTACAGGCGGGTCTTCGAGGTTCAGTGCCGCCTGCTTGCGCGGCATTTGGGCGGCGAAATCGACGAGTACCCCGAGTTCCGGACGAGGTAGGCGACATGCAACAGTGCTACTTGGTGACGTACGACATCAGCGACCCGAAGCGGTTGCGTGAGGTTTTCAGGGTGATGAAGGGCTACGGCGAGCACCTTCAGTACTCGGTGTTTCGATGCGAGCTGAGCGAGATGTCGTTGGCGAGGCTGAAGGACAAACTCAGCGCGGCAATCGACATGCACGAGGATCAGGTGTTGTTCATCGATCTCGGGCCGGTGGATGGGCGTGCTCGTGGCGCAATCGAATCGATGGGCCGGCGGTGGATCCGCGGGACCAGCGGCGCGGTCATCGTGTAGGTTGCGGCGGGTTCGTTCTTTGAAATTCGAATCGATCGAGCGGTGAGGTGGTGCGCGACTTCGCCGAGCCGCTCGATCAATCAACTGTGCCAACCTTCAGGGAGGTTCCCATGACCACCTTTGAAGTCGTCAACGCGAGTGTCACCATGGCAGAGGTGCTCGAAAACGATGGTGCAAGTAGCCGATACTGTTTGTGAATTTTCCCGTACCCGATCCGTTCTCGTTCGAGAGCGGCCCCGTTGAAGCGTGGTGCGCGACCTCGGCCTGAGCCGAGGCGAGGCGCGATCCGTTCTCGTTCGAGAGCGGCCCCGTTGAAGCGTCGACTCACCAGAAGCCGCGGAGCTGGCCGACAAACGAT
>JBBRAX010000101.1:0-14314 GCA_038206395.1 Myxococcales bacterium | reverse complement strand
GCTCCCGTTCATCCCGAGAGCAGTCGAGGGATGAGCCGCCGCAGCTCCCGTTCATCCCGAGAGCAGTCGAGGGATGAGCCGCCGCAGCTCCCGTTCATCCCGAGAGCAGTCGAGGGATGAGCCGCCGCAGCTCCCGTTCATCCCGAGAGCAGTCGAGGGATGAGCCGCCGCAGAGCTCGGTACCAGGACACATCGGCGTTTCGTCGGCCCGTGTCAGGGGCCGAGGCATCGTTGCGAAGGAGCCGACTCCGGCTTGGCCGACGAGATGCTCTACGGCGACGCAGAGACCCGGAACTTCAACTTCACTTCGATGCGAGCGTCCTTCGCGGGCTGCGTTCCTTTCCCGCGCAGCAGCACGGTGACGATCGGAGCGGTGAAGAACGGCGTCAGGTTCACGCTGCGCAAATCGAGATCCAGCGTCGGGTTCGGAAGCGGAAGCTCGAGCGAGGCGATGTCGACCTTCTCGGCGAACACGACCTCGCTGTCACCAGCGCGCGCGACGAGCTGCACGTTCTGAAGAAACGCGAACGACTGATCAACAGGCGAGACGATTCGGAGCGTGGCCGACTCGACCGCGATGTTGGTGACGGTGGTGCGGGTGACCTTCTGCGACTGAAATTCCTGGGTGGTGTTGAAGTCGAGGTCGTTGAAGCCGCCGATCGAAGGCAGCACGGTCAGCGGAGGCTGCTGCGAGTTGCCGACGATGACGGACTCGCCGGTGACCTCGGTGCCAAAGGTGACGGGGCCGCAAGCGGCGAGAACGAAGATCAGGGCTGTGACGGGCGTGCGCAACATCGGGCAAACACTCTAACGGGCAGGTTTCTCGTTAGCGATTTGGTGAGCGGACCCGGGGTGGGGTATGGCGCCAAGCCCATGAACTCTCGTCTCGCGTCGCATTTGATGGCTTCAGTGCTCGTTGTCTTCCTCGCAGCCTGTGGCGGCACCACGACGGGTGGCGACGGCGGCGGCTCAGGTGGATCCGCCGGCGGTGGCAAAGGCGGGGGCGCGGGTGGCGGTAAAGGCGGGGGCAGTGGGACGGGCGGCGGCGTTGGGACGGGCGGCGGAGTCGGAACGGGCGGCGGAGTCGGAACGGGCGGCGGAGTCGGAACCGGCGGCGGAGTCGGAACCGGCGGCGGAGTCGGAACCGGCGGCGGAGTCGGCGCTGGCGGCGGAGTCGGCGCTGGCGGCGGTGTCGGAGCTGGCGGCGGTGTCGGAGCTGGCGGCGGAGTCGGCGCTGGCGGCGGCGTCGGAACTGGCGGCGGCGTCGGAGCTGGCGGCGGAGTTGGCACCGGCGGCGGCGTCGGAACTGGCGGCGGAGTTGGCACCGGCGGCGGAGTCGGCACCGGCAGCGGAGTCGGCACCGGCGGCGGAGTCGGCACCGGCGGTGGCGTCGGCACTGGCGGCGGAGTCGGCACCGGCGGTGGCGTCGGCACTGGCGGCGGGGCTGGCGGCGGCTCCTCCGTCCCGACCTTGGTGACGCTGACCTTCCCCGCGACCTGCACGACCTTCGCCCCATGCGGCGGCAATCTTCCGGGCACTTACGTCTACACGGCCGGCTGCGTAGAAGACGCAGAGTTTGCTCCCGTGCTCAACGCACTGTCTTTCTGCGGGACAAATGTGGTTACCGTCTCAAACAAGTCCGGCACGATTCAGGGCTCGCTGACCTTCACCGCAAGTCAGGTTTCTCGTGCAGCGACTGGCGGCCTTTCTTTCACACTCACAATCGGCGGCTCGACCTGCGCAAACATGGTCGCATGCAACCAGATTCAAGGGGCCCTCACGTCATTCGGCGCGTCCGGAACTTGCGCTCTCGGGTCGACGGGCACGACCTGCATTTGCAATGTGACCCGCCCCTGGTCGAACACTACGAATGAGTCGTACGTCGCGGCGGCCAATCAGATCAACGTTGCCGGGGCCTCCACCACGAAGGTGTACGACTACTGCGTCACCAACGGCGGGGCCAAGCTCGAACACCACGAAGTCACCGACGCCGGCACGACGTACATCCGCGACCCGGGCCACTTCACGCTGGCGAAGTAGTTCATTTTCGGCCCTACCGTTTCGAAACGGGTAGCCCGGGGGTGCTCGGAGCGGCGGCCTCCAACGCGGCCGACTTCAGTGGGAACACGCGAGCGTGGCTCGGGGTCGGCATCGACGGCAACCCGCGGCGCGATTTCGTCTCGCGCTCGCCTCCTGCACGACGCCCGATGCGGGGGCGGGGGCGGGGGCGGTGATTTGCACGCCGGGGGCGACGCGGTGCGGGAACCAGCACATGAAGTCGCAGACGGCCGGTCGAGGCGGTGCAGGCCTTGAGGGCTTCCTCAGCAAGTCCCGGCTGATGATCGGCGAATGCTTTCAAGTGGCCGTGTCCTCGTGTTCGGTACCGGAAACGGGGTGATCGAACGGGAAACCGAGATCTACTGGTAGCCACGGGCCTCCGCTAAGTTCCGCGGCCCGGTGCGACGCGCGCTCTGTCTTCTCATCCTGCTCGGAGCGGCGGCCGCCAACGCGGCCGACTTCAGCGGGAACGCGCGCGCGTGGCTCGGGGTCGGCATCGACAGCAACCCGCGCCGCGATTTCGTCTCGCCCACCATCAGCACGCCCATCGACGCCTTCGCCGGAGCGCTCATCTCGCTCAACGGCACCATCGACACCGAGCATGTTCGCCTCTTCGGCAGCTACGAGATCGCCGGCCGGAAGTTCATCCTCTCGACCTCCGAAGACACCTTCATCCAGTCTGCGTTCGTCGACGCCAACGCCCTGCTCGGCCAGTACTTCGCCGTCGGCCTCTCGGGCCGCGCCAAAGACCGCCGCGGCGCGCAACGCGACTACACCGACCTCGGCCTCGACGGTTATGTCGAGTTCACCCCCGACGCGCACATCGTCCTCAAGGTCCGCGCCGGCCCGCACCGCTTCCTCTACTGGAACCTCTTCAGCTCGAGCCACTGGGGCCCGTCGGCCGGCGTCTCGGTGCTCTACCGCTTCAACAAGCGCCACTCGGCGTTCCTGCTCGGCGACTTCGAGCCCCACAGCCACAACGCCAACGCCTGCGTCCGCATCGACACCGGCGACCCCAACGAAGTCCTCTGCCAGTTCGACCCCACGCCCCCGCGCCGCCAGGACGCCGTCATCTCGGTCGCCGCCGGCTACACCTTCCGCGGCCCGTTTCACCTCACCGCGCAGTACGCGTACATCGACAGCAGCAGCAACAGCTTCGCCGAGACGTGGCGCCGCCATCGCGTCTCCGCCACCCTCGGCCTTCGCCTGCCGTGGGACTTCACCCTGCTGCTCGCCGGCGCCGTGCAGTTCGCCAACTACCCAGAGGGCCTGCGCCTCATCAACGCGCAGCCCGGCTCACCAGATTTGAAGGTCGCCGAGGACGACGAGAACGCGAACTACGCGTCGCTCAAGCTCATCCACCCGCTCGGCAAACACTTCGACATCGATTTCCGCTTCGCCTTCTATTTCAACCAACTCGGCGGCTACGCGTACCGACGCGCTGTCGGCTCGCTCGGCGTCGGGTGGAAGTGGTGAGCTACCCCGGAAGCAGCCGCACGTTGCGCCACCACGGGTCGAGCACCTCGATCCGCGCCGGCTCGGACGCCGCGCCCAGCTTCGGCATCAGCAGCTTCACGTCGTCCGCGGTCGCGAGCTTCACCAGCGTCTCAGCCGGCTCGTCCCACGCGTGAAGGGCGAGGTTGAAGGTGCCCCAGTGCACCGGCAACAACATGCCGCCGCCCAGCAGCTTCAGCGCCTTCAACGCGTTCTCGGGCCCCAGGTGAATGTCGCCCCAGCTCGGGTGAAACGCGCCGACCTCGAGCATCACCACGTCGAACGGACCCAGCCGCCTCCGAATCTCTTCGTACTCGTTGGTGAGCCCCGTATCGCCGCTGAAGAAGACCGAGTGCTTCGCGCTCTTCACCGCGAATGACGACCACAGCGCGTGGTTCCTATCGGACACGCCGCGCCCGGAAAAATGCTGCGACGGAGCGGCAGTAATCGTCACCTCGCTGCGCGGCACCGTCGCCGTTTCCCACCAATCAAGCTCGGTAATCCGCGACGCAGCGATGCCGAACGCCTCGAGGTGCTTGCCCACCCCCAGCGACGTGAAGAACGGAACGTCGATCTTCGCGAGCTGCACGATGGTCGGGTAGTCGAGGTGGTCGTAGTGGTCGTGCGAGACGATGACTGCGTCGAGCTTCGGCAGCGCCGGAATCGTGACCGGCACCGGCTGAAACCGCTTCGGCCCCGCGAAGCTCACTGGCGACGCGCGATTGCCCCACACCGGATCCGTCACAATCCGAACCCCGCCGATCTCGATCATCACCGTCGAGTGCCCGAGCCACGTCGTCCGCAGCCCCGTCTCGGGCACCTGCTGCCACGCGGGCAGCGGATCTTCCGACGGCAGCGGCGCAGGCGGGCTGCGCGTCTGCTTTCCCGTGAAGTACTCGCCGAACGTGCTGAAGCCCGTGCCCTTCTGCAGCTGCGTCGTCGCGTGCGTGTTCTTGAAAGTGCCGTCGATGAAGCGCGGCGAGGCCTTGATCCGCTCCAACCGCAGTCCATGCGACTTCGCGAGCTTCATGAAGCAGCCTCCCGGGCTACTGGATAACCTCGCGCTGCCCGGCCTTCACCTTTACCGTGCGCGCCACGCCTCCGACCTTCAGCTCGTGCCGCCCTTCGACCACGTCCAGCGGCTCCATCGGCGTCTTGCCCAGCGGCTGGCCGTCCAGCGACACCTCGGTTCCCGCAGGAAGCGACAGCTCAAGCGTCCCCTGCGGCATCACCAGCGCCTGCTTCAGCTCGACCCCCGGCTCGACGACGACGACCAGGCGGCGGTTGGCTCCCGCACGCGGATTGCGGAGCACCAGGGTCAACTTCCCCGACGGAATCGGCGTGCGAACCAGCGGCGTGGTGCCGAGCTTGTCGCCGCCGAGATAGACGTCACACCACGGGTCGGTGCGCAGCGTGAGGTAGCCGTCTTCCCCCTTCACCCGCTTCGGCGTCGCACCGACCACGGGCTTCGGCGGCAGCGGCGCCACCTTCACCACCGGCTCGGCGACGGGCTCGGGCACGGGGACCTCGGGCGGCTCTTCTGCGAAGCCCACCGGCCGGCGCTGCTCGACCTCGACGACGGGTGGCGGCCGCGTCAGAGAAACCACGATGCCAGCGACGAGCGCGAAGGCAGCGACACCGAGTCCGACTGCGACAATCAAACGACGCCGCGAGTTCTGACGAACCTCCAGAGGCTCGCCGACCACCGTGCGCTGCTCCCCTGCAGCGCCTGGAGTCGTGAGGTGCCGGACGCCTGAAGTGATGCTGGGCGGTGGAGGCGGGGCCGCGGAGTCGATCGCCGCCTTCAACCCCGAGCTGTGCCGCACGCCCGAAACCGGCGTCCCCTTCACCGCGTCGAGGCGCCCAAGGCTCGGCTGGCCTCCGCGCAACCTCGTCACTTCGGCGACCACGGCGGCGAGCTCGGTCGCGAAGGCCTTCTTCCCCGAGGACGCCAACCAATCTTCCAGCGCCAGCTGCAGCTCGTGCGCGTCGGCATAGCGCCCCGCGGGGTTCGGGTTCATCGCGAGCGCGACGATTTCCCCGAGCCGAGCGTCGACACCGTCGCTCACCGTCAACGACTTCGCCCCACCGTCGAGAATCAGCTTCATCAGCCCGAGCTCGGTGGCCGACTCGAAGGGCCGCTTCAGCGACAGCAGCTCGTACAGCGTGACGCCCAGCGCGTAGACGTCGAGCTGCCGACCCACCGCTTCTCCGCGGATCAGCTCGGGCGCCATGTACGCGTACTTGCCCTTCACCGTGCCCGCCGCCGTGCTGTGCACGTTGGTCGCGGCCTTCGCGATGCCGAAGTCGAGCAGCTTGGGCACGCCCGCGGTGCTGATGATGATGTTGTCGGGCGTCACGTCGCGGTGAACGATGTTGTGACTCACGCCCGCGTCGTCGGCGAGCTCGTGCGCGTAGTGCAGCCCTTCACACACGCCGATGACCGCGCGCACCGCGACCTCGGCGGGAACCAACCGGCCCAGCTTCTGGTACGCGCGCACCAGCGTTCGCAGCGTCTCGCCGCGCACGTATTCCATCGCCAGGAAGTACTGGCCCTCGTGCTCGCCGAAGTCGAACACCTGCACCACGTTCGGGTGGCTCAGCTGTGCCGCGAGCCGTGCTTCCGAAAGGAACATCTCGATGAACTGAGGGTCTTCGGCGAGCTCGGGAAGAATCCGCTTGATGACGACGACCTTCGAGAAGCCGCCGGGACCTTCGGCCTTCCCCAGGTACACCTCGGCCATGCCGCCACGGGCCAGCAGACGCTCGACGTTGTAGCGGCCAATCTGACCCATCGTTTGTCGGTTACGGCCCCAACGCGCGGATCCGCTCGTTCAGCGAATCGGCGATGAACAACTGACCGGTGGGGGATACCGCAATCTGGGCCGGTTGATACAGCGTCGCGTCCTTCGCCGCCGCGCCGTCACCCGCGAGCCCCGCCGCACAGGTCGCACACTGCTGCGCTCCGGTAATCGGAGTCACCGTGCCCGCCACCTCGATGCGCCGGATGTTGTGCGCCTCGAAATCGCTGACGTACAGCGCGCCCGCTGCGTCGAAGGCCAGCCACCACGGCCGCCGGAACTGCGCGACCAGCGCCGGCCCCCCATTTCCACTCGAGCCCAGCGCGCCCGTGCCCGCGATGGTGCTGATGTTTCCAATCGGCGTGCTCACGAGGTTGATTTTGCGGACCCGCCGGTTTCCCGAGTCGGCGACGAAGAGGTCTCCCGCCGCGTCCATCGCGAGGCCCACCGGCTGAAACAGCAGTGCGCCCGTCGCCGGCCCGTTGTCGCCGGAGAAGCCGTTGTTGTTTCCGTACGCGGTGCCGCCCGCAATCGTGGTGATGACGCCGGTGGTTAGGTTCACCTTCCGCACGCGGTTGCCGCGGAACACGGAGGTCGAGACGTCGTACTCGGTGACGTACAGCGTGCTGCCGGCCTTCAGGAACCCGCGCGGGCCGACCAGCACCGCGGCCGTCGCGAAGTAGTCGTCGCCGAAACAGTTGTACGCCGTGCCCGCGCCCATTGGGGCCGTCGCTGGAACCCCGTTCGTGCTGCAGCCCCCCGGCGTCGAGCCGCCGCCCGCGACCGTCGCGATGTTCCCGCTCGCGTCCACCTTGCGAATGCGCCCGTTGCCGCTGTCGACGAAGTAGACGTCGCCGTTGGTGTCGGCCTGAATCGCTTCGGGCTGGCTGATCGCCGCCTGCGTCGCCGGCCCGCCTTCTCCACTGAAGCCGCGCAGGCCCGTGCCCGCGAACATCGTCACCGCGCCCGCCGCGTCGACCTTCCACACCCGGTCGCCTTCGCGGTCGCTGACGTAGAGATTCCCGGTCGCATCGAGCGCGACGCCGTACGGCCGATAGAAGAACGAGTCGAGCGCGGTGGCGTTGGGCGGAAAGATGCCGGCGAACAGCTGCACGTTGCCCGCACTGTCGAGGCGGCGAATCGAATTGGGAGCGGCGCCCACGTCCGAGGTCGACGAGAAGTACACGCCACCGTCGTTCGACAGCGCGACCGCTGCGACATGGCCGACCTTCGCCATCAACGCGCTCATCCCATCGCCGCTGTTGAGGCCCGCGACGCCGGTGCCTGCGACGGTCGAGATGGTGCGCACGCCTCCGTCGGTGACTCCTGCATCCTCCGCGGTGACCTTCCGCAGCCGCAGCCCGTTGTAGGACGTGACGAGAAGGTTTCCCGCGTTGTCGAGCGCGAGGCCGCGCGGGTTCTGCACGCTGCTGGTGGTCGAAAGCACGCCGTCGGTGAAAGGCGTCGTGCCGCCGTTTCCAGCGACCGTCTGAATCAGCCCGTTCGCGCCGACGAAGCGAATGCGGTGCGAATCGAACTCGGCGAGGTACAGGTTCTCGGCGTCGTCGACCTCGATCGCCACCGGGTTGTTGAGCGGGTTCGTCGCCGCCGGCAGTCCGCTGATGGTGACCGCGCTGAGGCCGTTGCCTGCGATGTTCGTCGTCACCCCGTTCGCGATGCGGCGCACCCGGTGGTTGCTCGAACAGCCAATCGCGCTGAAGTAGATGTTCCCCGACGCCGCCACCTTGACGTCGGTGATGTCGCCGACGGAAGTCGAGGCGGCGACGCCCTCGCCCGCGTAGTTGCAGGTGCCCGTGCCCGCGACGGTGGTGATGGTGCCGAGCGTGTCGATTTTGCGAAGGCGCGCGTTGCCCCCGTCGGCGAAGAAGAGGTTTCCCGCGGGGTCGAAGCCCAGGCCGCGCGGCGTGCAGATGACGGCCTGGCTCGCCGCGGCGCCGTCGCCCGAGAAGCCGCACACGCCCGTGCCGGTCACCTTTCTCACCCGGCCCGTTAGATCAATCTTCATCACCCGGTGGCGTTCGGGCTCTGAGTAGTAGAGCTCGTTCGTCACCGGGTGGAACGCCATCCACGTGATGCGGCTCAGCGCAGCCGAGGCAGCGATGCCGTTGTCTCCCGTGAAGCCGCCTGCGACCGTCTTGATGACGGCGTCGACGCGGAAGACCTGGTCGCCCGCTCCACCACCGCCGGGCGCGGGGTTGCGAACCGCGACGGTGAAGACACCCGACTTGGCGAGCTGCGCCGCCGGCACCATCGCGCCCAGCTGCGAAGTCGACGTGAAGGTGGTGGGCACTGCGGTGCCGCCGAAGGTGACGACGGCGCCCTGCGCGAAGCCCGCTCCACTCAAGACGAGGCTCACCGACGGAGCACCGGCGAGCGCGCTGGCCGGCGTGATGGCGCCCAGTGAGGCCGAGAGGTTGTTGATGGTGAAGGACGCTCCGGACGACGTCCCGCCCAGGCCCGGGGTGCGCGCGGTGACGATGGCGACGCGGCCGTTCGCGAGCTCGGCGGCGGGCACGGTGGCGGTGAGCTGCGTCGATGAGTCGTAGCGGGTCTGCACGCGCACGCCGTCGAAGAGGACGTCGGTGGTCGGGCCGAAGTCGGTGCCGGTGACGGTGAGCACGAGGTCAAGCGCGCCGGCGTTCGCGGTGTTCGGCGTGATGCTGGTGAGGGCGGGCAGCGGCAAGACGGGGTGCAGCGCGATGAGCCCCGTGGCGGTGGTGCTCGGGTCGTCGGTGCGAGCGGCAGTGACAGTGGCGACATTGTCGGCCGGAAGCGTGGCCGGAGCGGTGTACGTGCCTTCGGCGTCGATGCTTCCCTTGCCGTCGGCCACCGACCACGTCGCGGCGACGACCATGCCGTCGAGGGTGGCCACCAGCTTCACCGTGCTGCCGAGGACGACGTTCGCGGTGCTGGGGCTGACGGCGAAGCGCGCGCCGTTCATTCCCACGATGCCCGGTTCGCAGATGCCGTTGCTGCTGCAGCCCTGGCCGGTCGGGCAGTTGCTGTTGCTGCGGCAGATGATGGTGACGGGCCCCGACGGAGGGCACGCGGTGAGCGTGGCGACGGCGACGAGGAAGAGGGCTGCTTTCAAAAGGCTCCCTGAACCGAGACAGCGCCGCCGCCAGGGGTGGCGAAGGCAGAGACCTGCGTGGTGCCGCCCGAGAAGACGAACAGCGCGGCGCCCGTGATGGCCAGTGCAGCGCCCAGCCCGTAGCAGACGTAGCTCGACGTGCCCAACGAGGCGCGCGATGACAGCAACGCTTGCGCCTCGGCCGACGTGTGAAGCGATTCGCTGAGCTCGTGGCCGGCGCTCTGGGCGGCGAAGGCGGTGCTGGCGCCAGCGAGAATGAAGACGGCCCCAGCGCCGAGCAGCACGACGGGGGCGAGCACCATTCGTTCTTTCTGCACCACCACGGGGTCGACGACAGCGGCGACCGGCGGCGGCGCGGGCTCTTCCTTCGGCACGGTGACCGCAGGGGGCGGAGGCAGCGGAGCGACGGCGCGCGCGGCCTTGACGTCTTCGAAGAGCTTTCGAATCTTGGGTGGCACACCGGCAGGCAGCGGCACCTCGGGGTTGGCAATCAGCGCCTCGTCGAAAGCCCTTCGCGCATCTTCCGCGCGGCCGAGGTTCACGAAGGTGATGCCGAGGTCGACCTCGTTCTGCGCGCGCAGCGGGGCGGCGACATTGGGCAGCTCGCGCAGCTGTTCGAGCAGAGGCAGTGCGGCCTCGAAGTCGAGGCTCTTCATCCGGGCGCGGGCTTTCTTCTGCAGGTCTGAAGGGTTGGCCGCCGCGACGGCAGTGCACGGCAGGGCCGAGATCAACAGGCATGCGATGACGCGCGACACGGGCGCATCATGCCACGCAGAATGAGGATCCGAAGGGGGGGACTCATGGCAAATCCAGTGGCTGGACCGATGCCCGCAGGGGTGGTGAAGCAGACGAACGCGGCGTGGCGGAATTACGGCGGCAACCTGCAGACGCCTGTCGGTGCGCTTTACGTGCTGACGAACGGGCTGACCAACGACGCGAATGTCGGCCTGAAGGCGATTGTGTGGGCGATTCGTGAGGTGGGCGCGACAGGCGGCAGCCTCAGCTCTTCCGGGGCGCGCTGGTCCTTCTCTGCTGCGGCGGTCAACACCGGCGCGATGATCGACATCCGCGCGATGGCGAAGAAGCTGGGGTTCAACCCATCGCACCTCGCGAATCCCGCCGACGCGGTGTCGCTGGTGCAGGTGCAGGGCGGCACGTCGATTGAGCAGCTGATTGCGTACGCGGAGGGCGCGGGGCGCTCGTTGAAGGCGATGGGCGGCAACTGTGGGCAGACGATTGCAGGAGCCATCTCCACCGGCACGAAGGGCGGCTTCGTGGATCAGCAGGGCTTCCCCGACATGGTGCGCGCGCTGTACCTCGTCGGCGAAGACGGCTCGCTGTTCTGGCTCGAGCGCGGCGGCGCGCGGCGCGTCATCTCTGACTCGATGGAGGCGATGCTGACAGCGGCGCACGTGAAGGTGGTGAGGGACGACGCGCTGTTCAACCACGCGGTCGTCTCGCTGGGCGCCTTCGGCGTCATCTACGCGGTCGTGCTCGAGACGGCGCCGGCCTACGCGGTGAAGCTGTCGCGCACGCGCATGGACTTCGACGACGCGCTCGACGCGGCGACCTTCGACAACGACTTCGCGCGCATCGGCGCTGGTCGCCCGCTGGACTTCGCGGCAGTCATCAACCCGTACCGGATGAAGGAGACCGACGGGAAGTGGCGCGGCAGCGGGGCCGCCTGGGTGACCCAGCTCTTCCCGATGCCGACGGGAACTGCGACGACGTTGGGCGGCCCGGGCGTGAGCCTCAACGACGCGGACCTGTCGAACATCCTCGCGACCTTCGCCTCAGCGTCCCCTGCCGACATCCCCGGCCTGATGGACCTGCTGATTCCGGTGCTCTACGGGGGGCGCGAGGCGCAGGGGCCCTTCCCGGTCGCGTACCCGCTGGCGCTGACCCACGCTCCGACGCTGGGGATGGAGATTGCGGTGTCGTCGACGGACGCGCGCGCGATGCTCGGCGAGATTCTGAAGTACGTGCACGCGGCGCCGAAGCCGATTGCTGGAGCGCTGTCGATTCGCCAGACGCTGAAGTCGGAGGCGACGCTGTCGGCCGCGCGGTGGCCGCGCACTTTTACTTTCGAGTGGGGCTGCCTGGCGGTGCCGGGCACGGAAGAGTTGCTGGCCGGATTGCTGGATGCGCTGGAGGCCACCGGTATTCCGTTCGCGCTTCACCTCGGCCAGCTGGTCGGCAATGGGTGGCTGACGCGCGCGCGGCTCGACGCGATGTACGGCGCCGAGGCGGTCGAGGCGTGGGTGCAGGGGCGGAAGACGACGTGCCCGACAGGAAAAGTGTTCGGCAGCCAGCTCACCAGGGCCCTGGGGCTGACGCCATGAAGCGCGCGCTGCTGATGCTTCTTCTCACGGGCTGCTACCACGTGCGGTTCGACGAGGTCGGCGGCACCACGACGACGCGCGCGACGCGGGTGGTGACGCCCTTCACGGACATTCAGGCGCCGGTCGGCAAGGGCGTGCCGTGTGAAGCGGGGACGTTCGAGTGCCAGTGCACGCAGCAGGGCCATGGGCTGGTGAACGTGCGGGTATCGGGAAACTACGGGTACTCGCTGCTGTCGGTCTTCACCCTCGGCATCGTGAACCTCGTCGACCTCGAGTACGCGTGCGCGCCGCAGACGGGCGAACAGCCTTTCGTGCCCCCGACGCCCTGACCCGCCGACCAGAGGCGCGACGTGCGAGGCTGCGTTCGAAAGTGCCCTACGAACCAGACAGCCTCGATCGCCGTGATCCGCGCGTCATCCGGGCGTTGCTGCCCGTCGCCCGCCGGCTCAACCGCCACTATCTGCGGCTGAAGCGCGACGGGCTCGAGCACATTCCGCGGACGCCGGCGCTCTTCGTCTCGAACCACAACGGCGGCATCAGCGGGCCGGACCTCGCGTGCACGATGGCGACGCTGTGGGAGACCGTCGGGCCGCACGCTCCGCTTTACGCGCTCGCCCATGACTTCGCGATGCGGCAGCTCACTCCGCTTGGCCGGCTGATGCAGAAGGTCGGAGCGATTCGCGCCTCACCGCAGAACGCAGAGAAGGTGCTGCGCGCCGGCGGGCAGGCGCTCGTCTACCCGGGCGGAGATCTCGAGGCGTACCGGCACACGCGGCAGCGCGACGAGATTGTGCTCGGCAAGCGCACCGGCTTCGTCAAGGTCGCCCAGCGCGTCGGCGTGCCGATTGTCCCCATCGTCGCGCACGGCGCCCACCGCAGCGCGTACATCTTCGACGACGGCGCGTGGATCGCGCGCGCGCTCGACCTGCAGCGCTGGGCACGCCTCGAGCGGTTTCCCCTCGCGCTCGCCCTGCCGTGGGGCCTGGCGATCGGCCCGTGGCTGCCGTACCTGCCGCTGCCGTTTCAGGTGCGGCTGCGGGTGCTGCCGCCAATCATCCCCCACCCGGACGAGGAGCCGGCGAACGTGCGCGAGCGGGTGCGGGCAAAGATGCAGGCCGCGCTCGACGCGCTCGCCGCTGAGGCACAGTGACTGGGCAGGCCGACCTGAAGGGCGGGGGCCACCTCGCCTACGCGGTGCGGGGGGAAGGCCCGGCGCTGCTGCTGGTGCGCCCCGTCGGCGGGAGCATGGTGTCGTGGCACCGCTTCGCCGCGCTGCTCGAGGATAAGGCGCGGGTGATTTCGTTCGACGCGCGCGGCACCGGGCAGTCGAGCGCGGCGCCGCTGAACACGACGACGCGCACGATGGCGGCCGACGCACGCGCGCTGCTCGACCACCTCGGCATCGACCGCGCGCATGTGTTCGGGCTTTCGCTGGGCGGAATGGTCGCCACCTGGCTTGCGCTCGATTCGCCGGCTGGGGTCGACCGGCTGGTGCTCGCCTCCACGATGCCCAAAGGGCTCGAGGTCCGGGCGGGCGCCGTGTTCCGCGGGCTGTCGATCGCGCGCGCTCTCGTGCGTGCGCCCGCCGAGGCAGAGGCGCACCTCGTCACCCAGATTCTCTCGCGCAAGTTCCGGCAAGAGCACCCGGAGGAAGTCGTTCGCGTGCAGGAGCTCGCGCGGCGCTTCCCCGCTTCGCACCGCGGCCTGCTGACGATGCTCGCTGCCGCCGCGAGGCATGACGCGCTGTCCGAGCTGAAGCGGATCAACGCCCCGACGCTCGTGGTCGAAGGCGAGCTCGACCCCCTGCTCACCGGGCGCTCTCATCGCGAGCTGCTCGGCGACATCCCCGACGCGCGGTTCGAGCGAATCCCCGCCGCCGGGCATGACCTGTCGATCGAAGCGCCCGAGGAGTGCGCGAAGCTCGTCCTCGCGTTCATCGACGCCTGACTTTCCCTGCCTCGTCAGGCAAGCCCCCTCTGCGGGGTCTTCAGCTCGGACTTGCATGTCAGGATTGCCGCCACGGGTCGCTCGACCTACCCCGACGTCACCACCATCGTCGCCGGCTCTCGCTTCGCGCAGTCCGTTTCGACCCCAATGTCATCGAGAACCCACGAAAGGCTGGTGTTGGGCGATCGTGGGCGTTCTCCTCAGCGTCGGAGGAAGGAGGGCTGCTCAGACTTCGTCGTCGAGCTCCGCATTGCTCAGCGTCAACTGCACTTCCTGATCGACGACAACTACACTTCCCGATCGGTTGAGCTGACTTCATTCACTTCGTCGTAGTCGCGTGGATGTGGCTTTGCGGTGGTGACCTCCTGTCAGTTCGGACCTGGCGGCCGCGGTTGTCATCGGGTCCTTGAAGATCCGGCCCCACTGCGAGAAGACCAGGTTGCTGGTGATGACGACGCTGCGCCGCTCGTAGCGCTCGGCGAGGAAGGTGAAGAGCACCTCCATCTCGTCCCTGTCCTGCTGGATGTACCCAATGTCGTCCAAGATCACCGCATCGAAGA
>JBBRAX010000100.1:0-14512 GCA_038206395.1 Myxococcales bacterium | reverse complement strand
CGCCACCGACGGGCCCGGTGGTCGGCTCGAAGTTCTCGGGATGAACGGGGGCTCTGCGGCAGCTCATCCCTCGACTTCTCTCGGGATGAACGGGGGCTCTGCGGCAGCTCATCCCTCGACTTCTCTCGGGATGAACGGGGGCTCTGCGGCAGCTCATCCCTCGACTTCTCTCGGGATGAACGGAGTCTGCGCAGTCGCACTCGGCGTCATCCTGCTGGCCGCCTGTGGCGAGAACCGTACGTATCCGACGAAGGCGACCTTCGAGCCCGCGGCGGTGACTCCGCTTTCCTGCGTGCCGAACCTCGACGGGAAGATCGACGCGAACGAACTGCAAGCCGCGCTCGATGTCCCTGAGTCGCTCGTCGTGTCCCCCGCCGGAGTCCGCCGCAGCGTTTCGCTCGCTGGCGCCACCGATGGCCTGGGCCGCCGCGTGTGGGACTTCGCCGTCGACTACGCCGATGATCAGCTCGCCCGCATCAGCGCCACCTCGCTCACCGGCAAATGGTTCGCCGCTTCCTTCCCCAACGGCCAGTACGTCGCTCCCATCGATCTCGGCGCCAGCCTGCTGGGCGTCTACTCCGCCGATGGCTCGAACCTGTTGCTGCACGGCATCGCGTCCGCCGTCGAGGCGCCACCCGAAGGAAAGACGCTGCTCGTCTACACCGCGCCCGTTGCGATTCACCGCTACCCGCTGGAGGTCGGCAAGACGTGGGTCAGCGTCGGCGTCGTGCAGAACGGCACCATCCGCGGGCTTCCGTACGCCGGCCGCGACACCTACCAGGTGAACGTCGACGCCTCGGGCCGCCTCGAGCTCACCGACCTCGCCTTCACCCAGGCGCTGCGCATTCGCACCCGCGTCACCGTCGAGCCCGCCGTCGGCGCTTCCGTCACCCGCCGCCAGGTCTCGTTCTTCTTCGAGTGCTTCGGCGAAGTCGCGCGCGCCACCAGCCTCGACAACGAACCTCTCGAAGACTTCACCACCACCGCCGAGCTGCGCCGCCTCGGCCTGTAGGAGCGAAAATGATCTGGGACACCTGGAAGAAAGGCTTCGACCTCTGGGAACAGAAGACCGCCGAGCTGTTCGAGACGGTGATGAAGAACCCGAAGTTCCTCGAGCCCGCCGGCACGATGCTCACCGCGTCGATGAAGCTCAAGGCCGCTTCCGACAAGGCGATGGCGCAGTGGTGGGCCAGCTGGGGCCTGCCGACGAAGAAAGACCAGGAGCGCACGCTTCACGTCCTCAACCAGCTCAACAGCCGCCTCATCGATCTCGAAGAACGCCTGGCCGAGGCGGAAGCCCGGAAGCACTGACCGCCATGGACATCACGCCCTACCTCGCGCTCAAGCCCGCCCCGCACGCGGTCTTCGACAACCTGCCCACGCGAAAGAGCCGCGTGCGGTTCATGCTGCCCACGCCCGACGGCGATTGGCGCGCCGTCACCTGGGGCGCGTTCGGGAAGTCGATTCGCCAGGCCGCGATGTTCCTTTCATCCTCCGGGTTCGAGCCTGGTGACCGCGCCGCAATCTTCGCCAGCAACTCGGTCGAGTGGATTTCCGCCGCGCTCGCGATTCAGTCGGCCGGCGGCGTGCTGGTGCCGATCTACCCCGCGAGCACCGCCGAGCAGGCCGCGTACGTCATTCGCCACAGCGACGCGAAGGTCCTCTTCGTCGACTCGCCCGCGCTGCTCACCCGGCTCTTCGAAGCGTGGGACGCGTGCGCCGCCGTCACCTGCATCGTCACGCTGAGTCCGCTCGACCCCGCTCTGGTGCTCGACGCGATGCGCGCCGCCGGCAAGACGCCGCCTGCGCTGCCTGAAGTGAAAGCCCGGCTCGTCGACTGGAGCCAGGTGCAGACCATCGGAGCCACGAAGGACTCCGCCGCCTTCGATCGCATGCTCGCCGACGTCTCGCTCGATCAGCCCGGCGTGATGCTCTACACCTCAGGCACCTCGGGGAACCCGAAGGGCGTGCCGCTGACCCACCGCAACGTCTCGCTCAACGGGCTCGACTGGCTGCAGAGCAACGCGCCCCTTCTCGAGGAAGGTGACGTCGACCTGCTCTGGCTGCCGATGAGCCACATCTTCGGCTTCGGCGAAGCGTGCCTCGGCAACACGCTGGGCTTCACCACCTACCTCGCCGACCCCGCCACTGCGCTCGCGAAGCTTCCCGAAGTGCAGCCGACCGTCTTCATGAGCGTCCCTGCCCTTTGGGAAAAGCTCGCGATGAAGGTGCCCGCCCAAGCGAGCCCCGAAGACAAACGCGCCGCGCTGCTCGCCGCCACGGGTGGCTCGCTTCGCTTCTGTCTCTCGGGCGGCGCCGGCCTCAAGCGCGAGGTGAAAGAGCTCTTCCATGCGTGCGGCCTCTTGATCATCGAAGGCTACGGCCTCACCGAGTGCAGCCCGACGCTCACGCTCAACCGCCCCGGCGCGTTCCGCTTCGACACCGTCGGCAAGGTCTTCCCCTCGGTTGAAGTGCGGCTCGCCGAAGACGGCGAGATTCTCGCGCGCGGGCCGACGGTCTTTGGCGGGTACCACAAAGACCCTGCCGCGACGCGCGAGGCCTTCACTGACGACGGCTGGTTCAAGACGGGCGACGTCGGCCGCTTCACCCATGACGGCTTCCTGCAGATCATCGACCGCAAGAAAGACATCCTCGTCACCGCCGGTGGAAAGAACGTGCCGCCCGCCAACATCGAGCTGCGGTTCCGTGACGACCCGTTGATCGCCCACGTGGTCGTCTTCGGCGAAGGCCAGCGGTTCCTCGTCGCCGGGGTCTGGCTCAATGCCGCTGCGGTCGACGCGAAGCTCGAGTCGATTCCGGAAGCAAGCCGGGCCGCCGAGACGCGAAAGCTCGTGCAGCAGCGCATCGACGAGGTGAACGCGCAGCTCGCCAGCTACGAGACGATCAAGAAGTTCGAAATCATCGACGCGCCGCTGACCGTCGAAGGCGGCCTGCTCACCAGCACGCTCAAGGTCCGCCGCAAGCAGGTGTACCAGGCGTTCGGTAGGCAGCTCGAGGCGCTCTACGCATGAGCCGCTTGAAGAACCTGCTCGGGTTGATTACCCGCGAGAAGTCCCGCGTCGGCCAGACGCCGTCCGACGTCGTCTTCCGCGAGAACAAGTGGAGCCTGCTGCGCTACCGCCCTCGCGCTTCCGGCCTCTCGCAGCCGACGCCAGTGCTGCTCGTGCCGAGCCTCATCAACCGGCACTACGTGCTCGACCTGATGCCGGGGAAGAGCCTCGTCGAGTACCTGGTGGCGCAGGGCCACGACGTCTTCTGCATCGACTGGGGCACGCCCGGCGATGAAGACCGCTTCCTCTCTTTCGATGCCATCGTCGACGGTTACCTGGGCCGCGCCTTGAAACAGACGGCGAAGCACTCGGGCGCGGCGAAGGCCCACGTGCTCGGCTACTGCATGGGCGGCACGCTGGCCGCGATTCATGCCGCGAAGCATCCCCAGCGGTTCGCGTCGTTCGCCGCGCTCGCAGCCCCGGTTCATTTCGTCGAAGCGGGCGTGCTCGCCGGGTGGACGCGCAGCAAGACCTTCGATGTCGAGGCGCTGCTCGCCGCGTGCGGCAATGCGCCGTGGCAGCTCATCCAATCGGCCTTCACCATGCTTCGCCCGACGTTGCCGCTGTCGAAGGCGGTGATGGTCGTCGACCGCGCCGAGAGCTCGGAGTTCCTCGACGGCTACCTCGCCCTCGAGACCTGGGGCAGCGACAACGTCGCCATTCCGGGCGAGTTCTACCGGCGCTACCTGCAGGACCTCTATCGCGACGACGCGCTGATCAAGGGCACCCTGTGCTTGTCGGGTGAGCCTGTGAACTTGAAGCACGTCACCTGCCCGACCCTGGTGGTCACCTTCGAGCACGACAACATCGTGCCGACGAAGAGCGCCGCGCCGCTGCTCGACCTCATCTCGTCGGCCGCGAAGCAGCACCTGCACCTGCCCGGCGGTCACGTCGGCGCTGTCGTCTCGAAGCACGCCGCGAAGACGCTGTGGCCGAAGCTTGCTGCCTTCTGGGCGCAGCACACGCCCGCCGCGTCCCTGCGTGCCGCGCGCTGATCCGCCGCACCCCACGTACATCGCAAGGTTTGAAGCCCTGAAAAATTTGCGGTCGCAATGCATGGGGGTGATGCTTCCCCCACTGTAACGGCCCTCTACTTGCGCGCGGTTCCATCGGGGAACACGCATTGCACAGGGGCCTTCTCCCGATGCGCACCACCTCTCGAAAAGGCGTCACCCTCATTGAAATCATGGTCGTCGTCGCCATCATCGGGGTGCTGACCACGCTTTCGATCGCGTCGTACCAGCAGATTGGAACCGCGAGCGCTCCGCGAAATGCGGTCAACGACCTCACCGCCCAGCTGATCCGCGCGCGAACCCGCGCCGCCGAATCGCAGGCCGACGTCTGGTTCATCATCTACCCGACCTTTCACAAGCGGACGCTGACGAACCCCGCCGCGAACGCCGCCACCGGCGGGCCCGGCGCCTACTTTCTCTTCGAAGACCGCGCGATGACCTTCAACACCAATGCGGGCTTGTCGACCGAGGTCTATTACCGGCCCGCCGCTGCGGGCGTGGACTTCGACCCCGTCGCAGACACGCTGGTCGGGTCGACGTCGGTTGAAGGCCGCTTCATCGACGCCATCTACCTCGACGAGTACGCGGGGCAGAACGTGTCGATCGCGCTGCCCGTCGGTGGCGTGACGATGGTCGCGAAAGACGCGCCCTTCGCGGGCATGCCGGTCGCGACGGCGTGCACGTTCTGCAGCGGTACTCCGCTTCGCGGCGCGGTCGTCTTCTCTCCTGACGGCTCGGCGCGCTTCATCGACGGCGACGGCAACTCCGTCGGAGCGTCGGGCGGCACCGCCGTCAGCCGCGCCCACGGCATCGCAGTGAAGAACTTCAAGGACACGCGCGTGTACGTCGTCGGCGTTTCGGCACCGACTGCCTACATCGCGGCGTACGACAAACGGTGAGGCTCAAGATGCGCAAACTCCGGCTGAAGCGAAACGGGATGAGCTTGATCGAGGGGATGATCTCGATGGCCGTCTTGGTGATCGGCATCCTTGGCGCACTGCAGGGAATTCTGTTCGCGTCGCAGCAGAACTCGGTCGCGGCCCGCCTCGCCCGCGCCTCGTCGATGGGCGCCCAGGTGCGGCAGGGCCTCGAGGCGCAGGGCCGCGCCAAGCTCGCCTCGGCCACGGGAATCTTCGGCGACAGCTCCACGTGCCTGCCAATCGCGAGCGCGACCGCGCTGCTGCCGTTCACCGACGGCGTTCATGCCACGGGCATCGCGGGCACCTGCATCGTCGACCTCGACGCCTTCGATTCCTCGGCCGCTGCTGCCGACAAAATCGTCACCACCTACGACCTGACGGGTGACTACAACTCGGGCAACGGCCTGTACCGCCGCATGCTCGTCTACTCGCCCGTGGTCGGCGGCGTCGACAACGTGGCGGTGGTCGTCTCGACCCGCGGGGTTGGCCGACGCATCTTCGCGAGGCAGTTCGTCGGCCTCGTCGACGTCACCGTCACGGGCAACGGCACCGGGGTCGAGCTTTGAGTTCACGCCGCGGGTTCACGCTTCTCGAGCTGATGACGTCGATGGCGATCACCATCATCATCCTGCTCGCCGTCGCTTCCGCCTTCACCGGCATTCAGTCGGTGTACAGCCGCGAGGCCCAGATGAAGACCGCGGTGGAAAGCGGCCGCGTCGCTACCGCCTATGTCGAGCGCGTCACCCGCTACCTCGGCTACGGCCTCGACCCCCGCTACGCGATCGACATCGGCACCGCGAACCTGCCGTCGACCACGAAGACGAACTTCGCCGGCGCCAACTTCATCACCGACGACTTCGCTTTCCGGTACCGCGACCCGATGTACCTGCGCCGCGGCACGTACAACGGCACCGCCATCACGCTCGACTCCGGCACCTTCGGCGTCGCACTGCAGCCGGGTCGCCTGATTCAGATTGTCTGCCCTGCTGGCGCCGCCTGGGCCGTGGTGAAGACCGGCGCCGCGATCGCCGCCGGCGACAACACCATTGCCGTCGGCAGCGCCAACGTCGCCGCCAACCCGACCAGCTTCCCGATTCCGGCCGCGGTCGCGTCGACGCCCTGCATGGCGGGCACGGGCACGAAGGCGCCGTTCGTGATGCTGGTGCGCGAGGTGCGGCTGCGCGTCATCCCGCTGGGTCCGATTGGGCAGCAGCGGCCGTTTCTCGTCGCCTACAACGCGCTCGACCTCGCGAACACCGGCACCAGCGCGACGGACTTCGACCCGATTGCGTCGGATGTCGAGAGCTTCCACGTCTCGTACGTGATGAACAAAGACCCGGCTGCGGCCACGCCGCTTGACGGGGCGGGCGGCGACTCGGTGCTCGGCAATCGCACCACGGACTCGGCGAGTGTGCCGGGGGTGGCGGCGACGCGGCCCACCTACGACGACTCGTACTCGGACGCGGTGCGCTACTCGAACGACGCGGCCAACGTGCGCGCGGTGCAGTTCGAGCTCTCGACGCGATCGCTGCGAACGGAATCGCGGAAGACGCACGTCCAGAAGCGCCTCGCCGATGATCCAACGGCCGTCGCGCCTTCTGATGGTTTCTTTCACGTGGACGTCGGCACCACCGTGCGCGCGTCGAACCTGACGTCGCGGCGCATGTTCACGCCGCTGCTGAAGGTCAGCGGCGACCCGACGGATCTCAACGAGTGGGGAGGGTAGGCATGAATTTCCGTGGCAACTCGTTGATGGTGACGTTGATCGCCCTCGCGGTGCTGATGGTGCTCGTCGTCGGAGCGATTCGTTTCACCGGCACCAACCGCGAGGCCGCCGTCGTGAAGCTCAAGGGTGACCGGATGGCCGCCTGCGCCGAGACCGCGCGCCGCACGTTGATCGCGCAGCTGCGCATCACCGGCTCGGTGGCCGTCACCGCGCTCGAGCTCGACTCGGTGAACGGCACCGCCTACGCCCGCCTGCCCGACGAAGCGGCAGTGGGCAATCGCACCATCATGGGGCCGTCGCACTACGACACCGACCCGCTGACGGCGCCGCGGGTCATCTCGGTCATTTCTCCGAAGGCGATGGGCTCGCCACAGTCGATCAACATCTCGAATGTGCTCCTTGAGTCGTCGGTGGGTGGCGGCCAGTTCTACCGGGTGGTCATGAAGTGCCGCGAAGCAATCGGCGAACAGCGCGAATCGGAAGTCGAGTTCGTCTTCAAGTACGGCTTGTGAGGATTCAGACGATGAGAACCTCTTGTCTCGCAGCAGTCGTTGCAGTGTCCGCCTTCGCGGCGACGCCGGCCCTGGCGCAGAGCTCCGGCTCCTGTTGCCTTCAGTCGACGTCGCGGCTCGACGCGCTCTTGAACCCGCCCACGGGCAGTGACGAAGCGTTCTTCACCAGCGGGGGTGTCTCCCCGGGCGTGATGTTCCTGCTCGGCACGAACGTCACGATGCAGGACTACCCGGTGCCGCTGCCGACCGCCGGCGCCGACGGCTGCGCCGACCCGGCCGTCGTCACGGCGATGGGCTTCGTCGACATCGCCAGCCCGCTGGCCGCCCTCAACGGCAGCATCCCCGCCGACCCCGACCCCGACTTCGGCGCCGGCATTCAGTTCTTCGACAAGGACAAGTACTACCCGACCCGCAACAACCGGCTCGAGATTGGGGTCGGCCTCAACTCCGACTTCCGCACCACGAACGGCTCGACCAGCGCCGCCACCGCTTGCGCCGTGCATTCGTTTCCCGCGGCGTGCAGCACCTGTCTGGCGAGCGTGGGTTGGTACAAAGGCGCGAGCAACCGGTGGATTGTCAGCGGTCGGGTGTTGAACGTCGCGGCTCCGAAGTTCGTCGTCGCGCGCAAGGTGCTCAAAGACACCATCGACACGGTCGGCAACGTGCGCATGGGCGTCGCCGTCTTCGGCCCGAACACTGGCTACTACGACCAGCCGACGCTGGTGGCGCGGATGAAGCCCGACTGCGACCAGAGCCAGCCTTTCGTCGAAGGCACCTTTCGCAACGACATGAAGCTCGGCATCAACCAGGTGCGGTTCACCAACACCGAGCGTTCAGTCGGTGAAGCGCTGTTCGGCCTCGGCGCGATGTACTCGTCTCAAGTCGTCGATAAAAGGTGGACGACCTGGTTCCGCAATGGGTCCAACAACCCCGTCGCCGCGCCGACCAACTACCCCGGCTCCCCGGCGTACGGCGACGACGGCCCGGACATGTGGACGGACTACACCCAGCCCGACGGCACCACGGGCCTCGAGCTCGGCGGCCAACAGAAGTCGGTGTGTCTTGCCTGCCAGCAGAACGCCACCATCGTCATCTCGGACGGCAACCCGGAAGCAGACAACTCGGTGCCGGCGTCGAAGATGCTCGACCTGCTCGTCGCGGCCGGCGCACGCCACGCCGACAACACGCTCGTTACCTTCTCCCCGAACGCCGGCGGCGTGTGCCCGAACAACAGCCGGTCGGGCGGTATCAACTACTGCGACCAGTTCTCTTCGACCAAGTGCGCCTGCGACGCGGTGGTCGACAGCCGCCGCGGGCCGGACATCGGGAACTATAACTTCATGGACGACATCGCGTTCTTCCTCGCCAACACCGACCTGCGCACCGACATGCCGGGCGCGCAGGTGATGAAGACGCACACCATCGGCTACGGCGACAACAGCCCGATGCTGCAGAGCATCGCGAAGGCGGGTAACGGCATCTTCGCCCGCGCCGACAGCCCCCAGCAGCTGCAGGCCGCGCTCATCGCCGCCGTCGGCAACGTGCTCACCCGCGCCACGTCCTTCTCTTCGGCTTCCATCGCTTCAGTGCAGTCGGCGGGGGCTGGAAACACCGTCGTCCTTCCGCGCTTCTCGCCCCAGAAGGACAAGCCGTGGATTGGGAAGCTGTACCGGTTCAACAACTACGTCGAGTTCGTCGAGGACAACGACTTCAACGGGGACACGGACAAAAACGACATCTTCATCACCGACAGCGCTAACGCGCAGGTGGTTGAAGACAACAACGGCAACTTCGTGAAGGCGAGCGGCGGCCCCGCGATTCCCTACTGGGAGGCCGGCAGCAAGCTCGTCGGCAAGGGCCACGCGGCGCGTTCCGTCTACACCCCGCTGGACACCGACGGCGATGGCGCCTTCACCAACGCCGACGGCGCCGCCGTCGCCTTCACCGTCGCGAACGAAGCGACGCTGCGTCCGTACCTCGGCATCACCGGCACGGCGTTCTGCCCGAAGGCGGTGCTCACTGGCACCTGCTCAGGCGGGTCGCAGTCGGGCACCGCCTGTCTCAACAACGGTGACTGCCCCAGCGGCAGCTGCGCGATCGGCGGGGCGATGAACGGCACGATGCTGACGAAGTTCGGCCTCACGCCCTTGGCGGCAGCGACGCTGCTCGGGGTGCTGCCGGCCGTGACCCAGGCCGAGCTCGACTCGCTGTGCGCATCGGTGCTCATTCAGTACATCCGCGGCCGCGACCTCGGCGATGAAGACGGCGACACCGACCGCAACGAGACCCGCGCGTCGGTGTTCGGCGACATCTTTCACAGCTCGCCCATCGTCGTCACTGCGCCCGCGCTGAAGAAAGACTGCATCGAAGGCACTTCGACCCAGTGCGCGCGCACGCTGTTCGCGCAGAACCTGCGCACGGCCTCGACGCCGATCGCCACCGGCGTCGCGTACTCGAACGCGTGCGGCGCGCGCACCGGCGATGCGTACGACGCCTACCAGAACGCGCAGCGCGGCCGTGACCAGGTCATCCTCGTCGGGGCCAACGACGGCATGGTGCACGCGATTCACAACGGAAACTCGGGCACCGAGACCTGCGTTGGCGGGCGGCTGACGGTTCCGTTCAACATGCCCGATGGCACCTCGGAGCCGGGCGATGAAATCTGGGCGCTGATTCCGCCCGACCTGCTGCCCCGCCTGCAAGAGCTCGTCTTCGGCCACGCGTACATGGTCGACGGCGACATCATGGTTCGCGACGTCTGGAACGACGACAACACCGACGGCATCAAGCAGCAGGGCGAGTTCCACACCATGGCGGTCGTCGCCGATGGCCGCGGCGGCACCGCGTACTCTGCCTTCGAGCTCACCTTCAGTGCGTCGGGCAACCTGCAGCCGCCCAACTACCGGTGGATGTTCCCCCAGCCCTGCTCGGACGAGGCGTCGAAGTTCGGCAAGACGCTGCTGTCGCTGGCGCCCAGCCCGCCCCCCATCGGCCCGGTGCTGCTCGAGACGGCGAACCTGTCGAGCCCCTCGGCAGGCCCGGGCGTCAACCGCTACACCTGCACCGGCACCGTCGGCGCCGCGCCGCTGTGCTCGACCAACGAACGCTGGGTGGTGATGGTGTCGGGCGGCTGGTCTCCGTCGCTCGACAAGGGCCGCGGCGTCTACATGCTCGACGTCTTCAACGGCGCGGTGAACGGCCGCAAAGACAACCTGCTCTGGAAGATGGAGTTCGACGAGAACGCCAGCGGAGAGCAGCGCGCCGCGACCCGCGGGATGGCGACGAGCATCGTCGCGCCTGTCGCGATGGTCGACTACGGCACCACCAACGAAGTGAAGTTCGACGGCTTCTTCGACACCGCCACGGTCGGAGACACCGATGGTCAGCAGTGGGTGATGCGCTTCTTCAAGCCTGGCCGCCTCAACACCACCACCAAGCTCATCGAGAACTGGTCAGGCGCGCGCACCTTCGAGATGGACAGGTATGGCGTGTCTCCCGGCACCGATGACGACGGCACGACGAGCACCAACCGCAAGAGCGTGAAGAACACCTGGCCCTTCCACTACCTCAACGCCAGCTCGATTCAGGTCGAGAACGACGCGCTGCGCATCTTCGGAGGCACGGGCAACCGGTACGCGCTGCTCGAGCCCCTGGCCGGCAGCTGCCGACTCGACAACCCGGTCGCCTGCGCCAAGTACGACTGCGGTGAAGCGCGCAGCAGCTATGCGATTCGCAAAGCCACGCTCATGCTGACGCGCAACGAGACGCGCTGGAAGGCCTCCCGCTTCCAGAGCGCGCGCGAGAGCGCGTCAGCGGTCAGCGACGCCATCTGCGGCGACCCCGGCGACACCACCGTCACCGCCGAGTACACGAGGCGCGAAGTGCGGTCGTGCGATCCCCAGTCCGGACCCACCATCGACCCTGGCGACATCGGCAAGGCGAAGGTGGTCTGCGGCAAGGACGCGTTCGGCAACTTCAACTGCCGTCGCACCGACGCGGTGCTGATTCAGACCGACGACCTGGCGTTCACCGCTTCGTCGAGCCAGCCGAAGACCGCGGTGCTCAGCACGCTCGGCATGAATCGCTTCTACGGCATCCTCGCCTACGGCGGCAGCGACCCGACCCGCAGCTTCGAAGAAGACCGCACGTCGTCCAGCGGCTCGTACAAGACGGCGAAGGACTTCGACGACACGCGCACCACCGACCGCACCGTCGCGAATCCCGACAACGGCGACCTCGTCAACGTGACGGGCATCAGCTGTACGACCGCTCCGGCGGCGACTGGGTGCACCTTCGTGGCGCCCAGCACGAGCGCCGCGGGCAACCCGGCCGACGGCATGGGCTGGTTCTACGAATACAACGACCTCGCGCACCGCACCGCCAGCGCATCGGGCCTGCTGCTGGGCTCGGCGCTCTGGAACGCGATGGTGCCCACCGCCGCGTCCGTCAGCTGCGCCGCGACTCCGGGCGTGGCGACGCTGCGGCTCTACCAGGCCAGCGACGTCTCGGGTCTTCCCAACATCGCGGCCGGCTTCCTCGCCACCACCGGCACGTACAGCCGGTACCTCGAGCGCTCTGCGCTCGCGCCTCCGCCGACGATGTCGACCTCGGTGCAGGTGAACAAGGTCACGGGCAAGGTGCGGTACAGCCTGCTGCTCCTCGAGCCCGGAGCCAGCCAGGCCACCGAAGCCAACGTCGCAGCCGGCGCCGACGTCTTGCAGAACCTCTACGAGCTGCCAATCACCCGCGCGCTTCACAACTGCCGGCACAACCCCGGTGGCTCGGTGAACTGCGTCGAAGCGCCTCCCTGAGTGGCTGAAAGGCTCTGGGCGCCCGTCGACGCGGGGGCCCTCGTTCTCTTCCGCTTCGTCCTCGGCGTCCTGCTGGCCGTCGAGGCGTACCGCCAGTGGGCGAACGGGTGGATCGCCTCGAGCTTCGTCGAGCCGAGCTTTCACTTCAGCTTCGATGGCTTCGCGTGGGTGAAGCCGCTGCCGCTGCCGTGGATGACGGCGTTCTTCGCGGGCTTAGGCGTGCTCGGCGTGCTGCTCGCGTTCGGCGTCGCCCGCAGGGTGATGGCGTTCTTGTCGCTGCTCGGCTGGGCGTACGTCTTCCTGATCGACCTCGCGCTGTACCTGAACCACCTCTACCTGGTGCTGCTGCTGCTCGCGGTGATGACGGTGGTGCCGCTGCGGCGCAACGTTCAGACGGTGCCGGCGTGGGCCCTGGGCCTGCTGCGCTTTCAGCTCGCGGTGCCCTACCTGTTCGGCGGAATCGCGAAGCTCAACGGCGACTGGCTGCGCGGCGAGCCGATGCGCCGCTGGCTCGAGTCGACGGCCTTTGACGCCGAGTGGCAGGCGATGCTCGCAAGCTACGGCGGCCTGCTGCTCGACCTCTTCGTCGTGCCCGCGCTGCTGTGGCGGCGCACGCGGTGGTTCGCGCTCGCGGTGGCGATGGCGTTTCACCTCACCAACGCGTGGCTGTTTCAGATCGGCATCTTTCCGTGGCTGATGATTTTCGGGACGCTGATGTTCCTACCCGCGAAGACGTTCGCGCTGTTCAGCGGCTCGGGCGAGCTTCGCGGGCCGGAAGTGCCGAAGCGCCCGCGCCTGGTGATGGGACTTCTCGCAGCCTGGGCGGTTTTCCACGTCGCCGTGCCGCTGCGCCACTGGGTCTACCCGGGCGACGTCGCGTGGACGGAAGAAGGCCAGCTCTTCGCCTGGCGAATGAAGCTCACCCAGAAGGACAACCAGACGGCCTTCCTCGTCATCTTCAAGTCCGACGGAAAACACTGGGAAGTTCCGCTGGAGCAGTTCCTCACCCGACGGCAGGAAGACAAGATGGCCGGCGACCCGGCGATGATTCGGAAGTTCGCCCGCCACCTGCGCGCCACCCTGGGAGACGTCGAGGTCTACGCGTCGACGCGCACCGCGCTGAACGAGCACCCCGCGGCGCCGTTGGTGGATCCGCGCGTCGACCTCGCGGCAGACCCGCTTCCCGATGGTTGGATTCTTCCGCGCCAGAACTGAGTGGTTGTGATTGGCTGCCGCGCCAATGAAAGCCATCGCTCTCGCCGCCGCGCTGTTGAGCTCTGCCGTCTTCGCCCAGGCCTCTGCCGTGAGGGAGACCGCTCCGATTCCATCGGGGAACATCGCGGGCGACACCGCCGTCTGGCTGCACCCCACCGACCTGAGCAAGAGCCTCATCTTCGGCACCGACATGGGCGGCGGTGCGACCAACGGCCTCTACGTGCACGCGCTCGACGGGGGGCAGATGCAGACCATCCCCGACGGGCCGATGCGCGCGGTTGACGTTCGCTACAACATCAAGCTGGGCGCCGGCCGCACCGACGTCGTCCTCGGCGTCGGCACCAACGGCGCCTTCCGGCTCTACGCGCCCTTGCCTGACGCGGGCTCGCTGGTTCCGCTCAACACGCTCTTCACCGCGTCCAGCGCCACGCCTCTTGCCGCTGCGCTCTTCACTGACCCGCTGACCCAGTCGCTGAGCGTCTTCATCAGCGACACCAACAGCGCGCTGCGCCAGTACAACGTCCTCGACGACGGCGCGGGCCACCTCGTCCCGAGCCTGCTTCGCACCATCATGGTTGGCACCGACGTCAGGGGCATCGTCGCGGACGACCGCAACAGCCGCGTCTTCGTCACCCTTCAGAACACGGGCCTCTACTCGCTGCCCGCGACCACCGCCGGGGGCACCACGCTCACCCTCGTCGAAGCGGTCGATGCGGGCCGCCTCGAGGGCGCGACGGGCGTCACGCTGTATCCGACCGCCGATGGCGGCGGCGTGCTCATCGCGGCGGCCAGCCTCACCAGCTCTTTCTCGGTCTACGCGCTGTCGACCGGCACGCCGTTCGTCACCACCTTCCAGATTGTTCCCGACGCGGGCCGTGAGGGCGTGAGCAACTCCGAAGGCATCGACGTCACGCCGCTGAACCTCGGCGCGCCCTTCGGCCAGGGCATGTTCGTCGCCAGCGACAAGAACAACTTCGACGGCCCCAACTACAAGCTCGTCCAGTGGGCCGACATCGTCGCCGTCACCGGCACCTCGCTTCCCATCGACACCACCGTTGATCCGCGTCTCGTCAACCTCGACGCGGGCAGCGGCGCAGGCGGTGGTGCAGGCGGTGGTGCAGGCGGTGGTGCAGGCGGTGGTGCAGGCGGTGGTGCAGGCGGTGGTGCAGGCGGTGGTGCAGGCGGTGGTGCAGGCGGTGGTGCAGGCGGTGGTGCAGGCGGGGGTGCAGGCGGTGGTGCAGGCG
>JBBRAX010000099.1:0-14942 GCA_038206395.1 Myxococcales bacterium | reverse complement strand
GATCCCAACCAGGGCGGCGCCGCTATCCACGACGAGCTCGTGGCCGGCCCGATCGCGCCCGGCGCCTCGACGTCGTTCACCGCGAAGCTCACCAACTTCCCGAAGAACCTCGAGATCCTCGTCTACGCGATCGTCGATCCGGACCACAAGGTCCTCGAGTGCAACGACGGGAACAACAAGGCCAGCGCGCCGAGCAAGATCGGCTGCAGCTCGGTCAACTGATCGCCGCGCCTCACCGTGGAAAGCGGGGCCGCGGGGGCCCCGTCGCTACACCGGCACGACGATGTGCTTCTTGCGCGGCGTCGCCTCGACCTTGTTCTCGTAGCGGGCGAAGCGGCGCGCGACCTCGCGGCGGAGATCGGCGCTCGGGATGATGCCGTCGATCACCATCTCGCTCGCGAGCTTCTCGAGATCGACGTCGGCGCGGTACTCGTCGCGGAGCTTCTGCACGAGCGCGTCGCGCTCGGGGCCCTCGGGGACGGCCTGGATCTTGTTGAAGAACACCGCGGTGACGGCGGCGTTCGGCCCCATCACGGCGATCGACGCCGTCGGCAGCGCGATGCACTCGTCGGGGCTGAACGCCGGCCCGCACATCGCGTAGAGGCCCGCGCCGTAGGCCTTGCGCACGATCACCGAGAGCTTGGGCACCGTCGCCTGGCTCACCGCGGCGATCATCTTCGCGCCGGCGCGGATGATCCCCTGCTTCTCGACGACGGTACCGATCATGAACCCGGGCACGTCGGCCAGGTAGAGCAGCGGGATATTGAAGGCGTCGCAGAGCCAGATGAAGCGCGCGGCCTTGTCGGCCGAGTCGACGAACAACACCCCACCCTTGTACTTGGGCTGGTTGGCGACGATGCCGACGGTGCGGCCGTCGATGCGCGCGAGGCCGGTGACGATTTCCTGCGCGAACAGCTGCTTGATCTCGAACCACGAGCCTTCGTCGACCAGCTCGGTGATCAGCAGCTTGATGTCGAAGGGCTTGTTCTGGTCGGCGGGCACGATCTCTTCGACCCGCTTGCCCGAGCTCTTCGGGGCCCTGGCGGCGATCGCGGGCGGCTTCTGGCCGAAGTTGTCGGGCAGCAGCCGCACATAGGTCTTCCCGATCTCGATCGCCTCGGCTTCCGTCTTCGCGAGGAAGTCGCCGCAGCCGGAAACCGAGCAGTGCATCTTCGCGCCGCCCATCTCTTCGAGCGTCACCTTCTCGCCGATGACCATCTCGGCCATGCGTGGCGAGCCCAGGTACATCGACGCGTTGCCGTCAACCATCACCACGATGTCGCAGAACGCGGGGATGTACGCGCCACCCGCGGCCGAAGGTCCGAACAGCAGGCAGACCTGGGGGACGACGCCCGAGAGGTGGACCTCGTTGTAGAAGATGCGGCCCGCGCCGCGGCGGCCGGGGAACATGTCGACCTGGTCGGTGATGCGGGCCCCGGCCGAGTCGACCAGGTAGAACAGCGGGCACTTGAGCCGCGCTGCGTTTTCCTGGATGCGAATGATCTTCTCGACGGTGCGGGCGCCCCACGAGCCGGCCTTGATGGTCGAGTCGTTGGCCATGATCGCCACCGTGCGGCCGTCGAGGCGGCCGAGGCCGGTGATCACTCCGTCGCTGGGCAGGTCGGCGTCGAGGTTGTTCGCCAGCTTCCCTTCTTCGACGAACGAGCCCTGGTCGACGAGCAGCGCGATGCGTTCGCGCGCGAACAGCTTCCCCGTTTCGGTGTTCTTGGCGTGGTACTTCGCTGCCCCGCCTTTTTCGACCTGAGCCTGCTTCTCTTTGAGTGACGCGTCGGTGGCCATGGACGCGCCGCTTACCCCATCACTTCCCGGTGAACACCGGCTTTCGCTTCTCGGCGAACGCCTGCAAACCCTCGAGGCGGTCGGCCGACTGCAGCGTGAGGTCGTATTTCTGCTGCTCGAGGGCCAGCGCGGCATCGAGCTCCAGCCCGGCGCCTTCGTCGATCGCGTGCTTGGCGGCGGCGACTGCGATCGGCGCGTTCTCGACCACCGCTTCGGCCATCGCGTGCGCATCGGCCAGGCCTCCCCTCTTGTTGGCGAGCCCCAGCTTCACCGCTTCATCGCCATCGACGCGCCGGCCGGTGAGGATCAGCTCCTTCGCGGCGCCCTTGCCGATCAACCGGGGCAGCCGCTGGGTACCGCCGCCGCCCGGGATGATGCCCAGCTTCACCTCGGTGAGCCCCATCTCGGCGGTGGCGTTGATGACGCGCAGGTCGCAGCAAAGGGCAAGCTCGGTGCCGCCTCCGAAAGCGACGCCGTTGACGTAGGCGATGAAGACGCAGTCGGACAGCTCGATGGCGCGGAAGGTGCGTCGCAGCTGGGCGAGAAAAGCGACGACCTGGGGCTGGGTCATGGCCGCCCGTTCTTTGAGGTCGGCGCCCGCGCAGAAGGCCTTGTCGCCGACGCCGGTGATCACGACGGCCCGCACCGACTTGTCGGGGCCGGACACGCGCCTGACGTGATCTTCGAGCTCGGAGACGACGGCCTGGCTCAAGGCGTTGCGGCGCGCCTCACCGTCGATGGTCCAGTGCTCGATCGCGCCCTCTCTTCGAATCTGAAACTGCGGCATGAGTGGCTCCTGTTTCTGGCATGTTTGACGGCGATGAAACTGCGTGTCCGATTAGCTGAAGCTTCCCTGCTCGTCCCCCTCGCTGTCGCGGCATTGTGGTCGCTGCCGGCCCTCGCGCGCGGCGGTGGCGGCGAGCACTACACGTCTGATCGCAGCGGCCCGGATGGCGGTGGCGCCGACATCGGCATCCTCTTCGACCTGCTCTACCTGGCGATTCGCTACCCGGTGATTGGGGTGCCGCTGCTGTTGCTCTTCGTCGGCTACGTTATCTACTCGCGCCGGCAAAGCGGCAACGGCTCCACCCGGAAGGCGCTGGAACGCATGGATGAACAGCAGCGCACCGCGGTGAGCGCCGCCGACGTGCACGCCTGGGTGAACAAGCTGAAGGCTGAGGATCCGGCGTTCGACTTGCTCGCCCTCTTCGACAAGACCAGGAAGCTGTTTCTCGACGTGCAGGGCGCGTGGTTCCGCCGCGATCTGAAGCCCGTGCGCCCTTTCCTCTCGGACGCGAGCCACCAACGGCTCTCGACCCAGCTGAAGCTCCTTGATTCGCAGGGTGTTCGTGACGCGCTAACCGACGTGCAGCTGCAGGACCTGCAGATCATCGGGATCGAGCAGAGCGAGTGGTTCGACACGGTGCACATTCGCGTGAAGGCCTCGATGCGCGACACCGACGTGCCCAGCACCTTCAGCGATGATCAGGCGCAGGTGGCGGCGAAGAAGGCCGCCCTGGCGCAGTTCGTCGAGGTGTGGAGCTTCGTCCGGAAGCCCGGAGCCCAGACGAAGATCGGCGAAGACCTGTACCAGGGGAAGTGCCCGAACTGCGGCGCTCCGTTCGAAGGCGGCGCCTCGAACGCGTGCGAGAGCTGCGGCGCGGTCGTCAACTCGGGCAACTACGACTGGGTGCTGGCCGAGATCACGCAGGGCATGGAGTTTCAGCGCAACGACGTGGGGGTCGAGGGGCTGGCGAAGGCCCGGCAGACGGACCCCGCCCTCAACTCCGAGATGCTGGAAGATCGCGCGTCGCTTTGCTTCTGGCGGTGGGTCGAGGCCCAGTCGCTGTCGAAGGCGAGCGTGCTGTCGAAGGTGGCGACGCCAGAATTCCAGGCGCGGCTCGACGCAGAGCTGCTGGCACTGGCAGCGCAGCATCGGCGCAAGGTGTTCCTCGAGTGCGCGGTCGGGTCGGTGCAGACGCGCGCGGTGCAGCCGGTAGAAGGCATGGACTTCGCGCACGTCGAGATCCGCTGGTCGGCGCGCCTGGGCCTCGGCCCGGTGAACGAGAAGCCGCCGCAGCTGCCCACGGTGCCGCAGCGCTGGGTCTTCACCCTCACCCGCAAGGTCGGGGCGACCACCCATGCCGAAGCGGGCATGGCCACCAACCGCTGCCCGCAATGCAACGCGCCAGCGTCTGACAACGCGTCGACGTCTTGCGAGTTCTGCGGCGCAGAGCTGGCGACGGGTGAGCATGACTGGGTGCTGTGCGACGCGGTGCTCTGGGAAGAGTGGCGGGCGTCGACGTCGAGCCGCGCCCGCCCGGGAGCCAACGCGCAGGTGGTCGACAGGTCCGAGCGTGAAAGGCTGCTGTACATGATGGCCGCGATGGCGATCGCCGACGGCGTGGTCGACGAGAAAGAACGCGCCCTGCTGAAGATGTGCAGCCAGAGGTGGAACGTGCCGTGGGCGAACGTCGACCTGGCGCTGAAGGCCGGGCCAAACCTCTTTGAAAGGCTCGTCGGGAAGCAGACGCCAGAGGCCGAGAACTTCCTTCGCGAGCTGGTGAACCTGGCGATGATCGACGGGAAGATCGACCGCCGTGAGAAGAAGATGCTCGAGGCGGCCGCGGTGCACCTGGGCCTTTCGCAGCAGCTGCCGGGGATGCTGAAGGTCTAGGGAACGCGCTCGGCGGGCTGAGCAACCGTCTGAGCCACTGGCTGCGCCATCGCTTCGATCACGGCCTGGGCCTTGATCTGGGCCAGCGCAGCAGCCGCAGCCTGCTGATCGCGGCGACGCTTCCAGAAGAAATAGACGAGGTAGACGACGGCGACGGCCGCCAGCACGGCGATCACGCGCGTCTGCCCCTTCTTCACGTTCTCGAGCAGCGTCTCGAGCTCTCCGCCGAACTTGTAGCCGAGGAAGATGAAGACGGGCGCCGACACGAGCGCGGCGGCGCCGTCGAAGAAGAGGAAGCGCACGTACTTCATCCCCACCGAGCCGGCGGTGAAGAAGGTGACCGCGCGGACGCCTGGCATGAAGCGGGCGGCGCAGACGATCTTGTCACCATGCTTGTGAAAGAGCTGTTCGACCCGCGCGCGTTTTTCGGGCGTGACGATGCGCGCGAAGAGCCCGCCGGGCTTGCTGCCCACCCGCGTGCCGATGCGGCGGCCGGCGAAGAAGATGATGCTGTCGCCGATCATGATCCCGAGGAACCCAGTGACCATCATCAACCACAGGTTCGCTTTCCCGGCGTGCACCAGGTACCCGCCCAGAATCAGCGAGACGTCTTCCGGCAGTGGGACGCCAAGCCCACACACCAGCAGAATTCCGAACACGACGAGGTACGAGAAGACCCCGTTCGTGCCGTCAACGAGCTGAAGAAGAAGATCTTCCAACGATCACTTTTTGGCTGCGGGCCTGCGGGTCTCTGCCTTGGCGAGCGCGTCCAGCACCCAGGCGTCCAGCGGTTTGCCATCATCGAACATCTTCGAGATGTCTTTGATTCCGAAGTACCCCTTCGCCTGGGCAGCGTCGTACGCGGCGTCGTTGGCGTCCATCGCCTTGAGCGCGACCGCGTAGGTGAGCAGGCCCGTCGCGTACTCGCCAACGGTCTGTTCAGTGGCGCCAGAGACCTGGGCTTCTTTGAGCAGCTGCGCCCCGCCGCCCCACAAGCCGGCCTTCCTGGCGACGACCGGGTCGATGATCACGCGGGCGTACTCGCGAAGCAGGCCTTCGACGTTCGGCTTGTCGGACGGGCCGACGACGAGGACGATCTCACCCTCACCCATCACTCCGCGGACCACGTCCTGCGCGTCGAGGAGGTTCACCACCAGCAGCGACTGCGGGCCGTTGTCCGGAACTTTCAAGATCTGCCGCGCCTTCACCAGCGGCGCGTCGATGGCGCCCAGGTAGCCCTTCAGCGACTTGCGGTAGTCGCCCTGCACCGTGCCCATCAGCTCGCCCAGCTTCCAGCCCGCCCACGCCTTCGCGAGCACCGCCTCGAAGCCCTTCAGGTCGGCCAGGTCTTTCTCTTTCGACTTCGGAGCGGTCGCAAACGGCGGCGGCGAGCCCTGCACCGCCCACGTCAGGTAGGTGCGCAGCGTGGCCGGGTGCTTGTCGAGGAACTCGTCGGCCAGCTTCCGCACGTCGGGGTCGCCACCGATTACCCGCGCGCGAACCTGCTGGCGCACGGGGTGGTAGTTCACCTTCGGCACCGGCTCTTTGCGCGACACGGGGCCCTGGTCGAAGCCAAGCGCGTTGAAGACGGCGAAGAGCGCGAACACCCTCTCGTCGGCGCGGAGCTCGATGCCTTCGCCGGTGTAGAGGCTGGCGAACCAGTCGCCTTCGCTGGCGGCGAGCGCGGGAGAAGCGACGAGGATCAAGGCGGCTGAGAAGATCGAACGCATGGAGGTGTGGGTACCGCGAAGCACCTGAAGCTTCAAGCCTGTCGTCTGAGGCCTCACTTCGTGATCAGCGACCGCAGCGCGTCTTTGTTGTCGACCACCTTCTGGCCAAACGTCGAGACGATCGCCATCAGAAGCTTGATGCAGGCCTGCGGCTTCAGCGCGAGCAATTTCTGGAAGTCAGCCTGTCGGATTTCGAAGGCAGTCACGCTGGTGATCGCGATCGCAGTGCACATGCGCTGGCCGGTGTTGATCAGCGACAGCTCGCCCAGCCAGTCGCCCACCGCGAGCTCGCCCAGGTGCAGGTCTTCTCCCTGGCGCCCTTTCGTGCCCAGCGACACCCGGCCTTCCGCGACCACCAGCAGCGAGTCGGCCACCATGTTCTCGACGAACAAAGGAGTGCTCTGCGGATACATGCGCTGCGCACTGATGCCCGCGATGATGTTCAGCCCGGTGTCCGTGAAGCCTTTGAACAGGGGGCTGTCGCGAAGTGTGGTGACCGCGTCCATTTGCACGGCAACTCTACACGCCTACAGCGCTTCGGCCAGCGCCTTACCCACGGCGGCCGCGAGATCTGCCTCGGCGGCGCGGACCTCGATGCGTTTGGTGCCGAGCGTCCCCGTCAGCCCCCCGCGGGTGAGGGTCAGCGTCGCGGCGGTCGAGCCTTCGAAACAGGCGTGCCCTTCTTGCGCGGTGATCGCGGCGAGCAGGCGATCGGCCGAGGCTTTCAAGCCGGGCTCTGACGCAATCGCCTTCACGCAGTAGTGCGGGCTGGCCGAGAGGCGCACGAGCTGCGCCGTCGCGGCAGGGGCTGGAGCGAAAGCCGAATCATCCACGGTCACCGTCTGGCCGGGCTTCAGCGTCACCGTGCCCACCCTCGCCTTCCCGCTGCGCCAGATCTTCAGGGACCAGACGCCCGGCGGCAGCGCGAGCGTGCGCGCGTCCGGCTTCTGGGCTTCGAGGAAGAGCTCGTCGCCCGCCGAGACGGTGACGGCCTCGACGCCCCTCGGCAGGACGATGGTCGAGGCGGACTTCAGCGACGAGACGATGAGCTCGCCGTGGCCCGCGAGCTTGAAGCCGTAGCCTGGGTGCTGGCCGCTGTCGCCTTCGACGGTGCGCGCGTAGGCGTAGCGGTAGGCCTCTTCGAGCGAGACGCGGGAATCGGCCGATCGATCGGCCGCGCCGCGGAGCGCAGCGATGAGGTGGTGGGTGAAGACGCTGCCGCGAAAGGCTCCCGCTTCGAGTGAGGGTTCGTTCGCGGCGCTCGAGGTGATCACCGCTTCGCCCGCGACGGTGAGCCTGTCGTCGGCGCGGATCTCGAAGGCTTCGGTGGCCCTGCCGCCGGCCTCGAGCATTCCGGACGCGTTGCAGGCATCGATGAAGGCGACGCGCACGTCGGCCTTCGTCGCCGCGAGCTTCGCCTTGAGCGCAGGCCAACCCAGCGTCTGCGCGCCCAGCTCGAGCCCGCGGCCGTCGTCACCGTGCGCCGAGACGTAGACGTAGAGCACCACCTGGCTGCCCTTCGCTGCCGCGACGCGCGCGGCCGCCCAGTCCATCGCCTTCTCGAAGTCTTCCTTCGGGGCACCGGTGAGCAGCCTCAAGTCGGCGGGCTTCACCCCGGCCAGCTCGGTGAGCGTCGCGGCCACGCGCGTCGCGTCGTTCTCGGCAAACCGAAGCGCGGGCCGCGTCGCGGTGCCGCCGTTGTGGCCATAGACGATGGCGAGCTTCAGCGGCGCCGCTGCGGCGACACCCGCCAACAACAACGAAGTGGCGATCAGCGCTCGCACCGATCTTTCGCTTCCGTCTTGCCCTGCTTGAAGGCCTCGCAGAACGCCGCCCTTGCTTCAGCCGGTTGCTTCGTCTGCTCGTAGGCCACGCCGAGCACGAAGAACGCGTCGGTGAACTTCTTGTCCTTCTCGACCACGCGCTGCAGTTCGCGAATGCCTTGCTGCACTTCGCCTTTCTGCAGGTAGAGCAGGCCCAGGTTGTACCGGGCATTGTTGAAGTCGGGGTCGAGGTCGACGGCCGCGCGGTAGCTGGGCAGCGCGTCGGCGAACCGGTTGTCTTTGACCGCGATCTTTCCGGCGACGTTGTACGCGGCCGCGAAGCCCTTGCACGACAGCGCGCGCGTCGTCGCCGCCATCGCGTCGATTCCGTTCTCGACCTGCAGGCGCGCGGCCAGGTAGCTCGCCTCGGGGCTCGGATCCTTGATCGCTTCGAGCGCGGGAAGATCGTCGGCCTTCTTCGCCAGCGCGTCGGCTTCGCTCGGCTTGCGGCACGCAGCAGGTGGAACCGGTTCCCCCCGCTCGGCGTACACCGCATCGAGCGCGACGAACGGAGTCACGACGGGCTCGGCGACGACGAGGGCGGCCGGCCGGGTCATCAAGAAAAAAACAACTCCTCCGAGCGCAAGCGCTGCTGCTCCGATCGCGATCGGGACGCTCGGCAACGGCTTTCTCGTTTCGTGAACGATGGGTGCCGGGACCATGGCCCGGGGCTGCACCACGGGCGCCGAACCGAAGGCGGTCGCGTACCATTCCAGGATCGCGACCATCGAGTTCAGCGACGCCATCACCTCGAGCTTGCCGACCTTGACGCCGTCATCGCTGAGCTTGGTCGCGTGATCGTGCGACGAGAGGTTGCCCCACGCCTGCACCGTGCCCATGTGGGCGAGGACGTTGGTGGGGATGACGCCCGCGTTCGCCTGCTGCCGGAACCTGGTGATCAGCTCGTCGAGCATCGCCTTGCCGGGCGTCTGCTTGAGCTGATCAGACACGAGCGCACGCAGCAGCGCCTCGAGCACCAGGCGGCAGTTCTGCATCACGCCTTTGTAGTCGGCTGATCTGCCACGGGTGACCATCGCCTGGATGTCGTGCTGGGCCCGGCCGAAGCTCGGCGCGAGTGTCTCGAGCCGCGCCAACAGCGGTTCGATGTCCATCAGCTGCCCCTCACGAATGCGGTCATAGGTCGCGCGTTCTACCTCTATGCTTCGCCGCGACCAATGGACCTCGGCGTACAGCGGGCGATCGATTCTCTCTTCGATGTGCAGCAGCTCACGTGGGATCTGCAGCGCCCCAACCCCGGCGTCGAGCCCGGCGCGCAGGAAATCTTTCTGGGCGTGGGGACCCGCGACGCTTCCCTGCCGGCGCACCCGCGCATGCTCGGGTGGAAGCTGCCGCAGTGGCGAAGCCTGGCGCTGCGAAGCACGACCGAAGTGGTGCTTCGCGCGGGTGAGGCGATCGACGCGCTGCAGCTGCCGATCGTGCTTCGCGCGCACGAGCCGACGCTGGACACGATCACCGCGGCGCTGCTGCTGAGCTACCGGCTCTCGCACCGAAAGTGGCCCGAAGGCATCGACGATCTCGTCCACTACATCAGCGAGTGGGAACAGGGCCGCACCGAGCTCGCCGGCGAGTATGAGTCGGGGCTCGGCTCGGTCTTCTATGCGTCGATGCGCACCTGGGAATCCGACACTGCCGGCATCTCGCGCGAGATGGTGAAGTTGCTGGGCGCGGCGATCGCGGGCAAGTTCGACCTGAAGCAACTGCAGTCGCTGCCCGATTCGCTGGTGCCGGCGCGGATCTCGCGGCGGCTCAAGGCGGACGAAGATCTGTACCGCGCCGAGCTGTCGCGCGCGCAGCAGGTGCAGCTCGATCTTCCGCTGGACGCGCTCCCCGGAGCGCCCTACCGCCGCATCGACGCCCTCTTCCTCAGCTCGCCGCAAGACGTGACGGTCTTGAAGCTGCTCGCGCGGCCCGACGAAGAAGCCTCGAGCTACGGCCGCGGCTTCGAGCTGATGGCGGTGCACGCTCCGAACGCGGCGCAGGCCTACGGGCGTCACACGATCTCGCTGTCTCCCGAGAGCCCTGGCACGCTCGCTAACCTCGCGGCGGCCATCGACGGCCTCGAAGGCGACGCGCTGCCCGATGGTCAGCCGCGGCCGAAGGGAAAGCCGCGCTTCTCGTGGCAGCCGCCCGAGCTGAACGGGCTGTCGGACCCCTGGTACTCCGATGGGTATGCGTGGGCGAAGGGAAGGTCGACGCTGGTCGCTCCGCCGTTCGCGGGCAGCCGGCTGACCCGTGAGCAGATCTGGGAATCGGTGTGGGAAAGGTTCCACGTCGGCCGCAACGTGCAGCTGCGATCGGCGCGGACGATCTTCGTCAAGCCGTACCGGTTCACCAATCGCCGCGAGGCCGCTGACTGGGTCGCGAATGGGTGGACGAAGACCGCTTTCGACGACGCGCGAAAGGCGCTGCTGCCTTCAGTCGAGGCCTCGTTTCTTGGCGACCTGGCGGACGGCGATGTCGTCCACCTCCAGCGGCCTGCCGGCTCGCGCACGCTTCATGTCTCGCTGTACCCGTCGGATCTCGTGCTCGTGTGGCTCGAGCAGCGCTCAGATCCGTCGACGCTGTTCGAGCTCGCGCGCCAACAGTCGGCGCTGGCCCAGGGCGCTGAGCTCGACAAGCTGCCCGAGGTCGAGGCGCTGAAGATGTGGCTTTTGCCGCTGGGGCTCGACCGCTGGCTCACCTACGGCGCCTACCGGATCAACCGCGCCCACAGCACGATGCTCGACGAGTCGCGTTCGATGCTCGGGCTCTTTCATGCGGTCGCCGCCGGCAATGCGCCGACGCTTCAGGCGCTGCCGTCGCCCGCCGCGATCGAGGCGCGCGAGGTGCGGAAGGTCGGCGAGTCCGAACACTGGCTGACGCCGACGGGTGGCGCGCGGCTGCAACTCGAGCTGGAAGACGCGACGACGCCGCCGCCGTTGAACGAGGACTTCGCCCTGTTTCTGCTCACCACGGGGCAGCGGTACTCGGCGTTCGAGATCGCGCGGCGCATGGGTGAGCTCGAGCGGCGATCTCGCCAGAGCCGCTGGGCCTCGCTGCGCTCGAACAGCGTGCGCGGCGACGTGATGCTGTTCACGAACTCGCTCTGGTACTCGCGTGTCAGCGACGACCCCGAGCTCAACGCCCGCTACGCCGCGTGGAAGGGCGTCCACCACATGGAAGAGGCCGTCGAGGCCCTTCGCAGCCAGACCACCGAGATCGACGAGTACCGAAAAGAACGCTTCGAAGGCATGGTCTCCGTCCTCGTTTTCGTGTTTTTGCCCGTCACGATCGTCTGCGGCTTCTTCTCGGGCGCCCAGTTCAACGAGATGGATCCCAACGTCGGGTACCCCTGGAGCACCGGCGGCTGGAAGGTCTTCCTCAGCTACACCGCCATCTTCACCGTCGTCGTCTTCGGCGCCGTCATCGCCGGCAAGCTGCTGTCGTGGCGCAAGCGGTAGGCCCCGGTGCTGAACCGAGCTCGACTCAACCCTTCGGCAGAAAAAGAAACTGCCCCGACTTCGGCAGGTGCTCATCGAAGCGAAAGAACTGCGGCGTCTGATCCGACCGTTTGGACTCGCGCACGGCCGCGGGGACCCGCGCCCGAAGGTACTTCGCCAGCTCTTCATCGGTGACGACCAGGTCCGCGTTCGCATCGGCAGCGGGCTTCCCCGAGGCGCCCAGCCCTTCGAGCAGGAACGCGGTGAGCGCCGAGTGCCCGCCCCACTGCCAGCCGCCCTCTTCCGTCTCGTCTTCCCACGCGCGCTGACCCTTGGTGCCGGCGGTGATCACGACCTCCGCGCGTTCCTTCCACAGCGAGTGCATCGCGCCCGAAAGACTCGCCTCGCCCTTCGCGCCGACGGCCCAGCCGCTGTAGCAGGCGTCGAGCACCACCATCACGTGGCGCGACGGCACGCCCTTGCGGATCCCATCGAGGAGCTCCTGCATGTCCCAGCCGCGGTCGGACATCGGCAGCTCGGGGTGCTCGAAGTACCCTGAAGGCTGCAGCACGCCGTAGTCCTTGCGCGCGCCCTTCTCGTAGCCGCCGTGGCCCGAGTAATAGAAGAGGAAGCTCGACTCTTCCCGGGCCTGGAACCGCGCGCGGAACTTCTCGACCTGCAGCCGAAGGTTGGCGGCAGTCGGAGGCCCATCGGTCGCCTCGCCCTCTTCCGGCTGGTCGACGAGATACAGAATGTTTCCCGGCGCGTAGCCAAGCCTGTCGATCAGCAGCCTCCGCACCTCGCGCGCATCCCGGCACGGAGAGCTCAGCGCGCGGTCGCCCGTGTAGCCGCACACGCCCGCCACCAGCGCATAGCTGGTGAAAGACTTCGGCCCCTCGGGCGACGCCAGCAGCGACACCGTCTGCGCCGGAGGAATCGGATCCCCCTTGGCCCCCTTCGCCTCGGTGACCTCGGGCGCCCCACGCTGAAGTCCGAAGGCGACCGCGCCCACGAGAATCAACGCCGCCGCCGCGACGATCAGCGGCCGCGACCCACCCGAGGCCTTTCGAACCCGCGCCCAGCCGCCGAGCACCTGCAGCACGTCGCCGGCCTTCAGCTGCGTGCCGTCCAGCGGTGACGCGATCAACGTGCCTTCGTGCCGCGCCCCGTCGTACCAGGGTGCCCGATCGGCCTTGCTCAGCAACGGAGCCAGGGCCGTGAGCCGCACCCGCGCCGTCGGATCCACCGAGAGCACCAACAGCCCGTCGCGCTGCTGCACCAGCAGCATCGTGAAGCCGTCCTTCCGCGCCCAGAGCTTGAACTGGGACGCCGCGGGCAACCCCAGCACCAGCAGCTTCACCGCGCGGGCCCCGCCGGTGTTCGAGGCCTCTGCCGGCAGCTCGACCTCACGCTTCTGCGCCTTCGCGAGATCCGCGACGTAGAGCCGGTGATCTTCCTTCAGCGCGGCGACGTGCCGCTGTAGGGCCGGCACGTGAAGCAGAAATGGGTCATCGAGCAGCGACTTGCCCGCGGCGAGGTGCGCCGTCACCGCGGTAAAAAGGGTCCACACTTCTTCGAGGAAGCGGGCGCTGTTCTTCGCGCCCAGCAGCGCCTCCTGCGCGACCGAGAGGTACACGGCCTGCACCGCGGCCTCGATCGGCACGCGATCCGTCCACCTTCCCTGCCGTGCATCCTCCGCGTACCGGCACATCGCCTCGAGCGCTGCGGGCGGTTCCGTGGACTCGCAGAGCCACAGCGTCCACGCGTCATCGAGGGTCGGCAGCTCGGGCAGCTCGTACCGCGGCAGCTCGAACCGCGCGGGCACCTTCGGGCGCTGCCGCCACCACGCCATCGAAGCCGACGCCTCGCCTGGCTTCACCTCGATGCGAATCGCCTCCGTCCGCGGCGCATCGGCGGGGACGAAGGCGACGCGATCGAACGGAGGGGTCAGGGCGATTCCAGCGACTTCGCGGTGAAGTACTCGGCGCCGATGGCCTTCAGCGCTTCCGTAAGCTTCTCGTCGGTGAAGAGGCCGGGTCGAACGAGCGGCCCCTTCTCGAGCTCTGGCGCAGCGGTCACCACGCCCTTTTCGCTCACCCGCAGCGCGCCGGTGACGTTGTCGCGGCGGAAGAGCACCACGTCCGTCTTGCCGTCGTGGTTCGTGTCGTAGCCGTACCACTCGTGCTTGCCGCGCTGGACCCACCAGAACTCGGCGGGGAAGTTGCCGGTGGCGGCGGACTTCTCGATCGCTCCAGGCGCTTTGGCCTTCTGCGCGTCCTTGTCGAGGTCGATCAAGTACGCGAGGCCCGTGCCTTCGATCGCGAGCACCGCGTTGGCGAAGCCAGGCACCGACGGCGACTCGCTGATTATCGAGCTGCCCACGTCGAGAATCGGGTGCGGAAACGCCCCACCCGCCTTCGCCGGCGCCAGCCACGGCACCCGCAAATTCTTCAAGATCAAGTTGTACCGGGCTGCTTCCGCCGGCTTGAAGCCGAACACCGGCTGCGCGCGGCCAATCACCGTCCCGATCAGCTCGGGCCTCTCGCCATCCAGCGCGCCGACGTCGCTCAGGTTCCAGGCGCCGGTCGCTCCACCCGACGCGGTGTCGTTGCTCATCAGCACCAGGTCGAGCTTCTTGTCGTCGTTGGTGTCGTAGAAGGCCCAGAGCTTGTTCGAGCGTTCGACGATCGAGACCTTTGGGCTCACCGACTTCGACGCCAGCAGCTTCGAGGCCCGGCCGTTGGTCAGCGTCGGAAACTCGCCCTGCCCGAGGTCGAGCAGCGTCACCAGCCCCTGCAGCGACTGCACCTCGAGCACGTCGAACTTCCCGTCTTTGTCGCCATCGAAGAGGTTGCCCAGCGAGCCCGCAGCCAGCAGCGGGTCCGGCAGCTCGACCGTCGGGTCGCCTGTGATCTGCGAGAGCACGGTGCCGGCGATCTTCGCCAGCCGCGCCTTCATCTCGGCCGTCTTCAGCTGCGCCGAATCGAGAAGTGGAACCTGGCCCTCGAGCTTCTTCATCGTCCCGTCGGTCGCGATCTCGTACGCCTCGGCCTTTGCTTTCGGCAGCTGCAGGTGCACGCGGTCGAACCGGCCGTCGCCATCCGTGTCGTAGAAGGCGGCCAGCCGGTCGCCCAGCTTCCGCACCGCCAGCTCGGCCTTCAGGCTTCGCGACCGCAGCACGGTGTCCGGCCAGGTCGAGCCCGGGAGCCGGCTGTCTTGATTGAGGTCGATGAAAGCGACCGGCACCGGCGACTCTTTCACCACCAGCGACTCGCGAACTCCGTCGGCGTCGCCGTCGACCAAGGCCGCGCTGCCATAGAGCGCGTCCCATGGCTGGGCGATGCGGGGCTGCGGCTCGGCCGGAACTTCGGCGAGGAACCGACGCACCTCTTTCACGTGCACGTGGAAGTTGGCCGCCACCGGCGCGCTGCTGTCGCTTCGCAGAAATGCATTCACCCCGACCACTTCGCCC
>JBBRAX010000098.1:0-16060 GCA_038206395.1 Myxococcales bacterium | reverse complement strand
TGATTCACCTGCGGCGCGTCGAGGACTTCACGGCGGACCTGGATGCCACGGCCCGGCGAAAGCTCGGGCTCAAGGCGCGTGCATCCGACAGCACCTTCTACCGGTTGCTGTCGGGGCAGAAGCCGGCGGGGCTCAGAGAGAACTTCTCTGCTCGTGGGACGGTCGCATGCCGTACTCTCGGGTCTCGCGATAGTCATTATTCTCGCAACTCGCGCATTGCTCTTTGAGTCCGGTAGGCAGTGACTTCTAAACCCGGAAGCGCCGCACTTCGCCGCGCAGCACTTCGGCCTGCTGTCGCAGGGTCTCGATCGCTTCCTCGAGTTGTTTCACTGACCGGTTCTGCTGCTCGGACACGGTCTTGATCGTCTCGATCGCCTTGAGCACCTGCTCGGAGCCGCGCGTCTGTTCTTTCTGCGCGCGATTCAAGTGGGTGACCATCTCGTTGATGTTCTCGATCGAGCGGGTGATCTGCTTCCCGCCGTGCGCCTGTTCCTGCACCGACCGCTGCGCGTGCTGGGTGAGCATCTTCATCTTCTCGGCGCTCTTCATGATCTGCTCACTGCCGCGCGCCTGCTCGTTGGTCGCCTTGCTGATCTGCTGCACGGTTTCCGCGATGCGCTCGACCGAGCCGGTGACTTCCTTGCTGCCGCGCGCCTGCTCGACCGTCGCGCGGGCGATCGCCTTCACCATCTGCGTGCTGCGACCCGCCGAGTCCTGAATCTTCTTCAGCGCGCCTTCGGCGTCGCGGCCCAGCACCACGCCGTCTTCGACGTTCTTCACGCCCTGGTTCATCGCCGTCACAGCGTTGCGTGACTCTTCCTGCACCGCGCGAATCAGGTCGCCGATTTCCTTCGTCGAGGCGCCCGTGCGTTCGGCGAGGTCTTTGATCTCTTCCGCGACCACCGCGAAGCCCTTGCCGTGATCGCCCGCCTGCGCCGCGATGATCGCCGCGTTGAGCGCGAGCAGGTTCGTCTGTTCCGCCACGTCGTCGATGACGTCGACGATGTTGCCGATCTCCTGAATGCGCTTGCCCAGCTGTTCCATCACGCGCGACGCGGTGGCCGACGAGTCCTTGATCTTGTTGATGCCCTGCAGCGTCTTCTGAAGGCTCTCGGCCCCCGTCTCGGCGTCCTTCGACACCTGCTCCGACAAGCGCGCCGTCTCGTACGCGTTGGTCTCGACCTGGCTGATCGCGACGTCCATCTCGCGAATCGCGTGGCTCGTGCCTTCCGTCGACTGCAACAGGTCGTCGACGTTCTTCGCGACCTCTTTGATCGAATACGTCATCTCCTCGATCGCGCTCGTCGTCTCTTCGACGCTCGCGGCCATCGCGGTGACGTTCTCGGCGACCTCGTCGTTGGTCGCTCCCATTTGCAGGATGCTGGAGCTCGACTCTTCGGCGCTCTGGTAGAGGACCTCGACGTTCTCGGCGATGCCGCGCAGCGAGGCGAGCATCTGCACCATCGAGCTCGACGTCTCTTCCACGCGCGTCAACACCGTCGACGAGCCGCTGGAAGTCGTCGCCGCCGTTCGCGAGATCTGATCGATGACCTGCGCCACCCCTTCCGACACGCCACGCACCCGACCCATCGTCTCGCGAAGGCTCTGGCCAATCTGATTCAGCGCGTCCGCCAGCTGATCCATTTCGTGCGTGACCGAGCTCTCTACCTGCCCCGAGAGGTCTGCCTCCGACAGCCGCGACGCCATCTGCATCATCGACTTCAGCGGGGTGATGATCAGGAACCGCGACAGCACCAGCACCAGCCCGAGGAACACCGCCATCCCGATCGCGAGGGCGATGACCAGCGTGCGGCGAAGCTTCTGCAGGCCTTCGTCGATCTTGCTGCGCTTCAGCGAGATGAGGACGAAAGCCGAGGCGCCGGCCTTCCCCGCGGGACGCACTTCGTCGGCGACCAGCACGTCGCCCACCGACAGCTCAGTGCGGCGGGCGCGGGCGTTGGCGTTGAACTCTTTGAGCATCTGGGGGAACCGCGACGGGTCACCCCCCGGCTTCGAGGCGACCAGGTCGCGCTCGGTGCACTCGACTTCGCCGCACACCATCACCCAGACGCCCGCGATCTCTTCCTCGCCGCGCACGATGACGTCGATCTGCGAGCTCGCCTTCTCGTCGAAGTCCCGCGAGCCCGATATCACCCGCGCTTCGATGTCGAGCTTGCGTTCGATTTCGCGCGCCACCGCCTTGCCCCGTTCCCACAGGGTGTCGGTCAGGTAGTCGTTCGCCTGCATCGGCACGATGATGAACAGCGCCAACAGCAGCAGGACGAGCGCGAAAGCGAAGCTTAAGAAGATTGCGGCCGTCAGGCCGATGCGTTGGGTTCGCTGCGCCACTTGGCGGGCGACCTTATCGCGCGCGCTTCAGTGTTTGGGCGGAAAGACAGGGTCCAAATAGGATGCGAAATCCCGAGCCCATGACCACCCGCCTCTACCGCAGCCCCATCTTCCGGAAACACGACCCGGGCCCCGGACACCCCGAGCAGAGTTCGCGCCTCGCGGCGATCGAAGCCGTGCTGGATCGCGCGCCTTTGAAGAACGTGGAAACGGTGGCTCCTCGCGCGGCGACGCGGGCCGAGCTCGAGCGAATCCACACTCCGCAGATGATCGATCGCCTCTGGGCGCTCGCCGGGAAATCCGCCCGCCTCGACCCCGACACCGCGATGAGCCCCGGCTCGTGGGACGCGGCGCTGCTTGCCGCCGGCTCGGCCGTTCAGGCGGTCGACGATGTCCTCTCGGGCTCCGCCGAGAACGCTTTCGCGCTCGTCCGCCCGCCCGGCCACCACGCCGAAGCCGACGAGCCGATGGGCTTTTGCCTTCTCAACAACGCTGCCATCGCCGCCGCCGCTGCCATCGCGAGCGGACTGGAGCGGGTCGCCGTCCTCGACTGGGACGTGCACCACGGCAACGGCACCCAGCACAGCTTCTGGAACCGCCGCGACGTGATGTACGTGTCGTCGCACCAGTACCCCTTCTACCCGGGCACCGGCGGCGCCTGGCAGATCGGCGCGGGCGCCGGCGAAGGCTTCACCGTCAACGCCCCCCTTCCCGGGGCCCAGGGCGATGCCGACCTCGGCGCCGTCTTCCACGACCTCTTCCTTCCCGTGCTGCAGCAGTACAAGCCGCAGCTGCTCATCGTCTCGGCCGGCTTCGACGCGCACAAGCACGACCCCATCGGCGGCCTGCTGGTGACCGAACGGGGCTTCGCCGCGATGTGCAGCGCGCTGAAGACGCAGCTGAACGGCAAGCTCGTGCTGCTGCTCGAAGGCGGCTACGACCTCGACGCGCTCGCCCAGTCGGTGCACGCGTGCGTCGAGGTGCTCAGCGGAGACCGCACCGACGTTTTTCCCACCGGGGTCCGCCCCGACACCGCCGCCGCGCTCGACGAATCGAGAGAACGGCTGCAAGCCTATTGGAGCCTTGCTTGACCGAATACATCCACGGCGGTTCCGACGAGCGCGAAGTGAAGCGGCTCGAGAAGCAGGCGCAGTGGGGCGCGCCGTGGATGTTGAGGGACTTCGCGCCGACCCACGGCGCGCGCGTGCTCGACCTCGCCACCGGCGTCGGAGCGATGGCCGGTTGGCTGCTCGCGAAGTTCCCCTCGATTCAGCTCACCGGCGTCGACCTCTCGGTGAATCAGCTGCACTGGTCGCGGCGCAACCACCCCACCATTCCCGTCGCGCGCGCGAACGGCGCCGCCCTGCCCTTCGGCGACCGCTCCTTCGACTTCGTTCACTGCTCGTGGCTGCTCGAGCACGTGCCCGCGCCCGTGGCAGTGAAGATTCTTCGCGAGGTGCACCGGGTGCTGCGGCCCGGCGGGCACTGCCACTTCACCGAGGTCGAGAACTCCACCTTCCGAGTTCAGCCCGCGTACCCCGAGGTGAACGCGCTGATGGCGGCCTTGAACGACGCGCAGCAAAAAGGCGGTGGTGACCCCTACGTCGGCCGGCAGCTGCCGAAGCTCTTCGCCGAAGCCGGCTTCTCGAAGGTCGACATCCGCCCCTTCGCCATTCACGGCAGCGCGAAAGACCCCGTCTTCTTCCAGGGCTTCATCGACGAGTTCGCGGAGATCTTCGAGAGCCTCGACGAGGCGCTGCCGGGCATGAAGGAAAGGGCCCAGCGCGCGGCGGCGCTCCTGCGCGGCCTGCCCCAGGTCGACGGCTCGCTGGATTACACCGGGACGACCGCCCGCGGATTCCGCTAAGAGGCGCCGCATGTCCTACCAGCACGCACTCATCACCGGCGCTTCGTCGGGTCTCGGCCGTGGTCTCGCTGTCTGGTTCGCGAAGAAGGGCACCACCGTCTACGCCGCCGCCCGCCGCACCGCCGAGCTCGAGAAGCTGCGCGACGAGTGCAAAGACTTCAGCGGGAAAATCGTGCCCATGTCGTTGGACGTCAGCAACGGCGCCGCCACCTTCGAGACGGTGCAGAAGCTCGATGAAGACTGCGGCGGGCTCGACCTCGTCATCGCCAACGCGGGCATCGCCGGCGAGACCTACGGCAAGCGCATCGACTGGCCGACCATTCAGCGAATGATTGACGTCAACTGCAGCGGAGCGGCCGCCACCCTTACAGCCCCACTGTCGGGCATGGTGAAGCGCGGCAAGGGCCAGGTGGTCGGCATCAGCTCGCTCGCCGCCTTCAACGGCTTGCCGCGCATGGCTGGCTACTGTGCCAGCAAGGCCTACCTCGCCACCTTCCTCGAAGCCCTGCGCCTCGACGTCAAGCGGCTCGGAATCTCGGTGTGCAGCATTCACCCCGGGTTCGTGAAGTCCGAGATGACCGCGAAGAACGGGAAGATGCCGTTTCTGCTCGAGACGGACGACGCCGTCTCACGCATGGGCAAGGCGATCGAGCGCCGCGCCGAGACCTTCCTCTTCCCCTGGCAGATGCGGGCCGGGGTGCGGATGCTCCAGGCGCTGCCGAAGCCGCTGTTCGAAGTGGTCGCGCACAAAATGCGGTGACCGCGCGCGGGAGCCTCAAGCTAGAGTCGCGGCATGCCTTCCGGCGACGCCCCCGAGCGGGGCGACGGCAACAAGAACGACAACGAGAAATTCGTCGAGACGGCGTACGCGCCCCGCGAATCCTCCGCCCCGGCCCCTTCGGGCAGCTACCCGACCAAGGGCATCAAGGACGCGCTCGTCGGCTCCACGGTGTCCGGCTACGTCGTGAAGGGCAAGATTGGCTCGGGCGGCATGGGCATCGTCTACGAGGGCGAACAGCCCATCATCGGCAAGCGCGTCGCGATCAAGGTGCTGCGGCCGGAGATCGCCGAGAACCCCGAGCAGGTGAAGCGGCTGGTCGAAGAAGCGCGCGCGGTGAACACCGTCGGCCACCGCGGCATCATCGACGTGTTCGGGTTCGGCGAAGTCAGCGATGGCCGGCAGTGCATCGTGATGGAGTTCCTCGACGGCGAAGCGCTGATGGATTTGTTGGCGCGCAACCTGAAGGAACACCGCGCGATGCCGATCGCCGAGGTGATGGTCATCCTCGAAGAGGTGCTGTCGGCCCTGGGCGCAGCGCACGGCGCGGGCGTCATCCACCGCGACCTGAAGCCCTCGAACATCTTTCTGTGCCGGCAGCGCGACGGCAGCCGGTACGTGAAGATCCTCGACTTCGGGATCGCGAAGCTCGGCGTTCACGGCACCACGCCGCAGACGCAAGCCTCGATGCTGGTCGGCACGCCGTCGTACATGGCGCCCGAGCAGGCGCGCGGCGGGATGATTAGCCCGTCGCTCGACCTCTACGCGGTGGGCGTGATCGCCTTCGAGATGATCACCGGCCAGCTGCCCTTTCTCGGCAACTCGGTGGTCGAAGTGTTGATGAAGCACGCGGAAGAGGCGCCGCGCAGGCCGTCGACGCTGCTGATGAGCATCCCCGACGATGTCGACGAGCTCATCCTCAAGCTCCTCTCGAAGAAGCCGGCCGACCGCTACCCGACCGCGGAAGCGGTGCGCATCGACGTGGTCCGCATTCGCAAGAGCTTGATGGACTCGACCGCGCGCCGCACCGAGCTCGACCTCGAGATCGACAAGCGCCTGAAGAAGAAGCTGCAGACGATGATCGTCCCCGACAGCGGAGCGATCGACTTCGGCGACGGCGAAGACGCCACCCTGCCCCCCTCTGCCCGGCACGGCATGCGGTTGCCCTCGGCCGCCGAGCAGCTGCAGAAGTCCGCCCCGCCCCTGGACGAGCTGGACCTCGAGGCCACCGGGCCCGCGATCCCGAAGAACGCTTTCGCCAACCCCATCGACACCCAGAGCGGCACCGAGCGGTTGCCGCGCGCGATGTTCGCTCCGCTGCCCGACGAGCCGCCGCCCGCGAAGAGCAAGGGGCCGATGATCGCCGCGCTCGCGGTCTTCGTCGTGCTCGCCTTCGCAGGCTTCCTCTACCTCTTCCGCGACAGGCCGCCGACCGTCGTCGAGCTGCCTGTTCCCGAGCAGCCTGCGCCAGTTGTGGTGACTCCTGCGCCGCCCGAGCCCGTCGCGCCCGGCACGGAATAGAAGCGCCTCACCCAGCGTGTGGATCGACGGCCGCTTCGAGAGAGACGAGCGGCTTCCGGGTCATCCGGAAGAAGCGAACCACCAGCGCGATCGCCACCGCAGTGAGCCCGGCCGACAGGCCCCACCACAGCCCGACGACGCCCATCGACAGGTGCACGCCGAGGAACAGCGCGACCGGGGCTCCGACGAACCAGTGGCCCGCCACGTTCGCGAGGAAGCTGAAGCGCGTGTCGCCGATGCCGCGCAAGATGCCCGAGCCGACGGCCTGCAAGCCGTCTGAGATCTGAAAGACGGCCGCGACGCCCAGCAGCGCAACCGTCACTTCGATTACCGCCGGGTCGGGCGTCATCGCGCGCGCGAGCGCCCTCGGGAAGAGAAGGAAGAACAGCGCCGATGACGACATCCAGGCCGTGCCCGCGCAGATGGCGACGAACCCGCTGCGCCGCGCCGCCACGGTGTCTCCCGCTCCCACTGCCCAGCCGACACGGGTCGCCGCCGCGCTGCCGATGCCGACCGCGAGGCAGAAGCTGAAGCTCGCCCAGTTGATCGCGATCTGGTGCGCGGCCACGGCCGACCTGCCCAACCGCCCGGCGAAGATTCCCGCGAGCACGAACACGCCGACCTCCGCGAGCAGCTGAAAGCCGATCGGCAGCCCGAGCTTCAACGCCTGTCGCACCACCACCCAATCGAGGCGCCTCGAGGTGCCTTCGGGATCTCTGCCGAGCGCCGACCACAGCACCGCCAGCTGCAGCCAGGTCGAGACGGTGGTTCCCATCGCCGCGCCTGCCACTCCGAAGGCCGGAATCGGGCCCCAGCCGAACACCAGCAACACCGACACCGCGAAGTTCACGAGGTTTGCCAGCACCATCGAGAAGAAGATCGCCTTTGGCCGGCCATCGCTCTGCAGCGAGGTGCGCGCCGCCATGAACAGCAGAAACGCCATCAGCTGCGGCACGCGCCACGTGACGTATTCGGCCGCGCCCCTCGCCAGCTCGGCATCAACCCCGAGAGGCTCGAGCATCAGGGGCGACAACCAAAGCGGCAGCGCCAGCAGCATGCCCGCCATCGTCGCCACCCAGACCGACTGCCAGAACAGCGTGCGCGCCCGCTGGGGATTCCCCGCGCCGATTGCCTGCGACAGCATCGGGTCGAACGCCAGCATCACGCCCACGCCCAGGGTGCTGAACGCGAAGCAAAGGCCGGTGCCGAGGCCGACGGCTCCCTGCGCCACGTCGGACACACGGCCCACGACGGCGGTGTCGACCAGCCCCATCAACGCCTGCCCTGCCTGCGCGAGCGCCAGCGGCGTCGCCAGCTTCAGCAACGCCTTCAGCTCGACCATCGTGGGCGATGACATGGGAATTTGAAGAGACGAAACTGCAAGTCGAGCGGCTGACTACCGAATCATCTCGAAGTTGTTCGGGTCGACCTGGCCTGGAGCGAGCGCCGCGTCCTTCGGCTCCGTGCCCCGCTTGAACCACATCTCACTCGAGCCCTTGCCGCTCGACGCGACCTTGCCCGTCTTGTTGTCGATGCGCAGCTTCACCAGGTCGAGCCCGCCCGGAGGCGAGAACTCGGGCTGCGCGCGGCCGTCGAGCGCGACCTTCATGTACCCGACCCACGCCGGAAGCGCCGCGCGGCCACCCGTCTCATACTTGCCCAGCGGGTGCGGGTTCATGTCGTAGCCGACCCACGACGTCGTCACGAGGTCGCGCGTGAAGCCGGTGAACCAGGCGTCGAACGAATCGTTGGTGGTGCCCGTCTTGCCCGCCGCCGGCTTGCCGAGCTTGTTCGCCGGAGCGCCCGTGCCTTCGCGCACCACCCCGCGCATCAGGTCGGTGATGATCCACCCGGTCTCGGGCTCGATCACCTGCACGCCCGGCTCGTACAGCCGCGCGTAGCCAGCCGCGACGCGGTCTTGCAGCGAGGCCCACGCGTCGTCGTACGCGGTGTGGTCTTCGACGACGCGGCCGAAGCGGTCTTCCACCTTGCGCATGAAGTACGTCGGCTTCTTCAGGCCCATGCGGTTGAAGGTCGCGTACACCTGCGCGAGCTCGAACGGGTAGACGCACGAGCTGCCGAGCGCAGTCGAGTAGTCGGGGTTCAGCGGCGTCGAGAAGCCGAGCTCTTTCGCGTACTCGCCGAGCTTCTGGATGCCGACGAGCTCGTTCTTGTTTCCCAGGCCGCGCGCGACCGAGATGAAGGTCTTCACCGCGGGGATGTTCATCGAGTTGACCAGCGCGGTGCGCAGCGTCACTTCTCCGACGAACTCTTCCGAGTAGTTCTGCGGCTTCCAGGTGTTGAGGTGCTCGGGGTCGTGCTCGACGATTGGGCTGTCGAGGATGATGGTCCCTTCCGTCCACCCCATCTTCTCGACCGCGGCCGAGTAGACGATGGGCTTGAAGCACGAGCCCGGCTGGCGGCAGGCCTGAAACGCGCGGTTGTATTCGTTGGCGTCGAAGTCGTAGCCGCCCACCATCGCGACCATGTACTGCCGGTGCGGATCCAGGCTGACGAGCGCGGCCTGCAGCTCGGGCTCCTGCTCGAGGCGAACCATCACGCCCTCGGTGGGCAGCGCCTTGTCGGCGGCGTCAGACCAGGCCTCGCGATCGTCGGTGAGCTCTTTCTTCTCGTTCACCACGCGCACGACGATGACGTCGCCGGCCTTCACCGCGGCCGAGACTTTGTTGATCATCACCGACGGGTAGTACTGCTCGGCGTTCAGCTTGCGCGCCCACCGCATGCCCAGCAGCGGCAGCCTGGCGACCTGGCCTCCGACGTTCACGTCGGCCGTCATGTCGTCCTTCGCCACCGAGGTGACGAGCCCGACGTAGAACTTGTTGAAGGTCAGCTTCTCGTCGCCCATCACCTTCTTGCTCTTCGCGATGAAGGCGGCGCGCGCGTCTTCTTTGGGAAGCTGCATCACCGGGCCGCGGTAGCCCTGGCGCTTGTCGACCACGAGCAGGTTCCCCATCACCGCTTCCTGCGCGGCGCGCTGCTTCTCGCTGTCCATCGTCGTGTAGATCTTGAGGCCTTCGTTCAGCAGCGTCTTGTTGCCGAAGCGATCGACGACGTTCCGGCGCACTTCCTCGGTGAAGTACGGCGCGAAGCTGTGAAACACGTCTTCGACCGAGAACACGCTGACCTTCTCGGTCACCGCCTGGTCGTGCTCGGCCTTCGTCACCATGCCTTCGTCGAGCATGCGTTTGAGCACGTACTTGCGGCGGTTGATCGCCGCCTCTGGGCGCATGAAGGGCGAGTACGCCGACGGCGCCTGGGGCAGGCCCGCAATCAGCGCCATCTCGCCCAGCGTCAGGTCCTTCACGTCCTTGCGGTAGTAGTTCTCGGCCGCCGACTGCACGCCGTAGCTGTGGTGCCCGAGGTAGACGTTGTTCAGGTAGAGGTAGAGGATCTCTTCCTTTGTCAGCGAGCTCTCGAGCCGCTGCGCGAGCAGGGCTTCGCGGATTTTTCGGCGGATGCCGGGCCAGCCCTTCTTCTCGGTCGACGCCTTGTAGCCCTCGGCCGAGATCAGCACCGCCTTCGCCGTCTGCTGCGTCAGCGTCGAGCCGCCCTGCACGCTGCCGCGGCCCGTCACCTTCTTCATCAGCGTCTTGTAGATGGCGCGGCCCGTGCCGAAGACGTCGACGCCGGCGTGGTCGAAGAAGCTCGAGTCTTCGCTGGCGATGAAGGCCTGCACGAGGCGCTTCGGCACCCGGTCGTACGGCACCACCTTGCGGCGCTCGTTGTAGAACTCGCCGGCGAGCAACGCGTCCTGCGTCACCACCTCGGTGAGAATCGGCGGCCGGTACTCGGTGACCCGGGGAATGTCGGGCAGCGTGTCGGCGTAGAGCCAGTAGAAGAAGCTGTAGCCGAAGGCGGCGGCGGTCGCCCCGGTCAGCGCGAGGAAGGCGGCGAGCTTGAACAAGCGCTTCCACCACCGCGGCTTCGGCACGTCGACCAGCACCAGGCGCGTGGGGGTGGGGGCTTGCATTTCTTACAGTCCGGCTGCTTTCAACACGTCTACCAAATCCTGCGGCAAAGGCGACTCAACGGCCGTGCGCTTCTGGTCTTGCGGGTGGGGGAATTCCAGCCGCTCGGAGTGGAGGAAGAGGCGCTTTAACCCCCACTTCGCCTTCGCCTCGCGGTTGAAGGTGAAGTCGCCGTGTTTCCTGTCGCCCGCGACGGGGTGGCCGATGGCCAGGAAGTGGCGGCGAATCTGGTGGGTGCGGCCCGTTTCGATGGTGGCCGAGACGAAGGCGAGCTCGTCCGTCTGGGCGATCACCTTCCAGCGGGTGCGCGCCTCCTGCAGGTTCACGCCGCGGCGTTCGCGCGACTCGGCCGTCTGCTGGTGCTCGGACAACGGAATGTCGATCAGCCCTTCTTTCTCGGCCAGCCGGCCCTTCACCAGCACCAGGTACCGCTTCTTCGCCTTGTGGTGGGTGAAGACGTCGGTGAAGTGCACCATCGCTGGGCGGCGCTTGGCGACCACGATGACGCCCGAGGTGTCGCGGTCGAGCCGGTGCGCGGGGCTGGCGGCGAAGTCGTTGCGCACCGCTTTGGGCCCCAGGTACGCGCGCACCAGGTCGACCACTGTGCCGCCGGTGATACCGCTGCCGGTGTGCACGGCCATGCCTGAGGGCTTGTCGAGCACGAGAATCCAGTCGTCTTCGAGCAGAATCTTCAGCTCGTCGAGGTTCAGCGGCGGCGGTGGAGCGGGCGCCCTTTCGATCGGGGTCCCCGTCAGCTGCTTCTCGTCGCCGCGCACGTTGATGACGTCGCCGGCCACCAGCGGTTGATCGGCCTGGCAGCGCTTGCCGTTCACCCGAATCTTCTTCACCCGAATCATCTTGAACAGATGGGAAACCGGCACATTGGCCAGCTTCTTCCGGAGGAACTTGTCGAGGCGGACCCCGGCGTGGTCCTCGGTGACACGGAACTCGAGCACGCCAAAGCTTTAAGCACGCACCGTGGTGGTTTGTGTGGCGGTTTGTACGCGCGCGCAGATAAAAGGCGCGTCCCATGCCCAAGGCTCTCAGCATCGACCAGCTCCTGAAGAACGGCTCCAAGGAGTGGAACCTCATGCGAAAAGACGGCCGCGTGGCGCTCGACCACACCGGCGCCACCTTCCCACAGCTGTTCTCGGCCAACGCCGACCTCTCGGGCCTGCTGTTGATCGGCTCCGAGTGGGAAAAATGCGACCTGTCGAAGGTCTCTTTCCGCGAAGCGGATCTGTCGAATGCCTACTTCCACGGCGGCCGCCTGCAGGACTGCGATTTTCGCGGCGCGAACCTGGAAGGCGCGACCTTCGAGAAGCTGAAGCTGCTGCGCTGCGACTTCTCGGGCTGCAAGGGCCTCGAAGAGCTCGAGCTCGAAGACGTCGACATGGATCGCGTGGTCGGCCTCGATGGCCAGGAAGCGCCGCCGCCGCCTCCTCCGCCCGCGGTCGGCATCACCAGCTTCACCCGCGAGCAGCGCACCGCCCAGCTGGCCTCGCAGGGCGTGGCGCAGGAAGGCGATCTGCCTCCGTTCCGCCCGCATGATCCAGCCGGCACCCTGCTCTTCCGCGGCCTGAAGCACGTCGGCAACCCGCCCGTCTGGGTGCTCGATGTTCCCGGCCTGCGTCCTCCGCTGCCCGGCCGCCTCACGCCCGGCACCAGCCTCGAGGCGCTGTACCGCGAGGCCGTGAAGACGCGCCTCGAGAACCGCCGCCCTGTCGCCGACAACCAGGCGGTCGAGAAGGCAAAAGACGTGATCGCCCACGGCGCCAAAGACACTGCCACTGCGGTGATGTACCTGCGCGAAGTCGGCATCGAGCCGCTTCCCTCGGACGCCGCCGTCAGCGCCCTCAACGAGGCGATGGCCGCCGAAATCGAGGTCGAAGACTTCACCGGCCAGGTCGACCCCCGCGTCACCGGCGCGCTGCTCGAGCTGAAGAGCCCGAAGGAAGCGCTCGAGCACATCGGCGAGCTGCGTCAGCGCCTCGCGGCCTGCCAGCTGTTCGCGTCGCTGCTCGAGGCCGGCTTCCTTCCCGAGAACAACTGGGAAGAGGCGCTCGAGTCGCAGGAGTCCGCGCTGGACCTCGCCCACCAGGCGACCCAGGGCAACCGGGAGCTCTTGAAGGAAGCGTTCGGCGCCTACGCCAGCCTTCCCGACGAAGCGCGCTTGCGCCGGCTCGCGTACCTCGCCGAAGCGACCGCGCACGTCGAAGCGATGGTCGGTGGTCAGGCCCCTGCGCCTGCCGCACCGGCACTCGTCGTCAGCTGAGCGCCAAGTCCATCTGAACTGCCTGCGTCACCGCGCGGGCGAAGATGCCAACCTTGTTGAGCTCGGCAGCGAGCTCCTTCGCGAAGCCGTGGTGGGTGATGACCTCGCGCGCGTGGCTGCCCTTGGCAATCTTCAGCAGCGCGGGGAAGTCGGCGTGGTCTGACACGCAGAAGGCGACGTCGGCGGCGTACCGGCGCGCGGCCCATGGCTCGATCGCCCAGCCGGTGAGCACCGCGGTCGCGCGCGGCATCACCTTCTTCATCGCCTGGCTGCGGCCGAAGGGCGGAAAGACGCCGACCTCGCCGTCTTCGAAGGTGCCGTCGAAGCGCCGCACGTCGATGGGGGTACCGAGCTCGGTGTAGAGCATCGAGATGTCGTGAATCGAGCCGTGCGCGCAGAGCTTCAGGCCGCGCGAGGTCAGCTGCTTGATCGCCTCTTGCCCCTTGCCGAGTGAGTACGCGTAGAGAATGGGCCGCACGCCGCGCTGCAGGTGCGCCGTCGCCCAGTTCGCGACCTCGGTGTAGACGGCGTCGCGATCGGGGAAGCGGAAGCGCGGGTGGCCGAAGGTCGACTCGATGACCAGCGTGTCGCACTCGGCGATCTGCGTCGCCTCGGCAGTCATCGAAGGGTCCAGGCTGATGTCGCCGGTGTAGACGATGCGGTGGCCGTCTTCGCGGGTGATGCGAATCTGCGCGCTGCCGAGCACGTGGCCGGCGGGCAAGAGCTCGACGTTCAAGCGGCCGAGCTCGAAGGGTCGGTGGTACGGCACGGGCAGCGCAGACTGAATGGGGCCGAGGCGGTGTTCCATGAAGCGCAGCGTCGCTTTGGTGGCGATGACGCGTTCGTGGCGGGCGATGTGGTCGCTGTGCGCGTGCGAGACGAAGCTGAGCTCGCACTTGCGCCGAGCGTCGAATGAAAGGGGCGAGCCCGTGAGGTGCAGGCTGCCGCGGCGGAGCTCCACGGGCATGAACATCCGTATAGCAGTCCGGGCTTCAGTTACACGCGCACTCGAGGTAGCCGTTTCCTTCGTTTCGGCAGAACCGCTTGATCGGCACAGTGCAGTCCGCGCTCGGCGGGTTGCTCGAGCAGCTTATGCACGCGCGGCCTCCCGAGCCGCAGGTGACGAGGTTGGCGGCGTTGCAGGTGTTGCCGGTGCAGCAGCCCGCACACCCGCTGGCCCCATCGCAGATGCACTGCCCGTTGGAGCGACACTGGGTTCCTGAGCTGCAGGCGACACACGCTGAACCGCCGACGCCACAGGCTCCATTGGATTGGGCGAAGCATTGGTTGTTCGAGCAGCAACCGTTGGGGCAGGTCGTGCCGTCGCAGACACAGGTGCCGCCGGCACAGCGCTGCCCTGCGACGCAGGCGGAACCTGCGCCACACGCGCAACCACCGGTCGCGCTGCAGTTATTGGCGGACGTGGCGTTGCACCCGACGCAGGGCGCTCCGCTGATGCCGCAGGTCGCGAACGCGGCTGCCGTGCAGGTTCCGTTCAGTGCCTGCGGACAACATCCCGCACAGCCGGTGGTGGTGTCGCAGACGCAGGTTCCGCCGTAGCAGCGCTGGCCGGGGCCGCAGGGACTCGAGCCGCCGCACCTGCAACTGCCATTGCCGCAGTTGTCGGCAGCTGCGAGGTCGCAGGAGCCGCAGAAGCCGCCGCCGGTTCCGCAGGCCGTGAAATCATTCACCCGGCAGCTCTGGTTGGAGCAGCAGCCGTTGGGACACGAGGTCGGGTCGCAGACGCAGCCGCCCGCGACGCACCGTTGCCCAGTGACACAGGCCACGCAGGCGACGCCACCCAGCCCGCAGCTCGCGGTCGACGAGGCATTGCAGGTGTTGCCGCTGCAGCACCCGTTGGGGCAGGAGGTCGCGTCGCAGACGCAGGCTCCGCCGAGGCACCGTTGGCCCGCTCCGCAAGGCGAGGCAGCGCCACACTTGCAGGCGCCGTTCGCGCAGGTGTCCGCCTTGGTTGCATCACAGGAGGAGCAGGCGCCTCCACCGATCCCGCAGGTCGCGAGGGAAGGAGCGTTGCAGGTCGTGCCCGCGCAGCAACCCGCCGGGCACGACGTGGCGTCGCACACGCAGGCGCCGGCGCTGCAACGCTGGCCAGAGGAACACGCGGCGCACGCGACCCCGTTGACCCCACAGGTCAGGTTCGACGAGACGTTGCAGACATTTCCGTTGCAGCAGCCGGTCGGGCATGAGGTCGAGTCGCAGACGCAGCCGCCAGCAACGCACCGTTGACCCACGCCGCAAGCCGCAGCCGCACCGCACTTACAGGCGCCCGTCACATCACAGGTGTCGGCCTTTACCGCGTCACAGCTGACGCAGGCTGCGCCGCTGACGCCGCACGCAGCCAACGTCTTCGGGGTGCAGGTCGGCCCGCTGCAGCAGCCCGCAGGACAAGCGGCGGCGTTGCAGCCCGCGCAGACTCCGTTGGTGCAGCTCTGGGCTCCGCAGCTCTGACAGCTTGCTCCACCTGAACCGCAGGCGGTGTCCTGTGCGCCCGTGCGGCAGGCGTTGCTGTCACAGCAACCAGCGCAGGAAGCAGTGGTACAAACGCAGCTGTCGTTCTTGCACTCGAGACCCGCGGCACAGTCAGGAAGACAGGGCTCGAAGACTCCCGCGGCGCTGCATCGTTGGCGATTGCTACAGCCACCTGCGCAGGGTCGGGTCTGGCCGACAGTGCACTCCGGGCCACCACCACCAGCACCGCCGCTGCCGCCGCTGCCGCCGCTGCCGCCGCTGCCGCCAGCACCGCCGCCGCCGCCGCTGCCGCCTCCTCCACCACCGACTCCACCGCCCATGGCTCCGCCGGCTCCTCCTCCGGTCGCGGCTCCACCGCCACCCGACCCACCGTCAGAGGCCTTGAGCACGCAAATATCGAGCGCCACCTCGCACACGGCCTCGGGGCCACAACCGTCCGAGCACTTTCGAAAGCGCTGCCCGCAACCTGATACCACCAGGAGCCCGATGACCACCCACCATGCCTTCATGCATCCCCCCGTTCAGACACCGTCTTCATCGATGTTCGTGTTGTGCGCTCGCCGCTTCCCAGTCAGCACCATGCCACCAAAGAGCGCACTAAGCCTGTCGCTGCCCGTCTTCCCATCGACCAGCGCTACGGACACCCGGCGTTGAGTGGAAAGTCTGGGTTTCCGGAGTTCTGCGCGTCGTGCTGCCATTTCGGCCAGTCCGTCGCCGCCAGCTTCGTCGAGTCCACGAGGATGCTGTAGACGTTTCCGTCCGTTGCCGTCACGTATAGGAGCCCTGGGCCT
>JBBRAX010000097.1:0-16653 GCA_038206395.1 Myxococcales bacterium | reverse complement strand
ACATCGAAGTGCCGGCCGACCACCTGTGGGGCGCTCAGACGCAGCGCAGCCTTCACCACTTCCACATCAGCACCGAGAAGATGCCGCCGGCGCTGCTGGACGCGCTGGTGCTGGCAAAGAAGGCAGCGGCGCGGGTGAACGCCGAGAACAAGTCGCTGGCGGGGGACAAGGCGGCGGCGATCGAGAAGGCGGCCGACGAGGTGCTGGCGGGCAAGTGGACGGCCGAGTTCCCGTTGTCGGTGTGGCAGACGGGCAGCGGTACGCAGACGAACATGAACGTCAACGAGGTGCTGGCGAACCGCGCGTCTGAGCTGATGGGCGGCGAGCGGGGCGAGGGCCGCAAGGTCCACCCGAACGACGACGTGAACAAGGGGCAGTCGAGCAACGACGTGTTCCCGACGGCGATGTCGATCGCCGCGGCCGACTCGGTGGTGCGCACGGTGCTGCCGTCGCTGAAGGCGCTGCGCGAAGCGTTGGACGTGAAGGCGAAGGCGTTCAAGGACATCGTGAAGATTGGGCGCACCCACCTGCAGGACGCGACGCCGCTGACGCTGGGCCAGGAGTTCTCGGGCTACGTCGCGCAGCTTTTGCAGTCGCAGAAGCACCTCGACGCGGCGCTGCCTCATCTCTACGAGCTCGCGCTGGGTGGGACGGCGGTGGGCACGGGGCTGAACGCTCCGAAGGGGTACGCGGAAAGGGTGGCGAAGGAAATCGCGACGCTCACCGGGCTGCCCTTCATCACGGCCGGAAACAAGTTCGAGGCGCTCGCGGCGAACGACGCCATCGCCCATGCGCACGGCGCGCTGAAGGGGCTTTCGACCTCGCTCTTCAAGATTGCGAACGACGTGCGGTGGCTGTCGTCGGGTCCGCGTTCGGGCCTCGGCGAAATCATCATTCCGGAGAACGAGCCGGGCAGCAGCATCATGCCGGGCAAGGTGAACCCGACGCAGTGTGAGGCATTGACGATGTTGTGCGGGCAGGTGATGGGCAACGACGTGGCGATCAGCATCGGCGCGGCGTCGGGCAACTTCGAGCTCAACGTCTTCAAGCCGCTGATGGTTCACAACTTCCTGCAGTCGTGCCGCCTGCTCGCCGACGGCATGCACAGCTTCATGGAGCACTGCGTGGTCGGCATCGAGCCGAACCTCCCGCGCATCCAGGAGAACCTCGAGAAGAGCCTGATGCTGGTGACCGCGCTCAACCCACACATTGGGTACGACAACGCGGCGAAGATTGCGAAGACGGCGCACAAGCAGGGCAAGACGCTGAAGCAGGTCGCGGTCGAGCTGCAGCTGGTGACGGCCGAGCAGTTCGACCTGTGGGTGCGCCCCGAGCAGATGGTCGGCGAAAAGTAAGAGGGTGATGACGGACGCCTGCCAGCACTGCGGCGATCAGCACCCTGGGATGCCGGTGTGTCCGCGGACGGGCGACCCGATGTCCGAGCCCGGGCGCTGCGGCACGCGGGTCGACCGCTACGACATCGAGAGGCTGCTGGGCGCCGGTGCCTTCGGCTCGGTGTACCAGGCGCGCCACGTGCGAACCGAGCTGAAGGTCGCGCTGAAGGTGTTGAAAGACGCGATGGCGAAGGACGTCAGCACGCTCGAGCGCTTCATGCGCGAGGCGCGCACGGCGGCGGCGGTGGGCGACGAGCACGCGGTGCGGGTGCTGGACGCCGAGGTGACTGCCGAGGGCACGGCCTTCATCGCGATGGAGCTGCTCGACGGCGACGACCTGAAGACGCTGGCAAAGCGCGAGAAGCCGCTGCATCCGTCGCGGGTGATTCAGCTGCTGGGGCAGGTGCTCGACGGCCTGTCGTCGGCGCACCTGAAGGGCATCGTTCACCGCGACATGAAGCCAGCGAACATCTTCGTGGTGCGGCGCCGCGATGCGCAGGGCCGCGAGTTCGAGTTCGCCAAGCTGCTCGACTTCGGCATCAGCAAGGTCGACGGCGCGAAAGCGATGACGCTCGCCGGAGCGACCCTGGGCACGCCGAACTACATGGCGTGGGAACAGTTCTTTGACGCGCGGCAGGTCGATGGCCGCACCGATGTCTACGCGGTCGCCGTCATCGTCTACGAGCTGTTGGCGGGGAAGAAGCCGTTCGAAGGCGAGTCGCTGCCCGAGCTGATGCAGAAGGTTCGGTTGGGTGGGGCCGTGCCGCTGAATTCGCTGGCGCCTGCACTGCCCATTCCTCTCTGCGCGGTCGTCGACAAGGGCCTCGCGACCAGGCCCGAGCGGCGCTACGCGACGGCGGCCGAGTTCGCGGCGGCGCTGCGCAGTGCGGCGGCTTTCACGGGCGAAGCGCCTCCGCTCGCGCAACGGGCGGAAATCCTCGAGGTGGTGATGACCCGCGAGGTCGACAACGAGAAGTTGATCGAGACGAAGCTCAAGGCCGAGGCGTTGGGCGATACGGCTGACGCACCGAAAGATTAGAGCAGCTCGAAGGTCGGCATCGGCGGGCGCTGCACCTCGCTCCGCTGTGGCTCGGTTTCTTTCATTGCCGCGGTCAGCGGCCGTGCACCCGCCGGCCTCCAGGCAAACTGAAAAGCGGTGCGTTCCGAGTACGGCGCGAGGGGGGCGGCGAAGAATTGGTCGAGCATGTGGGCAATTGTGCGTCGCATCGGGCTGACGGTCGAAAAACTGGCCGGTTGCCGGGGACTTCTGAACTGCCGTATTAGCCACCGATTCGCCGCCACAGCGCGTGCAGCCGCGCGTAGCCGTTGGACGAGAACCACTCCAGCGCCGCGTCGAGCCCCTGGCCCTCGACGTACGCGCGCCCCGCTGCAAGCGCGCGCAGCGAGACCACGTTCTGCGGAAGCATGTGCTTCGCGCCGCGCTCGATGGCCTCCTTCGCCGCCGCGGGTTGCCCCAGCAGCTTCAGCGCCGCGGCGTAGAGCGCGTAGACCTCGCCGGGGTCGACCTCTTCCGTCCACGCGGTCGAGTGCTCTTCGAAGAGGTCGAGCGCAGCAAGGAAATCGTTCTTTGCTTTCGCCAGCTCGAGCGAGTCGCGGCTGTCGAGGTACTTCTGGACCCGAAGCCTGCCCGCCAGCGCGCGCGACCACGCGAGGAGCATCGTCCACCCGTTGCCCTGCGCCGCTTTGCGGGCGAGCCCGACCCATGCGTCGGCTTTCGGCAAATCGCCCTTCGCCAGCGCCACTCCCGCGAGCACTGCGGGCGCCTCGGCCGTCGCTGCATGGTTGCCGATCGCCACCGACAGCACCGCATACCTTTCTTCAAGGGCCTGCGCGGCGTCGAGCTCGCCCAGCTCGAGCATCACCAGCGCGAGGTTGTGCGTCGCGATCGCTTCGCGCCGCTTCCACCCAGTGGCGCGCGCCAGCTCCAGCGACCGCTCGAACGACCTTCTCGCCCCAGCAAGCTCGCCCTGGCCGAAGTGAAGAATCGCGCGCGCATTCCACGCAAGGCACTGCGCGCGCAGGTCTCCTCGTGCGCGGGACAACGCAATCAGCTCTTCGACCAGGCCCAGCGCTTTTGCGAAGTCGCCCGCGGTGGTGCACGCCATCTGTTGGGCGCGCAGGAACTCCAGCGTCTGCACGTCGTCCTTCAACACCGCAGCCGGCACCCGCTGCCGCACCTTCTCGCAGGCCTTCAGCGCGTCCTTCGGCTGACCCAGAATCTCGCAGAGGAACCACGTCCAGCTCTTCGCCCAGCGAATCCACAGGTGCGAAGCCACTGGGCCTTCGAGCCGTTCGAGCTTCCGTTCGAGCTCGGTAAACGCCTTCACGGTGTCGTCTTTTCTGACCAGGTGCGAGCACGCCTCGGCGCGCACCAGCTCGACGGCCGCCATCGCCTCGTCAGGGCTCAGCGTTTCCCACGACTCCAGGCCCGACCGTTGCTGCGCGGCCAGCGCCTTGCCGGCAGCGCCCCCCGCCGCCTTCGAAGGCAACGGAGCGACCCGCCCCAACGCCATCACCGTCGCCAGCACCTTCTCGGGCTGCCCCGCGAGCAGCTGCGCGTCGGCGATGCGCCGCACCAGGGCAAACCGCCGCACGCCGGTGGCCGTTCGAGCGGCTTCAATCCACTCGTCCAGCGCCGCGCGGCCATGCGCTGCAAGCCACCCCGCCCAGACCTCGCGCCACAGCGACGCTTCTTCACTGCTGAGCAGGGGGAGGGCCAGTGGCAGCACCCGCGGCGCGTCGGCGTCGAGAGTCCAAGGCAACGTCTGCAGCGCGCGCACCGCCCACTGTCCCGCCGCCGCGAGCCACGGAGCGCTGACTTCCGGGCTGAGCTGGCCCAGGAGTGCCAGCCGCACCCGCGCATCGCGAAATGCCACCACGCCGTCACCCATTTGCCGGAGCAGGGTTGGCGCGGCTGGCATTGGCCCGGTCGCTTCGAGGGCGCCGAGCGCAACCGTCTCGCCGAGCACCGCCGCCCGCTGCGCCAGCCAGAACACCTCTGGCCCCAGCGCCCGCACCGACTCGACCCGCAGCGCATCGAAGGTCAGCGGCAGCGCGCGGTCGGTCAGTTGCGGTCTCTGCTGCAGCACAGACCACACGCCCACGGCGAGCCCTGCGTTGCCGTGCACCACCGCGGCGAGCCGCGCAGCCAGCGAGACCTCGCAGCCGCGCTTCAGCAGCAGCGCCTCGATGGCTTCGTTGGTCAGTGGCGCGATGCTGAGCGTGGGCGGCCGCCGCCGCTCGGGCCAGCGCGCCGACGCCAGCATGAAAGGCGACTCTGCAAACTCAGCCGCGGTGTCCGCGGTGAACACCACCATCGCGGGCACCGGCGTGTCGACGTGCGCGAGCGCATCGAGGAAGGCCACCGTCTCGGCATCGGCGAGGTGGGCGTCGTCGAGGCCGAGCACGAGGGGAGACGTCGCCGCCTCGAGAGAAAAGACATGCACGAGCTGCGCGCAGGCGCCCTCAGCCCGACTCGCCGCATCGAGGCCGGCCGCGGTGCTGCCGACCAGCGACGCCAGCAGCTGGGCCACCAGCAGCCGCCGTTCGGGATCCAGCGCGAGCAGCGCCGCCGACTGCCGCAGCGCCGCGATGAAGGCCGACTCTTCCGTCTCTTCGATTCCCGTCAACGCGCGCAGCACGCGGCCCAGCGTGCCTTCCGCCGTCACCTTCACGAGAAACGCGCGGGGCTGGGCCGCCACCCACTGCTCGAGCAGGTGCGTGCGGCCAAGCCCTTCGGCGCCCGTGACGCGCACCAACTGCAGCGAGTCGTGCGCCGCTGAGTGGGCGGCCAGCGCCTGCAGCCGTTCGAGTGGAGAATCCAACCGCTGGCGACTCTAACCCGTGCGATGGTCGTTTCATGGCCGACCACATCAGCGGGGAAGTGGTGTTGGTGCGCATGTCCAGCGCCAACAAGGACTTCAACAAGAAGGTGCTCGAAGAGCTCGAGCCCCTCGTCGAGAAGGAAGGCCTCGGCACTGTCGACGGCATGGTCTCGCTGGCGGACGAGGCGTGGACGATGCTGCTCGACATCGCGCCGAAGCACGCCGGGCTCGCGCAGACGCTTGTCATCCCCCGGCTGAAAGCGATGCTGAAAGAGCTGGGCGTCGCCGAGCACGCCGCGGTCGAGGTTGCGCCCGTGGTCGACGACGACGAGTGGGAAGAGTAGTCAGTAGCCCGGCGTGCCCGCGGGGCCCGGCTGGGCGGCGGGCAGGCGGATGACGAAGGTCGCTCCGGCGCCGACTTCGCTCTCGACGCGCAGCTCGCCTTTGTGTTCCTCGATGATGCTGCGGCTGATCGACAGGCCCAGGCCCGTGCCTTTTCCGCGCGGCTTGGTGGTGAAGAAGGGCTCGAACAGCCGCTTCCGCACGTCGGCGGCCATGCCCGGCCCCGTGTCCTTCACCGAGACCAGCACCGTCCAGTCGGCGCCCGAGGCCTCGACGTACAGCTTCTTTTCCTTCGAAGACTCCATCGCCTGGCCCGCGTTCATCATCAGGTTGACCAGCACCTGCCGCAGCTGGTTGCCATTGCCGATGATGACCGGCAGCCCTTCGGCGTAGCGGGTCTCGATTTTGACGCCCTGCAGCTGCAGTTGGTGCGCGACCAGCTTCACCGCGCCGTCGACCACGCTCTTCACCTCGAGCCGCTCACGCTCGACGTCCGGCGGCCGCGCGAACTCGAGCAGCCGCTGCAGAATCGAGTTCGCCCGCTGCGCGTCGCTGTCGATGAGCCCGAAGTACTCTTTCGCCTCGTCCAGGTCGGCCGACTCTTTTCCAAGCTGCGCGAAGCCGACGATGCCGACCATCGGGTTCTTCACCTCGTGCGCGAGGCCCGCCGAGAGCTCGCCGATCGCCGACATCTTTTCTGACTGCACCAGCAGCGCGTTCTTCTGTTCGAGCTCGTCGTTTCGCTTTCCGAGCTCCTTCGTCATCTGGTTGAAGGCAGTGGCGACGGCGCCGATCTCATTCTGGCTCGTCACCTCGACCTCCACGTTGAACTCGCCCTTCGACACCCGCGCCATGGTCAGCTCGAGGGTGCGCAGCGGCCGGGTCACCCGGCGTGAGAAGTAGATGGCCGCCAGCAGCGCCACCGACACGAGGGCGATCGCAAAGAGCAGCGCCCGCTTCTGCAGCTCGCGTGTCGCACGGAACACCTGGTCGCGCGGCGTCTCGACCACCACCGCCGCCGTCCCCTTGTCGAGCCGCGCGTAGCTGGCCACCACGTCGCCATCTTCTGCGTCGTAGTCGCGGCTGCCCCGCGCCACCTTTGCGTCCAGCGCGTCCTTCACCACGGGCAGCCCCGACAGGTCGGCGTGCCCCAGCACCTTCTGCGCATCGGGGTGGGCCAGCACGCCTCCGCGCGCGTCGACCACGAAGACCCGGTACACGCCCACGGTCTGCACCACCTTCAGCAGCCGTTCGGGCCGCAAGTCGGCCACTGCCACCACGTTCGCATTTCGGGTGGCGACAGCGACGCGCAGCAGGGCGAGGTCGGGAGGCAGGCTCGCGTTCTGCACCATTGAGCCGAGCGCGGCGACGGACTCCAACGGCACGGGGTACGTCTTTCTCGCGTGCTCGAGGTCGGTGGCGCTGAGGTTCAGGGTCTGCAGCCGCGGCAAATCTGTGAAAGAGAAGCTGCGCTCGAAGCCGCCGCTGGTGGTGCGCGTCCACAGCTCCAGCGAGAGCACGTCGTCGTCCGCGTCGAACAGCGCGCGCGCCATCGCCTCGGTGGGCCGCCCTTCCGCGGCGAAGTACTTCAGCTTGTCCGTCAGCGCGTCCAGCGTGCTGCCGACCTGGTCGGACACGGTCGCCGCGAGCAACGCATTCACGTCGTAGACGCTGGCGAGCTTGTCGGCGGTGACGATGCGGGAAGCGAGGGCGAGGGTGGTGACCATCGCTCCGACGAGCATCGCGCCGAAGAGCGCGACCAGCTGGTATCGGATCGAACGGCGCATGGTGGTTGAGCTACCTGCCCCCGGAAAGGTCGAAACGGTAGCCGATGCCGACGAAAAGTCCTCCGGCTTGCAGCTTCGCGAGCGAAATGTTCAGGCGCGAATAGAGAAACGAAAGCTCGACTTCCACGGCTCCCGGGCCAAGCCGCCGGCCCACGGCCACCGTTGCTTCGAAGGAAGGCAGCGCCTGGGTCTGCGTGGCGAGCCCCACGGAAGCCACCGCCAGCTGCGCGCCGGCTCCGAGGGTCCCCCGCATTGTCCACGGCCTCAGGTCGACCTGCGCGCCCACCAGCAGCCCCGCATGCGCAGCCGTCACCCGCGCGGTCACGGCACCGTCAGGCCCCTGCACCTTAGCCGACGCGCCGTACGCGCCCACCCGCACCTCGGCCACCGGCAGGCCGCTGAAGAAGTACGGCCGGTAAGCCACCGACAGCCCACCGGCAGGCGACACCACGGCACCGCCGTTGAAGCGGCCGCCCACCGCGCCCGCGAGCGTGAAGGGCGAGAAGTCGCCGGCGAGCAAGAGCGTGTGCCTCGACTCGACCTTGCCGTCGGTCACCGTCAGCGTCGCCCTCTCGTCGGCCGGCAGCGCCGCGGGCGCGCGCCACCTCGCCGTCCACGCTTCGCCTTCCGCGGTCATCGGGCCCAGCGTCCCGCGGTCAACCGACAGCTCAGGCTTCGCGCCCGGCACCACGCGGCCGCGCGAGTCGAGCAGGCGCACCAGCACCTTCGTCGACGACGCCCCGTCGGCCCTCAGCGGCTGGCGGTCGAACGCCGCCGAGGCGCTGACGACGCGCGGGCTGCCGAAATAGAAGCGCACCGGGTTGCTCCATTCCGACGTCTTGCCCGTCGCACCCAGCGCGCGGATTCGCAGCACGTGCTCGCCATCGGGCAGCGCGACCCGCGTCGGCGGCGGCCCCAGCGGCTGCACCACCCCGTCGACGTCCAGCTCGTGGTTGACCGCGTTTTCGGACTTCGACCACGTCACCCCGATCAGCCCGTCGGCCGGCCGCACCAGCACCGCGCCGTCGATGGGGAACAGCAGCGCGACCTTCTGCGGCGGCGACAGGTCAGGCACGATGAAGCCCCGCGGCTCGGACGCGAAGGACACGTGCCCCGAAAGGTCGCGCGCCGTCACCCGCCACACGTACCTGCCTGCAGCGAGCCGCGTCCGGTGCAGCAACGTCGGCGTCGTCACCGATACGGGCGTGCTGAAGGTCTCGCCCCGCGCGAGCTCGACCATGTACGCCACCGCCTGCGGGTGCGCGTGCCACTGCAGCTCGACGTCGCTGCCGGTCGCGTCCGGTTTTCCCAGCGTCTCTCCGCGCGCCGTCACCGCCGGCAGCCGGACCCGGAAGCTGCTCTCGGCGCTGAAGTCCGACTGGTTTCCCTTGTCGTCCCGCGCCGCGACGCGGAAGCGGTACTCGCCCGCTCCGGCCGGCTTGAAGCTCATCGAAGGCTCGGGCGCTTCGTGCATCACCTTGTCGGGCGTCTCGTGCGTCGCTTCGACGACGTACCTGCGCGCGCACGGCGCCGGCGCCCAGCCCAGCGTCACCGAGGCGGTGCCCATCGCCACATCGGCCGTCGGCTTCACCTTCGGTGCTGCGAGCCGCACCGAGATTCGGCGCGCGGCCGACGGCTCGGTGGTGCGGCCGGTGAGGTCGACGCCGCGGCCGCGCCAGCTCACGGCTCCCACCGGCAGCGGCACGACGAACTCGCCAGTGGTGCTCTTCACGAGCGTCGTGTCGCTGGCGCTGAAGCGGCCGTCTGGAGACAGCTCGAGCACGTACTCCTTCAGGACTGCCGACGGCTCGAGGGAGAAAGCGATGGGCTCGGCCGAGCACGCCAGCACCAAACCGTCGGCAGGCAGCTTCGGCGCTGGAGGCCCTGTGGCGGGAGCAATCTGCCGCGCCGCGCTCCACTCGCTTGCCCGGCCGGCCGGGTCGAAGCTGCGCACGCGCCAGTAGAAGGTGGTCGACGGCAGCGATTCCCACTTCAGCACCGGCTCGGCGACCTTCTCGTCGAGGACAATCTGCGAGAAGCCCGTGTCGCTCGCCACCTGCACCTGGTACCCGCTGACGCCGGGGGTTGCCTTCCACCTCAAGACCACCCGCGCGGTCTGCCCGAGCGCAGTGCACGCCAGCAGCAGCACCAGGGCCGCGGCCCTACTTCCCGCGCGCAGGCTCCACCTCGATTTCGGGGTTCAGCAGCTCCGGCGCTTCGGGAAGTGCGGAATGCACCAGTCGAAAAGCCCTCGCCGCGGCCGGCCCCGACTCGCCGCGCTCGTCGTCGATGGTTCGCACCCGCCAGTACCAGCGGCCCTCGGCGAGCGTCAGCGGCGTGCGCAGCTGCGCGCCTTCGACCTCGCGTTCCCACGCCACGCTGTTGAAGCTCGCCGCTGTCGACAGCTCGAGCTTGTAGCGGGACACGCCGCGAACGCCGACCCACGAGAAGACGGCCAGCTGTTTGTCGTTCGACAGCAGCACCTCGCCGTCGCGCGGGCTCACCAGAACCGGCGGCACGTCCTCGAGCACCGTGAAGCGCCGCGATTCCGAGAGGCTCTGGCCTGCGTCGTCGACCACCCGCCACCAGAAGACGCCGGCGCCGCCGCGGAAGGTGTAGCTGCCGTCGCCGGCCGCGCGTTCCTCGAGCACGAAAGCGAAGCCGCGGTCGCGCGCCACCTGCAGTCGCGCGTCGGAAGTCGCGCCCTGCCAGCTGACGGTGATGGGGGGCGGCTCACCCCGGAAGAACCGCCGCTGGCTCCGCGCCGGCTCGGCCAGCACCACCGGCCACTTCCCCAGCGACTGGGTTCCGGCCGCGTTCAGGTTGCCGCGCTCACCGTCGGCCAGCGCCGTCTCGCCCAGCTTGCCGTCGCCCTTCGTCACCGCCATTGCGACAGAGTCGGCGTTCACCTCGACGATTGCCTGCGACTGCGGCGACAGCTGTGCGACGCCGCGCGGAGTGGTGAGCGCGAGGCCGGCCGCACCCGCGCTGCCTTCGACGCTGCCCTGGCGAATCGACACGTTTCGGCGGCCGCTGCGGGAAGCGTCGATGACGACCAGCGAGCGTTCGTCGAGCTCCAGCTGGGTGCCGTCTTTGAAGGTGACCCTGGCTTCGACTCCCGGCGGCACGAAGAGCGCGTCGAGCTCGTGAACGAGGTCGCCCCGGCCCAGGGCATCCCAGCCGAGGCGGTTCGCTGGGCGCCGCTGCACGTCGGCCGAGCTGAAGCTCAACGTCGCGACCACGCGCCCGTCGACTTCACTGCCGTGCGCCGCCTGGGGGTCCCACACCAACAGCACTGACGCCGCGACTCCACTGACCAGCGCCACCGCGGCGATCAGCCCATCGCGGTCCCAGGTCACGGGCGCTTCTTGGCTCCGGGCGTCAGCTCAGCCACCACCTGCGAGAGCCGGGTCTTCAGCTCGTCGCGGCGCTTGATTTCTTCCGCCGAGTCGAGCGCCTGCGTCACCGCATCCTCGATGGCCTTCAGGCTCTTGAAAGGCTTGCCGAGGTAGCCATTGAGCCGCTCGGGGCCGAGGGCAAAGGGCTCGGGGAACGCAGTGATGAGGATGACGGCAATGAAAGGGAAGCGGCGGCGCGCTTCGCGAATCACTTCCGCGCCGTGCATTCGAGGCAGGTTCTTGTCGACGATCATCAGGTCGGCAGGGAACTCGTTCAGAAGAATCAGCCCGTCTTCACCGTTGGCCGCGGTGCGAACCTGATAGCCGGCGCGCACCAGCACCTTGCCGACCAGCTCGTTGATCTCGACGTCGTCGTCGATGACGATGATGCGCTTCATCCGCCGCGGGCCGCCTTGATGGCCCCGTCGCACGTCCCGAGGATGTCGAGAATCCCGAAGGGCTTGGTGACGTAGCTGAAGACGCCCAGGTCGCGCGCCGAGCTCTTGGTCTCGGGGGTGGGGAAGCCCGTAATGACGATCGCCTGTAGGGTGGGGATCTGCTGTCGCGCGAGCCGAAGCACCTCGAGCCCGTCGATGCCCGGCAGGTTCTTGTCGGTGATGATGAGGTCGTAGACCTCTTTCGAGAGCAGGATCAGCCCCTGCTCGCCGTTGTCGACGAGGGTGACGGTGTGTCCGGCCCGGCTCAGCACCCGCTCGAGAAGCAGGCGCGCCGATTTGTCGTCGTCGATGACGAGAATTTTGCCAGGAACCCGCGCGGCGGTGGGAGAGGTCATTTTGCGCGCGCGGAGCATAGCCGAATCGAGGCACACTCTTCAGGCTTTGAGCACCCCTGTGAAGCTGCGCGCTGCCGAGCTGCACCTGGCCCAGAACGACCCCCGGTTTGCCGCCATCATTGCGAAGGCTGGCAGGTGTGCGCTCAAGCGCTCGAAGGACTTCGAGCCCTTTCAGGCGCTGACCCGGTCGATCTGCCACCAACAGCTGCACGGCAAGGCCGCCGAGACGATTCTTCAGCGCTTCAAAGACCGCGTCGGCAAGGGCGACTGGCCCACGCCTCTTCAGGTGAAGCGCGCGCGGATGACCACCATGCGGGCGTGTGGGTTGTCCGAAGCGAAGTCGCTGGCGCTCAAAGACCTTGCGAAGAAGGTCCTCGACGGCACGGTGCCTTCCGCAAAGGTGCTTCACACGCTGCCCGAAGAAGAAATCATCACGCGGTTGACCCAGGTGCGAGGCATCGGCCGGTGGACGGTCGAGATGGTGCTGATGTCGCACCTGGGCCGGCTCGACGTGCTGCCTGTCGATGACTTCGGCGTGCGCAAGGGCTTCAGCCTTCTCGCGAAGAAGAAAGAGCTCGTGACCGCGAAAGAGCTGCGCATCCACGGCGAGCGCTGGGCGCCGTATCGCACCGTCGCCGCCTGGTACCTCTGGCGCGTGGCCGACGGATGAGCGCCGACGAGCAGGCCCTGGCGCGCTTCGGCTACGCGCAGCAGCTGCTGCGGTCGATGGGCGGCTTCCAGAACTTTGCGCTCAGCTTTTCCATCATCAGCATCCTCACCGGAGCCGTGACGCTCTACGGCCACGGCCTGCGGTTCGGTGGGCCGCTGGTGATGAGCGTCGGCTGGCCTCTGGTCGCGGTGTTCACGATGTTCATCGCGCTGTCGCTGGCCGAGCTCGCGTCGGCGTTTCCGACCGCGGGAGCGCTGTACCACTGGAGCTCTTTGCTGGGCGGCCCCGGGCTCGGCTTCTTCACCGCCTGGCTCAACACGCTCGGGCAGTTCGCGATCACCGCTGCCATCGACTACGGCCTCGCTGAGTTTCTTGCTCCGCTGCTGGGGCTGACGGCAGACCGCAGCAACGTGCTCTGGCTGTTCGCCGGGTTGCTGGTGTCGCACGGCATCCTCAACCACCTCGGGGTGCGCGCGGTCGCGCTGCTCAACGTCGTCAGCGCCTGGTACCACCTCGTCGGCGTGGCGGTGCTGGTCGGGTGTCTGGCGTGGTTCGCGCCGCTTCAGCCGGCCTCGTTTCTTCTCACGCCGTTCACGCAGGAAGCGTTTCCGTTGCAGTACGCGTTCTTGATTGCGCTGCTTCAGCCGGCGTGGACTTTTACCGGGTACGACGCGTCGGCCCATGCCACCGAAGAGACGAAGGATCCGTCACGCAACGCGCCGAAGGGCATCATTCTCTCGGTCGCGGTCAGCGCGATTGCCGGGTGGCTGATGCTGGCGGTGGTCACGCTCGCAGTGCCCGACCTGCCGGCCACCGCCGCTGCTGCGAATCCGTTTCTCTTCGTGCTCGAGAGGTCCCTGGGCCGCCTTGGCTCAGCGCTGGCGTGGATGGTGATCGGCGCGATGTGGTTCTGCGGGCTCGCCAGCGTGACCAGCAACTCGCGCATGCTCTTTGCTTTTGCGCGCGACGGCGGGCTGCCCTTCTCGAAGCACCTCGCGAAGGTGTCGCCCAGGTTCCAGAGCCCCCACGTCGCGGTGTGGACCTCGGTGGTGATGGCGCTGGCTGTCGCGCTGTGGGCCGACGCGTATTCGGTGATGGCCGCGCTCTCGACCGTGGCCCTGTACCTCTCTTATGCGGTGCCGATCGCCGCCGGCCTGCGTGCGAAGCTGAAGGGTACGTGGACGCAGAAGGGGCCGTTCGACCTCAAGCGTTGGTCGACTTTGGTGAACGTGGTCGCGCTCGTATGGGTCTGCGCGATGACGGTGTTGATGTCGCTGCCGCCGAACCTCCTCGCCGGGTACACGCTGGTCGGCACGTTGGTGGTGCTCTGGCTGGTGTGGGTCTTCGCGATGCGGCGGTGGTTCACGGGCCCGAAGGTCACGCCGCTATGAGGTCGCGCATGGGGCGTCGGGCGGGGCTGCTGGTCGCGGTGCTGGCCGGGTGCGGGCCAGAGGGCCTCGGGGTCGTGCGGCAGGGAATCGTCGGTGGCAGTGTCGACGCCGGCGCGGCAGTGCCCGAAGTCTTTCTGATTGCGATGACCTTCACCAACAGCGGCGGAGCGATGGTCGGCAACACCATCTGCTCGGCGACGCTCATCGGGCCGAGGTCGCTGGTCACGGCGGCGCATTGTGTCGACCCTGCACGGCAGGCAGGCGCCACCGCTGTCTCCATCAAGGCGGTGCTCAAGCCCAACGACTCGGCGTTGATGGGCAGCGACCTGCTCGCGGTCACCGACGTTCGGCTTCACCCGAGCTGGACGGCGTCTGCCACCAGCGCCACCTACGACATCGCGATGCTGCTGCTGGCCATCGTTCCGCCCGTCACTCCGCGGGTCATCAACCGCGTTCCACTCACGAACTTCATCGGGCAGCCGGTGAAGCTCATTGGCTATGGGCGCACGGATCCCAGCAACGCCAACAGCAGCGGCACGCGGCGGCTCGCGAACGCGACGGTCACGGCGATCGACGCGAACTCTTTCGACTTCGGGTCGGCCGGCACGCTGGGCATCTGCTCGGGCGATTCGGGCGGAGCGGCCTTTCACACCTTTGGGGACCAGGTCGAGCGACTGGTCGGCGTCCACTCGCTGACCACTGCCGCGAGCTGCGGCTCAGGCACGGACACGCGGGTCGACTTTCATTTGTCGTTCATCGACCAGTGGATTTCCGACAAGGAAGGGTCCGTGTTCGACGCAGGCCGTCCGGACTCTGGGTCGCCTGTCGATGCCGGAAGGTCGGACGCAGGGGTCCCCGATTCGGGACTGCCGGTCGCAGATGCGGGCCCAGTGGCCGATGCCGGTGCTCTCGTCGATGCCGGCTGGCTCTCCGGCGCCGACGCTGGAGTTACCGACGCTGGAGTTACCGACGGTGGAGACAGCGCGGCGGTGGGCGGCTGCGGCTGTTCTGTCTCCTCCGGCCCCTGGCTCTGGCTTTCCGCCGCGGTCTGGCTGCGCCGCAGGTCAGTCGTGAAGACGTCGAGCGTTCGAAAGAGCTGAGCCTGTTGATGTGGCCGCCGAAGGGGTCGGGGGTGGTCCGGAGCGAAGCGGGAGGTCGGCTGCGTCGGTGCTCATCGAGAGCCAGGCCCAGTCGGCGACCCCCAGCTCGCGGACCAGATTCTGCACCGTCTTGGCGCCGGCTCGTCGCGCGCGGCTGAAGCCTACCTGCGCCACGTACGCGCCGGGTTCACCCGTGAGCAGCGGGACTCGCGCAAAGAACGCCGGCCGCGCGGCCTTCTTCACCGTCAACATCAACGCAGGCGACGACGGCGTCGGAGTGATTTCGCAACCCAGCTCGCGCCGCAGCATGAAGGTCGGTTCCGTCAGCACCGACGACGAGAACCCGAAATCGAGCAGCGCAAACCCCAACGCCTGCGCGTGCTGGAACGCCAAAAGCTCGAGCCCAGCATAGAGCTCGGGCGTCGGCGCCTGGGCCGCCGCAAAGGTCAGCGTGCTCCGGCGCCGCGTGAGCAACAGCGCCCCCGCCAGCAGCTTCGTGCGCGCGCCTTCGACCAGCGCCACTGCTCCGCCATCGCGGAAGCCTTCGAGCAACGCCGCCCGCGATTCAGTGCCGTCATGCAACTGGGTGACGAACCGCTCGAAATCCTTTCGCGTGTGTGACACCCGTCGCTTCAGCCGTGCTGCCTCGCGCAACCGTCGCTGGTGCGTCAGCGAAGGAACCGCGGCGATCTGCGTGTCGACATCGGCTGCCACCTTCAGCCGCGCATCGACAAAAGGCGACCACCGCAGCGTGTCGTCCTGCACCTGGAAGAACTTCCACGGAGCGACCACCACGTCTGCCTGCTCGGCTTCCTGCTTCAGCTTCGATCTCTCGAGCACCAGGTCGACCGCGTTGCCGCAGAACAGCTGCGTCACCTTCGGACGCGGCCCCGCGAGAAACTGCAGGTCCTGCTGAAGTGACTCACGCTCGATCAACAGCACCGACTGGGGCCCTTGGAGCCTGAGCGCGACCAACTTCCGGCCTGCCATCAGCTGAGCGACGCTGGACGCGCGGTGCTTGAGCGCCGAAGTCTCGACCATCACCTGCCGAAGCCACTCGCCGAGCGCCACGATGGGACTCTAACCCGCAAGCAGCTGTCGCACGTTTCCCTCGCGGGCCGTGAACAGCGCGAAGGTGATGGCGTACGCGCCGATGACGTCGATGGTGTAGTGCAGGTGCGAAAAGAAGAGACTCATCACCACCGCCACGTGCCCGAAGAGCACCAATGCCCGAAGCCCCGGGTATCGCCAGACGTAGAGAAGCAGCAGAAACGTCGTCGCGGTGTGACCCGAGAAGAAGAGGTCTTTGGTCAGGTACACCTGCGCCGAACCGCCCGGCGCGAAGAAAGAGAGTGGGTTCACGATGCGCCAGAACGCTTCGGTGCGCGCCTCGGGCGATAGCCCCGCATTCAAGTCGGCGCCGTGCACGGGACCCAGGCCGGTGGCGACGATGCAGAGCCCGCGCAGCAGCGCGACCAGCCCGGCCGAGACCATGTAACGAACGAAGCGCTCGGCGTTCTTTTTGAGCAGCCACAGCGACGCCGGCACGTAGGCTGCGACCCAGAGCAGGTAGTTGTAGCGGTCGACCCAGCCGACGTACGGCACGAACCCCAGCACCGCGTCGGGCAGCGACGCAGCGGGCCGTGCCTCGGCCCACAACGCCATCCACAACATCACCGCATAGCAGCCAAACCGGAACGCGAAGCTGAGGGCGACCCGCGCTGCAATCGGCACGCGCCCCTATAGCGTGAAAGCCAGCCCAGCCGCGTGAATGGTCGCCGCGACGCGAACCGCGTCGTGCACCTGGTCTTCACTGAGGCCCGCTTCCAGCACCGTCTTCTCGTGCGCCTTGACGCACGCTTCGCAGCCGTTGATCGCCGAGACCGCGAGGCACATCAGCTCGAAGTCGGCTTTCGAAGCCTTCACCGCGACG
>JBBRAX010000096.1:0-17237 GCA_038206395.1 Myxococcales bacterium | reverse complement strand
GTGAAGCAGCGAGCACGCTGACGCGAAACGGATCCCGAGCGGAACGGGCCAAACGCCGGACCTGCGGCTCAGGAACGGAGCGCGACCGCACGCCCATCAGAGCAACCGAAGCCGATCGAGCGCGCCCAAGGTGCGCCTGCGGCGGGTCACACGAACGACTCAACAGACCTGCTGCCCCACTGTTTCCTGCAACGCGAAGTGGATCTCTAAGACCGCCGCAACTGGATCACTTCCTGGCCGCCGCCAATGGCGCAGGCCACCTTCATGGAGTGGACGCTGCAACACGAGCTCGGCCACCACGTTCACGATTTCCACGCGCCGGGCGTCCTCGAAAAGTACCGCGACGCGATGGAAGTGAAGCCGCTGACCGACGCCGAAGCCGAGAAGCAAATCGGCGCGGCGAACCTCGCGGAAGTGAAGAAGCGCGGCGGAAAGGGGACGCCCGTCATGGTCGGCGACAAGGGCTACGTCCTCGACGGCGGTAAAGTGCGCTCCTACCAGCCGGACCTCTTCCCCGGCGGCTACCCTTCCTCCGAGTACTTCAGCGAGCACTACAACCAGGCGATCCTCCAGCCCGAGAGCACCGCGAAGGAATACCTGGACGTCCCGCAGAAGACGGCGAAGGACGCGCGCACGCAGCTGGATGCGTTGAAGGCGAAGGGCGCTCCGCAGGCGGACATCGACAAAGCGTCGCAAAAGGCCGCCGTCGCCGATCGCGAGGCAGCCTCCTGGAAGAAGTCCTACGACTTGATGCGCAACGACACCTTCCACACGGACAAGGCAGTGGACGATGCGGTGTCGCGCATGAAGGCGAAGGGCGCGACGCCTGAGCAGATCGACAAGTTCAAGGCCAAGGCGTACCGCGTGAGCACGCCCGATCAGGTCGCCCGGCTCGAGGCGCAGGGGCCGCTCGCCCCCGATTGATCAAACCGTCGGGAGCGCTTCGCGTTCAGCATCCGCCGGGTTCGATTCATCTACGCCGTCGGCGAACTCGACCGCCCCGGTTGACGGCTGAAACGAGCCCTGCTCATCGGCGGTGTCTTCGCGGTGCTCGGACGCCGCGTCGTTCGCGCCGGTGACGTTCTCGACGAACTCTTCGCCAAGCTCCTCGGCCAACGCGTCCGTGCCTTCCGACGTCTCGAGGATGAACGCCTGTTCGCGGTCATCGCCCGCACGCTGACGGGGCTCGTCGATCTCCACCGCGCGGCGCCTCGCAGCAGGAGCCTTCTTCGCCGGGGCCTTCGCCACCGTCTTCTTCTTGCTCACCGGCGCCTTCTTCGTCGCCGCCACCTTCGTCGCCGCCACCTTCGTCGCCGCCACCTTCTTCGCCGCCACCTTCATCTTCTTCGCAGCCATGGGTGATTCCTCCTGGCTCACCCGAGTGCAATGCAAAGACCGCAGCGGGCCCCCAGTGAGAGCACCCGCGGAGGCCTTCGTTTTCCGGGGCGTAACGCCCCAGCGTCGCTCACGCCTTGTGGAAGCTTTGCGCGTCGATGACGAACCGGTAGCGAACGTCGCCCTTGATGACGCGCTCGTACGCTTCGTTGATCTTCTGAATGGGGATGATCTCGACGTCCGAGACGATGTTGTGCTTCGCGCAGAAGTCGAGCATCTCTTGCGTCTGCGCGATGCCGCCGATGCTCGAGCCCGCGAGGCGGCGGTTGCCGTTGATCAGCGAGAAGGCTGCGACGTCGGCGGGCCTGGAGGGGACGCCGACAATGACCATCGCTCCGAAGGGGCGCAGCAGCTTCAGGTACAGGTTGTAGTCGTGCTGCGCCGAGATGGTGTCGATGACGAGGTCGAACCTTCCGGCGAGGCGGTTGAAGGTCTCGGGATCCGTCGACAGCGCGAAGTGCGCGGCGCCCAGACGCGTCGCGTCGGCTTCCTTGCTGCGCGAGGTGCTGAACATCGTGACGTCGGCGCCCATCGCCTTCGCCAACTTCACCGCCATGTGGCCCAGACCGCCCAGGCCGACGACAGCGACGCGATCGCCCGCCTTGCAGTTCCATTCTTTGAGTGGCGAGTAGGTGGTGATGCCCGCGCAGAGCAGCGGCGCCGCGCCGGCCGGGTCGAGCGTCTCGGGAACTTTGAGCACGAAGTGTTCGGTGACGACCATCTGCGTGGAGTACCCGCCGTACGTCGGCGTCACGCGATCCATCTCGGTGCTGTTGTACGTGTACGAGGTTCCGGCTTCGCAGAACTGCTCGTGGTGGTTCGTGCACTGGCCGCAGCTGCGGCATGAATCCGTCATGCAGCCGACGCCGACGAGCGCGCCCTGCTTCACCTTCGTGACCTTCGGCCCCACGGCGGCGACCCGCCCGATGACCTCGTGCCCCGGCACCATCGGGAACTTCGAGTTGCCCCAGTCGCCGCGCGCCTGGTGAATGTCCGAGTGGCAGACGCCCGAGAAGAGGACGTCGATGACGACATCATGCGGGCCCGGCTCGCGGCGATCGATGGTCAGAGGGGCAAGCGGCTTGTCGGCGGCTTCAGCGGCGTAGCTCTTCGTTTTCATGGCGCACTGTCTAACCGACGCCGCGGATGTGCGCAGGCGCTTCCCAGTTTGCCCGCCGGTACAGCTAGAGTTTTCGCTATGCCGTCACGCTCTGCCCTGTGGATCCCCGCCTCGATGCTGTTCGCGATGGGTGCGTTTTCCTGCTTTCCGTCGACACAAGGAGCGCCATGCGCGACTGACCTGAACTGCCCGACCAATCAGCAGTGCGTCGCCGGATTTTGTGAGACCGGCGCTGGCTCGGGTGGCGGCAATGGCACTGGTGGCGAGAGTGGTGGCGGGCCTGGCGGCGGAACGGGCGGATCTGGCGTCGGCGGTGGCGCGGGAGTCGGCGGTGGCGCGGGGGTCGGCGGTGGCACGGGGGTCGGTGGTGGCACTGGAGTCGGCGGTGGCACTGGAGTCGGTGGTGGCACTGGAGTCGGTGGTGGCACTGGCGGTGGTGGTGGCGTGGGAGTCGGCGGTGGCGCAGGCGTCGGTGGTGGCGCAGGTGTCGGTGGTGGCGCAGGTGTCGGTGGTGGCGCAGGTGTCGGTGGTGGCGGCGGGGGCGTCGGCGGCGGCGGGGGCGTCGGCGGCGGAGCAGGGACGGGTGGTGGCGGAAGCCCGGACGTGACGCCTCCGGACACGATCCTGGTCAGCGGCCCGTCGGCGATCTCGGGCGGGTCGGTGACGTTCGTGGTGGATTCGACGGAAGCGGGCAGCACGTTCCGGTGCAGCATCGACACGCCGGTGCTTCAGCCGTGCACGGCGACGAACTCGTTCTCGAGCCTGGCGTCGGGCGCGCACACGTTCCGAGCGGCTGCTCGGGATGCAGCGGGCAACGAGGATCTGTCGCCGCTCGTCGTCACGTGGAACGTCGACAACACGGCGCTCGACACGACCATCACCACGGGCCCCGGAATGACCTCCGGCCCAAACGTGACCTTCACCTTTACCTCGACGCGCGCCGGCACCTTCGAGTGCATCCTGGAGCCCGACGAAGCCGTGTTCACCACTTGCGCGACGCCCAAAGTCTACGGCCCACTGCCCGAGCGCGCGGCACCCGGCTACACGTTCCGTGTCCGCGCGAAGGACACCGCGGGCAACATCGATTCGAGTCCTGCGGCGAGCACGTTCATGGTCGATGCGACGGGGCCGGTGATCAACATCACCGCTCCGACGGCGGCCGCGATCGTCGGCCCCACTACCACTCTCGTCTTCAGCATGGAGACCGGCTCGACCTTCACCTGTCAGCTCGATTTGAACCCCGTCATCACGGGCTGCGTTTCCCCGCGCACGTTCAGCGGAATGACGAGCGTTGCGGCGCACACGATCAAGGTGGTCGGCACGGACGCGTTCGGCAACACGACGACGCAATCGGTCGGCTTCACTGTCGACGACACGGGCCCGGGAGTCACCATCAGTGGCAATCCGATCAACGGAGCGAACATCAACAGCACCGCGGCCGCCCTGTCGTTCGCTCCAATTCCGACGAACGAGCCGGTTCCGTTCTCCTTCGAGTGCAAGTTCGACGCGGCGACCGTCTTCACCGCCTGCACGGGGCTTTCTGTGACGGGCCTCGCGGAAGGCAACCACTCGCTGCAAGTTCGCGCGAAGGATCGCTTCGGGAATATCGGCACCGTCGTCACGCACACGTGGGCGGTCACGCCGCTCACGACGACGATTCTCCAGATTCGAACCGCGCCAATCGCGGTCGGCACTCGCGTGAAGATCAGCACCAACGTTCAGGAGACTGCGAAGACCTTCAATCGATTCTGGGTGCAGGAGGTCAACGGCACCGCCAGCGCAACAGCGAATCGTGGCATCACCGTACAGCCAACTACGTTCCCGAACGACACCCTGCTCGTTCCCGGCAGGGCGGTGACGGTGAATGGCACTGTCGCGATCGTCAACGGAAACACCACGCTCATCGACGCCAGCTACATTCGCGGCTCGCTGAACACGCCGTACTTGCCGAAGGACACTGGCCGCGACAGCCTGCTGTTGTTGGTCGAAGCGAACGAGGGAATGTTCGCGAACATGTCTGGCAGAGCGTCGAACACTGCCGCGCCGAGCTGCCAGAACTATGACTTCTGCATCGTCAGCTGCGACCGCGCGACTCCGGTCATCAACGCGGTAGACGCGGTCAGCCTTGGTCTAGTGGTGATTGGCCAGGACCACACCTTCCGGGGAATCGTCGAAGGTGAAGTTGGCGGCTACAACTACTTCGTCACGGAAGCGATGAACCAAAGCGACGCCTGCCTCTAGCTAGCTAAGCTAAAGGGGAGCCGCTGGAACAGTCCGCCTTAACGAATGACGCGAGTCAGCTTCGGGCGTTTCGCAGCGGGCCGATTCTGCGCCGGAGTATTCGCGCGATCCTTGAGCCAGGGCACCAGGTACGTGCGGCTCCAGAAGAGCTCGGCGCGGGCGGCGTCGCGGAGGCTCGAAGGGGGCAGGGGCTCGAGCGGCTCGCTCCAACGATCGAACCCCGGGAGCCCCGCGACGTGCGCGAGCCCCATGCCAATTCGTTCATGCCCCAGCGAGTTCGCGTGCAGGCGATCTTCGTCCCACAGCCGCCGGTCACCGCCCAGCGCGTGCGCCGCGATGTCAACCAGCAGCACGCCATTCACCGCCGCCCGTTTCCGCAGCCGCGCATTCAGCGCTAACAACCGGTGACGAACGATGCGCGCCATCGGCATCACGCTCGAGATGTCCGGCATCGTGAAGGTCAGCACCGTCGTGCCGATGCCCGTCAGCCTCTGAAACATCGTCCCCAGATGGCCCGCGACCTCGTCGACATCGAAGCGCCTCCGCAGCAGGTCGTTCACCCCTGCCACCACCGTCGCGATGTCCGGCTTCAGCGCCACCGCCGCCTCGAGCTGCCCCGCGTGCACCTCGCGCGCAACCGACCCGCGAATCGCCAGGTTCGCGTACTGCAGCCCCGGCGACGCCTGCGCCAGGTGCTCGGCAAACCGGTTCGCCCAGCCGCGATAACCCCCTGCACCGTCAGGGTCCTTCAGGCCTTCGGTGGTGCTGTCTCCGATGGCGACGTAGCGCTCGAATCGCTTCATTTCAGCCCCGCCTTCTGGCCCGCTCGAAGCTGCATGTCAGCCCCCTTTGATACGAAATGGGGCATGCGAAACACCGACAACTCAAAGGTCGCCGATACCGCCGACCGGGTCGCTTCTCTGCTCGACGCTGAAGGCAGCAGCGTCGACAAGTCGCGCCTCTGGCGCCGCGCGGCCCAGGCGATTCGCAACAGCCCGCGCGCGCTCGCCGACGTCATCGAAGCAGAAGGCATCGAAGGCGTTCACCAGCTCGGCATCGACTACGTGGTCGGCGGTCTGCTCAAAGACCTGCTGCGCACCGGCCGCCTGACCCTGCTCGAACGGCTCGAGACCCGCAGCGCCTGCGGCACCGTTCTTCAGCGCGTCCCTGGCATCGGCCCCAAGCTCGCCCGCGAGCTGCGCGAAGTGTTGGGGGTCGACAGCCTCGAAGGCCTGGCCCGCGCCGCTCAAGACGGAGCGCTCTCATCCGTCTGCGGCTTCGGCCCCCGCCGCACCCGGCTGATCGCCTCCGTCCTCGCGTCCGCCGCCCAGAAGAAGGCGTCCAACGACCACCCACCCGAAGGCCAGCTCGACCTCTGGTCGGCTACGGCGTGACGTAGATGGCGTTGCCGTAGACCCACGGCCGCTCGTCCTTGATGAAGTCGCGCCGCTTGCCGATGAAGCCGGTGAGGTGCCTGGGAAGAATTCGAATCTCGGCCCGGTACGCGCCCGGAACCGTCGGAGTCGCCTCGAGCCCCTCGCTCACCACTTCCCACCCTCCGTCGATCGCGCGCAGCCACCGGGCCCGCAACGTCGGCGCCGTCGCCGCTGGATCCAGGTTCTTCACTACCGGCATCGCCGCCTTCAGCTTCACCCCCGCCGAAAGCGAAGCACTGCCGCCCATCTCGACCACCTTCGTACCTTCCGTCGCGAAAGCGTCGAAGCCTTCCGGGTAGCCCAGGTACTCGAACGCGACGTACGACCGCCCTGACCGAAGTGCAGCTTTCAACGCGCGATCGTCCCAGCTGCCATCGGCCGCCGGCTTCACCAGCACGTGGTTCGAGAACCCGAGCATCATCCGGCGGTAGCTGTCGACGCGCTCGCCGTCCTGCATCAGCGCCTTGAAGGTGTTGCGGTGGCAATCGGTGCCCGCGGTGCCAACGCGGCGCGCGCCCTTGAAGAGCGTCGTGCCCCACGTGTCGAGGTACCGCGCGTCTTCGAACTTCACGTACGCCGTCATGAACAAGTCGGGGTGCGGCAGCCCTTCGAACTCCTGGCGATCGACCGCGAGGGCGATTTCCGCCAGCGTGCCCGCGTTCACCAGGCTGTTCGCGTGAAGGTTGTAGATCTCGAAGCCGTCGAGCGGCAGTGACGACAGCTGATCCGCCGTCCAGTCTTCCGTGTGCGCGACCAGCATCACCGCGTTCGTCTCTTTCACCTGCAGGTACGCCGCCGCCTGGTCGCTGCCGTACACCGCCTTCCGGCTTCCCGCGTCGGCGACATGCCTTTCCATTCCCGCCGGCATCATGCGGTTCGACTCCACGCCTGCCATCACCAGCGCCGCGGCAGCGCCCGGGCAGCTCAACCAACTCGCCGTCGACAGGCCCTCGTGGGTGACCAGCTTGTCGCCCAGCGCCGCGTCGTAGAGCAGCGTGTCGGGGAACTCGACGTCGGCCGCGCTGTCGGGGTGGTCGGTGAGGAACACGAAGTCGTGCTGCGCCTGGCAGAGTCCGCGCCGGAAGTCGTCGTTGCACACCGGGTCGTAGAGGCCCGCGTCGGTGAAAGGCATTCCGTCGCACGCGTCGTGCGAGTGCACCGAGTGCGCGTGCACCAGCCCGCGGCGATCCAGCAATCCGCGCGCGTTCGGGGCGGCCGGCGTTCGGTACACCACCGATGGCTTCCACGGCGGCGGGCCCGCATCCACCACCGGCGCCGGCGTGGGGCTGCTGCAAGAGGAAGCAACAACGGCAATCACTGCCAGGGCGCGCGGAGTCATCTCAAAGCCGCGTGTCTCATGTTCCGCAAACCAACGCCAGACGGCGGCCGCGCTCGGGTAGGATTCGCCTATGTCCTTCGCCACCGTTCTGTTGCTCGTCGTCTCTGCCGACCCCGCTGCCACCTGCGCAGATCGCGCTTGCCTGGTTGCCGCTGCAAACGAATGCAAGCCCGCGACGGGTGAGCTGGCCACCGCCGACCTGCTCAACATGGCGGGCGGGCAGATCAAGGGAACCACTGCGCTCTCGATCAAACCGGGCGGAACTGCCGCCGCCTGCACCCTGATGGTTTCGGTCAAGGTCACCGAGGCGCCGGCGGTGCCGAAGCACAGCCCGAAGGACGTGCTGAAGATCCTCAATGGAAGCGTGAAGAACAGACTTCAGTGCGAGGCGAGCGGGTCTGACCTCGCCGCGCTGGTCGAGACGATCGGCACCGATTCAATCAAGGCGACGCACCTCGCTTCCTGCTTCACCACCCAGTGCGATCCGAAGCCGCCGCTGCTCAAGGGCTGCACCGCGGGCCCCTGCGTTCGCGGTGCCTATGAGGTCAAGTGCGGCGAACACACGTGCAAGATGACGGGGTTTCCCAAAGACGAGCTGTCGGGCACGGCCACGTTTCCTCAGGTCTACAGCTGCGGCGAGAACGGGTCGATCGTGTTTCAGGATCCAAAGTCGGCCGCAAAGAAGAAGTGACAGTCGACTTTCGGGGCTTCGAGTGCGCGCCCGCCGACTAAATTAGAGTGCCCCTATGCAGCGCCTTCCCGCTCGCATCTCTGTCGTCATCGAAAAAGTCGCCCAGGCTGGCTTCGTGCCGATGTTTGCCTGGCTCGGGCACACGTTTCTCGCGGCGGCGAACGTCGTCAGCGTGTTGGTCTGGGTTGTCGCCGCGGTCGCCAATCGCAGAGGAAGTGCCGGTGGTCCTGAAGGCGGTCTAGCCGGCCATTTCCGCGAGCACGTCTCGCAGAGCGCAGAAGCTCGGTGACTTGTTGCGCGACGGGACCATGTGCTGCGCCACCGCACGCGCGGCCTCTATCTTCGCGAGACCACCCTTGAAGTACCCAGCACCTTGAAGCAGCCGCTCGAAGGCCTCCCACGTGCCCCCTTTGATTGCATCGGGGTGGCGGTACTTCGAGCTCCTGGGGGCCGAGCTGGGTACCAATGGGTACGCGGCCCGAACGGCTTCCCAGTCTCCGAAGTACCAGGCCTCGAGTTCCTCGATCGCGAGTCGATTGACGACGAGGTAGGCGGCGGTTTTCGCGGCGGTGCGGGTCGGGAGACCGGCGTCAGCGGCGATCGTCTCGAGCTTCTTCTTCAGCTTCTTGCAGTCGGTGTTATCGCGGTCGATCACCACGACGATGGACCAATTCTCTGGAAGCCAGGCGCGATAGCCGCGAAGCCTTGCGGGTAGGCGACTCAGCAAGTCGTCCTTTCCTTGATGGGAGTGGATCTCGAACGACAGCGAACCGACCATCTTCGGCAGCAGCAACCGCAGCGCGGCTTCCATCGAAGCCTCTTCCACGATCAGCTCGAGGTGCTCCACGGTCATCGTGCGTCCGGCTTGTTCGCAGGACCACCAGCCCTCAACAAAGGGTCTCCGACGCCCAGATGACCTTCCATCCAAAGCTGCCCGAGCGAAGCGCCTTCATTGATGAACTCGGGAATGCCGCGCACATCGGATGCCCGGACTGTCTTCGTGAAGCCCTTCTCGTCGCGGAAGAGAACCCTCACCTCGTTGGGTCTGAGTCCGTTCATGAAAAAGGGGGAATGGGTCGTGACAAGAAGTTGAGACCGCGCAGTCGACGCGCGGCACTCTTCCGCCAGCTCAGGAAGCAGCCGTGGATGAAGAAAGTTCTCGGGCTCCTCGATGCCAATGAAAGGAGGTGGATCCGGATCGTGAAGAACGATCAGGTAGGCAAGCATCTTGAGCGTCCCGTCGGACGCGAAGCGCGCCAGGATCGGCTCATCAAAAGGCGCATCCTTGATCTCGAGCAGCAAGCGGCCGTCGGGCATTGCCTCTGCGAGAACCTTGTCGATCCTTGGCACCCTCCTTTGGAGCTGGGTGAAGATCTCTTCCAGTCGGCTCGGGTGCTGCTCTTTCAGGTATTGAACGACGTTGGCGATGTTGCTTCCGGTCTTGCTCAAGCGCTCCTGGGGCCCAGCCTCGGGCTGCGAGCGGGTTTCATCAACCGAGAGGTACGAAACGTACCAACCGGTGATGAACTCGCGCAGGGCAGCAACCCGAGGGTGCTGCTCGAACTGGCCCAGCGTGCTGACGGCGATCAGGTCAGGCGATCGCAGCGGAGTTTCAACACGCTCGGCGTTCTCGTCGGGTTCTTCCCCAGGCACTGCGCTGCCCTTCCCGCGCTTGTAGGTCAGGAAATTGAAAGGACGTCCTGCTCCCCGCCCCCGCGTCCATCGGAGCCACTCCTCGGCAACAAAGACCTTCCCGTCTTCCTCGTCGATTGCGAGGTGGTAGGTCATTCGCCGACCTTTGGAGTCGCGGTACCTGAGGTCAATCGTGACGGGGCCCGTCTGCCCTCGCGTTCGAAGCTCTTTGGCTCGGCCGCGACGGCCCCACGCCGAGCTGAGCCCCGACTGAAAGCACTCCGAGAGGAAATTGAAGACGTCGAAGACGGTGGACTTGCCGCTGCCGTTGGCGCCCAGCAAGACAGTGAGAGGGGTTAACTCTTTGAATTCGATCGCTTTGAGCGCGCGGTAGTTCGCGACCTTCAGCAGCTCGATGCGGGGCGGATCGCCCACCGGAGCCGGGGTCGATTTTGATTTGGTCTTCATTTGGTCAGGGGCAACCCTCTGTACGTTTACAGGTCCAGCGTCTCGCGTTCGCGCGCGACGATCGCCTTCATCGCCTTCGCGTTCTCGGCGACCCACGCGTCGGAGTGCTTCGCGATGCGATCGAGCGCCTCGTCGTCACGCTCGGGCTCGTGGTGGAACAGCGCGACCTTCCGCGCCTCGGCCAGCTTTCCGAGCGCGAGCACTTCGTCGACCTGCGAGTGGCCCCAGCCCTTCTTGCCCGGCATGTCGGTCGGCAGATACTGCGCGTCGTGGATCAGCAGGTTGGTGTTGGCTGCGAACCGCGCGAGCTGATCAATCGAAGTCGTCGGGGCGTTCGGCGGGTGCAGCTCGTTGTCGGTGAGGTAGCAGAGCGACGTGCCGTCGGCGTCGTCGATGCGGAAGCCCGTCGAGCCGCCGGGGTGGTTCAGCAGCACGTGCTGGACGCGCGCCGAGCCGACGTGGAACTCACCGTTGTTCGCGTCTTCCGTCTCGAGCCGCGCGGGCACGTCGGCGACCCGAATCGGAAAATGCTCGCCGTCGAAGACCACCGGGTGCTTCGCGTGGCGGTGCGCGCGCGGCGTGAACGTGTGGAAGATCGCGTGCGCGTCTCTGCGGTACAGCGGCGCGAAGAAGGGCAGCCCGAGGATGTGGTCGAAATGCGGGTGGGTGATGAAGAGGTGAATCGGCTTGTGCAGCGCAGGGTCTGTCAGCAGCTGCTTGCCGAGCTCGCGAATGCCGGTGCCCGCGTCGAGAACCAGCAGCGTGCCGTCGGACAGACGCACTTCGACGCAGACCGTGTTGCCCCCGTACCGAACGGTCGACGGGCCGGGAGTCGGTACGGATCCTCGAACACCGTGAAACGTCACGCGCATGGGTCGACTATCCTTGTTCGGAACTGCCGAGGCCCCAAATTGAAACTGCGCCAATCGATCGTAGCCCTGTGGGTCTGCTCGGCGCCTGCCCTGGCCTCGCAGATCGTGGTCACCGAGGTCACGTACACCCACTCGGGCACCACCACCTCGGACTCGCACCTGCGCGTGGCCCCGCTGCCCGGGAACCCGACCAACTGGCGCGCGCCCGTCGACTACGCCAGCGGCACCGCCGTCGTCCGGCTCGAGGTGTTCACCAAGCCGACCAACACCCCGACCCGGTTTCAGATCTGCTTCGAAGGCACGCCCAGCTACGCCTGCACCGACCAGGCGCCCTCGTATTCCCAGCCCGGCGTCTACACCTGGACCACGCAGTTCTCGAACTTCTACCAATACACCCAGGTCGACTGGACCAAGCCAATCAGCAAGGTCGCGCTGATTCTCAAAGACACGATGAACGGCAAGCCCTCGCCCGAGAACGTCGGAGCGACCACCTCTGCCCTCTACATGCCGACCAACCTTCGCGTGACGTTGACGCTCGTTTCGCCCGGCGGGACGTATGTGCCTCCGCTGCCGCCAGATGCCGGAGTGGCCGACGCGGGGGTGGCCGACGCGGGGGGGGCCGATGCGGGAATCGCTGACGCCGGAATGAAGGATGCGGGAGTTGCCGTCGACGCGGGAGTGGATGCGGGCGGCTTCGTCGACGCGCCCACCGACGGCGGCTCGACGATGACCCCCGACCTCAATGGCGGCTGCGGGTGCTCCGGAGGCTCGGGCGGGCTGGCGCTCTTCGGGCTGGCGCTGCTGCTGCGTCGCACGAAGCGTCGGGTTGAATAGGTGTCCCCGCGCACCTGCTCAATCCTCTTCCTGTTGGGGCTCGCGGGCTGCACGCCAACCTGCGGCTCCTCGTCACCGGCGCTCGATGCGGGCCGCGCGGCCCAGCTCTCGGGCATCGTGCGCGACGAGAAGGGCGTGAAGGGCAACGCTACCGTCCGCCTCTACGCGCTGACGCCCTCGACGTGCCTCTGCCCCGACGACCCCTCGAGCTGCGAGTGCCCCGAGGCGTTGGCGGATCATCACCGCCGCGCCGCCGCGTGCCCGCCGCAGGCTCTCGTCACCACGACCTCGAACGAGAACGGCGCCTTCGCCCTCGCCACCCTCGACGCCGGCAACGTCCTCTACGCGTCGTCGCCCGGCCTCGGCCGCTGGCAGCCCATCGACGCGAACGAGAACCTCTCGCTGCAGCTCGAGCCGGCGCGCGGGCTCGACGTCACCGTCACCGGCGCCATCGACCTCACCACCGTCACCGCGCTCTTCGACAACGGCTGGTGCCGGAAGCTCGAACGACACGGTATCGTCTTCACTGCCGACGACCTGCCGCTCGAAGACGCGACGGTTCTCGTCGAAGCGCCAGGCCTCACTCCCGTCGTCCTCTTCTCCTCGCCCGGCTCCCGCGACCTCGCCGCCACGCTGCGCCGACAAGTCACCATTTCCGGCAACTGCCCGCGAAGCTGAAGGCGCGGCTCGGCGACGAGCTCTTGTTGGGCCGGCGCGTCCTGCAGGCGAGCCGGAGGCTTGCCGCCGACACCGAGCTGAAAGAGGACGTCGTGCTTCCCAGCGGGGCGCGCATCGGCGGGCAGATCGTCTTGGACGGAGGCACGCCACAGCCGCGCTACGTCGAGGCAATTCCGGAAGGCCTCAAGCCGCTCGACAACCAGGACACGCCCGGCGGCGTCGTCGTGCCAGTCGCGCCCGATGGCCGGTTTCTGCTGCGCGAGCTACCGGCCGGGCGCTGGCGGCTGCGTGCGCTCCCATACTTCCACTGGGTCACCGTCGAGACCGGCACGCTCGACGTCGCGCTGCCGGCGAAGTAGTCAGCGCGCGCGCTCGCGAACTTCCTTCACCAGCGCGGCCGGCTTCGTTCCCTCGAGCTCGCGCCGGCGCAGGTCGAACAACCACTGCACGGCCGCGACGTCTTTCTCGCGCTTCACCGAAGCGACCACGAAGCGGCGCGACCAGCGAAACGGTTCCGCGAAGCCTGCTTCGATCAGCGCGTCCCGCACCGAATCGGCCTGCGCGACGTGCGCCTCACCGTCGAGGTGCAGGTGTCCGAGCTCTTCCTCACCCCAGTAGAAGTCCGCGCCGTCGATGGTCGTCTCGTCGCCCAGCAGCCAGTGCGTCCGGGCAAGGACTTTCGGGTCGCTGGCCAGCGCCTCTGACAGCTGCTGCGCGAACTTCGGCAGCGTGGGCGGCGGGGCGAATCTTCCCTTCTCGTTGAGCTTCATCTCGCAGAAGTAATCGGCGCGGGGCGCGGGCGCCAACTTCAACGATTTGTTGCAGTGCAGCACGCGCGCAGAGGACGATCGGGCGTGTCGCCGACGCTCTTCAGCTCTTCCTCTGCCGCGCTGCGCGTCGACCGTGCGCGCGCCTGGCTGGATCAGCGCCCGGCCGATGGCGAGCTGTTGATCATCGGCGGAAGCCTCGACGGCGCCTCGGACCTCGTCCGCGCGAAGGCCCTCGAGGGCGGCTCGACCTTCGGCTGGTACCGCTACTCGCTGCGCCGCCTCGCGACGCTGCTCGCCGAACGCGCCCTGCTCGAGCGCCGCCTGACGCCCGCGACGCCTCTCGCCATCGAGGCGCTGTGGATCCGCGTCGTCCACCTGCTCGGCCAGGACAAGAAGCTCGGCCGCTTCACGCCCGTCGCTGAACAGCCAGGGCTGCCCCGCGCGCTCTGCCGCACCATCGACGAGATGCGCCGCGCTGGCATCGCCCCGTCTGCGCTCGACCCCGACCTCGCTACCGCCGCGACCGCCTACGACGCCGCGCTCGCCGAAGCGGGCCTTGCTGATCGCGCGCTCGTCCTCATGCTCGCCCTCGAAGAAGCCCGCCGCGGGGCGCACCCGCTGTGCCGCCTGCCAACGCTGCTGCTCGATGTCGCCCTTTCTCATCCCGTCGAACGCGACCTCGTCGCTGCGCTCGCAAAGACCTCCGCCGACGTCCTCGCCACCGTCCCCGCCGGAGACGACCGCTCGACCGCCCTGCTCCAGACCGCGCTCGGCGTCACCGCAACGTCCGCCGAGCCGCCCGCAACCACCGCGCTCACCCGCCTGCAGCAGAACCTCTTCCGCACCGGCGACCTCCCCACCGGAGCGCCTGGCGACGACGTCTTCATCCTCTCGGCCCCTGGCGAACAACGCGAGTGCGTCGAGGTCGCGCGCAAGCTGCAGCAGCTCGCCGCCACCGGCATTCCCTTCGACCACATGGCCGTGCTGCTCCGCGCGCCCGCGCCTTACCGCAGCCCCATCTACGAGGCGCTTCGCCGCGCCGGCATTCCCGCCCACTTCGTCCTCGGCACCCGCGTCCCCGACCCCGCCGGCCGCGCGCTGCTCTCGCTGCTCGCCTGCGCCGACGACGGCCTCTCGGCCAGCCGCTTCTCCGAGTACCTCTCGCTCGGCGAAGTCCCCCGCGCCGAAGACGGCCAGCCCCCTGCGGCGCCCGCTGCTCCCTTCCAGCCCGTCGACGCCGAGCTGTTCGATGACCCTGCGCCGCCCGAGCCCGACGCCGCCAACGACCCGCCCGACACCGAAGAAGAGGCCGACGCCCCCGTCGTCGCTGGCACCCTTCGCGCCCCGCGCCGCTGGGAAAAACTGCTCATCGATGCCGCCGTCATCGGTGGCCGCGCCCGCTGGGAAAAACGCCTCACCGCCCTCGACGAGAAGTTCAAACGCGAGCGCGCCGCCCCCGACGTCAGCGACGCCAACGCGCTGCGCCTCACCCGCTCACTCGCCGACCTCGCCGCCTTTCGCGACTACGCGCTGCCCCTGCTCGACCTGCTCATCGCGCTGCCTGCGTCCGCGCCCTGGGCCGAGTGGCTGCAGCGCCTCACCGTGCTCGCCTCGCGCGCGCTGCGTCACCCGCAACGCGTCCTCTCTCTTCTGCAAGAGCTCGCGCCCATCGGCGTCGTCGGCCCTGTCGGCCTGCGCGAGGTGCGCCTCGTCCTCTCGCAGCGCCTGCTCGAGCTCACCCGCCCTTCCGCCGGCCGCCGCTTCGGCAGCGTCTTCGTCGGCCCCATCGACGCCGCCCGCGGCATGGGTTTCGACGTCGTCTTCGTCCCCGGCCTCGCCGAGCGAATTTTTCCGCAGAAGGTTCGCGAAGACCCCATCGTCCCCGACGCCGTTCGCCGGGTGCTCGGCCCGCAGCTCGAGACGGACTCCGACCGTGTCGCCACCGAACGCCTGCAGCTGCAGCTCGCCGTCGGGGCCGCGAGGTCGCGCGTCGTCCTCTCGTACCCGCGCCTCGACGTGCACGAGGGTCGCCCGCGGGTCCCTTCTTTCTACGGCCTCGAGGCCCTTCGCGCCGCCGAAGGGACGTTGCCCCGCTACGAAGAGCTGCGCCGTCGCGCCGAACGCGCAGTCGAGGCCCGCATCGGCTGGCCAGCTCCGAAAGATGCAGCGACGGCCATCGACACCACCGAGCGCGACCTGTCGGTGCTCGATGGGTTGTTTCGCAGCGCGACTCCCGCCCCGCGTGGTTCCGCCCGCTACCTCACCCAGGTCAACCCCTTCCTCGTCCGCGCGCTTCGCAACCGCTTCATGCGCGCGCAGCGCCAGTGGACCCCGGCCGATGGGCTCGTGAAGCCGTCACCCGAAGCCCTCGCCGCCCTCGCGCCCCACCAGCTCGCGGCCCGCTCGTTCTCAGCCACGGCGCTGCAACACTTCGCGGCCTGTCCGTACCGCTTCTTCTTGAGCGCGATCGTCCGCCTCTCACCGCGCGAAGAGCCGGTGGAAATCGAAGAGCTCGACCCGCTGCAGCGCGGCTCCATCGTCCACGAGGTCCAGTACGGCGTGCTGACGCGCCTGCAGGCCAAGGGGTTGCCGCTGGACGAGGCGCACCTGCTCGGCGCGCTCGATGAAATCGACGTCGTCCTCGCCGAGGTCGCCAAGCACTACAAAGACACCTTCGCGCCCGCGATCGATCGCGTCTGGGAAGACAGCCTCGAGTCCATCAAGGCCGACGTGCGCGAGTGGATGCGTCGCACGGTGCAGCTCGCGCCGCAGTGGCAGCCGTGGAAGTTCGAACTCGCTTTCGGCCTCGGCAATCGCGACCAGCAGGACGCCGACAGCCGCGCCGAGCCCGCCAGACTTTCGGTCGGTGTCACCCTTCGCGGCTCGATCGACCTCGTCGAGCGAAGCCCCAACGGCACGCTGCGCGCCACCGACTACAAGACCGGCAAGGCGCGCGCGGAGGCCGGCACGGTGCTCGGCGGCGGCAAGACGCTGCAGCCCGCGCTGTATGCGCTCGCGCTCGAGCAGCTCTTCGACGGCTCGAAGATAGAGGGCGGCCGGCTCTACTACTGCACCCAGGCGGGCGGCTTCAGCGAGGTCGTCATTCCGCTCGACACCACCACCCGCAAAGCCGCGAAGCAGGCCGTCGAGGTCGTCGGCAAAGCGCTCGAGGTCGGCTTCCTTCCCGCAGCTCCTGCGCGCGACGAGTGCAACTACTGCGACTACCGATCGCTGTGCGGCTCGCACGAAGAGCAGCGCGTGAAAGTGAAGTCGAAGACCGAGCTCGAAGGGCTTGAGCAGCTGCGAGGAATGAAATGAGCCTCGCCGACCAGGAAGCGCGCCGACGCATCGCCGAAGACCTCGACGCGACGCTGGTCGTCGAAGCCGCAGCCGGCACCGGCAAGACCACCGCGCTCGTCGGCCGCATCGTGGCGGTCATCGCGCAGGGCCACCATGGCGCGACGCTGGCCCGAATCATCGCGGTCACCTTCACCCAGAAGGCCGCCGGAGAAATGAAGCTGCGCCTGCGGCAGGCGCTCGAAGACGCGCGCCACGACACGCCCGTCACTTCGCCCGCGCACGCCCGCCTCGAGCAGGCGCTGTCGGAGCTCGAGGTCGCCCGCATCGCCACGATTCACGAAGTCTGCGCCGACCTTCTTCGCGAGCACCCCGTCGCCGCGGGAGTCGACCCCTTGTTCGAGGTCGCGTCCGAAGAAGACTCGGGGGCCCTGCTCGACGTCGCCTTCGATGCCTGGTTTCCC
>JBBRAX010000095.1:0-18135 GCA_038206395.1 Myxococcales bacterium | reverse complement strand
CGCCGCACAGCGATAGCGGCGCGCGGAAGTCGCAGTTGAGGGGCACGCCGAGCACGTTCGGGGGATGGGGCACAAGAAGACGTCGCGTCGATGTTGCGAGTGCCGGGCCTGGTACTCGCCGAACACCGCGGCGTCGCTGACTCAGAAGACCTGCAGCAAGAAGTGCCGGCTGAGCCGGCGTGGGGCGCGCGCGAAAGAGCGGCGCGCAGCGGATCTTCCAGCCGCGCGCGAGGACGAGCGCGAGCGCCAGCGTCGCCACCGCGAGCGCACGGGTGCGGAAGGAGCGCCGATGTCACGGACCGGCCTGTCCGCCCAAGCGTCCGAGGCGATTGAGGAAATCATCAATAAGTTGGGACAAGCGCAGCGGGTGTCACGGACCGGCCTTCGCCGTCAGCTTCGCCGGCTTTCGCTCGGAGAACCGGCGGCGGCGAGCCAGGAAACTGGGACATGAACACTCGATGTCACGGACCGGCCTCAACGTGGAGGCACATGGAATTAAACCGGAAACCGCCGTAATTCTGGGACAGCCGTCACGGACCGGTCTGGCCACGAAGGAGAGAGCCCGAGCACTGTGATGTGCATGACGGGCGAAGCGACAGCGATCGAGGTGGCGCCGGAAGAGGTCGGCGAGGCGCTGCTCAAGGTGCGGCTGTGCGTGCCGGAAGCGCAGCTGCAGATGCGCAAGTCGCTGTCGAGGCTGGGGCAGTTGACGCCAGTGCAGGTGTACCGCGAGGGCGGGAAGCTGGAGCTCATCGACGGCTTCAAGCGGCTGCACGCGGCGCGGGCGATGTCGTGGCCGAGCCTGCGCGCCGAGGTGCAGCGAGTCGATGCGGCGGGCGCGAAGGTGCGGCTGTGGCAGTGCAACGCGGGGGCGGGGCTGTCGGAAATCGAAGAGGCCTGGCTGGTGCGCGCGCTGTACCGCGACGACAAGCTGACGCAGCCGCAGATTGGACAGCTCCTGGTGCGTCACAAGAGCTGGGTGTGCCGCCGACTGATGCTGGTGGAAGGACTGAGCGACGCGGTGACGGCCGACGTGCGCCTGGGGCTGTTGTCGGCAACGGCGGCTGCAGAGCTGAGCCGGTTGCAGCGCTGCAACCAGGATGAGGCGGCGCACGCGGCGACAAGCCAAGGGCTGACGAGCCGACAGGTGATGCGTCTGGTGGACGCCCTGCTTGGCCTTGGCGTAGCCGAAGAGGTCGAGCGCGCGCGACTGCTCGCGCCGGCCGCAGCCCCAGCCGAGCCCGCGGCTGGCGGTGTCACGCGACGTCGGACGCCGGGCGAGCAACTGGCCGCCGATGTCTTCGCGATGAAGCGACTCTCGGTGCGGCTGCACGCGCGACTTCTCGAGCGCTCGCTCGCGAGCCTGGGTGCGGAGGCCGCGACGATTGCCTCGCGAGAGTTGGTGGAGCTGAAGGCGGCCCTCACCGCGCTGGGCACGACTCTCGACCAACGCCTGACCGAGAAGGAGTCCGATGCCCGCGCCGAGTAGTCCGCCGGAAACCATCCACGACGTGGTGCTGCTCGCCCGGCAGGGCATGTCGCGGCGAGCCATCGGCCGGGCGCTGAAGGTGAGCCGAAACACCGTGAGAGAAATCCTCGCCGCGCACGGGAAGAAGCGGACGAGGGCGCACTCGGTGCTGGAGAAGAAGCCGACGTCGAAGAGACCTTCGAAGCTGGACGAGCACCGCGGGAAAATCGACGAGCTGTTGAAGGTCTTCCCTGACATCACCGCGCAACGCATCTTCGAGGAGCTGAGGGCCGCGGGCTTCACGGGCGGCTACACCGGCGTGAAGACGCTGGTGCGCGCGGTGCGGCCCAAGCCCGTGGTGACGCCCAGCCTCGAGACGACGGTGTACGGCCCGGGTGAGATGGCGGAGAACGACTGGTCTCCGTACCGCATCGCCTTCACGCACGCCCCGCACCGGATTCTCCAGGGCTTCAGCTACACGCTCGTGAACAGCCATCGCAAACGGTACAGCTTTCACGACCGGGCTGACCTGCACGCGTTGATGGACGGACACGTGAAGGCCTTCACCGCGCTGGGCGGGCTGGCGCGCCGGTGCAAGTACGACAGCCAGAAGCCGGTGGTGCTGCGGTGGGAAGGCAACCAGCCCATCTACAACCCGCGCTTCATCGCCTTCGCCACCTACTACGAGTTTTCGCCCTTGGCGGTCCGCCGCGCTCACCCGAATGACAAGCCGCGAGTCGAAAGAAGTTTCTGGGAGCTTGAGCAGAGCTTCTTCAACGGCAGAAAGTTTCGGGACGAGGCCGACCTCAACGCGCAGTTGGCGTGGTGGATGGCGAACGTTTGCGACACGCGGCCCCAGAAGCGCAGCGGGCGCCGCACGGCTCTCGAGCTCTTCGAGACAGAGGGGCCCACGCTGACGCCGTTGCCGAGCCACCCCTACGACACGGCGCGAGTGCTGTACCGACTGTGCGACCTGGAGGGCTACGTCGCCTGGGATGGCAATTGGTACTCACTGCCCTACGAGCACGTCACCGACATCCTTCCGGTGCGCGTCGCCGCAGATGAGCTTTTCATCTACGCCGCCGACTTGAAGTGCGTCGCGAGGCACGCGCTGCGGCGGAAGGGTGCGGGCGAGAAGGCGACGCTGCCTGAACATCGGCCAGCGCGTGTAGAGCGCGGGGCGGACCTCGACCAACTGCGCCGGGCCTACCAGGGGCTCGGCGAGCCAGCGGCGCACTTTCTGGCGGCGATGGAGAAGGCGCTGACGGCCAAGCAGGCCGGCTACCACGCACGTCGCATCCTCACGCTCAGGGAGCGCTACGACACCGTCGACCTCTTGCCGGCGCTCGCCCACGCCGAGTCCTTCGGCGCCTTCGAGCAGTTTGCGGTGGGGCGGATTCTCCTCGCTCGCGCCAAACCGCGGCGGCTCGACGAGTACGTCGCCGAGGCCACCGCAAAAAAGCTCGAGCACCTCATCGCCAAGAGCAGCACCGAGCCGCGAGACCTCACCGAGTACGACGAGCTGCCTCATCGCTCCGGGACAACGCCGAAAAAGGAAACAGCCCCATGTCCAAGCCCAGGCCTCCAGACAGACGAAGAGAAGAACCAGCAGTGGTGAAGCCCGCGGTCCTCGAGCAACTGGAGCGCCACCTCGAGCGGCTTGGACTCGACGAGCTGAAGAGCTCGCTCGACGGCCATCTGAGCTGGGCCCAGGAGCGAAAGCCCTCCCACGCAGAGTTTCTGGAGCGAGTCCTGGGCGAGGTCGCGGCACTCAAGCGCGAGCGGCGCATCGAGCGGCGCTTCGAGACCAGCGGGCTGAAGGTGAAGAAGACGCTCGAGGCCTTCAACTTTCCATTCCAGCCGCGGCTCGATCGCGCGGCCATCGAGAACCTCGCCACCCTGCGCTTCATCGACACGCACGAAGACGTGCTCTTCACAGGCAAGAGCGGAACCGGGAAGAGCCACATCCTGCAGTCGCTCGTGCTGCGGGCCTGCGAGCGAGAGCAACGGGTCCGCTACACCCGATGCGTGGACCTGGTCGACGCCCTCTACGCAGGCTTGGCAGACGGCACCTACGAGCGAAGAATGAAATCCTGGTGCCGGCCAGCGCTGCTCGTCATCGACGATGTCGGCCTGGGGCAGCTCAAGCGTCGCGACGACGAGCCGACCGCGGCACACATGCTCTTCACGCTGCTGGACCGCCGACACATGGCTGCCTCGACGGCCATCACCTCGAACATCAAGCTGTCGGCCTGGGGGAAGTACCTCGGCGACACCACGCTGGCGGCCGCCATCCTCGACAGGCTGGCGGCCAACTCCATCCACATCGACATCGACGGTCCGAGCTACCGCCAGCACCTTGCCCGGAAGCGCGCCACCGAGCAGGGCCTCGAGCCGCCCGCCGCCGAGGACCAGGCGTGAGCCGCAAAGAGTCGCTCGTCAGCTGGCTCCCAACCTCGGCGCAGATATCGATGGCCTCCGAGCGGGCCATCCTCGCGTCGCTCGACGCCAACCTACAGCTCGCCGCGCGTGTGCTTCTGGCCGAACACCCCTCGCTCAGCGACACTTCTCGCGAGGAGCCTGAGCCGCCGCACCTCGCAATCGCCACATCGATTCGCATCCTCGCCGACACCCTGCGCGGGCTCATTGTCGGCTACCGCGCCGCCACCGAGCATGCTCTGGGCGACGCGGACCCTGACGACGAACTCTGAGCCGCTCGCCATCGCGGTCATCGCGACGGCTGAGCCTCAACTTCGCATCGGACGAGTGCGGTCGGAGTACCAACCTGCCCACAGGCCGCAGAACGGCCGCGCATGAAGCCGCGCGGCCATTCTGCGGGGCGACCAGGTCACCGACCGACTGCCGAAACCGAACTCAGTCGCACCGAAGCTGGCCTCGACTTCCAGTCAGCACGGTCACGCTGAGTGGATCTCTCTGACCGCCGCAACTGGATCAGCTTGAGGCCGGCGCCAATGGTCATGGCAACCTCCAATAGAGTCATCTAGACCTCAATGAGGGTCTGGCACTGGAATCAACCCGCGCGGCGCTGCACGGCCTGAAGCTGGCCGGCCTGCTGCGCTTTCCACGGGCCGACGGCGAAGTGCTCGGTGAGCAGGTCAAGAAACGCCCGGACGCGCGGCGCGACGTTGCGCGACGACGGGTAGACGGCGTGCATCGCGACCGAGGGCACCGCGCAGTCGTCGAGCACCGGCACCAGCCTTCCCTTTGCTTCGGCTTCGGCGGCGAAGAAGGAAGGGATGCGGGTGATGCCGTGGCCAGCGATGGCGGCGTCGAGCAGCACGAAGAAGCTGTTGCAGGCGATGCGCGGCTTGATGGGCAAGAGCAGGCGGCGGCGGCGGACGATGAAGGTCCACTTCACGCCGCGCTCGCTGTTGCCGTAGACGACGCACTCGTGGTTGGTGAGGTCGCGCGGCATGCGGGGCGTGCCGTGCGCGGCGAGGTAGGTGGGGCTCGCGTAGCAGCGGAACCGGCCGCTGGCCGCCGCTTCGGGTCCGCCCACTGCGCGCGCGACCAGGCTCGAGTCGGGGAGCTCTCCGGCGCGCAGGGCGAGGTCGAAGCCTTCGCTGATGAGGTCGACGTAGCGGTCGGTGAGGTCGAGGGTGACGCGGACCTCAGGGTACTGCCGGTAGTACTGGTCGAGCACGGGGCCGAGGAAGAGCTCGGCGAATGACTGCGGCGCGGTGAGGCGCAGCTGCCCGCGAGGAGCGGCCTGCGTCTCGACGAGGCACTTCTGCGCCTGGGCCAGGGCAGCGAGCGCGGGGGCGCACTGCCGGTAGAACGCTTCGCCGGCATCGGTGAGGGCGACCTTGCGCGTGGTGCGCTGCAAGAGCCGAAGGCCGAGGTGGGCCTCGAGGTCAGCGAGCTTCCGGCTGACGGTGGACTTGGGCAGGCCGAGGGCGCGGGCAGCGCCGCGGAAGCCCTGCGCATCGACGACTGCCGAGAACACCTGCAGCGCGTTCAGGTCGGGGAGCGTGTCCATTTCGTGCCGACCTTACTCACCGGCGGCGAGGTCGACGAAGCCCTTCACCCACAGCAGGTTTACCTGTTGCGCCCTGTTCATCGGTGTCGCCGTCGACGTCTCGAGGGTGACGACCCAGCGCGAGCCGCGGCGGCGGAAGTAGTCGGACACGCTGCCGTCGTGGTCGACGATGAGCCCGCAGTGGTCGGTGAGCTTGTTCTCGTAGACCTGCAGGTGCACCGCGGCCTTCGCGAATGGAACCGTGCGGCGCACGAGGGCCTCGAACGGGGCGCGGTCGCCGAACATGTACGCGTAGTGGCAGGGCCTTCGAACCCACGCGTCCTGGTGGAGGTCGATGGCGGCGTGCGGCGTGGGCGACTTCTCGAGGTCGGCGCGAACGGCGCGCGTCTCTTTGGGGCCGCCGTCGTAGAGGAACCAGCGGGTGAAGGCTTCGTTCGCGGCGAGCTCGCCCTTCACGCCGCTCGCCGTCTCGTAGCGAAGGAAGTCGTTGTTGGGCTGCTCACCGCTGGCGTTGTAGCGGTGGCCGGCCTCGAAGCCGCTGGGGTTGATGCAGGGGTAGATGGTGAGTCCGACGTCGCGGCTGCGCGCGTAGGCGGTGATGGCTGGCAGGTGGTGAAGGCAGGTCAGCGGCCCGGCGGGCTCTTCGCCGTGGAAGCCGGCGGTGATGGTGAGGCGCACGCGGCCGGTGGACTCGAGCTTGAGCAGCGGCCAGCTGCGGCCGAGCTCGTCGACCCGGCCGTACTCGGACATGGCGAGGCCAGTCGCGTCGGCGGCGCCCAGCAGTTGCTGCAGGTAGTCGGCGTACAGCACGGCTGAAGTGTAACGGGCAGGCGGGGAAGATCCTTTCCGGCGGCCATCCGTTTCACGGGCATGCGCGCTCTCTTGCTTGCCTCAATCCTCGTGTCTTCGCTGACTTACGCGGCCACCGACGTGTCGCACGCCCGGGTGGTGGTGGTGCGCGGCTCGGCCGACCACATGGAACAGGTGCTGGCGAACGCGAAGGTCGACTACGTCGCAGTGAGCCCGGACGAGCTGCCGTCGCTGGCGCTGAACGGGAAGCAGGTGCTGATGGTGAACTGCACCGGCACGATGTCGGCGGAGGCGCGCGAACGGGTGCGCCGGTTCGTCGCGGCGGGCGGGTTTCTGTACACGACGGACCACGCGGTGCGGGAGCTGATCGAGCCGATATTTCCGAACACGATTGCGTACGACGGGAAGTCGACGACGGAGCAGATTGTGCCGGTGAAGGTGCGGGGCACGGAGGAAGACCGTGGGCTGTTGAGCTCGCTGGGCGGCAACGCGAAGGAGCTGTGGCAGACGGCCAGCGGTGGGTACGGCTTCAAGGTGCTCGACGCGAAGCGGGTCTCGGTGCTGATGGAGTCGCCCGAAGCGGCAAAGCTGTTCGGCTCGGGAAACATCGCGGCGCGGTTCCGGTACGAGGATGGCCAGGTGATTCACGTCACGGGGCATTTCTATACGCAGCCGGGGCAGAAGCCGAACGCGGCGGTCGCCAGCGCGGGCAGGGGGTTTGAGACGTTTTCCTCGAACGTGGTCAACGCGAAGAAGAGTGATGAAGGGCGCATCGACGCCATCTACGCGGCAGAGTCGAAGCGGCCGGTTCAGCTGCAGGCGGCTCCGCGGAAGGATGCGGCGCCCGCGCCGACGATGGGGACGTCGAGCGCCGACATGCCGAAGGGGCAGAAGCTTCGCGTGCTCGAGAAGAGTGGCGCGTTCGTGAAGGTTCGAGACCAGCAGGGAAACGAAGGGTACGTGCCTGCCGACGCGATGTGAGCCTCCGTCACCTCACCCGGCAGCAAGGCGTCGAGACCCCCGCGTGTCGGCGGCGGAGGAACAGCAGCGCGGCCAGCGGCCAGAGACCTGGAGCGGCGGCGCACGAAAGGGGCGCTGGCTCGGGGGTCACGACTCCCGCATCGACCACGACCACCCCTGCGTCCGAACTAGAAGAGGTTCCGGCGTCGGCCACCCCTGCGTCCACCTCGACGCCGCTGTCGGGAGCTCCCGCATCGACGGGCATCGACATGCCGCCGATGCACTCGCCGAGCATGCAGAGCTGACCAGCTGGGCAGGTGGTTCCGTCGTCAATGACGCCGTTGCAGTCGTCATCAATCTTGTTGCACCGCTCGGTCAGCGGCGTGTTGGGCGTGCAGCTCGACGGCTCGCAGCTGGACCCTTTGCTCTGGCACCAGCCGACGCCGCACTTCGCGAACACGCCTTCGTCGTACTGACCGTCGCAGTCGTCATCGCGGTAGTTGCAGATTTCGGTCGCGCCCGGGTGCAGCGCGGGGTCGATGTCGTTGCAGTCGAGGTTGTTCGGCGCGCGATTGCCGCTGCCCGTGCAGCCCGTCATCGGCGTGCCGTTCGCCGCGCCGTAGCCGTCTTTGTCCGCATCGGGCCACGTCGTCACCGACGTCAGCCCTTCATCAATCTGCCCGTTGCAGTTGTCGTCCGCGCCGTTGCAGGCCTCGATGGCGCCCGGCTTCACCAGCGGGTTCGCGTCGTCGCAGTCGGTGCCCAGCACCGCGTAGCCCAGCGGCACCGCGCAGTTGATCGCCGTCCCACTCGCCGCCGCGCCCACGCCGTCCCTGTCCAGGTCACGGAAGTACGTCGTCCCCGCGCACCCATACAGAAACGACTTCTGCGCCGCGCCCGCAGCGTCGCCGCTGTTCGAGCCGTTGCTGTTTCCCATCACCGTGTAGACGTCGAAGTCGACCGCGCCCGGCGTCGTCGGCGCTGTCCAGAGGACGTCGAAGGTCACCTTCCCGGCGCTCGACCCTTTTGGGCTGCTGTGCAGGACCTCGTTGTTGAACAGCCGCGTGCTCTGCCCAGGCACGAGGGTGAAGAGCCCACCATTCGCCTGCAGGTAGAGCCCGCCGTTGCTGCCGTTGCCCGAGATGGTGACGGTGACGGTGACGGTCGCGCCCGGGCTGAAGGTCGAAGGGCTCACCGCGATGCTGGTCGTGTTCTGCCCGCCGCCGTGACAGCCGGTGCACTGGGTGGTGGTGATGCCGCCTGCGCGCGCGGACGCGAGCGAAGAGACGAACACCAGCAGCAGGGGCAAGGCGCGCAAGGCGCCTCAGATTCTAGGTGAGAATCGACGTGTGCGGGTTGGCCCCAAAGAGCGCGGAGGGCGCCTTCGCTGCAGCAGCGACGTAGGCCCAGAATTCCTTGATCGACGGCGTGGCGGCGGGAAGCGCAACGTTCGCTGAGACCTTGCCCGTGGTGCCCGGCTTCACGTTCTTGCCGATGACGGTCGCGGTGAGGTTGCCCTGGTGGTCGCTGCCCGGGAGGCTGCGCGCGAAGTCGCCGATGATGGCGACCATCACGTTCTTGCCCGGCTGGTTCAGGTTGCGGCTCAAGAAGGTGTTCAGCGGAGGAAGAATGCGCTGGTTCATCATGCTGCGCACCGTGCCGCCGTTGGTGTCGCCGTGCGTGTCCCAGCCACCGTCGGCGGCGTAGATGACGTTCGCGCCGGCCTGCACCATCAGGTCGGCCGCGACCATCTGGGTGCGGAAGTTGTTCACGCCCGTGGTGGTGGGGGCGATGCCGTACGCCTGGGCGAGCGCGTTGTAGTCGAGCGCGAGGCCCGACTTTCGCAACGCGTCGACGCCCGTGACGAAGCCGTCGTTCACGGTGCGAAGGCTCTTCGGGCTGCGCAGGAGGCCGCGCTTCGACATCGTGCTCGACCCAACCATTGCCTCGGTCGCAATCTTCCGGTTGGGCACCGTCGGGTCGCCGATGCTGCCGCCCAGCGCGACGATGGTGGCCTTCATGTCGGTGATGCCCTGCAGCGAGACGTCGCCTTCGGCGGGGCGGGGGCCCTCGGGCATCTTCGCTCCGACGACGGCGGCCTTGATGGCAGCCTCTCCGCCCAGGTCGCGGGCCAGCATCAGCAGCGAGCTGCGCGCGCCCATCGTCACCATCTGGGGCTGCGCCGCTTCGTGCGCCGTGAGGCCGTGGCGAACACCGACCGACGCCATGTGGTCGAGCGCGAACTGCGGCATCGTGCCGAACGTCGGCGCATCGACAGCGAGGCCGTTGGCCAGCTGCTTCACCGTGCCCGCGCTCGTGCCGAAAGCGCCGGCGCCGAGGAAGCTGTCGGCACTGGCGAAGAGCGAGTTGTAGCCGCCGTCCATGAAGATGACGAGCAGGGTCGTCTTCTCGGCCGTCTGCGCGAACGCCGGAGCAACCCGGGACATCGCAGCGAGCCCAGCGAGGCCGGCGGCACCCTTCATCAGACTGCGGCGAGAGAAGTGGCTCATTGGTTTCGCTCCGGCTTTCAATCAGTAGGTGAGGAAGGAGGCAGAAGAGAGCACCGAGGCGCAGGCGTACGCCCACTTGCGGCGCGACGAAGGCTCTTCGCCGGTCTTCAGAGTGACGACGTCGACGCAGCTGCTGAGCTCTTCTTCGTTCGGGGTGCGGCTCCAGAACTTCTTGGCGAACTCGGTGCACTTCGCGCGGGCGTTGGTCGAATCGGGGATGAGGTCGAAGCTGGCGTTGTCGGTGGCGCCGAGGCAGCCGACGAACGCGACGCGCATCGACGAGTACAGCGAGACGGCGGTCGCTTCGGGCTCGATGTACCAGCGGGGCGGGGTGGCGCCGAAGGTGTTGGAGAGCGAGTCGAGCAGCACCGGGGTGGTGCCGAGGACGCGGGCGTACTCGCCGCGCAGCGCAGTCAGCGGCTTCACGCGGTCGCGGTCGAAGCCAACCGAGTCTTCGTCGCGGCCGACCTCGAGGCGCAGGCCGCCGAAGCCCTGGTAGTTGTAGCCCTGGTCGCAGGTCATATCGGGCGGCAGGGTGGGGTCGGTGGGCTCGGGGACCTTCACCACCGGCTCGACGGGCTGGTTGGGGTTCTTCTGCATCTTGAGCTCGATGGTCGCGTGGTCGGCGCAGGCAGCGACACCGAAGGAGACCAGAACCGGAATCAGGGCTTTGAAGTTCATGGGGTGTCCTTGGGGCTACTGGCAGAAGCTCGGGTCTTTCACGACGGTGGCGACGGCCGCCTGCAGGGTGCCCTGCGTGCGGAATTCCTTCATGCAGCGATCGAACACCGGGCCTTCGCAGCGGTTCTCGCGGCGGCCGTAGAGGAACTCGAAGGCCATGCGGCAGGTGCGGAAGTTGAAGGACTCGCTGTTGGTGAGCGCGGTGATGAGCTCTTTGTCGTCGCGCACCTGAACGCCGCCGAGCATCGTGACAGGAGCAGTCACGTTCGGCGCCTGGAAGGTCATCATCGCGCCGTCGCCGACCCGCTTGGTGAGGACGCTGGCGGCAGTGTCGAGGGCGAACATCCCGTCGTAGTGGCAGGCGCGGCAGCCCGAGGCCTGGCGGCCCGTCGCGGTGATGTCTGAGTCCGGCGAGTTGGTGCTGGGCGTCAGCTTGAGGCCGATGATGTTGTTGAAGATGCGGTAGGCGGTCGACAGCTTGATGCCATTGGGCTCGTTGCCCGCGTAGCGCTTGAGCCAGGCGGGGCTGCGCATGTAGCCAAGGCCGTTGGCATCGGGGACGACGACGATGGCGTCGGCGGCGTTCTTCTCGACGCGGTACTGGCCGAGGAACAAGTCCTTCCACGGCTTGCGCTTGCTGAGGACTTCCCACGCCACGTAGTACGGCGCGTCTTCTTCGCTGGTCGCGCCCGGGTTGCGGTTGAAGCTCGTGTTGGTGAAGCGGGCGAAGCGTTCGATGAAGTCGGTGGTGTCGAGCAGCGCGTCGGCCTGCGCTTGCGGATCCACCGACTGCAGCAGGTCGGCGGTCGGCGCCTTGCCGGTGAGCGCGATGGAAAGGCGAACGGCGCAGCGCTCGCGCTTGTCGAGCTCTTCGACGGTCTGGGCCTGGGCCGAGAAGGTGAGGAGGGCGGCGATGAGCGCGACAGAGATGGGGTTTCGCACGGCGGGCTCCTTTGGATCTCGACGACTGCGTCTGATCCGACAGAGCCCTTGAGCAACTGTGGTGCCGTGAGGCCAAGTGCCCACCTTCGCTCACGAAAGACCCAGGTGTGCACAGAAGGTGTGTGGGGTGAGGACAGTTGTGCTCTTGATGTGCAAGCGCGTGCCTGCACCAGCACTGCGTAAAGCGGCGCTACAGCCCCTGGAAGCTCCGAATCTGGCAGTCGGGGAAGTATTTGCTCAAAATCACCTTTGAATCCGAGCCCTTGGCAGCCATCGCCTTTGCGCCTTGCTGACAGAGGCCCACCCCGTGTCCAAGTCCCTGGCCCTTGAAGCGAACGAGGCCTTCGACCTGCTCCATCGAGACCTTCAAGGATCGAAACGTCTGCCAGCCGAAAGCACGGCCGACCTTCGAGCTGAACTCGGTGCCCGAGTAGCGGCGGCCGAACGACTTGAGCTGCAGCACGCGGCCCGAGCCATCGCGGCGAAGAATCTCGAACGCCGACAGGTCTCCGTCTGCCTTTCCCCCCAGCGCGGCGGCGAGCTCAAGGCGGGGGATGCTCCATTCCCACGCGAAACCTTCGGCGTCTTTGCACAAGGGTCCGTCTTTCCCCGTGTCAGAGACGCCGCCGCCGGCCCCTTCGTCGCCGAAGACGTCGATGGCCTTGCTGGTGGCTCCGCCGCAGGCCGAGTGGAAGAAGGCGGGCTTCAAGACGACGCCGCCGACGAGCAGCACCTGGGTCGCGGTGCGCTTCACGGCTGAACGCGCAGCGGCGGACTCTTCGTCATGGCCGCGGAAGACCTGGCAGTGGGCGAGGTCGCAGAGGTCGTAGCCCGCTTCCTTGTGACGGCCGCGGCTGGCGAGGGCAAAGGTGCGCGAGACGATGGCCTGGGTCTCGAGCGCCGCGGGCTGGCCTCCTGACGCCTCGGCCTGGACGACGCTGGGCAGGTAGTCCTCGACGTCGATGGTGTTGATGAAGCGCAGCACCTCGGCCTCGTTGGTGATGCGAAGCGTCGAGTAGTAGCGGCGCTTGAAGTCACCGGCGAGGACGCGAATGTCGCCCCCGAGGGTGAGGACTTCGCAGGCCTGGTCGCCGGCGCGAAGGCGGCGATCGCGGGGTGTGACGGCGATTGATTTGTTCGGCAGCTTCCTGGCGTCGCACGTGATGGCGTCGGCCTCGATGAGGACTTCGGTGAGCCGCTCGCGCTCGAGCACGCGCACGTCGATGGGCGCGGCAGACAGCGTCAGCAGCAGCAGCAGCGAGAGCGTCATGTCGGCAAGCTACTTCAAGAAAGAGCTGGGTGAATTCACCACCGTCGAGCGGGGGCGAATTCACCCGCTTGAGAGGACACCGAGTCCGGGCTACTGCTTGTTGCGAAGAAAATCGGCGACCTCGGCGAACCGCGCGTCGAGGAACCCACGCACGTCGCCGTCAATCTTCCGTACGTCCATCGCCTTCGCCATCGACCGCAGCCACGCGTCGCGCATCGCTTCATCGACCGGCGTGCGCGCGTGCCGCATCCGAAGCCTCGGGTGCCCGTGCGTCTGCTGGTAGTCGTCCGGCCCGCCGAGCCAGCCGACCAGGAACATCGCGAACCTGTCGCGGCTCTCTCTCGACACCGCGCCCGTCGCATCGCACGCGTGCAGCGCCGCCAGCGCTTTCTCGTCGCGGCCCATCGCGTCGTAGAACTCTTCGACCAGCGCGCGAATCGCGTCGGCCCCACCCAACCGATGAAACGGCGTGTCGTCGGGAGTCGGAATCCAACCAGTCTGATTGATGCGGAGGTTCGTCACGGGGCGGTCGCAGTGCAGGGAAGGTGTTCGCACTCCTGCACATAGATGCCACGCATCGGCACCAGCTGCGACTGCGTGCGTTTCTGTTTCGGTGCCGTTTCCTTCTGGCCGCTATTCACATCGAGCTCCAGCGCCCAGTCAGCGTCCGGGCCGCACGAGACCAGCGCGTGGTGTCCTTCCTTCTTCCACCACAGGAACTCCACGTCGCAGGGCGCCTCGGCGAGGATTCGCTGCAGCCGCTGCGCGTCGTAGACGAACAAGCCCCCACTGGTGACCACCGCCACCCGCTGCCCATCGGCGCTCACCGTCAGCTGGACCTCCTCGGGTGGAGCCGCCGGCAGCTGCGCGACTCCCAGCACCGTGCGCTCCACATCCAACGAAACGAGCCGCCCCTGTGCATCAATCGTCACGACGCCGAACGCCGTGCCCACCAACCCGACCGGGGCCACCTCGCCCACGCGTTCCGGCTTGCCTTCCGACAACCGCCAGAGCTCGGGCGGCGAGCTTCCTTCCGCGCGGCGCGCGAACCAGAGCCCGGCCTTGAAATCGAAGGAGGCCCGGGTGACTCCCATCAGCGGGTAGACCTGCGCGGGACCCGTCGGGCCGCACCGCGCGAGCTGCGTGCCCGAGTACGCGACCGCTTCCTCTCCGAACACTGCATAGCCGGTTCGATCGGCCGGAAGCGCCGTGAGCAGGCAGTGGTTCTGGTTTCCGAAGGTCGGGTCGGTGGTGGGCGACGTCGCCAGGTACGGCAACGCTGACGTCACCACGTAGACCATCACGCCCACGACGACCGCGATCGCGAGCGACAGCAGAAAGGTGAGCAGAGGTCGCTCGAGGCGCTTCTTTGCTTCGCGGCTGAGCACGGCCACTGGGCCTGACGCCTTACTTCTTCTTCAGCTTGCGCGGGCGCTTCTCGAGCTTCGCGAACACGCCCTTGAGGCCTTCCGGAATCTCGGTGAAGCGAACGCCCATCTGGCTGAACACCGACGCCATCGGGTTGCCCGGCACCGCCCACGCGACCAGACCGCGAAACGGCACTTCCTTGTCATCGAGCAGGAAATAGCCGTCGACCTGCGAGCCCGGCAGGAAGACCTGGGGCAGCTCGGCCGAGAAGCCACCGCGCGAGACATCGGCGGTGAGCGCGGGCAGCTTGCGACCCAGGGACAGCGGCAGGCGAAGGCTTCGGCGGAGACTCGTTCGGCGTGTCGTCATGCCCGCGACGGTGACACAGGCCTGTCGCAGCGCAATTTATCGGACGCGCTTCCGGGCCAGCGCCACCGCCAGCATCGCCACCAACAGCACCATCGGCAGCCCACCCGACGCGCTGCACCCCGACTCGCCGTCGACGACGCCGATGCTCGGCTGCGACTGCGGGCTCGGCTTCGGAGCCGGCGCGACGGCCGCAGGGGCAGCCGTCACCACCCCCGCATCCACCGGCCCCGCGGTCGACACCACGACGTCGAGCGTGGTCGAGCCCGCGCCATCTCCAGCCGGCGTCAGGTCGTTGTCGGCCGCCAGGCCCGAGATGAAAATCGTGAAGGGCCCGGCGGTCAGCGGCGCCTTGACGGCGAAGGTGAAGGTGGCGACCCCCGAGGCGGCCATCTTCGCGGCCGACTGGACGACTTCGCCGTTGAGGAGCCGCGCGCCCGAGCCGGCCGTCAGCGTCGCGCTGCCCGAGTTCACTCCGCCCAGCGCCGCGTCGAAACCCGCGACCTTCGCCGCGGTGCCGCCCATCACCGTCACCGTGTAGCTGCCCAGCGCTCCGGCGGCGAGCGCCGAAGGCCCGGTGAGCGTGACGCTGGGGGTGGCGCCGCCGCTGTGGCAGCTGGTGCACAGGGTGCCGCCCGACTTTCCCGAGAACCCCGAGCTGCCCGCCGGGGTGGCGAAAACCGCAAACGGGAAGGTGACGATGAACAGCGTGGCGAGTCTCACGCCACTGCCTTCTCCAAGCGCCGTGCCGGGGACGCAGGTGCCCCAAACGACTTCTATTCGGCAGTAGCGCGCGATGCGCATCGAGCGCAGTTGGAGCAGCACCGCGCGTCCAATTCCTGCTAACTCCCATCAGCCATGAGTCCTCTGGTGACGACGTTGATGCTGGTGCTCGCCGTCGGCTTCTTCCTCTACACGATGTTCTGGCGCTCGAAGGCGATGCTCAGCCTGAAGCCCGACGGAAGTCGCTTCAACCGCATCCCCGAACGCATCGACGCGCTGATGAAGTTCGGCCTCGGCCAGAAGCGCATGGTCGACCCCGAAGAGTTCACCGCGGGCGTGATGCACGTCTTCATCTTCGGCGCCTTCCTCATCGTCCAGGCGCGGACGCTGATGATGTTCGTGATGGGGTACTCCGAATCGGCGATCGCCCTGCTCGGCAACCTGAACCACCCGTTCTGGGTCGAGCATTCGCTGTTGGGCGGCGTGTACGGCGGCTACCTGGTGGTGAAGGACCTCGCGGCCGGCGCCGCCGTCATCGGCGTGCTGTACTTCGCGTTCCTGCGCCTCGTGGTGAAGCCCGACCGGCTGACGCGCTCGAAGGAAGCGATTCTGATTCTCGGCTTCATCGGCGGCCTGATGGTCACCGAGTTCTTCTTCGGAGCGATGCACCTTCGCGAGCAAGGCATCACCTGGTCGAAGTTCGAGCCGGTGACGAGCCTCGTCGCGATGGGCGTGTCGTGGATGCCGGACAATGCGCTTCACTACCTGGGCGTCGCTTCTTTCTGGACGCACCTCGGCATCGTCCTCACGTTCTTGAACTTCCTGCCGTACGGGAAGCACTTCCACGTCATCGTCGGCCTGCCGAACGTCTTCCTGAAGGCGCTGCCGCCCGACAAGGCGCACCCGATTTCCAGCAGCGCGCGCCTGTCGACCCCGAACCTCGAGAAGGAAGAGTTCGGCATGAAGTCCTTCAAGGACCTGAGCTGGAAGCAGGGCCTGGACCTCAACAGCTGCACCGAGTGCGGCCGCTGCCAGACGCACTGCCCGACGTACATCACGGGCAAGCCGCTGACCCACAAGGGCGTGAACCAGACGTTGAAGCACTTCCTCTGGGACCACGAGAAGGAGCTGGCTGCGAAGCCTGCAGCGCCGACGCCTTCGACCGACGGTACAGCGGCCCCGGCGGCGACGCCCACCGAGGTGCCCGGGCTGCCGAACCTGGTGCCCGGCATTCTCTCGCCCGAGACCATCTGGGCGTGCACGTCGTGCGGCTGGTGCGAGCAGGCCTGCCCGGTGTTCATCGAGAACGTGCCGCGCCTCATCGACATGCGCCGCTACCAGGTGCAGGTCGAAGCCAACTTCCCAGCTGAGCTGCAGCGGGTGTTCGAAGGCATGGAACGCCAGGGCAACCCCTGGGGCATCGGCCAGGACAAGCGCGACGAGTGGGAAGGCGACCTGAAGCTGCCGCGCTGGGGTGATGGCGGCGGGCCGTACGAGTACCTCTTCTTCGTCGGCTGCGCGGGCAGCTACGACGAGCGGATGAAGAAGGTGAGCCGCTCGGTGGTGAAGATCCTCAACGAGGCCGGCATCAAGTTCGCGACGCTCGGAAAAGACGAGACGTGCACGGGTGACTCGGCGCGCCGCGCGGGCAACGAGTACCTGTACCAGACGATGGCGAAGGGCAACGTCGAGAAGCTGAACGCCGGCGGAGTGAAGGCCGTCATCACCCAGTGCCCGCACTGCTTCAACACCATCAAGAACGAGTACCCGGACTTCGGCGGCAACTACAAAGTCATCAGCCACACCGAGCTCATCAACGACATCATTCGCGACAAGCGCATCACGCTGTCGAAGGTGATGAAGGAAAAAATCACCTACCACGACCCCTGCTACCTGGGCCGGCACAACGGCGTGTACGACGCGCCGCGCGAGGCCCTGAAGGCGATTCCCGGGCTCGAGGTGGTCGAGATGCAGCGCAGCAAGCGTGAGTCTTTCTGCTGTGGCGCCGGCGGCGCCCGCATGTGGATGGAAGAGCACATCGGCACGCGCATCAACCACAACCGGGTGAACGAAGCGGCGCTGACGCTGCAGCACGACCTCGACCCGTCGGTGCCGTACCCGAACGCCGCAGACAAGACGAAGCCGGGCCAGGTGGGCGACTACAAGGGCCCGGGCACGGGCACGGTCGCGGTGGCCTGCCCGTTCTGTCACACGATGGTGCGCGACGGCATCGCCGACACGGGCCGCGAAGAGACGATGAAGGTGCGTGACGTGGCTGAGCTGGTGGCCGAGTCGATGGACGTGAAGACCGTCGCCGCGGCGCCGGTTGAGGCGAAGGGCTGATGCTGCAGGCGGGCGATGTGGCACCGGACTTCAGCGCGACCGACTGCCAGGGCCGGGCGGTGAAGTTGTCTGAGCTGCTGGGGAAGAAGGTGGTGCTGTTCTTCTTCCCGAAGGCGTTTACGCCTGCGTGCACGATCGAGATTCGGAACTTCCGCGACCACCAGGCGGCCATCGAGGCCCAGAACGCGACGCTCATCGGCGTCTCGCTCGACAAGCACGAGCGCCAGTGCCAGTTCGCGAAGGCTGAGAACATCGACTTCGCGCTCATCGGCGACGAGTCGCGTTCCATCAGCGAGAGCTACGGCGTGGTGTGGCCGATTCTCCGCCGCGACCGCCGGGCGACCTTCGTCATCGACGAGCATGGGCTGATCGAACAGGTCATCAACCACGAGGTCCAGGTGTACCGGCACCTCGACGATGTCCTCGCGAAGCTCGGCGTCTCGATTTCGTAGGCCCGTTCATCCCGAGAGAAGTCGAGGGATGAGCCTCCTCGGTGACACGAAAGCACGCGTCGGGGAAGGTCCCGTAGCTCTGCGCATGGTCATCCCTCGACTTCTCTCGGGATGAACGGAGCCGTCAGAATCTCGGGATGAACGGAGCCGTCAGAATCTCGGGATGAACGGAGCCGTCAGAATCTCGGGATGAACGGAGCCGTCAGAATGTCGGGATGAACGGAGCCGTCAGAATCGCGGGA
>JBBRAX010000094.1:0-19077 GCA_038206395.1 Myxococcales bacterium | reverse complement strand
AGCGACATCCCGGAGTTGAACTTCCCGGGCCTGCAGCAACTGTGGAGCCTTCATCGACAGGTGACGCTCAATGGCGCGAAGGCTCCCGTGAGTGACAAAATCCGCTACTTCGTCTCCAGCATTCCACCGACGCTGCTGTCGCCAACGCAGCAACTCGACCTCGTGCGTCTCCACTGGGGCATCGAGAACGGCCACAACTGGACGATGGATGTCGCCCTCACTGAGGACGACGTGCAGCCCTGCCAGCTCACCCGCGATGCCATCGAAGTCGTCGGATGGCTTCGCATCATCGGCTACAACTTCCTGTCCGCTTGGCGCGCTCATGCGCACCGCAAAGACCGCCAACCGCTGAGTTGGTCTCGCAGCATGGAACTTCTGCGCGACGCCATCATCCTCAACAGCCACGGAACTCCCTTCGCCACAATTGCCTGACGGCTCGCCGGCCGTTCCCCGCCCTTTCTCCACACCCATCAACGCAACATGCTCGTCGTCGTCGGCGCCGCACTGGTACGTCGCCTACTCGCGCGCCGCAGTCTCGCTCCGAGTTCATGCGGCCGCGGAGACTCGACCCGCAGATCGCGGATCAAGCGTGAGGGGCCGCGGGCGCAGACCAGTTCGTCAAGAAGGTTGTGAACAGCAACATGTCGCACGCCGCCGAACGCGCGGTGGAGCGGGCAGGCTTCGCCACCGTCAAAGAAGCTCGGACTGCGCTCCAGAAGCTCGGTGCTCAGATCGAAAAGGCGGGAATCATCCCGAGCACGGCGATTCGCGACACCGCCCATGCAGATCGAGTTCTCGTACCAGGATTCGGGAAGGGCGGTGCTGTCGTCTATCAAGTTCGAGACGGCGTCCTGAAGCTCAAGACTGTGCTCGAGTGGATTCCTCCTCCTGTCCCGCCAGTGCCCGTGCCATGACCGAGCGAAATGAAGAGCCGTTGGGTCGTTTCGAGCTGAAGGTGTCAGACGACGACGCGGACGTTGCCTACCTGCGTCTGCCCACCCACGCGGGCGGCTTGTCCAAGCTGTCCAGGTCGGTGCGGTTGATCGATCTGATGGGGAAGTACGAGGGGCCGGAAGTCGTCCTCGATTTTGACGAGAAGGGCGTCCTCGTCGGAATCGAGATCCTGGCCTGAATCGGCCCCGCACGTTTCAGTCCCGACCGCGCTGTGCCCCGAGCGAGCTTGGCGTTGAGGGTCGGCCGCGCCGACTGCGGCACCGCCACCGGGAGCAAGGTCAGCTCCCAGACACAGGGCCCGGCGGTTGACCTTGAAGCAGTTGGTGAAAGAAGTGAGGGCGGAAGCCAAGGTTGCAGACACCCACGGAGTCACGCTGCTCGTGAACCCCCGGAAGGGAAGTGATCGCATCGAGGCCGGTGCGGTGTACTCGGCGGCTGACTTCCTTCGAGGTCTGAGTGCTCCAGGAAAGCAGCGTTGACCTTGAGGTCGACTCCGATGAGCACACGCCGAGTCTACGAATCAGATGGCCCCTTTTCCTGCGACCATCCGCAGGATGGCGCGAAGCCGACTCGTCAGCGCGGCGGAATCGGGTGCCCGCAGCCAAGTGGTGAGGGCTTCAGACAGCAATGTTGGCGGTCGCCGAGATCCGCAGATTCCTGGGCCGTCGATCGCGGGGCTACTTCCGCGATCGACGGTCAGTTGTTGTTGGCTACTTCTTCGACTTCGCCTTCTTCGATTCTTCGGCGGTGCGGCGGCGGTACGACTTGCCCTCGATGGTGACGACGTCGGCGTGATGGACGATGCGGTCGATGAGCGCAGTGGCGCAGGCCGCGTTCGGGAAGATGGTCGCCCAATCGCCGAAGAGCAGGTTGGTGGTCAGCACGAGGCTCTTCTCCTCGTAGCGGCGTGAGACGACCTGGAAGAGCAAGTCGGCGTTGCGCGAGTCGTAGGACAGGTAGCCGACCTCATCGATGACGAGCAGTCCGGGGTGGGCGTAGTGCTTGAGCCGACGGTCCAGGGCGCGCGGAGAATCCTGCGCGCCGAGGTCGAGCAACAGCTGAGACGCGGTGGTGAAGAGCGCGGTGTGGCCCTTGAGGACGGCCTGGTGGGCGATGTTCTGCGCAATCATCGTCTTGCCCAGGCCTTGCGGTGCGACGAGGACGAGATTCCGGCGCGTGTCGACGAAGTCGAGCTTCAGCGCGGTCTCGACGGCGACGCGGTCGATGCGGGTCGGCCACGCCCAGTCGAAGTCCGCCATCGGCGTGTAGCGCCCGAGCTTTGCGCGGGTGAGTCGGCGTTCCATGCTGCGCCTGGCGCGCTCTTTCGTTTCCTGCTCGGTGACGTGGGCGAGCATCTCGACCGCGCCCCACCGGTGCCTGGTGGCCAGCGCGATGAGGTCATCGAGGTGGTGCGCGACGTAATGAAGCCCGAGGGCGGCCAGTTGCGTCGAGAGCTGGGCGCTCATGACTCGTCCTCGCGCGTGTGCAGCGAGTTGTAGTCGGCGAGCGCGTGCGCGGTGACGCGCACGTGGCGCACCGACTCGGGCACGACGACGTCGATGCTCGGCAGCTGCTTGCGCGCGCGGGCGCGGGTGTCGAGCAGGTGCGCGACGGAGCTGGCGCTGATGGCGCGCCGGGCCATCGCGTCGGCAAGGGCGGCATCGACTTCGCGAGGGCCGTGCTCCTTCAGCAGCCGCAGCAGGCGGGTTGTCTCTGCGCCGAGCGCGCTGCCCTTCACGGCAAGCGCGGAGATGAAGGCGTCGGCGTTCCGCAGCGTCGAGCGCAGGACGTCGCGTCCGCGCAGCTCAGCAGCGCGGCGCTTTTCGTTGGCGAGCTGTTGCAGGTGGGCCTCGTCGTCCACGCGTTCGCCTTTGTCGTAGCTGCGGCGATGGCGAGCGACTTCGTCGGCGCCGTCCATCAAGCGCACCGTGTCTTCAGACGCGAGCAGCGTGAGAGGCTTTCTCACCAGCGTGTGAGGAAGCGAGTAGTCGTTTCCGTCGAAGCGGATGTACGGCGTCTTGCCCGACGAAACCGCGCGCAAGACGTCGGCCGAGAAGGCGCCCTCGGGCAACGGCAACAGACGAGGCCGTTCCTCGCCGAAGACATCGACGACGCGGCGCCCATCGGGCGCGCCCGGCCACGGCCTCACCAGCGCGACATTGTGAATCCACTGGCCGAGCTGGACATTCAAGTCGTCGAGGCCGGTGAAGCGGCGGGCCGCGAAGAAGGAGTCACGCAGGTACCTGATGGTCCGTTCGACTTTGCCCTTCTCGTTTCCCCGGTACGGGGCGCAAGGCTTCGGCGCGAAGTGGTAGTGGCCGGCGAGCTCGAGCAGGCGCGGGTGGAAGCGCACCGCGTCGCCGTGGCGCTCGAGCACCACCGACTTGAGGTTGTCGTACAAGACGCTGCGCGGCGCGCCGCCAAGGGCCTCGAAGGCCTTCAAATGCCCGCGGAGGAAACTCTCCATCGTCATGTCGAGGAAGAAGCGCGCGAAAAGCCCGCGCGAGTACGAGAGCACCATCACGAAACAGCACAGCGTCCGCACGGCGTTGCCGACCTTCAGCTTGCCGAACATCCCCCAGTCCACTTGCGCCTCTTCGCCTGGCAGCGTCTCGAGCCGGAAGAAGGCTTCGCTTCGCGCCTGAGGCCGCGCGCGCCGCACGTAGCGCTTCACCATCTCGTAGCCGCCCGAGAAGCCGCGGGCCTTCGCCATCTCGAAGAGTCGACTGGCGGTCAGCCGCGGGTATTGCTCGAGCGTCTCGTGAATGAGCGGCTTGTACGCGTCGAGCAACGACGCCGTCATCCGCCGCGCGAGCACCCCGTCGGGGGTTGCGCTTCCGCGGGTGCCGATGCCCAGCGCGCGCTCGACGGCGTCGTGGTGCACGCCCAGTTGCGTCGCGATGGTGCCCACCTTCCAGTGTTCCGCGAAGTGCAGCCGGCGGATGTTCGCCATCACTTCCAGCGACAGCGTCATCGCCCACCTCCTTCACGGCGGGCGGCGGCGCCACCGCGGTCGGTACCGCGCCAGCGTCTGGTGACGAAGGAAGCGGCTCTCTGTGCTGCACATCGCGCACTGGTACGTCTTGCTCTGGTTTCCATGACTCCACGGCCTCGCTGCTTCGGTGTTCGCCGCCGGAATGGCGGCCGACACCGTCGCGGTCGGCACCGAAGTCGATGCGGCCTCGTCGTCGGCAGTCTGATGCGTCACTTTCTTTCGTTCTCGGTACCGGCGCTGCCGTCCCGCGTGCGCGTGTTTCCCGTCCAACGTCGCCTGGTACCTCTGCCCCGCCGCGTTCACCGATGTGCGACGCGCCGCGAGGCTGCACCGGCTGCTGCAGTACCGCTGTCCGCGGTCGCAGTGGCTGCACAGGAAAAACATCTGTCTGCACGCGGCCCGGCCGCACGTCACAAAGCGCAGCGCATCCACCGGACTCCGCGCGCGCCCTCGTCGGCTGGCCTCGCGCCCGGCTCTGCGCTACGCGGCTCTCAACGAGCTCACCCGCATGCATTCACCCGGGCGCGCTCGCCAGGAGGGCCTCCCAGTTGCTGCTGGGCGGTCCTCTGTCTTTTTTTGGGGCGCGTTCCCGGCGGCCTACCCGTTCTCCACATCCCTCGCACAGGTTTCCAGTCTCCCCCGGACCCCCTCGAATTCAGGCTCAAACTTGGTGCCGAGGTCGTTCCTCTTCGCCTGCTCGCCGACGACTACGACTTCATGAAATGGCTCGACTCGGACTCCCGACGGTCCAGGAATCTGCGGATCTCAGCGACCATCCACAAGCAAAGCCGAGACGCCGGCATTGTCGACGGCCGCGGGCCGAAAAACCGCCAAGTGTGACGTTGTGACACCGGTTTCGGCTGAGGACCCATCTGGATGGTTTTCGGAAGGTGCTGATGCTGGCAGTTCCGCTCGGTTACCCTCGACGACCTGCGACGATCTGCTCGTCTCGGAGCCTTCGAATCCCTTCTTGGGCATCAAAAAGGCTTCCGGAAACGGGGGCCCTTTTTGTTTTTCGAGCCCCTCCCCGTCGAGGCATCGCGGGTCAGCGCCGACCCTGGCTTCACGCGCCGACCCACACCGCCACGCGCAACCCTGCGCCACGCGTGAGGGCCGGCTGGCATGTCGCGTGGAATGCACCAAAGCCAGGCGCACCCTCGCCGCTGGTGTCCTCGCCGTGCTCTCCGCCGCCTGCTTCCTCGCTGCCCTCGGTTCGGCGCTCGAGCTGCGCGAACGAACCGGCGCGATCGCGCGCTACCCCCTGTGGCAGACCCCGCCGCTCGACAGTCGCATCGCCGAGGTTGAGGAAGACGTCTCCCCGGCCGAAATGGAAGCGGAGCCCGTCGAAGCAGAGCCGCCGCTGCGCCAGCAGTTGCTCGGCGTGCGGAAGAAGAGCGTCAGCGTCCCCTCGCCGGTCAGGCCCGTCGAGCCGGTCGAGCGCCAACGCCCGCTTGAGGTCGACCCGGCAGACGCGATGCGCATGGCGCTGCGCGGAAAGCGCGCGTCGTTCGAGCACTGCTACGAGCAGGAGCTGAAGAAGCAGGCCTCATTCAACGGCTTCATCGTCGTCGCGCTCAGCTTGTCGGCCAACGGCACGGTCACCGATGCACGCGTGCAGGAAGGCAACCTGCGCGACGCGGTGGTTGGCGCGTGCATCGTCGCCCAGCTGCGCACGCTCAAGCTGCCCATGCTGACTTCCGAGGCGGACCTGCTGATCCCGATTCGGCTTCAGGCGAGCGAGCCGACCTGACCTGACCGCAGCGACCCGCTTCGGTTTTTCGACGACCTGAAGGAAGGCGGCCACGCGGGCACGAAGGGCCTGATCGAGCAGCAGCAAGTCAGTCGTTGAGCGTCAGGTCAGTGAGCTCGAACTCGCCGTAGGTGAAGAGGCCTGAAGCCGCGTCCCACCTGGCTTCGCCGAAGGACGCGACGCGGCGATTTGCGAAGGCGCGGTACTTCGAGAGCGGCGTGTTCCACCGGGAAGGGGTGAACACCTTGCCATCGGACGAGGCCATCGCCCGGTCGTCGGAGACGAAGTCGATCAGCTCGCCGGCATCGTTGAACTTCAACACGGCCCCGATGGTCTGATCGCCGCGGGTGAAGCTTGCCCCCGCAGTGTCGGCATCGATTGGCTCCCAACGAATCGATGGGTCGATCAGCCTCGAAGGCGCCAACACGCACAGGTCGTTGAACAGGGTGACCGTCTCTGCGCGGTTCATCTCGGGGCCTTTGGCGTCGACCACCGTGATCGCCGACAGCAGCCGGACCCGGAACGTGGCCGGCGTCCCGACGAAGCGGTGAAAGATGTCGACCGGCAAGTGCTTCATCGTGGCGTTCATGAAGAACAGCCGCGAGGGCAGTGCGCCGAAGAAGCTGTGTTGCTCGGCGGTGAAAGGCATCCAGGGCTCGGCTTCGCTGCTGCGGATGCGCCCCGTCCATGTGGCCCGAATGCTCGAGACCTGGGGCTTGCCGACGGCGCCGCTGAGGCGCACGTAGCGTTGGACGGGCTCCGGAAGAGGGGCGAGGTCGCTCTCGCGCACGAGGGGCCTCGCCGGCTGGGCCGCGGCGAGCCCAGCCCGCACCTCGTCGAGGTATTCGCGCCGAAGGCTGAACGGGCCATCGGAGGCGAAAGAGAGGAGCACCCCGGCCAGCACCGCGACGTTGGCCAGCGTCCCGATTCTCGCGTCGCTCCAGGAGGAAAAGATGACGCCTTGAGACACCACCAGGGCAAGGGCGCCCGGGAGCCAGAGCCAGAGCCAGAGCCAGGACGGCGCGGCGACGAGCGTTCGTTCTTCCTCACCTTCTCGTCACGCCCGCCAAATACAAATCCATCACCGTCGAGCAGATCGCGAGGGCGATGGTCGCGACGTCGCTGAGCACCCCGGCAAAGTTCGGCGTCTACCATTACCCGGAAATGATGGAGTTGAACCGGTGAGCCGGGCGCGCGACCCGGATAGCTTGCGCCCATGACGTTCAAGGAAGTTGCTGCCGTCGTCCTTCCCCCCGATCCGGTCTCACACCGCACTGTCACCTTCTCGAAGGATGGCAGCCACCTTCTGGTCGGAACCAACAGCTTCGCGAGGCACGAAGTGCTGGGCGTCTTGTGGGTGAATTGGCGAACCGGTCAGTCCCTGACGCGCGAGCTGCCGCGCGACGAGCTCAAGCCGGACATCGACAGCAGCGCGCTGGCGGTCGACGTGAATGGAGATTTGGCGATAGCGGTCAGCGGCGCGTACTCCGCCTACCGGCCAGACGAAGAACAGCTGTGGCTCGTCAGGCAGACGGAAACGAACCCGCCCCAGCTCGTTCACCACTCGCGAAAATCGGGTCTGGTGTTTTCGCTGTCGCCCGACAGAACGCACCTGCTCGTGGGCGATTCCATCTCCGAGCAACCGCGGCTGGAGATGTTTGCACTCGCGCCTTTCGTCGCGACAGTGAGAATTCCCGTGACCTCCGGGGCGAAGCTGTACGCCGTAGCCCTCAGCAACGACCTGCAGCACGTCGCCATTGCCACCGAACATCGCGTCGTCTGCGTCGGCAGGGATGGCAAAGAGCTTTGCGCGTGGCCGAACGAGCCAAAGCTCCATTTCCTGTCGTTCGCAGAGGACGGACTCTCGCTCTGGGGCATCAGCAAGGACGCGGTGACGCACTTCCCGTGGAAAGGCGCCCAGGTGCCCTTCACGATTTTCGGCGGGCGCCCGTGGGCGTTCGACACGGGAACGCAACGGGCAGTGTTTCTGGCACCGGCCGGCATCTGCGAGGTGAATCTGTCGAACGGTGAAGTTCTGGTTCTGGGCGGCGGGATCCGCGCGAATGCACCCTTCGTCGACTGCTGCGATGTGGGTCGCCGGCGGACCGCGATCCTCGACTACGACGGGCCGAGCGCGCGGATTCGGGTGTTCGAAGCGACGAGCTGAGGGTCCAGACCCGTCAGAACCGCAGCTCGAACAGGCGATCCGCGTTGCGACGCGCAACCGCCGCGTCGACCGCTTTGCTCACCTTCACCTTCACCTTTCAACGAGTGGCGGGTGGTGAAAGTCGAGGTGCTCGACGTCGCCAGGGACCTCGAGCGAAGGCACCTGGAGCGATTGACGGACGGTCGACGCAAAACCCACCACCGACGACGCCCTTGGCGCGCGGCCCTGGCTGTGGGTTGATTGACTGTCATAGTGTCCTATGACACCGTGCAGACACTTTGCGCTGGCTCGTCGACTACCACTCTGGAGTTCCCATCTACCTGCAGCTCGTTCAGCAGGTGAAAGCGGCGGTCGCGACTGGCACGTTGCGCTCGGGCGATCAGGTGCCGTCGGTGCGGACTCTGGCCGAAGACCTGAAGCTCAACCGCAACACCGTCTCGCGCGCGTGGAGCGAGCTCGAGACCGAAGGCATTCTCGAGAATCGGCAGGGCTCGGGGTGCTTCGTGACCTCGACGGTGACGCCGCTGCGGCGGGCCGTGCGCACCGAACGCCTCGCCGCCGCGTTCGACCAGGTCATCGTTCAGGCACACCACCTTCAGGTCGACGACGAGGCGCTGCGTGCGCTGCTCGACGAACGGCTTCGCCATTTCAGGAAGACCCGCCGGGATAAGGCGGAAGGAGCGCGGGAATGATTGACGTGCAAGGGCTGGTGGTGCGCTACCCGCGGGGCGAAGCGGTGAAGGGGCTCGAGCTGCGGGTCGAGGCGGGCCGCTGCCACGCGCTGCTCGGTCGCAACGGCGCCGGCAAGACCTCGACGCTGCGCGCGCTGTTGGGCCTGCTGCGCCCCGCGCGCGGATCCATTCGGCTCTTCGGCCTCGACGTCGCCCGCCACGAAGCCGAGGTGAAGTCGCGGCTGGCCTGGGTCCCCGACGCGCCCGCCTTTCAGCCGTGGATGACGGTGGCCGAGACGCTGACGTGGACTGCTGCGCTGCGCACGAAGTGGAACCTCGACGTGCAGGCCCACCTGCTGAGCCGCTTTGAGCTCGATCTCGATGCCCCGACCCGCGAGCTGTCGAAAGGGCAGCGCACCCAGCTGGCCCTGGTGTGTGCGCTCGCCGCGGATCCCGAGCTGCTCGTGCTCGACGAGCCGACCTCGGGCCTCGACCCGCTGGTGCGCCGCACGTTTCTCGAGGCGGTCATCGGCGTCTTTCAGGATCGAGATCCACAGCGAAAGACCATTCTCGTCTCGACCCACCTCATCTCGGAGTTCGAGGGCATCGTCGACGGCTTCACGGTGATGGCAAACGGCCGCGCGGTGCTGACGACCCAGGCCGATGAGGCGCGCGCCCGCTTCTGCCGCCTGCGCGCGTGGTTCGACGGCGACGCGCCGGAGTCGGTGCCGATGAAGACGGTGCGGCCGCCCAGGCGGGAAGGGCGGATGCTCGAGCTCGTCGTCGATTCGGCGCCCGACGAGGCCAGGAGCTGGCTGGCCCAGGCGGGCGCAGCGCGGGTCGACGCCACCGCGCTGACCATCGAAGACATCTTCCTCCTCGCTGCTTGAAGCCCGAGCCGACCATGACGCCCACTCTCGTTGCCGAGCAGCCTGTTCGCGCCGTCGCTGGGTTTCCCACGGTGGGCCTGTGGCTGCTCGCGCTCATCCCCGCCAACGTCGTGATGCTGCTGGACCTCCAGCACGGGTCTGTGCGGCCGTTGGCCTGGCTCGCCCGCTTCGTCCCTGCGCTGTTGCTGCTGGCGCTGGTGGGGTGGGCCCAGCTGCGCACCGGACCCACCGCGATCCGTCTGCGGCGTGAGCTTCGGCTCTCGCTCGGGCCCGCGATGATGCTGCTGCTCGGCGGCGGCGCCGCGCTGGCCCTCGATGTGCTCAGCGGCAGCGGGCAGGCGCTCGCGCGGGCGGCCGCGTTCATGACCGCGATCATCGTGCCGACGGCGGTGGTGCTGCTGCCGATGAGCGCCGAGCGCGAGCGGGGGACGCTGCTGCCGCTGCTGGCCAGCCCGCTGGGCGCGCGCGCCTTCGCCGAGAAGTTCGCGGTGGCGGCGTTGGTGATCGTCGTCTCGTGGATTCAGCTGAGCGCCGCGGGCGATCGAGGCTCGGAGCTCTGGTGGTTCGCGCTCGCCGGCCACGCGCTGCCGCTGCTCACCGTGCCCACCTGGTTCTTCCTGCTGCAGAACGACGGCATGACGCTCGGGTACGTGGTGGTGACGCCGGTGCTGATCGCAGTCCCCATCGCGCTGCTCGGATCTTCCGTGGCGATTGGGTGCGTGGTCGTCTTTGGCTTTGCGATGCTGGCTGGCCTTCCCGCCGCCTACCGGCGCGGCGCGGCCGTCGGGCCTCCGCTGTGGTTGCAGGGCGACGTGCCCGGCCTTTCGGGGCTCGAGCGGTTGGCTCCACCGCTGCTGAGGGCCGCGCTGCATGCTCAGCGTCCCGCCGTGATGATCTCGGCCGCAGGCGTGGCGGGCTTCGTTGCGATCGCGGCGTGGGGCCGCGACTCAGCGGTCGCTCCCCTGCCGCTGTTCATCTTCTCTGGTTGCGCCGCGATGCTCAGCCCCTCGCTGGCATTCGCTGAAGCGCGCCGCGTCGGCACCCTCGAAGCAGAGCTCGTCGCGCAGCCTCGGCGCCAGGTCTTCGCCCGCCGCGCGCTGCTGTCGGGGCTCACGACTGCGGTGCTCTGCGTGGCGCTGCCGGGCGCCCTGGTCGCGGGCGTGGTGGGCGTCACCGGCCCAATGGTGATGGCCTGGTGCGTGGCGATGCTGGTGCTCTGGTCTGTCGGGCTCGCGGCCTCGGTGCATCAGACGTCGGCGGGCAGCGCGCTCGTCGCAGGCTTCGCGGTCGCGGGCATCGCGGGCGTCGGTCAGCTCGGCCTCTGCGCGCTGGCTGCGTGGGCCACGGCGTCCTGGGTCGGCGGCGATCCGTTCGTGTCGAGGGCGTTTCTCGCCGCAGCGCTAGCGGGCGGCGCCGCCGTGGCGTTCGCGGTCGGGTGCCGCCGCTTCCTCGCCGCCGATCGCTTCGAGCCCCGCATCGCGGTCGCCGCCGTGACGATCAGCCTGCTTCACGCGGCAGTGCTCGGCATGTCCTCGGCGCTCGTCGGCCATTGGACGTGAACAAGAGCGAGCGGCCCTCGACGCCGCGAAGCGGTTCGGCCACCATCACTTTGTGCCGCGCCAGCTCTCTTCTTCCTTTTCGTTTCTTCCCCCTGTTCGTCAGCAGAGGGCCGTTTTCTAGGAGGTGGCGTGCCTTTGCTCGGAACTGCTTGCATTCTTCTGGTGGAGGACTCGTTGGGACTCGTCGAGTCGCTGACGCGCGGCCTGGGCGAAGCGCACTTCGAGGTCCGCCACTCCGCGAACGCAGCGGGTGCCTGGACTGCGCTCGACGCTGGCGGTGTCGACGCGCTGATCCTTGACCTGGGGTTGCCGGATCTCGACGGCCTCAAGCTGCTCGCCCAGGTTCGGGCGCGCGGCCTTGCTCTCCCGATTCTGGTGCTGACCGCCCGAGAGTCGGTTCGGACGCGGGTGGAGGCGCTCAACGCCGGAGCCGATGACTATGTCGTCAAGCCGTTCGCCTTCGAAGAGCTGCTGGCGCGCGTGCGTTCGTTGCTGCGCCGCGCGGCCGCTCCGAGGTGGAGCTCGGGCGGGGTGGGAGGACTGCAGCTGCGCGAAGGCCACGTGCTTATCGAGGGCCGTGAAGTTCAGCTGTCGCCGCGTGAGCACGGACTGCTGCAGGTGCTGCTCTCACGCAGGGATCAGACGGTGACCCGCAAAGAGCTGCTGCGCGATGCCTTCGGCTACGACTTCGACCCAGGTACCAATGTCATCGACGTCCACGTCTCCCATCTGCGAACCAAGATCTCTGGCTCGGGCGTCGAGATCGAGACGGTGCGCGGCTTCGGCTACCGGCTGCGGAGCTAAGACCCATGGCCAAAAGCTCTCTGCATCGGCGGATCGCACTCGGATTCGCGCTCACGACCGCCTTCACGTTGGTCGCCTTTGCCGCGGCCACCTACGTCGCGCTGCGAATTGAAGAGAGTGACGACCAGCGAGGGGTTCAGGAAAGTGAAGAGCACGGGCTGGCTGCAGAGGCGAGCGAGCGGATGCTGCTGGCGATGCTCGCGGTCGCTCCGGCAGCTTTGCTTGTCGCGGTCGGCGGTGGCCTCTGGCTCAGCCGGCGAGCGCTCGCGCCGATCGATTCGCTCGTCGCCGCCGCGCAAAGCATCACCGCGTCGGGGCTGAGTCAGCGCCTGGTCCTGCCCACGAGGAAGGACGAGCTGCATTTGCTGACCAAAGAGCTCAACGGGCTGTTTGCCCGGCTCGAGACCGGGTTCGGCGCGCTTTCACGCTACGCCGCTGACGCGTCACACGAGTTGCGAACGCCGCTGGCGGTGGCGGGGGCCGAGCTCGAAGTGGCGCTGCGCCAGCCGCGAACGGCAGCCGAATGGCGACACACAGCCGAAAAATCTCTGGCAGAGATCCGCCGCCTCGCCCGGCTGGTCGAGTCGTTGCTGTCGCTCGCCCGCGCCGAGGGCCCTCTGGATCGCCAGGTACAGTTCGACGTCCGCGCGCAGGTAGACGAGGTGCTCGCGGCCCGAGCGCAGTCGGCCTCGGACAGGGGCCTTTCGCTCTCGCGAGCGGCGGAAGGCGGCGAGGCGCCGGCCGGGGTAACTGGCGATCCGGATGCGCTCGCCAGCGCAGTGCGAAACCTGATCGACAACGCGGTGGCGTACACCCCGTCGGGAGGCAGCGTGCGCGTCGGCGTCGACGCCGGCTCCACCGAGGTCTCGATCTGGGTCGAAGACACCGGCCCCGGCATCGCAGCTTCGGAGCGTGATCGGATCATGCTCCCCCTCGAGCGGGGGGCTGCTGCCGTCGGACACCCGGAAGGGCAGGGGCTTGGTCTCGCGATCACGAGCCGGATCGTCGATCGCCACCATGGGACGATCGCAATCGAAGACCGTGCCCTCGGCGGAGCACGCTTCGTGATTCGCTTGCCCCGCACATAAGCGCGAGGCCGCCACCGGGCGCTTCACTCTTTGTCGTCGCCCTCTTCCTTTTCGTCATCGCCTTCGATTCCAACGACCACCCCGGTGTTGGCGTCGAGGTTCACTTCTTTGTGCTGCCCGCTTGCTGCGCCCGAGGGACGAATCTTGAACGAGTAGATGAGGACTCCCTTTTCCTTTTCGAGCTCTTCCTTCAACACCGTGCCCGGAACTGCCTTCAGCGCGAGCACCCGCGCCTGCTCGCTGCTCAACTTCGCCTTGGCTGCCTGGGCGAAGGCCGCGTGGGCACCTAGCGCGCCGATTGTCAGGGTGATGCCGAGGAGTGCTTTGTTCTTCAGGTTCATGTCTGCTTCTCGCTGGTTTCTTCCGGGCGTCATTGCCTGGTGGCTATCAATACGGAGGCGGGGCTGATGCATCCGTTAAGAACAGATGAAGCGTTACGGCTTCTCACGGTCCGACATCAGGGCTGCGGCACCGGCGCCGGCTCGAGTAGCCGCTGGCTGGTGAATCTCAGGCATTCCTCGAAGTAGATCATCGTTCGGAACCGACTGACAGTACGGTTGCGATAATCCGGATTCTATTAACGCAGGTCCCTGTCGTAGGAATCGTGTTGCGAGGTCAGCGACATGGTTTCGAAGCGGGCGGCGAACATCTCGGGAAAAATTCTGGCGTGCGCCGTCTCGGTGCTCGCCTCGCTCGCGGTGGCCGAGGGCGCCGCGCGGCTGCTGCACCGGGGCGCCTACCCCTACCTCAACCTCTTCGCCTCCGACGCGCGGTACGGCGTGAAGCTGCAGCCCGACGCCAGCACCCGGGTGCGCAGCCGCGACGGCCGGCTCACCGACATCTCGACCAACAGCCTCGGCTTCCGCGGACCCGAGTGGGACACCCAGGCGCCCCGCCGCGTGCTGCTGCTCGGCGACTCTCAGGTCTTCGGCTACGGCGTGGCGTTCGAGGATTCGCTGGGGCCGCAGCTCGAGCGCGCGCTGGGGCCGGGCACCCGGGCGTTCGTCGCCGCTGTGCCGTCGTGGGGCCCCAACGAGTCGCTGATTGCGCTGGCGGAGCTCGGCCCGCGCTTTCACCCTACCGACGTCGTCTTCGTCGCGAACGCCGCCAACGACTGGTTCGAGACGGTGCCCAATGCGCGCCGCACCACCGCGCAAGACGGCTGGGCCGCGAGCCCGGGTCCACGCGGCGCCGACTTTCCCTTCCGCTCGTTTCTGCTCGGCCGTTCTCACCTCGTGCTCGCCGCCCGGCAGCTCGCGAGGGTGATGGGCGAGGCCGAGCTGCCTCCGGCTGCCACTGTGCTGCGGCTCGGCAACGCTCTGAAGCAGCTGCGAGAAGGGCACGCTCCGTGGCGATCTCCCCTTGGCGCACCGCTGGCCCAGGCAGCCGAGCTGTGCCGCGGGCTGTCGTGCGAGCTCATCGCGGTCGCGCTTCCGGTCGACGTGCAGGTCAGCGCGCGCGAGTGGCCGAAGTACCGCACCCGCGCCCAGGACCTGGGCGCCACCGAGATACTGCTGGAAGACTTCACCGCCGACGCGCGGACCCTGGGCGTCCCCGCAATCAACCTGCTCTCGCCGCTTCGGGCGGCCGAGCCGGGAGCGTTTCTTCGCGACGACTACCACCTCTCGGCGCGTGGCCATCACGTCGCCGCCGTTGCAATCGCCGCGCTCCTTCAAGGGCCGACCGCGCAGGTGAACCGATGATTGCCACTGCCGCTGGGTCGCAGCTGATGTTGCGAATGCTCGCGCCCTTCGTCTGGCGCAGCGCGGACAAGGTCGCCTCGAAGCTCGAGGGGTTCGCCGCCACCGAGGCGGGCAGCGCGCTGGACATGCTGAAGGCCGCCGAGCTCACCGACGACCCGAAGCTGCGCTGGCTCTTCTTCCGCCACGCGATGGACGAAGCGCGCCACGCCCGCATGTTCCGCGAGGCGGCGCGCGCGCTGGCGCCGGACGCCCGCGCCACCGCGTCGGAGTACAACCTCATCCACGCGCGACGGCAGAACCTTTTCTCGCGCATGCCGCTGATTGAGTTCATCGCCTTCGTCTACCTGGCCGAGCGCCGGGGCGAGCTGCAGTTCCGCGCGCTAAAGACGCACTTCCGCGGTCAGACCGAGCTCGAGGCGCTGTTCGCGCGCATCGGCAAAGACGAGCGGTTCCACGTCGCGTACAGCCACAAGCTGCTGAAGACGTGGCGCGCGGAAGGCCAGTCGCTGGCCGTCACCCGCGCGCTGTGGAAGGTGCGGGGCGTGCGCGCATGGGAAGCGTGGCGGAGGTCTGGCCGCATCCTCGGCGACGTCACCAGCCGGCTGACGCTCGGCACGATGTACCTGGTCGTGCTGCCCATCTTCGTGCTGCTCGCGCGCGTGTTCGACCCACCCACCCCGGGCTGGAAGCGCAGGCCGTCGCCGCCGTCGACCCTCGCAGCAGCGCGGAGGCAGTTCTGATGATCGTCCTCGGAATCAGTGCGTTCTTCCACGACGCTGCGGCGGCGCTGCTCGTCGATGGCGTCGTCGTCGCCGCCGCGCAGGAAGAACGGTTCACCCGGCTGAAGCACGACGCCGCGCTGCCGGTGAATGCCGCGCGCTTCTGTCTCGAGCAGGCCGGCGTGACCATCGCCCAGGTCGACCACGTCGTCTTCTACGAGAAGCCGCTTCGCAAGTTCGAGCGGATCCTCGTCACCCACCTTCGCGAGTTTCCCCGCAGCCTGCCGCAGTTCTCGCGCGCGCTCGCGACCTGGCTCGGCAAGCGGCTTTGGTCGAAGGGCGAGCTGTGCGCCGCGCTCGGCTGCACCACCGAGCAGCTGCTCTTCTGCGAGCACCACCTGTCGCACGCGGCGTCTGCCTTCTTCAGCTCGCCATTTCAGAGCGCGGCGGTCATCACCGTCGACGGCGTCGGCGAGTGGGCGACCACGTCGATCTACCGCGGCAGCTCAGGGCCAGACGGCTCGAAGCTCGAGCTGCTCGAAGAGCTTCACTTTCCCCACTCCATCGGGCTGCTCTACTCGGCGCTCACCGCCTACCTCGGCTTCGAGGTGAACGACGGCGAGTACAAGGTGATGGGCTTGTCGGCGTACGGCGAGCCCCGCTTCCTCGACCGCCTCGAGCAGCTCTGCGCCATCGGCGACGACGGCGCGCTGACCCTCGACGAGAAGTTCTTCTGCTTCCAGCGGCACCCGACCCGCAGCTTCACGCCCGCACTCGAGGCCTTGCTCGGGCCGGCGCGCGTGCCCGGCGCGGCGCTGCACCTGCCCGCGCGCGACGAGGAAGATCGCCGCTTCGCAGACATCGCGGCCAGCTTGCAGAAGCTCACCGAGCGCTACCTGCTCGCGCTCTCGCACCGCGCGAAGGCGCTGACCTTCGAGCGCAACCTCGCTCTGGCAGGAGGCGTCGCGCTCAACTGCGTCGCCAACCGGCACCTGCAGACGCACGGGCCGTTCGAGCAGCTCTTCGTTCAGCCGGCGGCCGGCGATGCAGGTGGCAGCCTTGGCGCAGCGCAGTGGGCGACCCACGTGCTGCACGGGCTGCCGCGCGTCGCTGCGATGCGACACGCCTTCCTCGGAGCGGCCTACGCCCCCACTGAGATCGCCCGCTTCCTCACCGACTGCCGCGTCGCGTACCACGCGTTCGACAGTCGCGCGGATCTGGTCGACGAGGTCGCGCGGCTGCTTTCCGAGCAGCAGGTGGGCGGCTGGTTCCAGGGCCGCTTCGAGTGGGGCCCGCGCGCGCTGGGCGCCCGGTCGATCATCGCCGACGCGCGAGATCCGAAAGCGCAAGACCGGGTGAACCGGAAGATCAAGTTCCGCGAGAGCTTCCGGCCGTTCGCGCCGGCCGTGCTCGCCGAAGAGGCCGCGCGCTGGTTCGACGTGTCGCCGACTGATCAGCTCGCGCCCTTCATGTGCTCGGTGGTGCCGGTCAGGCCCGAGACGCGCGAGCGCCTTCCCGCGATCACCCACGTCGACGGCACCGCGCGCGTGCAGGTCGTGCACGCCGAAGACAACCCGGCGTTCCATGCGCTCGTCGACGCGTTTCGCAGGCGCACCGGCGTCGGCGTGCTGCTCAACACCTCGATGAACCTGAAAGACGAGCCGCTGTGCGCATCGCCCGCCGAGGCCTACGCGGTGTTCGCGCGCTCGGAGCTCGACTTCCTGGTTCTGGAGAATTGTCTCATCGAGAGGAGGCCCTCATGAAGGCGCTCGCTGCTGCTGCTGCGGTCGCGTCCCCGGTTCGCCGTGGCTCACGCGTCGCCCGCACTTCGGTGTTCCTCGAGCTGTGCCGCGCGCTGATTTCCAGCGGCCGGTGGTGGCTGGTTCCGATGGTCGCCGTGCTCGCTGTGTGCGCCCTGCTGCTCTCTGCCGTTGCTGCGATCGAATACGTCGCGCCCTTCGTCTACACGATTTTCTAAGAGGAGAACCAAAGATGCCCCGTTACCTGCTCGTCTGTTGCTGCGCCGCCGTCGTGTCTGCCTGCTTCACCCCCACCCTCGAGCGCGAGCCCGGCGACGGGGAGCCGTTGATCGTGACAGAGGAAGGTCGCCATTCCTGCGGGTCCTCAGGCGGCGCCTGCAGCCAGAGCTCTGACTGCTGCGTCGGCTCGTTCTGCAACAACCTCACCTACGCCCCATGGAAGTGCACTGCGCCCGAGCAGAGTCAGAGCGGCGTCTGCCACAACGGCACCTGCGGCGCGGCGGTCTGTGGCACCAGCGGAACGGCATGCGCGACCGATGGCGACTGCTGCGGCGGCACGTTCTGCTTCAACTACACCTACGCCCCGGCGGTCTGCAGGGCCGCGCTGGCAGACGGCGCGACGTGCATGGAGGACTCGCAGTGCGTGAGCGGGCACTGTCTGGGTGGCAGCTGCTCTGCCGCGAACACGTGCTTCTCGACGGGCACGGTCTGCAGCATCGACACCGACTGCTGTCCTGGCAGCTACTGCTTCACGCCTTCGCCGTACTTGCCGGACCCGAGCACGTGTCAGGCGGGCGCGGCCGCGGGCACCTACTGCGGTGCGTCGCGGCAGTGCGCGAGCGACAGCTGCGTCAATCACGTCTGCGCGCAGTAGCGCAGTCCACGGGCTACCCGCCGGCGTGCGGCAAGAAGTCGGCGCGGTGACGGCCAAACACCGCGTCGCCGTCGGTGCCGGCCGTCGCCTGGATGCCGGTCGAGCCGACGGGCTTCGACAAGAAGCCTGTCGCGTATTCGGAGATGTCGCTGCCCGGAAGCGTGTCGCGGCTCGAGTACAGCGCCGTTCCCAGCTCACGGCCGAACACCCCTGCCCAGTAGTCCTCCACGTTGCCGTTTCTGGAGGCTATCTCGTGAACCCAGACGCCGTGATCCACGGTCGATTCCCCGCCCAGCGTCCCAGCGGCGAGGTAGCCCATCGTCAGGTACGACATGATGTGGTGCGGCTGGTTGTTGGTCAGATCGTTGAGCTCGGGCCGCAGCGTCGTGCCGTTCGTCGCATCCGAGCGCGACGTCGGCGCCGTCACCAGCCCGGTCGCCAGCGCATCGCGCAGCACGTATGACATCGGGTGGTCTCTGGCGACCAGATCGATGCCCGTTTGCGCCATGTCATCCGCTCCGACGATGGTGAGGTGCGCCGCAATCACCGCGCGATCCATCAGCTCGGCTGAAGTCCAGTTCGGGTTCTGGTTGTGGAGGTCCTGGTACGCCGCCTCGATTGCGGTGCCGATGATCGCCTCGGTGCCCGAGCCCACAGGAAGCGCGTCGATCGCAGCGGCCGCAGCGGCATTGGCGTGCAGTACGGCCGCCACATCGGTGTCGCGAGCGGCGTCGGCGACGCTGATGCGCGAGAGCGCCGTCGCCATCTGCCCGGTCGCTCTGCCCGTCTTCAGATCCACCAGCGGCGTCTGCGCGAGCAGCGCCGAGCGTTCACTCGAGCCGGGCGGCAGCGCCATGATCGCCTCGGCCTCACGCGCCGTCACCACGCCCTGAACCTGGTAGTGCTGATCCGAGTTGCTGGCGGCTTCCCACGCCCGCATGTCGGGGTACGTCGTGTCGGGCGTCGCCGGGTCGAAGATGCGCCCGTCGGCCTGCTGGTTGAGCACGTGGCCGGTGTCGTCGCGCGTGTCGCTGAGAACCACCAGCGTGCCGCCCTTCGTGCGCGAGTTGGCGAACGCCGCTTCGAGGCAGTTCACCCGGCCATCGCCAATCGCCTCGGTCTGCAGTGTCGTCGGCACGGGCG
>JBBRAX010000093.1:0-19593 GCA_038206395.1 Myxococcales bacterium | reverse complement strand
TTCGTGCCCTTGTCCTGCGTCTGGCCCTTCACCCAGCTGATGTCGAGGTCGTCGAGCGGCGAGGTGTAGTTGGCGATCAAGAACGTGTGAGCGCCGAGGCGCGCGATCGCGGGAAACGAGGTGTCTCCGCACGAGGGCAGGTCGAAGAGCCAGACCACCGCCTTCTTCTCTTTGTCGAGCTGGTACAGCGCCGTGCGCTTCGCCCGGCCCCAGTACGCAGCGTTGTAGAAGGTCTGCATGTCGCCGAAGGTGAGGTCGGTGCGCAGCTGGTCGAAGGGCCCGCCGACGTCGCGCCGGGCAACGAGGTACAGGTCCTTGCCGTGGCGGAACATCTTGGGCGAGTCGTAGCGCTCGGGGCTGCTCTTCGCGCTGCACGTCCACGTCCCCAGATCGTCTTTCGGCGCGGTGCACACGTGCGAGCCGAAGCCGGTCGCGTCGCCATCCTCGTTGCGCGTCACCGCCCACAGCGACCCGTCTTCATCGAACTCGAAAGCGATCTCGCTGACGCCGCCGCGGTAGACCGTGCCGTCACCCTTCACGGGCTCCCATGTCAGGCCGTCGGTGCTCTTGGTGAAGCGCGCCGAGATGTCCGGCATCTTCCCGAACTCGTAGTGCGCTCCTTTGTACGAGCTGCGCCACGCAACGCCGTTGCGGACCTTGTAGCTCCATGACACTTCGGCGGCCTCGCCCCACTCTTCGAGCGGGCCCCACTTTCCGTCCGGGCCGAGCGTCATCCGAAACTGCGCCTTCGGCTCGAACGCGAACATGTCGGTGCCGGACTGGAAGAACTGGAAGCGCAGCGTGCCGTTCAGCGCGACGAACGCCGGCTCGCGCATGTCCGACCCGAGCACCACCGATGTCTCGTACCGCCACGTCTTCCCGAGATCGGCCGACGAGATGAGGTGGAGCTTCGCGTCCTTCGACGCGAAGTGGGTCGGCGCCGTGCGCCACGCCAGGTACAGCCGGCCCTCGAACAGCACCAGATCGACGTTGTTGTTCGACGGCTGGGCCTTCGCCTCGGGGGGGAGCGCGCGGCTGGGGATGATCCACGACGGCTCCGAAAGCGTCGGCACGTACGTGAGCGCCGAGTCGACCGTGTAGTCCTTCGGGTCGTCGCTGGGGCTCTGGGCCTTCGGCACCGGGGGAGCGCCGCACGCAGCGAGGATCAAAAGGGTCGACAAAATCAGACGCACGCTGCGTTGAAAGCAGTCTCTGAGACGGTGCGTCAAGCGGGTGTCGCGTCGGCGGCAGTTGAGCTTCGGGAGGCTCTGACGAGGAGGAGCGCCGTGTTTACGGACGATCAAGGTCTAAATCATTTGTAGTTTCAGATACTTGAAACTCAGCTTGAATTGTTACTGAGTAGTCGGTAATTAACCCGCATGGCCAGACCGCGTCAGGTGAGCGACGAGCAGATCGCGCAGGCGGCGCGTGAGACCTTCCTCAAGCACGGGGCGGGGGCGGCGGTATCCTTGATCGCCCGATCGCTCGACATCTCGCAGGCGGCGCTCTTCCATCGGGCGCAGTCGAAGAAAGAGCTGCTGCTGCGCGCGCTGCGGCCGCACCTGCCGAAGGAGGTGGCGATTCTGGCGGCCGGCCCGGGGGCGGGCCCAATCAGGCCTCAGCTCTCAGCGACGCTGCTGGGGTTGCTCACCTACCTGACCGAGGTGGTGCCGTGCATCTCGGTGCTCCGCGGGGCAGGCCTCCCGGTGGATCAAACCCAGGCAGTGGGTGAGCCGCCAACAGTGGCGCTGCGGCGGTTGCTGACGGGCTGGCTCAGCCAGGCAGCGGAGCGAGGTCAGACGCAGCTCGCGGTCGCTTCGGTGATCGCCGAGGCGTTGCTGGGCGCGCTCGAGGCGCGTGCCTTCAATCGGTATGTGGGCGGCGACTCCTTCACGCCAGGCACCGACGAGGACTTCGTCCATCAGTTGGTCCTGGGCCTGGTGCCGGAAGCGGCGACGCCCTGAGGTTTTTGCAGGTCTGCCCCCGTCGTTCACACCACGCAGTCGAATGCAGCAAAAGGAGCGGCACATGAAGAAGTCAGAGCTGAAGCGTTGGGCCAAGTCGCACATGGTCGGGGTGGAGAACACCACCATCCCCTCGTTCTCGCCGGACCTCTCGACGCTTGACGAGGCAGGCATTCGCCACGACGTCGAGCAGGCGGTGAAGCACGGGTTCTTCTCGACGCTGGTGGCCACCGAGACGGGGCTCACGTTCGAGGAACAGAAGCGCTTCGTGTCGATCGTGGCTGACGCAGCGAAGGGCCGGATCTCGGTCTCGACCAGCATCCTCTTCGATAGCTTCGAGCGAGCGATCGAGATGATCGAGCACGCCGAGAAGGCCGGGTGTCAGACGATCCTGCTCGGCTTCCCCGCGAACTGGTACCCGCAGACGGCGGCCGAGGTGCTCGAGAAGACCCGGGCGCTCTGCGAGCTCACCAACCTCGCGGTGGTCATCTACCCGAGCCCGCACTTCAACCTCGAGCGCCTGCACCCCAGTGGCTACCCGCTCGAGATCCTCCCGCAGGTCGCCGAGATCCCCAATGTGGTCGCCATCAAGGCCGGCGAGTGGGGCCTGTTCGCCGAATGCCACGCGCGGGTGGGTGACTCGCTGTTGATCAACAACCCGGTCGAGCGATACCTGCCGAACACAGTGATGGCCTACGGGCAGCAGTGGATTGGGGCTGGCTGCTACGAGGTGCTGCAGTCGCCCGAGCAACCCAACGTGGTCGAGTACTTCAGGTTGCTGCGAGAGAAGAACTTCAAGGCCGCGATGGAGATTTACTGGAAGCTCGCGCCCGCCCGGAACATCTTCGAGCAGCAGTTCAACCAGACCGTGATGTCCGGCACCTACAACTGGACGATGCAGAAGTACTACCAGTGGTGCGTCGGTGGAAACGGCGGGTTCACCCGGCAGCCGGCAATGAAGCCGCACCAGCACGAGATGGACCTCACCAAGATGGCCTTCTCGATGATCGGCATCATGCCCCGTGAGCCTGACGCCGAGTTCTACAAGGGCCGCGCGAACGTCGCGGCCCAGCAGCCGCGCTGACCTCTTCCGGCGCGGCCTTGTCTTTGAAGGTCGCGCTTTGGCTCTACGGTATCGCTTCGATTCCCGCGGCACCTTCGAGCTTCACCGGGTTGCCGACCTTGATGCCCGTCTTCTCGGCCCAGCCGCCCGCGACCTCGAGCACGTAGAGAGACGGAACGCCGACGCCGCGCGAGGTCATCGTCTTCGGCTCGGCGTTCGACACCACGCCCGTCACCTTCAAGTCCTTGCCGATGAAGATCATGTCCAGCGGGATGAGCGTGTTGCGCATCCAGAAGCTCAGCGGCTGCTCGTTCGCAAAGATGAAGAGCATCCCCTTCCCTGCCTCTAGCGAGGTGCGCCACATCATTCCGCGCGTGCGCGTCGTCGGCGTCGCCGCCACTTCGACTTCCACCACGTGCGTGCCCTTGAACGCGTCGGTCAACGTCACGCGCGCCATCGGCATCGGCGGCATCACGTAGTCCTGCGCCGATGGGTCCGTCTGTACCGACGGCGCGGGTGCGTCGGTCTTCTTGGGGGGGGGAACCGCTGCAGGCGGCTTGCCTTCCGACGCGCACGCCGAGACGGCAAGCAACAGGAGGACGAGGCGCTTCACGACTTCATCGGCTTGTTGAGCAGCTTGCCTGTCAGCTCGGAGCCCAGGCTCTGCGACATCAGCTCTTCGACCACGACCTCGAAGTCGCTGCGCTGGTGATCGTTTGAGTAAATGAAGCGAATTCCCATGCCGGGCTCTTCGCCTTCCGTCTGGCTCCACACCACTTCGCCCAGCAGCTCGAACGGCGCCTCACGCTGCGGCACGGTGAGCTTGAACAGAAACCTCGTCCCGATCGGCAGGGGCTTCTTCGTCTTGATGAAGGTGCCCCCCTTGCTGATGTTCTTCGTGTAGTCCGCGAAGAAACTGTTGAGCTTCTTGTAGTCGACCTTGAGCTCAATCGGAGCACGGGTCCCCTGGCGCCCCTCGATGCCAGCTTTGGTTTCGGCCATGCGGCAAGTATAGGAGCGACGATGGCGCAAGTGTTGATCCGCGCGGTGGCTGTCTTTCGCCGCATCCCCGTCGCGCTCACCTGGCTGCTGCTGGCCGCCGGCGGAGCAACGCTCGTCCTTCTTCCTCTGTTCGGCCTGCCTGGCTACGAGCTCTCGGCCGCCCTCGCCCTGGGCCACGGCCTGCTCGGCGGCATCTGCGGCATCTTCGCCGCCCGGCTCGAACGCCGGCTGATCAGCGCCACCGACCCCCGCCCCGCCGGGGCCAAGCGCTTCGATTCGGCGCTCTTGTCAGCCCTGGCCGCGGCGACCAGCGCGGCAGTGTTGAACCTCTTCGCGCTGCTTCCTCCGCTCGCGGCCGCCGTCATCTACGCGCTCGTCTCGACCCGCTGCGATCCCTTCAGCCACATCGCGTTCTTCCCGGTGCTGACGATTCCGTCGGCGATCTTCGCCGCGTGCTGCGGTGTCTTCGTCGGCTTTGCGACCCGGCGGGTGTGGACGGCGTGCCTCCTCTATTTCGCGACGCTGCTGTGTTCCCTCGCCATCACCGTGCCGCCGATTCTCTTCGGGCCGCAGGTCTTCGCGTTCAACCACCTGCTCGGCTACGTGCCCGGCCCGCTGTACGACGAGGCGCTCTCGGTGACGCCGGCGCTGATCTGGTTTCGCCTCGAGACACTTCTTCTCGCGCTCACCGTGGTGGCCTGGCCCTCGCTGATGCTCGACATGCGCTCGGGCTCGCTGACCCGCCCGCACCTGCGGCTGGGCACCCTCGTGCTGCTCGGCGCCCTCATCGCGTCGATCTTCACCCTCGAAGAACGCGGCCCGCAGCTCGGTACGCGCATGAACGAAGCGACGCTGGAAGAGAAGCTGGGCGGCAAGCGCGAGACGACCCACTTCGTGCTCCACCACCCGCGCGGCAAGCCGAAGGAAGAGCTCGACCGCCTCGTGCGAGACCTCGAGTTCCGGCACGCGCAGATCAGCGCCTTCCTCGGTGGGCCTCCGCCCGGAAAGGTGCACGTGTGGTGGTACCGATCGGCCCAGGAAAAACAGGCGCTGGTCGGCGCCGGCGGCACCCAGTTCGCCAAGCCGTGGCGCCGCGAAGTCCACGTCAACGAGGCGGCGTTTCCGCACCCGGTGCTGAAGCACGAGCTCGTTCACGCGATGGCGGCCCCCTTCGGCGCCGCCCCCTTCGGAGTGACCGCAACCATGGGCGGCGTCTTCGCCAACGCGGCGATCATCGAAGGCCTCGCCGTCGCCGGTGAAGATCCCGTCGACGACCTCACGCTTCACGAGTGGGCCGCGGGAATGAAGCAGCAGAAGCTGTTGCCTGACGTGCGGAAGCTGATGGGGCCGACGGGCTTCTACGCCGCGGCGCCGTCGCGCGCGTACACCACGGCGGGCAGCTTCATGCGCTGGCTCGGCGACACGCACGGCGGCGAGAAGCTTCGCGCGCTCTACCAGCGGGGCGATTTCCAGACCGTCTATGGCCAGAGCCTCGATGCGCTCGCCACCGAGTGGGAAAAGTCGCTGGACGCGCTGCCGCTGGACGCGTCGGCGGTGAACCAGGCGTTCGGCCGCTTCCGCCGCGGCAGTCTCTTCGCGAGGCCCTGCGCGCGCGAGGTCGCCCGGCTCACCAGCGAGGCCGCCGAGCTCCTGCAGAGTGACCCCGACGAGGCCGTTCGCCGTTACCAGCGCTGCGCCGAGCTGCAGCCCGACGAGCCTGGCCACCGGTTGAACGAAGCGACCGCGCTTCAGCGGTCGGGCCGCAAGCTCGACTCGGCCGAGCTGCTGACCCAGCTGGCCGAAGTGGTGAAGGAACAGCCGGGCCCTTCGGCCGAAGTCGCGATGGCCCGCGCAGATCTCGCCTGGTCGCGCAACAAGCCGAACGACGCGCGCGAGCAGCTGCAGAAGGTGCTCACGCTTGACCCGTCGCCTGCGATGGATCGCACGGCCCGCGTGAAGCTGGCCGCGCTCGCCGCCGACGAAGGGTCCAGCAAGGCGCTCTGGGCGTGGTTCAAGCCCGGGGGCGACGACGTGAAGCTGCTGGTGCTGCGCGAGGCGATGAAGGGCGGCGACTCGGACGTCTACGTCAGCTACCTGCTGGGTCGCAGGTTGTCGCAGGGAAGCGCGCCTGCGCTGGCGCTGCCATACCTCGCGGCCGCGCTCGCCTCACCCACGCTGCCCGAGAGCATTCGCAAGGAATCGCTGCGGCTTCAGCTCGAGTCCCTGTTTCTTTCGGGCGACTGCAACGGCGTCACCGATGCGATCGGCAGGCTGCCGTCGTCGACCACCGCGTTCAAGGTGCGCGCGAAAGAATGGGAAGCGCGGTGTGCCTTCGAGCGTGAGACGTTCGGCGGGCCGATGCAGCCCGATGCTGGAACCTGATCTCCCTTTGCGCTAACAGCCAACAAGCAAATGCACTTCGAAGCGCGCCAGCGCATCAACGGAACCGTGGCCGAGGCCGAGGCGGCGCTCACCGACGAGAAGTACCTCGACTTTCTGCTCAAGCACCACGGCGTGCTGCTCGAGGTCGCGCTGATCGACAAGAAGGACGACGGCGTTCGCATCGAGCGCAAGGTGCGCTACCGCCCGAAGCCCGTCATCGACTCCATCGGCCCCAAGCGCGTGCCGCCCGAGTTCTTCGCCTTCATCGAGACCTCGACCTGGGATCGCAGCAAGAAAGAGCTGCGCTTCGTCAACGTCCCCACCAGCAACCGCATCAGCAAGATGATGGAAAACACGGGCGTGCTGCGGCTGCGCGACGTCAACGGCCAGTGCGAGCGCACGATGGACGGCGAGATCAAGCTGAAGCTGCCGTTTCTGATGAAGCCGCTGGCCATCATCGGTGAGGCCGTCATCCAGCGCGAAGGTCTGAAAATTCTCGATGCCGAGCTTCCCGTGCTCAACCGCTACATCGCCGAAGTCATCCGGGCGCCGCAGTGAAATGCCCGCCCCTTCTTCTCTGTTGGAGCCGCACATGAAAACGACCCTCGCCGTGCTGGTCCTTGCCATTTTGTCAGGCTGTGCCGCGAAGAAGATCCCCGGTACCGAGATCGATGACAACGACGACACCCGCTACATCATCACGGTCATCGAGCAGTACCGGAAGGCCGTCGAGATCAAAGACGCCCAGGCGATTCTCGACCTCTCTGACGAGAGCTTCCGGGATGACGGCGGCAGCGCGTCTCCGCAAGACGACCTCGACTACAAGCAACTGTTCACCGTGCTTCCCGCGCGGATGTCGAAGATGGACGACATCAAGCTCGAGATCGCGGTGCGGAAGATCGACGTCGACCGCGAGCTCGGCACCGCCCGCGCGACCTACACGTACAGCACCAGCTTCCGCCTGCCGGGCATGAACCCGAAGGTGCAGAACGAATCCGACATCAAGCAGATGACCTTCAACCTGGCCGACAAGTCGAAGCGCACCTGGAAGATCACCTCGGGGATCTGATGGACGCCCTCACCCTCTACGTCGACGGTTTCTGGATCAGCCCCTACGCGCTCAGCGCCTTTGTCGCGCTCGAAGAAAAGGGCCTGCCATACACGGTGAAAGAGGTGCGGCTGAACAAGCAGGAGCACCACGACACGCAGTACCGCGCCCACACTGGCCGCGTGCCCGCGCTGCAGCATGGTGACTACTGGCTGGCCGAGTCGTCGGCGATTTGTGAGTACCTCGCCGAGACTTTTCCGTTTCCGAAGTACCCGCGGCTCTTCCCCGAAGACCTTCGCCAGCGCGGCATCTGCCGGGAAGTTCAGGCCTGGGTGCGTTCGGACCTGATGCCGATTCGCGAAGAAAGGTCGACCCACACCATCTGGTACGACCAGACGACGAAGCCGCTGTCGGACCACGGCAAGAAGGCGGTCGAACGGCTGGTCGCGATCGCGGATCGCCTCATTCCCGAAGGCAAGACGACCCTGTTCGACGCCTGGTGCATCGCCGACACCGACCTGGGGGTGATGCTGCAGCGGCTCAACATGAACGGAGACCCGCTGCCGAAGAAGCTGAAGGCCTACGCCGAAGCCCAGTGGCAGCGGCCATCGGTCGCGAAGTGGAACAATCGGAAGCGCGCTGCGTACGAGCCGTACTGAACATTTCCTGCACGTGGTTCAGGGGTGACGGGTCTGTGCGCGCGTGGTCCTCCGCGCCGTAGCCCTCTTCCTTCTTCTCACCGGCTGCGGCGAACGCACCCTTGCCCAGGCGTCTGGCGGCCTGAAGCTCGACCCCACCCGGGTCGACTTTCCCCACGCGTGGGCCGGGCACCGCCAGGCGCGCACCCTCACGGTTCGCAACGAAGCGCGCGGCACCCGGTCGGCTGCGTTCACCATCCGCGCGCCGTTCACGGTTTCGCCCTCGACCATCGACGTCCCGGGCGGCAGCAGCGTCACAGTCGAGGTGGTGCTGCTCGCTTCCGAAGCGGGCGCGTACGAAGGCACCCTGGCGCTCGAAGACTCAGCGATTCCCGTCACCGCGCAGGCGCTGGCGCCGCCCGAGTGCCCCGCCGCCGAGGCCTGTCATGCGCGGGGGTTCGACACCGACGCCGGCGCGTGCGTCGACTCGTTGCTGGCCGACGGCACGGCGTGCGGCGGCAATGCGTGCCTGGAAAGCCCGACCTGCCAGGCGGGCGTGTGCCGCGGCGCCACGGCGTCCTGCGATGACGCCAACGCGTGCACCACCGACAGCTGCGGCGTCGACGGTTGCATCCACGCCGAGCGCAGCTGCCCTGTTCCCGCTGACCCGTGCCAGGCCGCCCTCTGCGATCCGGCCACCGGCTGTTCCGCCCAGCAGGCACTTGACGGCACCGCGTGCGGCGCGTCGGACTGCCAGACCGCCCACGTCTGCATCGCGGGCGCCTGCGTTCAACGCCCCGTGCCCGATGGAGCGACCTGCGGCGAAGCCACCGCCTGCACCGACGCTCCGACCTGCCAGCAAGGCGCCTGCATCGACGGCCCCGTGCGCCCCCTCATCGAGCGCTGGACGTACTTCCCGACGCCCGGCTGGACGCTGGGAAGCTTCGGCAGCCAGGACCCGCAGGGAAACTTCTACCTGCTCGAGTCGCAGGGCATGTCGGCGCAGCTCGTCTCGTTGCAGCGGTCGGGCACGCAGCGGTTCAAGGTGCCGGTAGGCGAAGGCAACTCCGTCGTCCGGGGGCCGATCGACACCACCCAGCAGCAGCTGCTGCTGGTGTCGAAGTCCCGCATCCTCGAGGCGCGCGCGCTGTCCGACGGCTCGCTGCGCTGGTCGGTGAACCTCTTCGACGCGCTGAAGCCCCTCTTCGATCGTGGCCCGCAGGCAACGTACAGCTTCAGCCTTTCCGAGCTGACCCTCGTCTCGCCCAACCTGCTGGTGCTCAACGTTCACGAGGACGCGAGCAGCTGGCGCAGCTGGGTCGTCGCCATCAACCTGATCACCGGCCAGCCCGCGTGGAACCGCGAGCACCCGGGCCACCTGTCGAGCTTCGTCGCCGACTCGAATGGCGGCGTCTTCTACCTCGAGAGCCAGGGTTTCGGAGGCGCGTACACGGTCGTGGCGCTCGACTCCCTGGGCGCCAGCAAGTGGACGAAGGCGCTGCCGCCGAACACGTGGGCCTCGGCCCTGTCGGTGGTCGACAACGCGGTGCTGCTCGGCGGCATCGACCAGTGGCTCGACGCGAAGCTCGGCGGTGCGTTGGGCAACCTCAACACCCAGCAGGCCGGCTTCATGTCAGTCGGCGACAGCAACACCGCGTGGGTCGCGAAGTCCGGCTGCAACGGCGCGGGCTGCAGCGATTCGTTGATGGCCTTCGACGCCCAGACCCACCAGCCGATGTGGTCGCGGCCGCTGGTCGATGGCGTGCGCGAGCTGTTCCTCGGCAACCGGGGGATGGTGATCGCGCTGACGACTCCGAAGCAGGTGTACCCGGTGGCGCAGACGACGGTGGTGGGCATCGACCGCATGGGCGCCGAGCTGTTTCGCTGCCGAACACCCGAGCCGATGAACGCGCAGGCCGTGCTCGATGAAGGCCAGCTGGTCGGGCAGACGGGCACCAGAGTAACAGCGCTCGCGCTGCCGAAGATGGGGCCGGCGCCCGCCGGGTGGATCTCATCCCGGGGCAGCTATCTGCGCACAAACCGCGCGCGGTAACTGTCGTTGACACCCCTGTTTTCGCGCCGCTATATCGCCGCGCTTTCACCCCTACGGGAGTCTCAATGGCCGTCGACCAGACCAAGCAAGGCAGCGACTGGAGGAAGAAAGAGAGCTTCGGCTCTGCGATTCTTCAGATTGCCGTCGTGGCCGCCCTTCTTGGCGGGGCCGTCTACTTCTTCTACCAGCGCGGCACGGTGAAGAAGGAAGTGGGCGAAAAGATGACCAGCGCCCGGCTGGTCGCGATCCGCAACAACCCGGCCGACCTCCAGGCGGCGCTGAAGCAGGCCGACGAGATTCTCGCCATCGACGCGTCGTCCGCCGACGGCCTGGCTTTCGCGGCCGCGCTGCACACCGAGCTGTGGACAGTCTACAAAGTGCCCGGCGAAGACGCGAAGGCGAAGGACTTCCTCGCGAAGGCCGAGAAGGCCGACGACCGTAACCGTGAAGACCGCCACGCCAGCAAGGCGCTGCTGCTGATCGCCGATGGCAAGGCCGCCGAGGCCGAGTCGTACATCGACGAGCTCCGCAAGCGGGGTGGCGCGAGCCCCCGCCTCTTCTTCGCCCAGGCGCTCGCGCTCCAGGCGCAGGGCAACTTGAAGCTCGCGCGCGCTGGCTTCATCTCGGCCGCCGACAAGGCGTGGAAGGATCCCGCGTACACCACCGGCTTCGGTGAAGCGAACCTCGCCGAAGGCCTGTTTCCCCAGGCCGCCGATGCCTTCAACAAGGCGCTGGGCGCCAACCCCGAGCACCTGCGCGCCCGCCTCGGCGCCGCGCTGACCAAGGTCTTCCGCCGCGTCAGCATGAAGGACGCCGAAGACCTGGTGAAGGAGCTCGGCGCCGTCGACCTCACCCCGTCGCTGAAAGCCCGCCGCGCCACTGTGGCGGCCGAGCTCGCGAACGTCGTCGGAAACTACGACGAAGCCATCAAGGCGGCCGACGAAGGCATCGCGGCTGACCCGAACGACGCCTGGGCGCACTTCGCCAGGGCCCGCGCGCTGGGCTTCAAGAAGGATCCGGGCGCTGCGGCCGCTTTCGACGCGGTGCTGGCGAAGAACAAGGTCGCGCCGCTGTTCTACTTCGACGGCGCCGCGCTGCTGCAGCAGGCCGGCAGCCTCGACGCCGCGCTCGCGCTGCTCGACAAGTACGAAGCCGAGTTCAAGAACGTGAAGTTCACCGACTCGTCGGGCAAGGAAGAGTCGTACCTCGCGCGCGATGACCGGTACTGGCTGGCCCGCGGCGACGTGCTGCTCGCAGCGAAGAAGGACGACGACGCGATGGCCGCCTACGACAAGGCGATCGCCGCGAAGAGCATCAACCAGGTCCGCGCGAACTACGCGAAGGCCGCGATGCTGGTCGCCCGCAAGGACTACGACAAAGCCACCGAGCTGCTCGTCGACATCACCCCGCCAGACGGCACGGGCTCTCTGCCCGAGGCCTACGTGGCGATGGGTGAGATTCAGTTCGCCAAGACCGACTACGCGCCAGGCTGCCAGAGCTTCGCCTTCGCCCTCACCGGCATGAAGATGCGCCAGGCGCCCCGCGAGCAGATGAACGCGTTGCTCGACGACGTGTCGAAGAAGCTGATCGCGGCCAAGCAGAAGGAAATCGCGAAGGCCTGGAAAGAAGAAGCCAGCAAGCTGATTCAGTAGCTCAGAGGCCCTGCTGGTAGGTGGCGCTGGCAAAACGCCACTTCCCGTCGACCTTCTTCAAGCCCGCTCCAATCTCGTAGGCGTTGACCACCGAGCCTTCGGGCAGCTGGTTGAAGCTCTCGGCCTTTGCGCGGGCGAAGACGAACTTGCCCCGCACGCTGGCGGTATCAGGGCCGGTGAGGTCGACGGTCAGCGACGGGTTGAAGACCGCAACGGACTCTTTGTCGCGCAGCACCTGAAAGGCGATCAGGCGCTTCACTTCGTCGCGGCCGGCACCAGAAGGGCCCTGAAAGCCGTCCGTCATCGCGTCCGCAATCACCGACACGTCTTTGTCTTCGGCCGCGCGCACGCATGACGCGACGAGGGCGCGAATCTGGTCTTCGTCGGTGAGTGCGGGCTTCGGCCAGAGCCACAGGGTCAGAAGCACCGCGATCGCCGCAGTGGCGATCGCTACTGTCCGGGCCGACAATGTCACTCGACCACCAGCTCGTCGGCGTCGAGGATTTCGGCTGGCCGCAGCGCCTCGCCGATGAGCTTCATCCGCTTCACCGAGAGGCCCTCGAGGTACTGGCGCACGGTGGGGAAGCTCTTCAGCAGCTCGTCGAAGGTCTTCCTTTCGAGGAAAGCGGTCGCCGTCTTGCGGGTCGCCTGCACCGTGGCTGACGCACGAAGCCCGCTGAGCAGCGACATCTCGCCGGCGATGTCACCCTCGCGAAGAATGCCGAGCGACACGAGGCCGCCGTCGGGGTCCGTCTTCTGCACCACCAGCTCGCCGGCGAGCACCATGTACATGCCGGGCGAGTAGTCGCCTTCGATGATCGCCTTTTCGTTGGTCTGCAGACCCTTGAAGAGAAACCGGCTCAGCAGCGCGCCCCGTTCGGCCTCGGGGATGCTCTGGAAAAGCGGTGACGTCGCGACGAGGTTCTTCGCCATGCGGGCCTGCGCGAAGGTCGCGAGCACCTGAGGCACGGTGGGGTGCAGCCGCGCCAGCTGGTTCAGGTGGTCGCGCTTGATCTCGAGCAGGTCGACCTCGGACACCGCGGTGACGGTCGCGGTCGGTGATGCGCCGGTGAGCACCGACAGCTCGCCGAAGATGCTGCCGCCCGAGAGGAAGGCGAGCGTCTTCGGTTCCTTGTCGACGATGCGGGTCACCTCGGCCTTGCCGGCGACGATGACGCAGATGGCCTCGCTGTTGACGCCTTCTTCGCTGACCACGGTGCCCGGAGGCACCTCGCGGTAAGTCATCAGCTCGACCAGATCGGCGAACGCCTCTCGGGTCAGCTCGGCGAACAGCGGCAGCGGCGGGCGCGCCGCGGGGTCGGCAGCCGGGCCGCTGACGTCGGCGGCGCCCAACACTTCGATCGCTTTGTCCGACAGGTCAGAGCCGTGAAGCGCCATCAGGTCCGTCTCGACCTTGCCGTCGTAGAGCACCTCGGGCGGCAACGGAGGCGGCCCCGCAGCGCGGCCTGCCGCCGCGCGTTCGGCGCGCGAGTGAATGCGGTACAGCGTTTCTTTGAGCCGCTTCTCGTTCGGAGACAGCAGCAACGCCTGCTTGCACGCTGCCATGCCCGACAGCAGGTAGTCGCGGCGAAGAAGCCCTTCGGCGCAGGCGTGCAGGACGGTGACGGCGCGCTCGGGCTCGCTCAGCTTCTCGTAGCAACGCGCGGCCAGCATGCGCGAACGGTGATCGCCGGGCTGGCGGCGCACGGCTTCAGCAAACACGCCCAGCGCCTTTTCCCACTGCGCGTCAGCGACGAGATCGAGACCCAGCTCACGAAGAGATGACCCACTCATGTGCGGCGCACCGTACTACGCGCGCAATCCACTGAGCATGGCGTCGATCAGCACTCCCGCTTCCTTCCGCATCTTCTTCGGTTGCTTCGAACGGGCGAAGGACCCAAAGGCGCGCGCGCCGGGCCTCCGCACCGGGTTGCTGCTCGCGAAGGACGCCGGTGCGCTTGCAGCCATCGATGCCGAGAAGGCACTGCTGCTGAACAAGCCTTAGTTGCTCATCGCGGCGATCTGGTTCTTCGCCTTTTCGTGGGTCGCCGAGCCTGATGGCGTCACCTGCTCGACGACGCGGAACTTCTTCAGCGCCTCGCGCGGGTCGCGGTCACGAATCATGTACGCCGACTGGTAGAGGTCTTCGGCCTTCGCGATCACGTCGTCGAGGCCACTGCGCGCGCGGCCCTCGTTCGGGTCGAGCTTCACGGCGTCGCGGAAGTTCACCGCGGCAGAGACGAGGTCGTCGCGCAGCAGCGCTTCCTTGCCTGCCATCACCGCGGCCTGGGCGAGCTTCTCGTCGATCTCGCCCCCCAGCTTGGTGGGCAGGTTGATCTGCAGGTAGAAGGTGCGCGCCTGCCGCAGCGGCCGCGCGGCGCTGGCGATCTGCCCTTCGCGGAACTTCTTGATCCCCTCCTCGTAGTTACGGCCGAAGTTGGGAATCAGCCCCTGCAGCAGCTTGGCGCGCTTGCGAATCGCATCAGCGCCCGGGTTCTCGTCGATGACGCGGTCGCACTCAGCGGCGGCGCGCTGCCACTCGTTGCCAGCGAACTTTCGCTGCACGACCGCGAACGCAATCGCCATCTCCTCTTCGGCCCGCTGCTTCTTCTGGTTGGCCGAGCCGATTGCGTGTTTCTTGATCGCGTCGTCCTCGGCCTTTTTGGCCGCCGCAACCGTGTCCTCGGCTTCGACGAACCTCGGGGTGAGCTCTTTCTGATCGACGTCGGGCAGCTCGACCAGCAGCTGCTTGGCTGCCTCGAGCTCACCCAGGGCCAGCAGCTCTTCGACCTTGGCGCGCTTGAACTTCGCCTCGCCGAGCTTGAGCTCTTCTTCGACCTTCAGCTTCTCGTCTTCCGTCTTGATCGAGCCCTTCGCCATGCGGGCCAGCTCGGCGCGGGCGTCGTCGAACCGGTTGGTCTCGATCATCTGGCGCACGGCTTCGAGCGACTTCTGAATCGCGAGCTCGTCGCGCGACGACGAGGCGAGCTTCGACTGGTCGATGCCGGGCTGCAGCTTCTCGGCTGCCTCGATCAACACGATCGCTTCGGCGTACTTCTGGTTGCGTATTGCATCGCGGGCAAGCTGCATCTTTTCGGCGGCCACCTTCTGCCGCGGGTCGACGACGGGCGTGGGCGGAGGCCGGGTCGCGGCGATGAGCAGGATCAACAGCAGCAGGCCGACGCCTGCGCCGCCGAGGATCATCAAGCGCTTCTTCGGCTCGAGCGCCTTGAACTTCTCGATCGCGCCCTGCGGCTCTTCGGCGCCGCGGCGCGACACCGGCCGGCGGTCCGCGCGATCGACAATCGGCCGGGCAATCGTCTTCGGGCCAGCTTCGTCGGCCGGCGCTTCGCCTTCTGCCGCGCCCTCGCCTTCCGGCGCTGCTTCTTCCGCGGCGGGCGCTGCTGCGGCGGCAGCGGCCTCTTCTTCCTTCTTCTTCGCGGCTTCTTCTTCTTCTTCGTTCTTCTGCTGCTGGTCGTCGCGCAGCTTCTTGAACGCGGCCATCTCATCGTTGAACTTCAGCTTCGTCTTGCCGATGTGAATCTCGTCGCCGTGCTCGAGAATCTTTTCGGCGGTCTTCTCTCCGTTGACCTTCGTGCCGTTGCCGCTGCCGAGGTCGCGCAACAACACGCCCTTGTCGCCCTGCACGAGCTCGACGTGGCGGCGCGACACCGACTGATCCGACAGCTGCAGATCGACGCCCGGGGTCCGGCCGATCACCATCCGCACGCCCTTGAACTTCTTCTTCTTGCCCTGGTCGGGCCCGGCGGTGATGTGGAGGCTCAGCGGCGGGCCGGCGCGGGTCTCATTCGCTCCGTCGTCGTCTTCTTCGGGCTCCGGAGCGGCCGCGTCTTCTGCCAGCAGGGCCTCGAGCCCCTTCGTCTTCGGCGGGCCCAGGTCGGCGTCGAGCGCGTCGAGGCCATCGCCTTCGAGGTTGAGCTGGCCCGGGTTCAGCGGCTCGTAGTCATTGCCCGTGTGGTAGTCGGACGCTTCTTCGTCGAGCGACTGGTACGCGCTGGCCGTCTCATACTCGGGGTCGGCCTTCGCCTGCTCGCCCGACATTTTTCCCGGCGGTGCGTCCCAGTTCGACTGCTTCCGCGCCTTCCCCGGCTGGGCTTTGATCTTGGCTTCGGTGTTGTGCCCCCGTTCGGGGTCGTCTTCGACCACCTTGCCGCGCTGGCCACGCGAGACAGCGCCGCGAGCGACCGAGGGCATCTTGGCCTGGGTGTTCTTGCTCAGCTCAGGGTCTTCGTCGGCGGCCGCGTCGCGGCTGCCGCGGGCCACCTTGATTTTGGCCTGCGTTCCCTGAAGCTTTTCAGGGTCGTTCTCGACGTCTCTGTTTCCCCTTTCGACAGCGGGGCGTTTGCTCGGCGGGGGCATATCGGCTCGAAAACTCTAGCAGGGAAGTTGAGGTCGGGATTGTTAGTGTCCCACCCGCAATGGCCAAGCCCACCAGCTCCCACACGAATACCCTGCTTTCGGTTCCCCTCATCGAGCGCCTGCTGTCCGCGGCGATGGAAAAAGGCGGTGAGTTCGCCGAGGTCTACGTCGAGCGCAACGAGAGCTGCGCCGTCATTCTCGAAGAGAAGAAGGTGAAGAGCGCCCAGGCCGGCCTCTCGCAAGGCGTCGGCGTCCGCGTCATCAGCGGGGCCAAGGTCGGGTACGCGTACTCCGACGACCTCGACGACGAAGCGCTGTTCCGTGCGGCCCGCACCGCGGCGTTGATCGCCCAGGGCGGGGGCAGCGAGCAGACCTTCAACGTCGCCCGCACCCCGCTGCCGACTTTTTACCGGCTCGCCACCCCGCTCAAGAACGTCGAGGTGAGCCAGAAGGTCGCCCTCGTCGTCCGCGCCAACAAGGCCGCGCACGCCTACGACAAGCGCGTGAAGCAGGTGATCGCCACCTACGCCGACTCGACGAAGCGCGTGCTGGTCGCGAACACGAAGGGTCGCATGGCCGAAGACACGCAGGACCTCTGCCGCCTCTCGACCCACGTGGTCGCCGAAGGAAAGAAGGGCGATCGCCGCACCGGCTTCTACGGGGGTGGCGGCCGCGTTCCATTCAGCCACTTCGACACTTTCACTCCCGAGTTCGTCGCGACCGAGGCCGCGCGCCAGGCCGTCGAGACGTTGGGCGCGGTGGACGCGAAGGCCGGACAGCAGACGGTGGTGCTCGCTCCCGGCTGGAGCGGCATTCTGCTTCACGAGGCGGTCGGCCACGGCCTCGAGGCCGACTTCATTCGAAAGGGCACGTCTCTGTTCGCTGGCAAAGAGAACCAGAAGGTGGCGTCAGACCTCGTCACCGTCATCGATGACGGCACGGTCGCCAACGGCCGCGGCTCGCTGAACGTCGACGACGAAGGCAACCCGGCCCAGTTCAAGGTGCTGATCGAGCGCGGCGTGCTGAAGGGCTTCATGTACGACTCGCTGAACGCGAAGCTGATGGGCAAAGACAGCTCGGGCAGCGGGCGGCGTGAGAGCTTCAAGCACCTGCCGTTGCCGCGAATGACGAACACCTACCTGGCTCCGGGCGAGTCGACGCACGACGAGATCATCCACTCGGTCGACACCGGCATCTACTGCGCGCACTTCGGCGGCGGCCAGGTCGACATCACCAACGGCAACTTCGTCTTCGAGGTCAGCGAGGCGTACGAAATCAACAAGGGCAAGGTCGGCCGGCCGCTGAAGGGGGTGACGCTGATCGGCGTCGGCCCCGAGGCGCTGAAGAACGTGTCGATGGTCGGCAATGATCCGATGGCAGACCCGGGCCTCGGCACCTGCGGAAAAGACGGTCAGAGCGTGCCGGTGGGCGTCGGACTCCCCACGATTCGCATCGACAACATGACGGTCGGCGGGACGAAGCTGGGGGCCGCATGAGCACCCACTACGAAGCGCTGGCAAAGAAGCTGATGGCCCGCGCGAAGAAGAAGGGCGCCCAGCAGGCCGAGGTGTTCATCGAGGTCGGCCGCGAAGCCAGCGTTCGCGTGCGCGACGGAGAGATCGAAGACCTCACCCAGGCGACGTCGAAGGGCGTCGGCATTCGCGTCTTCGTCAACAAGCGGCTCGGCTTCGCGTGGACCAGCGACTTCACCGAGGGCAGCCTCAATGGCTTCGTCGATCGCGCGGTGCAGCTGGCCGCAGCGGCCGCGCCGAACCCGTTGAACGGGTTGCCCGATCGTTCGTCGCTGAAGGGCCACGCCAACGTCGGCGCGCTGTTCGACCCGGCGATCGCGAACCTGCGGCCCGAGTGGAAGATCGAAGCGGCGATCGAGATGGAGAAAGCGGGCAAGTCGGTGGACCCGCGCATCAAGACCTTCGAGAGCGTCGGCGCCGGCGAGAGCGTCAGCGAGGTCTACCTGGCCAGCAGCGAAGGCTTCACGGGCGGCTACCAGGGCACCTACGCTTTCCTCTTCGCGGTGCCGGTTGCGGCCGAGGGCGACCAGCTGCAGACGAGCTACTGGGTCGACTACAAACGTTTCTTCGACAAGCTCGATACGCCCGAGTCGGTGGGCAAGGAAGCGGCGCGGCGCGCGGTGCGGATGCTGGGCGCGAAGAAGGTGAAGTCGCAGCGGGTGCCGGTGATCTTCGACCCGATGATGGCTGCCTCTTTCGTCGGCAGCGTCGCCTCGGCGTGCAACGGCGACGCGGTATTCAAGCAGAGCTCCTTCCTGGCGTCGAAGCTGGGCGAGAAGATCGCGCCATCGACGGTGACGATCGTCGATGACGGGTTGCTCAAAGACGGCATCGCCACCTCGCCCTTCGACGGCGAGGGCGTGCCGACCCGGACGACGAAGGTGGTCGACCAGGGCGTGCTCAACGCGTTCCTCTACGACGCGTTCACGGCGCGAAAAGCGAAGACGCAGTCAACCGGCAACGCCGCGCGCGGCTACCGGACGATGCCCCACATCGGCACGAACAACCTCTACCTGCAGGCCGGCGATCAGCGCCCCGAAGACATCATCAAGGGCGTGAAGAATGGCTTCTACGTCACCGCGATGCTCGGCCACGGCGCGAACCTGGTCACTGGCGAGTTCTCGCGCGGCGCGAATGGGCTGTGGATCGAGAACGGCGAGCTGACGAAGCCAGTGCAGGAAGTGACGGTGGCGGGCCACTTGATCGCGATGCTGCAGGGCATCGACGCCATCGGCAACGATCTGACATTCCGCGGCAGCACTGCAGCTCCGACGATTCGTTTCAAAGAGCTGACCGTCTCTGGGGAATAGCGAACATGGGAACCGCGAAGAAGCCGGCCGCCCCGGGAGCCAGGAAGCGCAAGCTGCCCCGCAAGAAGGTCGCCATCGGGAGCAAGGGCCTCACGCCGGCCGAAGGAAATGTCGGCGCGGATGACGCAAAGGCGCTGGCCGAGCAGATCAAGGCCGATGGCGGTGAGGCGGTCGGCCTCTACAAGGATCCGCTGGGTGGCCACTCGATCGTCCTGGCGCTGCTGCCGATCGACCTCGTCGAGCCGACGCCGTACCAGCGCGATCGCAGCGAGACGCACGTGAAGAAGCTCGCGAATGCGATGGAACGCGTCGGCAGTTTTCTGGACCCGCTGATCGCCGTTCGCAAAGACGGCAGGTACTGGACCCCCAACGGCAACCACCGCCTGGGCGCGATGAAGCTGATGGGGATGAAGGCGATCACCGCGCTGGTGCTGCCCGAGCAAGACACGGCGTACAAGATCCTCGCGTTGAACACCGAGAAGGCCCACAACCTGAAGGAAAGGTCGCTGGAAGTGATCCGCATGTATCGCGGGCTCGTCGGCGCGCGTGGCGACGAGAAAGAAAGCAAC
>JBBRAX010000092.1:0-20395 GCA_038206395.1 Myxococcales bacterium | reverse complement strand
AGCGCTGCTCGGGCACGTACGACGTGGACCCGCTGTCTGCGAGCGTGTTGGTCACGGCGCAGACGGAATACGCGGCCGGGAAAGACGACATCGCGTTGTCGGCCTCGGGCTGCACGCGGCTGTTGGTGCAGCGAAAGGACGAGCAGATCATCTCGGAGACGATCGTCGGACCGCCATTCGTGAATGATCCGATTCAGCCGGGCTTCCCTCATCAAGCGTGCTCAGGAGCGCCGCGATCTCCATCAAGAAGGGTGCTCTGAAGGCCAGGCTTCGAATTCACTCCACCCCTCGCGAACGCCTTAAGGGCCCACCGAGACCAGCTGGGCCATTCGGTCGGCGGGCCGGGACGAAGGGGGGCTCGAGCGGGCGAGCGTCGACTCGACGTTGGAGTGAACATCCTGGAACATCGAGACGACGGCGCCGACACAGAACAGCCAGGCGCAGAGGACCAGAAGGGGAGCGAAGAAATAGCGGGCGTTGAGCACAGCGACCTCGGGGGAATGGGTTTTGTTGAGCGACACCCCCCTACGCAGTGTCTGGACCACCCCGCATTCCCGCCAAACACCTGAAATATCAGCACAACCAGACGTTCAATCGCCGGCGACTGGTCGAAACAACGGGACTGCGGTCTGAGAACCCGGACCTCCTGAGGATTCAAAGGCTGAAGCGCTTCACCCCGCCGACGAGCTGCGCTCGCACCTTGGTGGGGTCTGGAACGCTGCCGGATCATGCGGCCGCCTTTGTGGCCTCGGCGTAGGTGCTGATCTTGGCGGTGTAGTTCTTGGATTCGCTTCACCGTTGCGTACTTCATCCGCGCTGTGAGCGATCAGCGACACCGGGATGAAGAGCGCGAGGCAGCGTGATTCGCTGGTCTCGACGACGTGTCAGCCGAGGGTCTTCGGCGATCGAGCAGCGGCTCGAGGCGATCGCGCGCGAGTTTGGTGGCCATTGCGACGGATTTGGGTCGTGCGAAGCCCGAGGCCCACCCGGCACATCAACTGCAAATACCTTCCTCATGCGAACCCGCACCATCGACTCTCTTCTTCGAACCGCTGCCGCCCGCGAGGGCGTCATCTCGTTTGCCGGGGGTTTGCCCGCGAATGAAACGTTTCCGCACAAGGCGTTGGCGCAGGCTTCGGCCGAGGCCGCTGGCGATGTGGGCAAGTCGGCACTGCAGTACGACTGGCCCGAGGGTCGCCTGAAGTTGCGAGAGCTGATCGCGGCAAAAATGCGCACGCGTGGCGCTTTGGTTGGCCCCGAAGACATCATCATTGCGAATGGTGCGCAGGACGCGCTGGCCCTGGCGGTCGAGGTCATCGGCGCGCTGCAGGTGCAGGTGGGCAAGGTGACGTACCCGGGCGCGCTCGACATCTTCGAGGCGTCGCAGTGCGAGGCTGGGACGCGGCCGCACTCGTTCACTTACGTGATGCCAGCGGTGTCGAACCCGCTGGGCTCGATGATGGGCGCGGTGGAACGTGCGCAGGTGCTGCAGGCCGACGTCATCATCGAAGACGACGCGTACGCTGACTTGCTCTTCAGCGGGCCTCCGCCGCGGCCGCTGCTGGCCGACGCGCCCGACAAGGTCTTCTTCGTCGGAACTTTCTCGAAGACGCTGGCGCCGGGGTTGCGGGTGGGCTGGCTGATTGCGCCGAAGGCTGTGCGCGCGAAGGTGCTGGCGTTGAAGCAGAAGCACGACATCCAGGCGTGCGGGCTGACGCAGGCGGTGGTCGAGAGGCTGCTGACGTCTCCGGAGTTCGAGCCGCGGCTGCAGAAGCTGCGGGCGCATTACCGTCAGCGCAGCGAGCGGTTGCTGACCGCGCTGAGCCATCTGCCCAACGTTCACTTCTCGGTGCCGCTGGGCGGCTTCTCGGTGTGGCTCGAGACGGAAATCGAAGGCAGCGACGCGTCGTGGCTCTATGCGGCGATCGAGAACGGTGTGGCGTTCGACCCGGGTGGGCTCTTCCGGCCGACCGACGACGCGCAGCACCCGCTGTCGATGCGCCTGAGCTTCTCGTCCGTTCCGATGGATCAGATTGAAGCCGGCGTCGCCCGGCTCGACAAGGCCTTGCGCTCGACCCGCGGCGGCAAGCTCGCGGCGTAGTTCAGAAGTACAGGGAAAGGCAGGAGTCGCGGCGGCCGTTCATCTCGGGATGCACGGAGCTACTTCCCGATCATCCCGGCGAGGGCCTTCACATCGACGCCCTTGAGCAGCTCATCGGGCCGCTTGCCGTCGCCGGAAATCACGACCGACATCGACTGCAACACGGTGTGCGACTTCTTCGGCTCGTACGTCGGCGTCGCCTCGAGCGTCGCGCCGTCGACCTTCTGGCTCCAGCCTCCGAACAGCAGCAGCACGCCGCCTTCGGGTTCCTGCGGGTTCGACGAGAAGTCGCACGTGCCAGCAAACGCGTAGGTCGCGCCCTCGACCTTCAGCGGCGCCAGCGTCTTCTGGTACCCACAGCCCGTGCTCGACTCGCTCTCTGGATTCAGGCTGACGCGGATCCGCGCTTCGGCGTCGAGCCCCGCCTCGTGCATCGCCCTGTTCATGCGGTCGACCTGCGCCTGGCTGAGCTTCTGCTGATCCGCCTGCACCGCCGCGAGCGCCATGCCCGCGTCCATCTTCGAGGCCTTCTTTTCGAGCTCGGCCTGCTTCTTCGTCTCGTCGGCCGTCGCCGCGCCCTGCTTCGCCGCGGCTTCCTGCTTCGCGCTGCGGTCGGCCGGGTCGCGGTACTCCGTCTCGGCCACCAGGTTCAGCCGGGTCTCGCCCTTCTTGAACATCGCGTCCACGTCCGTGCACAGCTTCGCCGGCGCCGCGACCTCTTCGGGGTGCAGCTGCCAGCCCGAGGGAGCGGTCGGCAGCGCCTTCGCGAGCGCCTTCGTCTTTGCGTAGAACCCCTGCTCGGCCTTCGTCAGCGCGCGTTCCTTTTTGCACTGGGCGTACGCGGCAGAACAGCAAAGGGCTGCAATCACAACCGGGGCGATTCGCATGCCCGCGACCCTAAAGGATGTGGCGAATTTGCGCCCGGGAAGAAGTAAGAGCGCCCGATGGTCGAACCCCTTCCCGTCGCCGTGCCCGCTGCCACCGAAGGCCCCCGCTCCGAGCTCACGATTCGGGCCGTCATCGTCGGGCTCTTCGTCGCCGCCCTCGTCGGCTCCCTCTACCCGTACGTGGTGATGAAGCTCGGCTTCGGGCCGACCATCTCGGTCGTCGCCGCCTTCTTCGCCTTCATGGCGCTGAACGTCATCGCGCTCATCACCCGGCGCCGCACCGGCAAGTACGAGTACAACATCGTGCAGACCGCCGGCACCGCGGCCGCGCAGTCGTCCTTCATGTGCGTCGTGCTCGGCGCCTTCGACCTGCTGAACGCGAAGCCCGAGCTCGGCTTCTCGATTCACCTCAGCGCGCTGCAGATCTTCGTGTGGATCTCCATCTCGGGCTGCCTCGGCGTGCTGCTCGCCGTGCCCCTTCGCAAGCACTTCATCGACGAAGAGAAGCTGACCTTCGCCGACGGCACCGCGGCCGGCGAGTCGCTGGTGATTCTCGACTCCGGCAGCGCCGAGTCGAGGGCGCAGGTGAAGTACCTGACCGTCGGCGCCGCGGCGTCGGCCCTCGTCGCGTGGCTCAACCAGGCGATGCCGCAGCTTTCCGAACGTCTGCAACACGGCCTTTCGAAAGAGACGCTCGCGAACCCCGACGCGCTGCCCGCCTCGTTGAAGCTCGTGAACCTGCTGACGCTGCCCGAGAACTCCACCGGGTCGAAGATGTTCACGATGCTGAACGTCGGCATGAACTGGAGCCTCCTTTCCATCGGCTCCGGCATGCTCGTCGGCCTTCGCATCACGCTGTCGATGGCCCTCGGCGCGACCATCGCCTACGTCATCATGCCGAGCATCCTCGTCGACAACGGCTGGGTGCTCGAGGCGAAGTACAAGCCCGTGCTGCTCTGGGTGATGTGGCCGGCGACCGGCCTGCTGGTGGTCGGCGGCCTCACCGGCCTCGCGCTCAAGTGGAAGGCGGTCGCCAAGACTTTCGCTGAGATGCGCAAAGGCTCGATGGCGTCGGGCACCGACTTCCCGCTGAAGTGGGTCGGCATCGGCGTCGCCTTCTTGAGCGTGCTGCTCATCGTCGTGCAGTACATCTCGCTGGGCGTCGCTCCGTGGGAAAGCGCGCTGGCGATTCTGATTTCGGTGGTGCTGATGCTGGTCGGCATCCGCGTCCTCGGCGAGACGAACTGGGCGCCCATCTCCGCGATGGCGAACATGGTGCAGGCGATGTTCGCGATCATCTCCCCCGGCAGCATCGGGGTGAACATGGTGGCGTCGGGCATGTCGGGCACTGTCGCCGGCGCCGGCGAGCACCTGATGCAGGACTACAAGGCCGGCAAAATCATCGGCAGCAACAACCGGTCGCTGACCTACATGCAGCTCATCGCCACGCCCGTCGGCGCCGGCGCGATCGCCATCGTCTACCCGCTGCTGCGCAGCATGTACGGCATGGGTCCCGACCGTTATGGCATCGCGAACGCCGAGCACTCGGGCACCGGCCTCGCGAGCCCCATCAGCGTGAAGTGGGCCGGGTTCGCCGAGCTCTTGATGGGCGGCATCGACAAGCTGCCCGCGAAGTCGGGCTACGCGCTGGCCATCGCCGCCGTCCTCGCGGTGCTCATCACCCTCGGCGAGACCACCCGCTTCAAGAACCACCTGCCGTCGCCCACGGGCATGGCGCTGGGCATGCTCATCCCCGCGATGTACGTCGTGCCGATGTTGGTCGGCGCGTACATCCAGCTCGTCTGGAGCAAGGTCGCTCCGAAGCACGAGGAGGCCTACAACACGCCGCTCGCGTCGGGCTTCATCGTCGGTGAAGCGATGGTCGTGCTCATCGTCGCGCTGCTGGTGATGTTCGGCGTCCTGGGCGCCCAGGGCTGACGGCCTTGGCCGTCGTCTACCAGCCCGATTTCCTGCTCGCCGGGCCCGAGCTCCTCGCGAACGCGGCGCTCTTCGTCGGCGACGACGGGCGGCTTCTCGAAGCAGCTCCCGCAGGAGCGAAGATCGTCAAGCTGCCCGGCAAGCTGATGCTGCCGGGCTTCGTCAACGCCCACAGCCACGCGTTTCAGCGGCTGTTGCGCGGGCGCACCGAGTACGTCGCGCCGGGCAGGGCAGCCGACGACTTCTGGACGTGGCGCGAGCTGATGTACCGCTGCGCGAACGCGCTGACTCCGGAAGACATCTACGTGGCGTCGCGGCAGGCGTTCGTCGAGATGGCGCTGTCGGGCATCACCACGGTCGGCGAGTTTCACTACGTGCACCACCGGCCCGACGGCACGCTGTACGCCGACGTGCACGAGATGGCGAGGCAGGTGGTGCGGGCGGCGCGTGACGTCGGTCTGCGCATCGCGCTGCTTCGCGTCGGTTACGCGCGGGCGGGTTTCGAGGTCGCGGCGAACCCACTGCAGCGCCGGTTTCTCGACCCGGATGCTTCGACCTATCTGCAGCGGACGATGGACCTTCGCGCCGCTGTCCAGACAGAGGGCGTGACGGTCGGCTTCGCGCCGCACTCGGTTCGCGCCGTGCCGAAGTCGTGGCTCGAAGCGGTCGCGAAGCTGAAAGACGAGGTGGTGCACCTTCACGTCGCGGAACAGCCGGCTGAAATCAAAGCCTGCCTCGCCGAGCACGGCCGCCGTCCGGTCGAGCTGCTCGCGGACCTGGGTTTGCTCCACCCGAAGCTGACCGCGGTGCACGCCATTCACCTCTCGGCCGAAGAGATTTCAAGGCTCGGCGCGGCGCGAGCGAATGTCTGCGCCTGCCCGTCGACCGAAAGAAATCTAGGCGACGGCGTCATCCCCGCGGACGCGCTGCTGCACGCGGGCGTCGAAGTCAGCCTCGGCTCTGACAGCCAGGCCGACATTCACCTGCTCGACGACGCGCGGCAGCTCGAAGGCCACCTGCGTCTCGTTCGCGGTCGGCGCGCAGTGCTCGACCCAGGAACAGGTTCAATCGATGGCCTCGCGCGCCGCCTGCTCCACTGCACCAACGCCGCAGGTGCGCGCAGCCTTGGCCTCGACGTCGGCACGCTCACCCCCGGCGCGCCCGCTGACTTCGTCACCCTCGACCTGAACCACCCGTCGCTCGTCGGCGCTCCTGTCGCGGCGCTGCTTCCCGCGGTCGTCTTCGGCGCCTCCGCGTCGGCCGTCAGCGAAGTCGCCGTCGCCGGAAAGTTGATCGTCGAAGGCGGACGACACCCATTGACCGAACGAATCGGGCGAGACTTCGCCGCGCTGGTGGTTAAGACATGACTCCCCTCGAGACTTTGCTGACCCAGCTGGTGGCGATCGACTCGACGTCGACGCGGCCGAACGCTCCGATGCTCGATGTGCTGGAGCCCCGGCTCAAGGCGCTTGGCTTCCGCACCGAACGCCACGCGTACAAAGACGAAGCCGGCGTCGCGAAAGCAAACCTGCTCGCGAGCTTCGGGGAAGGCGTGCCTGAGCTCGCGCTCGTCGGCCACACCGACTGCGTGCCCTTCGACCCGGCGTGGAAGGAAGCGCTCACGCTCACCCGCAGAGACGATCGCCTCTACGGCCGCGGCTCTTGCGACACGAAGGCGTTCATCGCGTGCGCGGTGCTCGCGGCCGAAGCGACGAAGGGCAAGGTGAAGAAGCCCCTGCTGCTGTGCTTCACCGCCGATGAAGAGGTCGGCTGCTTTGGTGCCAAGCAGCTCGTCAGCGCGAAGCTCGGCCAGAGCAAGCGCGCCATCGTCGGCGAGCCCACCTCGCTCACGCCCGTGCGCGCGAACAAGGGCTACTGCCTGGCCGAGGTCGAGGTCTCAGGAAAGGAAGGCCACAGCGCGTATCCGGACACCGGAGCGTCGGCGATTTTTCGCGCAGCAAGGTTCCTCAACCGCCTCGAGCGCTACAGCAACGAAGACCTCAAGGCCGAGACCGACGCCGACTTCTCGCCGCCGAGCACCACGGTCAACGTCGGCGTCATCTCGGGCGGCAAGGCGAAGAACATCATCCCCGGCCACTGCAAGTTCACCTTCGAGTGGCGCCCGATTCCCAACCAGCCCGTCGAGCACGTGCTGCGCGAGGCCGAGAAGCTGGGCGAGGCCTGCCGCGCCGAAGAGCCGGGCTTCGGCTTGAGCATCAAGCCGCTGCGGATGGACAGGGGCTTCGCGACGCCACCCGAGCATGACCTGGTGCAGTTCCTCGTCGGCGCGAGTGGGAAGACGCCAGTCACCGTCGCGTTCGGCACCGAAGGGCCGCAGATGGTCGAGCTGGGAAGCGTGCCGGTGGTGTTCGGCCCGGGCGACATCAAGCACGCGCACCAGACGGGCGAGTTCGTGCCGGTCGACGAGCTGCACCGCTGCGCCGAAGTGCTCGAGCAGGCGATTCTTCATTTCTGCGGGTGAGGCCACGACGATGAGCGACGAGCCAGACATCATGGAGCCCACCCTGTGGCGCAAGAACGGGTGGACGGCGAAGGTCATCAAGAACGACGATGACGACGGCTGGGCCGTCGAGGTTCGCAAGGCCGGCATGTCCGAGCCCGCGTTGGTAAGCCCCTGGGTGATGGGCCGCGACAAGAAGAACCCCAAGCCCTTCGACGCCAACGCGTTCGCCACTTTCGTGAAGACCGCGTCGGAAGTGCTCGACCGTTCGGCCACCCAGCGCGACGCCGCGCTGAAGAAGAAGCTCGACATCGCGTGCGACGGCCGTTGGTACAACATCGTGCTCGAGCAGGTGCCCGACGAGTACGAGCCCTACGCGTACCTGTCGGCCATCGACGACGCCGGGCTGCAGGTGGCGAAGTTCCGCGTCGCGACCAATTTCAAGTTCACCCGCGACTTCGCCAACGCCTGGGCGCAGGGCGGGTTCGCCGAGCCCTGATAAGGTCTAAGCGCTCGATGCGGTACCTCTTCCCTCTCACCGCGTTGCTGCTCACCGCTTGTCCGGGAACCCCGGGCATCGATGCAGGCACGCCCGACCCCGTCGCCGATGCGGGCCTGCCCCCCGGGCCTTCGTGCGCCACGAGCGCGGACTGCGTCGATGGCGTGTGCCGCGGCATCCACTGCACCATGGCTGCGCTCTGCACCGACGACGTCGAGTGTGGCCTGGGCGAAGACTGCGTCGATGGCACCTGCCGCTTCACCGGCTGCGCGAAGGACTCTGACTGCGCCAGCGGCGCGTGCCGCAAGGACGTCTTCACCTGCGCCGAGTGCGGCACCAACGCCGGCTGCCCGACCACGCGACCCGTCTGCGATGCGAACAACACCTGCGTGCAGTGCAGCACCGACACGCAGTGCAGCCCGCCGGGGCCGGGACACTGTGACGCTCCGTCGGGCGCATGTGTGCACTGCCTCGAAGACAAGCACTGCCCCAACGGCCTCAACTGCGGCGCAGGCCACCTCTGCACCGGCGCGAAGCTGAACCAGCAGTGCCCGATGGGAACCGCGTGCGACTCGGGCCTCATCTGCGTCTCGCTGGGCGGGGTGAATACCTGTCTCAACGGCTGCCCACTGAGCGCGCCCACCTGCAAGACCGGAGAGATTTGTTACAAGCTGACGTACTCGGGCGGCAGCGGCCTGGTGTTCGACCAGGGCGGGCCGATTGGCGTCTGCTACCTGCCGCAGCAAGCCGCGAAGGGGTACCGCGAAGCCTGCACCCGCCCGGCGGCCAGCGTCTCGACCAGCAACTGCCAGCCGAACCTCACCTGCATCCCCGACTCGCCGACCTTGAGCGTCTGCCGCACGTTCTGTGACCTGAACCTCAGCAACGCGTGTCCGCCCGGCGAGAAGTGCCACCCGTTCAAGGGCGACTTCAACGGCCGGCTCTACGGCATCTGCTACGCCGACAACGGGTGGGGCGACCCGTGCTTTGCCGACTCTGCCTGCAAGCCGAACCAGTCGTGCACGCCGTACGAAGACCCGTCGGCCGGGGATGACCTGTCGACCGTCTGCCAGTTCGCGGTGGGCGCGGCGCCGGGCCTGGCTCCCTGCAAGAACACGCCGCTTCCCGATGGCGGCACGTTGCTCGCCGACAAGGTCTGCCAGAGCGGCGCGTGCCAGGCCGACCCGCTGCTCTCGAGCACGAAGTTCTTCTGCTACTCGGCGTGCAAGACGAACAGCGACTGCAGCGTCGCGGGCCGCACCGGCAGCTGCGACGGCGACTTCGTCTTCCCCGCGGGAGTCGCGACGGGCACGGTGAAGGGCTGCCGGCGTCAGTGCGCCTCGAATGCGTCGTGCGCAGAGTACGGCGCCGGCATCACCTGCCGCAGCCGCTACGTGTCTGGCTTCACGCCTTCCTTCGCGACCAGCTGCGCGCCCCAGCTGAACGGCGGCGTGGGCGGCGCAGCGTGCACCACCAACACCCAGTGCCGCTCGGGCTTCTGCCTCGTCGACGACGGCCGCGCGTCGCGGCGAAAGGGAGTCTGCGCCGAGGCCTGCACGTCTGCCGCTGATTGCTCGGACGCCGGCTCGCCGACGGGCCCGCTCGACTGCCTCGACACCGCGTTCATCGGCTTCGTCGGCTACGACAGCGTGCCGAACACGACGGACGATGTGGTGCTGCGCGCGAAGCTCTGCAGCGGCAGCACCTGCGCGTCAGACGACGACTGCGGCGACGGCGGAGCGGCCTGTGTCCCCGACGTCGACCCCGCCGATGCCGGCCGCCTGCTCTCGTTGCGTTGCCGCCCGCCCCACGCGACCGGCTTCCTGCCCGGCGCCAGCACCTGCTCGCAAGACTCCGACTGCGTCTCGGGCGTCTGCGGCACGCTGCAAGCTCCTTCGACCGGCTTCGGCCGCGCGTGCCTGCAGTCGTGTACCGCGGGCACCGTGTGCCCCGGCACTTCCACCTGTCGCGCCGGAGGCCTGCGCGTGCAGACCTCTTTCACGACCGTCAGCTTCAACTCCTGCGCCCCTTAAGAGTCCCCAAATGGCCGCTAAAAAGAAGACCATCGCGAAGAAGAAGAAGCCGATTGCAAAGAAGACGGCCGGCCCCCGCCGCCGCAAGTCGCCCGAGTCTCCCGCAGTGCTCGAGGGCATCGACCGTTCGGGCAAGCAGAGCGTCGCGCGCGAGCTGTCGTGGGCCGAGTTCGATCGCATCGTTCAACAGCTGGGCCGCGAGCTGCAGAAGAAGTTCCGGCCCGAGGCAGTGGTCGGCGTCGCGCACGGCGGTGTCTTCGTCGGAGGCGCCCTCGCCAGCGCGCTGAAGGTCGAGTTCTACCCCGTGCGGATTTCACGGCGCAGCCGGGACCTGGGTGTGTCGGCCGCTCCGAAGCTGTCGGGCGTGATGCCGAAGGCGCTCAAAGGCCGGCGTGTCGTCATCGTCGACGACATCGCGGCCTCGGGCGACACGCTCGAGCTGGCCAGCGAGCTTGCCAAGAACGTGGGAGCCAAAGCCGTCGCCACCACCGCGCTCGTCTGCCGGCCCAAGGGCTTCGCTCCCGATTTCTACTGGGAAAACTCAGGCAACTTCTTCGTCTTCCCCTGGGACTACGACCTGTCGACAGACCAGCGGTTCCGGGCCCTGATGTGATTGTCGGTACCGCAGGTCACGTCGACCACGGCAAGACTTCGCTGGTCAAAGCACTGACCGGCATCGACACCGACCGGCTGCCGGAAGAAAAGAAGCGCGGCATCACCACCGAGCTCGGCTTCGCACACCTCGTGCTGCCGGGCGCGCGCACGGTGGGCGTCGTCGACGTGCCGGGCCACGAGAAGTTCGTGAAGGCGATGGCGGCGGGAGCGGGCGGCGTCGACGTCGCGCTGCTCGTCATCGCCGCCGACGAAGGGGTGATGCCGCAGACGCGCGAGCACGTCGACATCTGCGCGCTGCTTGGCGTGCGCGCGGGAATTCTCGTGGTGACGAAGGCAGACCTTCTTCCAGGCCTCGGCGCTGGTTGGCTGGCGATGCTCGAGGCCGACGTGCGCGCGCTCACCGTCGGCACTTTTCTCGAAGACGCTTTGCTCGTGCCCGTCAGCAGCAAGTCGGGCGAAGGGCTAGAGGCGCTGAAGTCCGCAGTCGCCGCGCAGTGCGACGCGGTGTCGAAGGCGCAAGTGAAGCTGCTCGACGGCCCCGCTTTTCTTCCGGTCGACCGCGCGTTCTCACTCAAAGGCTTCGGCACGGTGGTGACAGGCACGCTGCTGTCAGGCCAACTCGCGGTGGAAGACACGGTGTCGCTGCTGCCTGGCCTGCCCGGCCCCTTCCGCGTCCGCTCGCTGCAGGTTCACTCGGCGGCGGTGCCGAAGGCGGGGGCGCAGCAGCGGGTCGCCTTGAATCTCGCCGATGTCGACGCCAACGACGTGAAGCGCGGAATGGCAGTGGTGCGCGCGGGCGAGCTGCAGGCGGCGCGGGTGCTCGACGTCGAGCTGTCGCTGCTGCCTTCCGTGCCTCAGCCGTTGCCGCGCCGCAGCCGTCAGCTGCTGTCGCTGGGCACCGCGCACGTCGAGGTCTCCGTTCGCCTGCTCGACGTCGACGCGCTGCGCCCGGGCGAGAAGTGCTTCGCGCAGCTGCGGCTCGCCACCCCGCTGGCTTCACTGCCGAACCAGCGCTTCATTCTTCGCGGCTCCCGCGCGCTCGAAGGCCGCGGCGCGACGCTGGCCGGTGGCCGCGTGCTCACCTTGAATCCTGGCCGTCGAAAGCGCGGCTCGGCAGAGAAGCTCGAAGCCTTTGCTGCGGCCGATGCCGACGCGCGCATCGCCTGGCTGTTGACCGAAGCGGGCTACGCCGGGCTCACCGAAAAAGAGCTCTACGCGCGCGCGGGCGTACCGCCGAAAGAGCTGGCCCGCGTGCTCGAGGTCGGCGCGTCGCGTGGCCGCCTGGTGATGGTCGACAAGGAAGCCCGCCGCTTCCTCGGGGCCGACGTCTTCGCCGCGCTCACCGCCCGTGCCGCCGCGCTGCTCGACGCCTTCCACCTCTCGCACCCCGAGCAGGACGGCATGCCGCGCGAAGAGCTGAAGCAGCGGCTGGGCGTGGTGCAGGACAAGACGTACGCCCGGCTGCTGACCGCGGCCATCGAGGCGGGGCGACTGGAGACGGAAGCCCAGCTGGTGCGCTTGAAGGGCCGGCGCCGCGCGATGGCAGGAAAGGCGGGGGACGATCGCCAGCGGCTGCTCGCCTCACTCGAGAAGGCCGCGCTTCAGCCCCCGATTCTCTCGGAGCTCGCCGCGACCCTCACGCTGCCCGAGGCGCGCGTGCTCGAGCTGCTCAAGGTCCTCAGCGCGGAACAGGAAGTGCGCCGCGCGGGTGAGCTCTGGTTCTCGGCCAGGGCGCTGGCGGTGCTCGAGGCGAAGCTGGTGGCCCATCTCCAGACCAACGGAGACCTCACCACCCAGCAGTTCAAAGAGATGACGGGGCTCTCGCGAAAGTTTTTGATCCCGCTGGCCGAGTATTTCGACGCGCAGAAAGTTACTCTGCGCGTTGGCGAGAAACGGACGCTGCGAAGGAAGTAACGCGCTCTTATGGACACTCAGCAGGCTCCACAACCGAAGGGCCGCGTCCTCGTCGTCGACGACCAGCGAAACATGCGCGCCACGACGGCGATGCTGCTGCGCGCCGAGGGCTACCAGGTCGAAGAGGCAGGCGGCGGCGAGGAAGCACTGACGATGCTCGCGGCCCGGCCGGTTGACCTGCTGCTCACCGACCTGAAGATGGAGCCCATCGACGGGCTCACGTTGCTCAAGCGCGCGCTCGAAGTCGTGCCGCAAGCCCAGGTCATCGTGATGACCGCGTACGGCAGCATCGAGTCGGCCGTCGAAGCGATGCGCCGCGGCGCGTACGACTACATCACCAAGCCGTTCAAGGAAGGCGAGCTCGTTCACCGCGTCTCGAAGGCGTTGGAGCGCGCCCACCTCATCCAGCAGGTCGACCTCTTCGCGGGTGAGTTCAAGCAGCGCCACGGCTTGTCGTCCCTGGTGGGCCGCAGCCAGCCCATGCGCGACCTGATGAGCCGCCTGTCGCGCGTGGCTCCGTCGGACGCGACGGTGTTGATTACCGGCGAGTCCGGCACCGGAAAAGAGCTGGTCGCCCGCGCGGTGCACACGCTGTCGCGCCGCAACGCCAAGCCCTTCGTGCCGGTGAACTGCGCCGCCATCACCGAGAGCCTTCTGGAAAGCGAGCTGTTCGGCCATGCCCGCGGCGCCTTCACCGGTGCAGTGAAAGCGCGGCGCGGCCTCTTCGAGGAAGCCGACGGCGGGACGCTGTTCATCGACGAAGTCACCGAGACGGCGATGAGCTTCCAGAGCAAGCTCCTGCGCGTGCTGCAGGAAGGCGAAGTGCGCCGCGTCGGCGAGAGCGGCAGCATCAAGGTCGACGTCCGCACCGTCGCCGCCACCAACCGCGACATCGAGCAAGAGGTGAACGAGAAGCGCTTCCGGCAAGACCTCTACTACCGGCTCAACGTCGTCGCGCTCACCGTGCCCCCGCTGCGCGACCGCCTCGACGACGTGCCGCTGTTGGCCGAACACTTCCTGCAGCGCGCGAACGAGCGGAATGTGCGGAAGCACCGCTTGTCGCAGAACTCCGTCGAGCACCTGATGACGCACGACTACCCGGGAAATGTGCGCGAGCTCGAGAACCTGGTCGAGCAGGCCGCCGCGCTGAGCGAGGCCGACGAGCTGGCCCCAAGCGACTTCCCGCTTCGCCTTCGCAGCCCCCGGGTCGAAGGCCACCTGCCGGGTCGTTCTTCCCCCACTGCCGAGCTCCCGATTCCGGGCGGTACCCTGGCCGACGCCGTCAACGAAGCCGAGCGCCGCGCCATTACCGCGGCTTTGGAAAAATCCCCGGACGACCTTGCCCAGGTGGCTGAACACCTTGGCATTTCGGCGACCACGCTCTGGCGCAAGATGAAACGTCTGGAGCTGAAGACGATGGTCCCCGAGCCGCCCTGATCCCAGCCGCATTTCATTTCAGAAATGGAATCGTTTCAGGGCTGAAAGGTTATTCAGCTTGCGCCGTAAACCCAACCCTTTGAAATAAGAAGTGGCCGGTGTGAAACGGGCATGGCATGCGGTGTGCTGATAGAGAAGTCGGCGCGACGAGTCGAGTTGAAGGCGGTTCCCCCCCACCACTTCAGCAGTTCGTCGTGCAGGCAGTTCAAGAAGACCCGCGGCTCGGTGCCTGTACGGTGCCGGGCCGCCTTCCTTTTTAGTGAGAGCCCACAACTCCGCTCGTTCATCTGGCGGCTCTCACTTCTCCTTCGCACGAACACCGTCGTCAACCAGCTCTGACAGCAAGAGGGCCGCTTCTCAAAAGAGAGGCGGCCTTCAGTTTTGCTACGTCCAGCGGATGCGGTAGGTCGCGGCAGGGGCTTCGTAGCGAACCACCTCGACCTGCACGTCCTTGCCGCCCGCCGCGGTACAGGCGGTCTCCATCAGGCCGCGGATGTACTCGGGCACGGTGTTGACGTCGCTGACCCAGAGCTCGACGTCGTTGCCCACGTCGCCCTTCAGCGTCGCGTCGGTGAAGTTGTTGCCCAGGCGGAAGTTCTTGGTCATCCGTTCCAGGCCGCGCCGCACGCCAATCACGCGCAGGGTGGTGAACAGCGCCTTGCCGACCAGGGTCTCGGCAAACGAGGTGAGCATCGCGACGCCGAGCTTCCGGTGGGCGTCTTCCGGCGAGGTGCCGGGGAAGAGCTCGCGCGCCACCAGCGGCAACACGCGACGCCAGCTTTCCTGGGGCAGGTCATTGGGGTCGTGGCGGCGCACGCCGATGGCGGCCAGCTGCTGCTCGAGCCTGGGCGACCACCTGTTGCCTTTGACGAGCAGGCGTTCGACCAGCGCGTCGACGGTGTTGCGGTAAACGAGGGGGGCTTCACTCACGGCTTGAGACTATTCGGCGGCGCGGGGCGGGAAGCCACAGTCATCTGTGCCGCGGGCGTGGTGATCCATGGATTTCCTCGGGGAAAAGGCTTCGGCACGCCCGTCGCAATCGTAGCTCCGCGCATGGGCCGTCTCGTTTTCACCCTCACTTCCATCGTCCTCTTCAGCACAGGATGTCGCCTCGCGCCGGCCGCGAACGCTCCATTCGATGCAGTCGTAGAAGCAGAAGCGCGGGAAGTGATGGTGCAGAGGAACCACGCGCTCATCGAATCCATTGCGTCGCGGCTTTCCGAGCGCGACCTCGCCGCAGCCGCCGCTTCAGAACGCGTCGCGCTGCTCGAGCAAAGGGTCAGCCGCCTGCGCTCCAGATGCGCCCAGCTGTCGGCCCGCGAGGCGACGCAGTACGGGCCGCACCTCGAGTGGCTGGCGCAAGTACACACCACCACCACGCTGTCGATCGGCGTGCTGCGCAACGACAGCCGGGACTTCGACGAAGACAAGGCCGAGGTCCTGCTGTGGATGAAGGTCTTCGCCCGAGAAATCGACTCGCTCGAGAGGCGCGTCGACCGCATCGCCCCCACCAACATCTTGTTGACCCAAAGGAGCCTCAAATGAACAGCTTCCTCCGCAGTGCCGCAGTCGCCACCGCCCTCTGTTTTGCTGCCCCCGTCTTCGCCCAGCAGACCGCGGGCGAGAAGGTCGACGCCGCCGCCAACGACACCAAGCGGGGCGTGAAGAAGGGCGCCCACCGCGTCGAAGAGGTGCTCTGCACAGGCACCAAGGCCGAGTGCGCCGCGAAGAAGGGCAAGCACCGCGTCCAGGAGACCAAGGACAAGGTCGTCGACGGCGCCGAGAAGGCGGTCGACAAGGTCGACTGAGTCTCTCTGCTTAGAACAAAGGAGGCCTTCACCTGGAAACGGGTGAAGGCTTCTTCGTGTTCAGGGCCCGCGGTGCGGATGCGGGAAGCGAGGTGTCGGCGTGCAGTTTCAATCGTCAGGAACCGAGCAAAATCCCCCGCCGCTTCAGCTCTGGCAGCAGCCGCGGCACGGCGCTGTCGAGAGCAGGCAGCTCGACCCGGGTCAGGCGCTGCATCAGCGGGTGCCTCAGCAAGTCGAGCAGCAGAGCGCCGGTTTTGTCGGCGGTGAGGCGCAGGCCGCTGAAGAAGCCCGCCTCGTGCTCGCCGCGCAGGTGCCCGCTCGCCCAGAGCAGCCCAAACTCGCCGAGCAACCTCGGAATCCAGAGCGCCGCTGCGTCTGGCCTCCGAAGCGCGATCAGCCCCTCGGCGGCAGGGTCTTTCAGGCTCAGCAGCATGTCGAGCTGAACCTGCCACGCGTTGTCGTTGGGGCTGGGGTCGAGCTGTCCGCTCAGGAAGAGGCTGGGCCGAGGCAAGACCAACACGGTCCTGTGCTGGGGGTGGGGCAGCGCTTCGAACCAGGTGAAGGCCCGAGAGTCGATTGCCTCGCGGCTTTTGACCACGAACTTTTCGGGGGCCACCGCGACCACCGAAGGAAAGCCCGCCGCGTGGAACTCCCCCGCCGCGTCGGGGCCCACGGTCTGGTGCCCGCCAGCCCACTGAAACGTCATTGTCTCGCACGCGGCACCGTCGAAGGCGATGGGCGCGATTGGCCGCCGCCGCACCTGGGCGGGCAACGGCGAAGGGTCCGCAGCCGCCGCCTGCACCCGAACGGTCGAGCGCTGGTTTCCCGACTCGACGTGCAACACGTCGCCGGGAAAAAGCGCAAACCAGAGCCTGGCGGGCGAAGCGATGGGCTGCGTCGCGGCGTTGAGAAAGAATTGGGTTGGGCTCGACCACAGCGCTCCGAACAGGATGCGTGCGCCAGAGCCCCACGGGGCGATGCGGGCCAACGCCGGCAGCGGCAGGCCCACCGCCTCGATGAGGTCTGTTGCCCCGGGCACGAGGTCCACCGGCTCGACGACGCGAATGGGCGCGGAGTCCCCGAGCTGAAGCGAGATCGCCGGCAATGGAATGCACTGAGGCCCTTCGGCTGGGCTGAGGAACCGAACTTTGGCGGCCATCGGACCCAGGGCGTCGAGGTGTTGGCGGATGAAGTCGGGCCAGCCCTCGAAGTCGTCGCGGTCGCGGCCGGGGATGAGCTCCACGACCTCTGCGTCGCGCGCGAAGTCTGTCTCGGCCAGTCGCGCCATCGCCCAGGCCGAGCTGGTGTCGAACAGATGTGGCGCCCGCAGCCGCACGCGCGAACCGTCGACCTCGAGCAGACCAAGGCCGGCGTGGCGAGCAAACCCTTCGGCGCGGGCCGCGGCTGAACGGGCGGCGCCGGACAAGCGAAAGGCGCTGCCGTTCGACTCGAGCACGCTGCCCGGCTCGAGCAGGTGGGGGCGACCCGCAGGAATCTGGACCCCGTCGACGAACAGGAAAGCGTGCAGGTCCCAGTCGCCTTGCGGGGCGACCGGGGTGAGCACGAGGCCCTCGTCGGCCCGCTGGGCCAGCGTTCCCAGCACGAAGGATTCTCTTTCGGTGCGAAGGCTCAGCCGCTGCGCGACGACCGCCAGCTCTGCGGGCCGCGACGACGGGCTCGAGAGAAGAGGCTGCCAAAGGCCAGCAACTTCGCGTTCTGGTTTGAGGTGGTAAGAAGCGGGCGATGAGGACGCGCCTGTGACGACCGCCTTCGTAACCCCGCGAAGGGGGGGGGGATTTTGGTGTTTGGCCATCGCTCGGGGGCAGCATGCCACCAGCTGAGTCGGTCGTCATCGCGCCGGATGTTCCGGCTGTCATCGATGGGTATGTCGTCGAGCGCGAGCTGGGCCGGGGCGGCATGGCGACGGTCTACGAGGTCTCGCTGCCCGAGCTGAACGCGCGAGCGGCGTTGAAGGTGCCGCACGCTGGACTCGAGGAAAGCTGGCTCGAGCAGTTCCGCTGCGAGGCCGAGTTGCTGTTCAACCTCAGCAACCAGCACATCGTGAAGCCGCGCGCCTATGGCCGGCTCGCCGATGGCCGGCCCTACCTGGTGATGGAGCTTCACCGGGGGACGACGCTGCGCTCGCTGCTCGATGCGCGGGCGGTGCCGATGCCGGTTACCGAGGCGCTGCGCTACGCGATTCAGCTGGCCAGGGGTTTGAGGGCAGCGCACGCGGCGGGCATCGTCCACCGCGACCTGAAGCCCGAGAACATCTTCGTCGACACCGAAGAGAAGACGACCGTCTCTGCGCAAGAGGTCTCGACGCTGCGCCTCGCAGATTTCGGGCTCGCCAGCCGGGTCGGCCGCAAGTTCACCCACGCTGGCTCGGCCGACTACCTGGCGCCAGAGCAGGCCGCCCAGCAGCCGCCCGACGGGCGAGCAGACCTGTACTCGCTGGGGGTGGTGCTCTACGAGATGATTTCGGGGCGCACACCCTGGGCTCGAGAAATCGGCCTGCTCGAGCTGTTGAAGTTGCAAGCCACGACCGACGCGCCAAGGCTCGAGAGCGTCGCTCCCGGAGTTCCGGCCGAGGTGGCCGAGGTGGTTCACAAGCTGCTCGCCCGCAACCCGGCCCAGCGCTACCAGACCGCCGATGCAGTGCGCGACGTCCTCGAGACGAGGCTCAAGCAGCTAGAAAACCGGGTCGAGCGCACCCAGGTGAACTTCGATCTGAATGCGGCGCAGCGCCGGCACGCGACCACCGACCTGACGATCGCGAAGGTGCAGGTGGCGGTTGGGTCTCGGCGTCGTTGGGCGGGGCTTGCGCTGGTGCTGGTGCTGGTGCTGGTGGCGGTCGGGGTCGTGCTGGGCCTCGGCTGGCGCGCCACCGTCTCGCAGCCGGCCGACTTGCCCATCAAACCGGAGCTGGTCAAGACGCCCGCCGCCGTCGTTGAGCCCGAGGTCGCGGCGCCAGCGGTGGTGGAAGCGCGGCCGGAAGAGCTCGAGTCGCTTCGTCGGCCCGCGGTGGCGACGGTGAAGCCTTCGACGAAGCCGCCGACGGCTGGCTGTCAAGTCGATGAGCGCTGGAGGAAGCACGCGCTGGCTGACCTGGACGAGCTCACGCAGCGCGCGTCGAAGCGGGACGCTTTGATCAGCTGGGCCACCGACGAGAACGAGGCGATCAGCCAGGCGATCGCGTCGCTTGCGAGCGGTGCGGATTGTGCGAGTGTCGACCAGCGGCTGAAGAAGTTTGATGCACGGGTAAACCAGCAGGAGCGCAATTAATGAAAGTCAATTCGGTGGTGTCGCTGATGTTTCTCTCGATGTGGTTGATGTCCTTGCCGGCGGTTGCGTTGCCGTCGGTCGCTCCATTTCCGCTCGAGCTGAAGCGGTTTCCCGAGAAGGAAGGCATCGAGCTGCAGAAGCTCTTTCCGATGTTGGTGAGGGGCTCGGACGCTGCGGTACCGGACGCAGCGAAGATGTCGGTCGCGCTCGCCGAGCTCAAACGGAAAGACTGTGACCGTGAGGACGCGTGCCTGAGTCAGCTGGCGACGCTCGCTGGCACGCTCTACGCCGTTCACGTGGTGGTGGATCTCACCACGGACATGCGGGTGATCGCGGTGGGGCGGGTGGTTCGGTACGACGGCGTGGCGACGGGCGGGGTGCAGACGGTCGAAGTGCCGAAGGGAGCGCGCGCGGTTGGCGACGTCGGGCGCGAGGTGGTGAAGGAGCTTCTGCAGAAGAAGCTGGCGGTGGGCGGCCTGTCGGCGACGAGGCCGGTCGACGTCACGCCGTTGGTGGTTGTGCCGAAAGTGCAGGACCCGCTGTGGCCGATGGTGCCGCCGATCGTGGTGGCCGACCCGGACGAGGGGCGCCGCGCGTTGGGAAGGCGGTTGATCTTCGGGGGAGCAGGCCTGACGGTGTTGGGGCTGGCGTGCGCAGGCGCAGGCGCGGCCTTCGGTTTCGGCGCGGATCTAAAAGGAGGCTCGGCCAGAACGAACGAAGCGGCGCAGCAATTGGCGACCGGCAAGCTGCTGACGACGGTCGGGTTCGCGGGTGCAGGCATCGGCGTCTTCGCCGCGCTGGTCGGAGCGACGCTGCGAGGCACCGCCGACGAGGCGCCCGTGATTGCGGTCTCACCGGTTGTGGGCGGCGGGCTGATTCAGCTGGGAGGAGAGTTCTAATGCGCTGGTTCTGGATTCTGGCGGCAGGCGCGGTGGTGGGTGGCTGCACGTTCGGTGCGCGGACCTGCGAGTCGAAGGCGGACTGCGAGGAGGGAGGCACCTGCGTGGCAGGGTTCTGCGTCGCGCCCGGCACGGGAGGCGGAGTCGGCGGCAGCGGCGGGCAAGCCGGAGGAGGCCAGGGAGGCGGATCGTCAGGGGGTGGGCAAGGTGGCGGCACCGGAGCCGGCGGAGGAGGGCAGGGAGGAGGAGTCGCCAACGCGTGCGCGACGGTGACGTGCACAAAAATGGAAGACGAGTGTTTCGTGGTGGCGGACGCAGGGGTTTGTCAGAGCCGCTTCACGGCGCTGGAGTGGACGCAGCCGGCGGACGCAGGGCCGTATGGGCCGGCAGCGCCGGTGCCGCTGGAATTGAAGCTGACGCTGAGGCCGGGAGCGAGCACGACGGGCTTCGTGCCGGCGGCGTTGGGGCACACGGTGGACGGCGTGGATGCGGGGCAACTGTTGCGAAGCGGGCAGACG
>JBBRAX010000091.1:0-20854 GCA_038206395.1 Myxococcales bacterium | reverse complement strand
CCAGTCCCCGGGCGCTCGCAGGTCCGGGGTTGCTGGCGGACAGCGTCATCAAGCGCTGGGATGACCACCTGCCGCTGTACCGGATGGAGCGCATCTACGGGCGCGAGGGCCTTGAGCTCGAACGCAGCACCATTTGCGGCTGGCACCAGGCGGTGGCGACACTGTGCGCGCTGTTGGTGGATGCGATGTTTGCCGACGCGTTGAAGAATTCGCCCTACCTCTGCGCTCCTCCTCTCGCGCCAAGCTTCCTGGCGCACTGCATCTACTCTGCGAATTTTATGGGGTTGAACACCGCGAGCACCGAGAAACAAGCTGAGCCCGATCAACCGCGGCGCACGCGTCATCAGCCCGGCGTGTGCAAACTGCCGGCCGAAGCAAAGCGGGTGGGTAGACGAGCGAACTACAGCGAATTGAGGTACCGAATCAGCGCCTGCTTCTCGTCGACGCTGAGCCCCTCGCACGTCATCGCGTGCCCCTTCGAGGTCTGCGCGATGATCGTGGTCGGATCGCGGGGGCTCAGACAGAACAGCTCATCGAGCCCGGTGACGCTGCCGTTGTGCAGCAGCCGCCGCGCCGCGAACAAGCCCGCGAGCCGCGACGCCTTCACGCCGCGGGTGACGTTCGACGGATCGTTGCCCAGGCCACAGCACGGCGTGCCGGCATCACCCGGGTTGTAGATGTTGGCGTACGCGTCGTCGGTGCCCATCTCGGTGAAAGTGAAGACGCGCACCCCTTCGCCGCTTGGCCCGGAGTGGCACGTGAGGCAGCCCTTCTCGACGAACAGGGTCGCGCCGGTCTCGATTTCTCCGGCCGGCGTCAGCGGCGCTGGCGCGCGCAGCGATCGCAGGTAGCGCTCGAGGGGAAGAAGCCGCTGCGTCGTCCACGTCGTGCCGACGCCGATCGCGACGAAGCCCTCGAGGAAGTCCATCGTGCGCTTGACGCCACCGTTCCACGACAGCATCTCGTGGGGCATGTGGGCGGCCTGGCGCTGCGCCTCGTCGGGCAGGTTCCACAGCGAGAGGATCCGGCTCACCGTCCAGATGCCGTCGTCGATCAGCGGCTTGGTGAGGAAGTCCATCGTGCCGGGCTTGAGCGCGAGGAAGCGTTCTTGCTCTTCGACGGTGGTGCTGCCCGTGCTGCCCGCGCCCAGCAACGACAGGCCGAGCAGGCCGGCCTCGGCGGTGTAGCCCGACTTCAGCTTCGCCGCCGCCACAGCGCTGGCGAGCCGCATCCGCAGCTCGGGCGCCACCTTCGGATCGTTCTCGTTGAAGCTCAGGCTCAGCGGCGCTCCGAGCGACGCGAGGAAGGTGCCGTAGTCGAGCTTGCCGTTGCCGTAGCCCACCGCGAAGCGCCCATCGGCCAGCTGCCCGAAGTGGCACGCAGCGCAGGTGAAGGCCCGGGTGGTGATGCTGCCCAGCTTGCCGGTCGTCGGCGCCAGGCCAATCGGCATCCCCTTCGTGTCCGCTGGATCCGCGATGAAACCCAGCTGCGAGAAGCCCGCGCCGTAGAAGGTGGTCGCGTAGTGCTTCTGCGCGAACTCGAGCAGGCCAGCTGGCACGCCCACCGTGCCGAACGTCTCGTAGAAGAACATCCACTTTCCGCAGCGCAGCACCGTCGCGTCGTCAGTGGCTCCGGCGTCCACCGCCTGGCACGCGCCCTTGAGCGCCTGCGTCTCGAGCACCGCCGCGAGGTCGACGTCGACGTCGTGGGTGAACGACGTCGTCGCGGGTGGCCAGCGGCGTGGGGCCTGGCCAGCATCCACCGCAGCGCCCCCGTCTGGCACCGTGCCCGCGTCCGGGAGCGTGCCCGCATCCGGCACGCCCGCATCGGCCCGGGCGCCTGCGTCGACGCCAGCGTCGGGCGCTCCTGCATCGAGCCGCGGAAGCTCCGACGCACCACAGCCTGAGAGGATCAACACTCCTGCGAGGATTCGAGCCTTCATGGGCGCGGTTTGTCGCACCGCACTTTGAGCCCGTCAACGCCGAGCGGCAGCGGAAGTCCGCCCCACACTCTAATTTAGAGGCCCGGGCGAGGCTGGGCGCTTGGCACGGCGTTGCCGATGAGCTCTCGGGGGTGCTCGGCGAGCTGGGGATTCAGTGGGCGAGCGGCCGGCTGACCATCGCCGAAGAGCACGTGGCCTCTGAGCGCTTGCTGCGCGCCCTGGCCCGAGTTGGAGACGCCCTGCCGACGCGCCTCGATGGGCCCGGGGCGCTGCTCGCGATCGCTCCCAACGACGAACACACGCTGGGCCTGGCGATGGCCGAGCTTTGTCTGCGCGAGCTGGGTTGGACCCCCATCTGGCTCGGGCGCTTCACTCCAATTTCCGAAACCGTCCGGCTCGTCGCCGACGGCAAGCTGTCGCTGGTGGTCCTGACGGCCTCTGCTGGGTGCCGCGACGCGCGCGCGCTGCGAGCGGTCGCCGACAAGGTCTCGGCCTCTTGCCGGACGCTCCGGGTCGACCTGGTGTTGGGCGGCGCTGGCGCGTGGCCTTCAACGCCTAAGCACGGTTCGCGCCACCGACACCTCAGTGACGAACGCACGGAGCAACCCAAACATGGTCGATAGCCCGCTGGCTTTTGCAGTCCGTTCCACCCCGGTGCCGCTGGATGCGGTGCGAGTTCCGTCGATGTCCGACGTCGAGCTCGATGCCCTGCCTTTCGGCGTCATCTGCCTCGACCGCGCCGGCGTGGTGCTCCGCTACAACAGAGGTCAAGCCGAGGGCCGACCTGCTGACTGGCATCGCCAACGAGGCGGTGCGGGTCGCCGACTACTTCGGCCAGTTCCCGTGGGAAGGCGCCTTGCCTGATGCCGAGGCGCTCAGCGCCGAGGACTTTCTCAACGCGCTGGGGCCGTGAAGCCGGTCATCAAGGACTCAGGTTGGCGTGTTCCTTCAACCGCATCGTCTTGAACGCCATCAACAGCAGCTTGGTTCGCGAGGGGTTGGGCCCCAGGTTCGCCATCGACAGCGTGCTCTTCATGAAGTGGCTGAAGCCATCGAGTCCTTCGGCGCCGTCGAGATCTTCAAAGCCCATCGACCAATCTGGAAACAGGCGCTGCGTGGTCGTCTCTTCATGGAGGATCACGAACTTGTTGTGTCGTGCATCCCGCGAGATCTTCGCAGCCAGCGCACGCACCGGGGCTTCCTCACCTTCGAGCACCTGCAGAAAGCTGCCTGCCTGGTGAAGCAGCATGCCGGTGATCCACAGGGGGCGGTTGTTCCTGCGGCTCTTCGTGAGCAACGCGGCCAGGTCTTCTGGCGAGAAGGGGACGGTGGCGGTGCTGAGGTAGACGAGTTGAAACACAGGGCTCCGGATAGAAGGGCTGAGGCGGTACAGGCGAGAGCTGCAAAGCCTGATCCGACCAGCGGTCAGAGGGAGCTGGGCCAAAACGGCGGGTGATTATTGACGCCCCGCGCCTGACGCGGTGAAGACTGACCCGTGTCACCCCTTCGTCCACGGCCGGGTCAGGGTTGGGCAGCAGACCCCTCCCATCGATCGAGCGCCCGCCTTGGGCCGGGTCATCAAGTACAGGCTGTCGTTGGTGTGCGGCGGCTACTTGACCTGTGTGTAGGCGTAGTCGTGGGCCGGGTGGTCGGCGTCCGAGCCGGCGGCGGCGTGACAGCCGTTGCCTTCACGTGGCGCGCGACGCTGTAACCAATCATCGTGGTGCCGGCCCCGTCGGGTACTTGCCCGGCCTCGCCGCTGAAGCTTCACGTTGCTGCAGATGCGGGTGAGCCAGTGCGTCACTGGATGGTGCCGTTCAACCCCAACGGCGCCGGAATCGGCCCGCACGTCACTGCAGGGGAGGCCAGGGTGACCGTGCCGCTGCGCGCGCCCGTACCGCCCAGCAGCGGGGCCGACAACGTCGCGGTCGAGGCCACGCTGCTGTTGCCATTCACCGTCGCCGAGTTCGGCACGACCGTGAAGCTGGCCGCGTTCGTGCCACCCACCGTCAGAATGTACGCGGCGGCCAGGTTGCCGGTGTTGTTGACCGTGAACGATTCCGTCTTGCTGCCCGTCAGCGGCGCCTTCAGCGTCAGCCCCGTCGGGTTGAAGGTGAAGATCGCGCCCTGCGCCGTCTGGTGCAGCGCGACCGTCTGCGTCTCGTTGGTGACGCCGCCGACTGCAGTGACCGACAACGAATCGGCCAACCCGTCGGCCAACGTCGACGACGTGCCCGGCACTGCCTTCGGAGTGACCGTGATGGTCACCGTCGCTGCCGCCGCCACCGTCGACGGCCCGGTGATGGTGTACGGCGACGCGGTGCCCTTCGCGAGCGGGAAGGAAAGGTTCAGCGTGCCGGCGGAGTTGTTGGTGACGGTGAACGTCTTGGCCGCCGCCGTGGTGCCGCAGCTCTGGAAGCCACCGGTGCCGAACGTCAGGCTGGCCGTCGAGACGACGACGAGGTTGCCCGAAGTGCCGGTGCCCTTCAGCGGCATCATCGTCATCGTCAGCGGCAGCGGCGCGCAGACGACCGTGCCCATCGCGACGCTCACCACCGCCGTGTCCATGTAGGCGGTGGCAGACTGCGGAGTGAAGGTGCCGGTGATGCCGACCGACGACGCCCCGTTCACCGCCGCGTTCATCGGCGTCGTGAAGATCAACGGCTGCCCCGCAGTGAAGTTGAGGGCACCCGGGGCGTTTCCGTTGTTGGTCAGCGTGAACTGAACGTTGTTGCTGGCGCCAACGGGAACCGAGCCAAAGCTCAACGCAGTGGCCGACAGCGCGAAGACTGCGCCGCGCGCCGTCTGCCGCATCGGGATGTCGTGCGGCAGGTCACCCACCACGTCGGTCGTCACGGTCAACGTGTCGCCCCACTGGTTCGGCGTCACCACCGAGGTCGCCGGAATCGGCTTCGGCGCGGCAGTGATGACCAGGGTTCCGCCGTCCTGCGGGACGAGGCCTGCGTCGTTGCTCATCGAGAGCACGAAAGGCGAGTTGAGGCCTCGGCCCAGAGACGGGGTGACCGAGTAGCTCTGGGTGCCGGTGTTGGTGAAGGTCACCGTCTTCGGCGCCGCCGAGGTGCCGCAGTTGACGTTGCCGAAGTCGAGCGCCACCGGCGAGTAGCCGACGGTGCCAGTGGTTCCCGTGCCCGTGAAGACAGCGCCCGTCGGAAGCGGCGCACAGAGCACGTCGGTTGCCGCGATTGCCAGCGTCACGTTGCTCGACTCAGGAAGCACCGAGCTGCCCGGCGCAAAGGCCGCGGTGACGGGAAGGAAGCTGTTCGGCTGCACCTGCGCGGCCCCCGAAGGCGTCAGCGAGAACTTCGGGTTGTCCGACGTCAGCGTGACCGTCGCGGCCGCGCTGCCCTCGTTCACGACGCTGAAGGGCGCGCCGGCGCTGGTGTTGATGGGCACGGTGCCGAAGCCGACGGCGGAAGGCGCGAAGACAAGCACCGCTCCGTTCGCAGACTGGTGAAGGGTGATGGGGTGGCTCAGGTCATTCGCCACGTCCGTCACGATCGACAGCGTGTCGCCGAAAGCTTCGGGCGCGGTCGACGCGGCTGCGGGAATCGGCTTCGCCGTGACGGTGATGGTGATGACGCCCGTGTTCGCCGGCACCGTGCCGCTGGTCGGCGAGAAGGTGAAGGGCGAGGCCACTCCCTTCGAGAGGGTTCCGTTCCACGCGAAGGCCAGGTTGCCCGTGTTGCTGATGGTGAAGGTCTGCACCGGCGCGGTGGTGCCGCAGTTCACCTTGCCGCCGGTGCCGAAGAACACGTCGGTGGTCGAGAAGCCGATGACGCCGTTGGTGCCCTGCCCGGTCATCGGAATCGACGCGACGCTGTTGGCGCACTTGGGCTCGATCACCGTGATGCCGGCGAAGGTGCTGCTGGGCGAAATCTTCGTGGGGCGGAAGCCGGCGGTCAGCATTCCCACCGTGGCACCCGGCTCGACGAGCACCGGCGAAGGCTTGATCTGCCAGTTGAGGATGAACTGCGGGTCACCCGGCTGCGCGAAGGTGACGTTGGCCGCGACGTTGCCCGTGTTGGTGAGCGTCAGCGGCACAGCGGGCGCGTTGACGCCCAGCGGCAGCACGCCGAAGGAGCCGACCGCGGGAGACAACGTCAGCGTCACGCCCGAGCTCTTCAGGCTCAGCGCGATGTCGAACTTCGGGTGCGCGGTGTCGTTGGTGGTGATGGTCAACGTCGCGGTCTGGTCGACGCCGGCGGACGCGCTGCCGGGCACGGACGCAACGACGACGACCTTGCCGGTCGAGCCGGGGGACACGGTGGTCTTCGCGGGGCTGGTGACGACGAAGTTTCCCGAGCCGACCAGGTTGTGGCTGAAGGTCAGCGCGCCCGTGCCGGTGTTCTTCACGGTGACCTCTTTGGTCGCCGACTCGGCGCAGCCCACGCTTCCGAACGCCAGGGCCGTCGTGTTGACTTCGGCAGTCGGCGGGCCAGACATGCCACCGCCTGCGCCGCCCGCGCCTCCACCCCCACCGCCCGAGGAGCCGCCTCCCGTGCATCCGATGGTGATGACCGCTGCGAACAAGACCGCGCTGCGACTGCCTGAAAACATGCTGCCCCCGAGAGGAGTGGTGTCTTGAAGGGTCCGCTGGGGGTGGGCGATGAAGACGCCGTTTCCAGGGGTACCCAGACGACTGTGGTTTTACACACGAGCATCCCCGTTTCGATCCGCTAACCGAAATGAAATGGTGCGGAAGGTGGTGTGCATTCGCGGGCCCCGCGGCCAGACAGCTAGGCTGCCGCGGTGATCCACGCCGTCCTCCTCAGTCTGACGCTCGCTGCGGCCGATGCGGGCGTCTTCGCCGACGGCGGCGTCGAGCCGATTCCTCCGCGGCCGTTGGTGAAGAACCCGCTGAAGCAGAAGGTCAACGAAGCGCGCGTCGATCGCGTCTTCGCGTCGTTGGACGCGAGGGCCCGCGCCGCACAGCTGATCATCGCCTACCCGCAAATCGGCCGCGGCGCCGTCGAGGTCGGCGGCGTCGTCTTCGTCGGCGCGTCACTGAAGAACGTGGCGAAGGCGACCGAGAAGATTTCGTCCCTCACCGCGCGCTCGAAGGTTCCCCCCTTCTTCGCGGTCGACATGGAAGGCGGCCCGTCCAACCGCCTCAAGAGCCTCAAGTCGCTTCGCGAGATGCCCGGCGCGCGAGAGCTGGCCCAGCTCGAAGACGCCGACGTCAAGAAGTGGGGCCGCAAGGTCGGGTCGGCGATGGCCACCATCGGCCTCAACATGAACCTCGCGCCGGTGCTCGACATCGCGGCGACCGGGCACATGGCGAACAACCGCCGCTCTTTCTCTGGCGACCCCGCCGTCGTCGTCGCGAAGGCGACCGCGTACTCCCGCGGCCTGCTCGAGGTCGGCGTGGTGCCGATCGGCAAACACTTCCCCGGCTACGGAGACATCGACGGCGACTCCGACCACGCGCTCGTCTCAGCGCCCTGGGACAAGGCGCGCGTGCTGAAGGAAGTCGACGTCTTCACCCGCACCCGCGACGTGCTCGCCGGCGTGATGCTCGCCAACGTCGCGTACCCCGCCTTCAACCCGCGGCCCGCAATTCTCTCGCCCGAGCTCGTCGCCCTCGCCCACACCGGCGACTGGATCGCCGTCACCGACGACCTGTCGATTCAGCTGCTCGCCGACACCCTCGAAGGCACCAGCGAAGACGTGCTGAAGGCGTCGCTGATGGCGGGCAACGATTTGCTGCTGACCACCGCGCCGCCCGACTGGGACAAGGGCCTCGACTACGTCGGAATTCTCGCCCGCTTCGGCGCCGAGGACCCAAAGGCGCGCGAGAAGATCGACGCCGCCTGCCGCAGGCTGCTGCGCCTCAAAGACCGCATGGGTCTGCTCGACGGCCTGTGAAGCGACGGGTCGCAACCCTGCTCGGTGCTCTAAGGTCCGCCGCATGCGCGCAGTCGTCATTCAACACGAGCAGCACGAAGACGCCGGGCTGTTAGGCCCCGAGCTGACGAAGGTCGGCTTCACCCTGGTGCGACGGTTCCGCGCTGTCGAGCGCGTCGACCTCGACGCCGAGCTCGTCGTCATCCTCGGCGGCAGCATGAGCGTCGCCGAGGTCTCGCAGCACCCCTTCCTGCAAACCGAGCTCGCCTTCTTGAGTGAGCGCCTCGCCCTCGAGCGCCCGTGCCTGGGCATCTGCCTGGGCGCGCAGCTGCTCGCCGCTTCGGCGGGGGCGCAGGTGACGAAGGGAAAGAATGGCTTCGAAGTGGGCATCGCGCCGGCGCGGTGGACGAAGCCAGGCCTCGAAGATGCCGTCGTTCGCGGGGCGCCGCAGCGCTCGACCGTCGCGCACTGGCACGAAGACACGTTCGGCCCCGTGCCCCAGGCGACGCTGCTCGCGTCCACCGACCGTTATTCGCAGCAGGCGTTTCGCCTCGGCAGCTCCTACGCGTTTCAGTTTCACCTCGAGCTCACTGGTGACGCGTGGCTGCACTGGCTCGACGTGGGCGCCGAGTCGCTGACCGCCGCGGGAAAGGACTTGGTCGCCTTGCGCGCCGAGGCCGGGAAGCTGCGCGCCGCCGAAGCGCAGAACTCGCAGCTGCTGGGCCGCCTCGCCGAGCACTTCGCGCGCGCGATGGGTTGAGTCGCAGCTCACCACTCGACGCGGTTCAACTGGGCATGAAGAACCACTGCAGCTTCTGTCTGTGGACTCAATCGCTCGGGCATGGACTTCCGGGCGATGTCAGCGCCGCAGGTGCTCGAGCAGCTGCGCACGCTGTCGCGGCGAGGACGGCACGGTACTGCTTCTCTTCCAACTGACGCCTACTGCAGCAGCCGGGCGATTCGCATCACTGCAGGGCTGAACTCGGCGCCGGTTTGCTTCGCGGCGCCGATGTTCAGAATCACCTGGGCCTTGCCACCGGTGAGCGCGACGCCGAGCAGAACTCCCTGCCCGACGAGCACTTCGTTCAGCGTCATTGCGTACCGCTTGTGCCGGGCGGCGAGGGTGGCGAACGTTTTTGCCGACTGCCGGTCGGTCGCCGACAGCACCAGCACCGCGGTCGCGTTCCGAGCGACCAGCTGTTCTTCCAGCTCTGCCGCCGGCACCGTTTCGAACTTCAACGCGCGCCCGGCCATCGCCTTCGTCGGCAAGGTCGACGCCTCGCGCACCAGCGCCCTGGCTTGATCCGCGTGGTGCGGCTCGAAGGGCACCAGCACCAGGAACTCACCCGCTGGCGCGCGCGCCTCGAAGCCCGCGTCGTAGGTGAGCACCTTCAGCATCACCAACAACCCGAGCTCCGTGGGCACTTCGGCCGCCTGCGCGCGCGCAGCGACCAGCAGCATCAGCGCCACGGCGAGCGGGCGGCTAGCGGGCAGAGAGCGCGTACGCCAACCTCACGAAGACTTCCCGACCGCGGCCGGGAATCGGGGCCGCTCCGCTGTCGTAGGGCTGAACGAACGGGACGTTGGCCTCGAGCAGGTTCGAGCCACCGACCTGCAAGCTGAGTCCCTTCAGCCCGAGATCGTCATAGCCGACCCACGCACCGAGCAACGCGGTCGGCCCAAGCAAACCGACGACTCCCGGCGAGACGAACGTGTAGCGATCCGACGAGACGACCAGCGAACCGCCCAGCGACAGGCCGCGCCAAACGCGCCACTTCCCGCTCGCCGTCACCTTGTGAATCGAGAAGCCGAGGGTGCGGCCGTCGACGCCGGGCACCGCGTACACCGAGGTCTGCGTCGGCACCGCGAGCGCGTACGACGCTGACGCGAAGCCGTACTTTCCACGCAGGGCCAGCCGCACCTCTGCGCCCGCAGTCGCCACCGGAGTCGCGTTGCCGTACTGCTCGGTCATCTGGGCTTCGTCGTAGAGGTAGGCGATCGGCGCGTCGATGTTGGTGAAGAAGCCGTTCACGCTCGCGTAGAGAACCTCGGCCAGCGTGACTCCCGCTTCTGCTTCAGCGACCTGCACCTGCTCGGCCTTCAGCGCCGGGTTCAAGTTGAAGTTCTCGATCGAGGGAGAACGAAACGCGCCGCTGTAGAGCAGCTTGAAGTTGAAGCGATCGACCTGGCTCGTCAGCGCGATGCGCGGCGCGAAGTTTCCGCCGATGAGGCTGTGCTGCTCGTAGCGGCCGCCCGCGGTGATGCTCAGGTACTTCAGGTCGTACTGAACCTGCGCGTAGAAGGCGGTGTTCGTGTACCCGACCGACGGTTTGCCCGCGAAAGACGTCTGGCTGCCGACGGTCAGCGCCGACAGCACCCACGCGGTGTCGTTGAAGGTCTCGAACCCGAACAACAACGAAAGCTCAGGAGCCGGGTCCAACTGCAGCCCCACTCCCGCGAGCAGGCGCGTGGCGGACTTCGAATAGAAAAGAGGGCTCGTCTCGTCGAGTGACTGCCAGGGGGTGGTGTTGCGCGCGCTGACGTGCGGGCGGAGGACGAGGTTGTCGCCCAGCGGCAGGTCGTACTGAACGTCGGCGGCGAGCGTGCGAAAGCGCAGCTGCTCATCAGCGTTCGCGGTGATGGCGCCGTAGCCGATGCGCGCCCCGACTTTGTAGTCGTCGTAGAGGAAGCGCGCCTTGAGGCCCTGCCACTTAACGCCAAGAGAAACGGCCAGAGGGTCGAGGCGGCTGCCGTTGATGAGGTCGGCGCTGTTGCCGTCGAAGTCGACGTACGTGCGCGTGGTACGGCGACCTTCGCCGACGGACGCGTGGAGGCTGACGTCGAGCTTGTGCTCGGGCCAGGCCCAGCCGCCGGCGAAGCCAGTGCTCCAGTCGGAAAAGGCGCGATCGCCGTACGCGTAACGGCCCGAAGCTTCGACGCCCATCAGGTCGGCGCCCGAGCGGGTGATGACGTTGATGACGGCGAGCTCGGCGGTGCCGCCGTAGATGGCGCTGCCGGGGCCGCGGATGACTTCGATGCGATCGATCTGGTGCGGCAGCACGTGGTGTCCGAACTGCGTCGTCGAATACAGCAGCTCGTTCTGCTCGATGCCGTCGACCAGCAGCAGCACCTTGCCTTCGTGGCCCCAGAGTCCGCGGAAGCCGACGCCGACGACGCCTTCGACGTCGGCGTGAAAGCTGAAGCCGGGGACGAGCTGCAGCACCTCGAGCAGGTCGCGCGCACCGGTGGCGAGAATCTCTTCGCGGGTGAGCACGAGGACGACGCCAGGTGCCTGGCGGGCTTTTCGAGCCGTGCGGGTGGTGACTTCGACTGGCTGGTCGAGAAGGTCTTCAAGAGACAGGTCTTTCACGTCGCGCCCCGCAGATGGAGCGGCGGCCAACACCAACAGCACCCAGTGCACCATTCGCCCACGAGGCTAGTCACCCACACTTTGGGTTGCCATTGCCGCGTGGCCACCCGAGCGCGGCGCGGGCCCAACCGCTTCCACCTGGGCCTCCTCTTCACATTTAACTACTGCGTGACGTAGATGCCGGCGACGCACATCTCGTCTTCGGTGCGGGCTCCCCAGTTTCGGTCTTTGGGGAGCCGCTTCACCCCATCGATGACCGGCTGATTCTCGGCCGTGTTGTCGAAGGTGCAGGACACGGACAGCTGGTCGCCCGGGTTGATGACGATCGGCGTCTTCAGCGTGTACGCGAGCTGCCAGTGGAAGTCCCACTTCGGGATGTCGACGGCGCAGGTCTTCGTGCCGTCTTTGCGCAGCACGTAGAGGCTCGCCTTCTGCCCGAGCTGGTGCATGTGCATCGTGGTCGCGTAGAGCTTCAGCGGCTTTCCATCGACGAAGCCCTGGTTGATGACCGACGCGAACTGCGTGGCGTCGATGTCGAAGCGGTGCTCGACGTCTTTCTGAAACGCGGGAATCTTCATCGTCCGTTGGGTAGGCCAGCGCGGATCGCTGAGCGCCTGCACGCCGGCCAGCTTCCCTGGCTTGTCTTCGAGGCGCAGGTCGAGCACCGACTGGTCGGCGACGGTGCTGCCAGGCTTCGTGTTGTAGTGAACCTGAATGTAGATTTTCGCGCCGACGGGAACCTTGAGGCTGGTGTTGACGGGGAAGTCGACGCCGCGATTTCCGGGCACGTAGGTGCCGATCCACCCGCCCGTCTGACCGATGGGAATGTCGTAACACTCCCAACCCGGCTTCGGGTCTGCGTCGTCCTTCGCTTGCCACTCGTCGACGACCCACGGGTTCAGGAAGAAGATGTCGGCGTGGTGCACCAGGCCCTGCGCGCCGGGCCTCAGCTCGTAGCCAGTGATGTACTTCGGAGTCTGGTACGGCCAGTCGATGAGGAAGCAGCGGTACTCGTCGGGCGTGCGCGTCGGCGTGAAGGGCTCTTTGATTGGCAGTGACAGGTCGACGCGCGTGAGGCGATCGACGACCCCGGGCAGCGGCGCGAAGTCGGCTGCCTTCCCTTCCTTCTTTCCTTCTTCGACCCACTTCTCGATCACGCTCTTCTGGGCGTCACCCAGCGCCTGGCTCGGCTCGTACTCGGCGCAATCCGTCTTGCCCGGAAACGGCGGCATCCTTCCTGAACGGATCGCCATCAACGCCGGGGCCTCCATCGCCTGCCACTCGGCCAACGTCGTCAGCGGAAACGGCGCAACGCCTTGTCCTACATGACACGTCGCGCACTTCCGCTGAACGATGGGCGCCACGTCTTTGTGCCACGTCGTCTCTTCTGGGCCTGCGGGCACGGGCGGCGCCGAGCACGCAGAGAGTAGAAGGACGGAGGCCGCCAGCGCGCGCAGGAACATGGACGCGGAAGGTACGCCATCTTCCCCGTCTCAAGCAAAACCGTGATTATTCGGTCACTATTTCAAGAAGAGGCGCTGCAGCTCCCCGGCGAACTCCTCGGGACTCAGAGGCACGCCACGGACGCCAGACCTCAGCGAGTACGCGACCGACGGCTCCCACACGCGCGCTCGGAAAACCTGATCGACCTGAATCTTCGACGCCTCTTCCATCGTCAACAAGGTCGCCACCGCGCTGGTCGCATCGAGGAAGTTCGCATCGGCCGGCTCGCGCGCGTTGAGCGCGGCGTTCGCGTCGCCGAACACCAGCTGCGTCGCGTACTTCACGTCAGACACGGGCCAGACAGCGGGGACGAAGAAGAACCATTCTTTGGGGCGGTCTCCCGAGCCTTCGAAGTCGAGCATCGCGGGGCGGTAGCGGCGCAGCGTGTGCTGCATCGACACGCGCCACAGCGCGACGTCCTTCGACGCCGCACGGGTGCGCCACAGTGGAGGAATCGCGGCGGCGTCGAGGCTGCGCTGGTTCGCCCCGGGGGGTGAGATGCCGGCCTGCTGCACGACGAACAGCGCCCGCCGTGCCAACGCCTCGGCCGCGGTGCCTTCGTTCAGCCGCGCCAACCGCCGCGCCTCGAGCAGCAACGCGTCGGCGAAGAAACCGTGCGCCTCGCCGGCTCCAGACAACACCGCGAGCGCGCCAGCGCGAATCACCTTGCCCGCCTGCTCGAGCTCGCCCGCATCAATCTGCGCCAGCGCGAGCACGAAAGACGTCTCGATCGTGAGGGGATGTCCGGCGCCGTTGAGCTTCTCGCGCAGCGCCACCGCTTCCTTCGCCGTCTTAAGCCCGGCCTTCGGGTCTCCGCCGCGCACCTGAGACATCGCCAGGTTGTGAAGCGCCGCCGCGAGGCTGTTCACCTGGTTCGGCAACTTCACCAGCCGGGCGCGCGCGCGCTCGAGAACATCGGCCGCTTCGGCGAACCGGTGAAGCCGCATCAACGTGAGGCCCAGCGCGGTGCCGATCAACCCCACTTCCTGATCTGCGCCCGGGCGCTTCTCGTAGCCTTCGACCGCGTCGGCCAGCGGCTGCACCGCGCCCGCTTCGTCGTTCGCATCCTGTCGGGTGAGCCCGAGGAAGTAGCGGCTCAACAGGTACGGCGTTGCTCCCGCGCCGACTTCTGCGAGCGCGGCCGCCGACAGCGCCTCGTACTGGGCGCAGGCCTCGGCATGCTTCCCGTTCGCGCGCAGCACTCCGCCCGATTCCGACATCGCGCGGTGGCGCAGCTCGAGCTCTTCGGCGTCTTTGCTCCCGGCGAAGCTCGCGGCGGCCTGCTGAAGCGCGGCGACCCAGCTGGCGATGTTCTTCTCGGCGCGAAACGCTTCGGCGGACTTCAGGTGCAGGTCGTAGGTGGCTTTCTTGTCGGCGCGAATGGGCATGGGCCGCGTGAATTTCGCCTACTTCGCGGGCTTCAGCACCAGCTTGTCGGTGGCTGGCTCGACGGCGAGCGTCTCGTGCCGCTCCAACCTCTCGACGATGACCTCGGAAGTCAGCCCGGTGGCCGCTTCAATCTTCGCGAGCGCCGCGCGCCAGGGCACCCAGCGCGTTCCATCGGGCCCGGGCTTTCCATGCAGCGCGACCTCGATCAACGCGTGCTCGATCGCCCGAACCCGCGACTGCTCTTCGATGAGCCCGCTGGTCTGCGCGTTGAGGTCGAGAAAGCTCGAGGCGACGCTGCGAATCGCCAGCGAGATGAGCGACGACCTTTCCATCTCTTCCTGCAGGAACACGCGGTCGACGACAGCGACAGTGGTGTCGACGAGCGCGGTGATGGAGGCCGACCGTGGTGCGCCCGTGAGCGCGGCCGTCTCACCGAACATCTCGCCGTGCCCCAGCAACCGCAGCATCTGCTTCTTGCCGCCCACCATCCGGCTCGCCTGGCAGTGCCCGTCGAGAATCACAAACGCCGCTTCTCCCGGCTCACCTTCGTTGATGATCGCCTCGCCTGCTTTGAAGTGCTGCTCGGGCAACCGCGCGGTGCCGCGAATGAAGTCTTGAAGCTCGCGCTTCAGCTCGCCCACCGTCTGAAAGCGAAGCCCGGGCTTCTCGGACAGCGCGCGCATGCAGAGCGTGACCAGCCGCCGCGGAATCGTCTGGCCCAGGGTCGCCACCTCTTCGGGCGGAAGGATGTTCGCCTTCACCGCCAGCTCGAAGGTGCCCTGCCCCGTCGCCGCCACATACGGCGGCCGCCCGGCGAGCAACCGGTAGAGCATCCCGCCCAGCGCAAAGATGTCGGTGCGTTCGTCGAGCGCGTGGTTCTGGCCGCGCGCCTGCTCGGGCGCCATGTACGCCGGAGTCCCGTGCGCGGTCTCGTCGTCCTCCTTCATCGCGGGCAGCTTGTCCTTGCGCCGCGCGAGGCCCCAATCGACCAGGTAGATCTGCCCGTACTCGCCGACCATCACGTTCGACGGCTTCAGGTCGAGGTGAAGAATCCCGCGCGCATGCGCAAAGGCGACGGCGTCACAGACACGCACCAACACGTCGAGCGCCGCGAAGAGCCCGTCGATGTTCTCGTTCTCGTTCTTCTCGATCAGCTGCTGAAGGCTCTGACCCTCGAGCAGCTTCATCGTGAAGCAGGTCGTCTTCTTTCGATCGGACGCCAGCGCGTAGACGGGAGGAATGTTCGGGTGGTCGAGCTGCGCGGTGATGCGGGCCTCTTCGACGAACCGGTCGAGCGCCGAGTCTTGCTTCGCCAGCTCCGGGCGCAGCACCTTGAACGCCACCTCGCGCCCCAGGCTCTCGTCACGCACCCGGTACACGCGCGACATCCCGCCCGAGCCCAGCAGCCCGAGGTCGACGACTCTCCACCCGGCTGGAATCGGCTGCGTCAGCGCCTGCCCGTCGTCCGCACTCTTCTTGCCAATGCCGAACATGGCTCGCGACTCTGCCACGCTGTGGACGATACTGGGGCCGTGAGCAGCACTGCCCGTTCATCGCGAATCCTCATCCTCGACACCGCGCCTCTGGCCAGACAGGCCGCGGTCAGCTTCTCCACCGCCGGCCTCGCCGCCGAGCTGGTCGCCGGCCCGAACCTCGCCAGCCGCTTGAAGGGCGACCTGCCGCACCTGGTCTGGGTGCACGCCGAGGTCGGCGGCAAAGAGCTGACCTCGCTGCTCACCCTGCTGCAGTCGTCCGAGCACACCGCCGAGCTGCCCGTCGTCGTGGTCAGCGGCGACGCGCGCGAGGCGGGCTACGTCACCCAGGCGCGGTCGGGCGTGGTCGAGATTCTCAAAGGCAACTTCGACGCGTCGGTGCACACCGCGCGGTTGCTGGCCCTGCTGGCCGAGCTGCCGAGCCGTACCGGTTTGCTGCGGGGACGAAGCGTGGGCCGCGAGTTCATCTCGTTGTTCGCCCACCTGAAGAACACCGTGCGCAGCGCCGAGCTGGTCTGCACCATCGACGGCCAGGAAGCGCGGGTCTACTTCCTCAAGGGCGAGCTCAAGTCGGCTTCGCACGGCGACGCGCAGGGCCTGGCGGTTCGCGCGCGAATGGCTTCCGTCACGGCGCCCACCGCGTGGACGCTGAACGACGGCATGGGCGGCGCCGACGGCTTCGTCGACATCGGGCAGATTATTTCGGACGACGACCAGGAGGAAGAGCAGCTGCTCGCGCTCGACGAGCCGCTGACCACCGAGCCCGAGGCAAATCCGTTCGCCGACGAGCCGATGGTGATGCCGCCCGCGAGTCCTCCTCCTGCGGTCGGCCCCTTCGCCGTCGCGCTGCAGTCGCCGACGGCAGTGGTCGCTCCGGTGGATGCGGTCGCGACCGAGACCCCGGTGTTGGTGGTGGACGACGACGAGGCTCTCGCGCGGATGCTGCAGTCGTATTTCTCGAAGAAGGGCTACCCGGTAGAGGTCGCGCGCGATGGCGTCGCAGCGCTGGCGCTGATGGCAGCGACGCCCTTCGAGATTGTCATCGCCGACCTCAACATGCCGAACCTCGACGGCTGGGGGCTGCTCAAGGCGATTCGCAGCGACTTCAAGACGCACGAGACGCTGGTGGCGTTGTTCTCGTGCCAGGACGACTACCGCGAGTCGCTGCGCGCGATGCACGCCGGAGCGCAGGCCTACTACTCGAAGGCGCTGAAGCTGAACGCGCTCGAGGCGCAGGTGCGTGAGTTGGTCGAGCCGCGCCGCCGGTTGCGCCGGTTGCTCGACGGCCAGGTCAGCGTGTCCATCAACATCTCTTCGCTGGGCCCGCAGTGGTTGCTGCGCGCGGTGGCGGCGGCCAAGGTCTCGGCCCAGCTCGATGCGTTCGACGGCTGGTCGACGTGGCGGCTGCTCTTCGTCGACGGGCAGCTGCACCACGTCGGCGCTCGCACCGACGCCGAGGCCATCGAAGGCGAGCGCGCGCTGATGGCGTTCCTCTGCTCGCGCAGCCTCGAAGGCTCCTTCGCTTTTGGCACCCCCTCCGTCGAGAGCGCTTTCGGCCAGGCGACCACCGAGCAGCTGCTCACCCAGACCGTCGCGACGATGAACGACGAGCAGCAGCGCGAGAACGACGCGCTGCTGCGCGAGGCCCAGAAGCTTGACGTCAACCCCGAGCTCTACCGGCTCTACGCCTCGGTTGGTCCTCCCGCCTGGCAGCCCATCGCCAAGGCGCTCTGCGAAGAACGGCTCTTTCCGCGCGACGTGATGGCGCGGCTCGAGGTTTCTCCGCAGGAAATGGGCGCCGCGCTCAAAGACCTGATTCGCCGCCGCGTCGTCACCCTGCGCCGGTAGTCCTGTCTTCAGAAGCCGGCCGCATACGGGAAGAGTTGGGGAGGAAGGGCCCGAAGCGGCGTAAGCAGCAAAGGCTGCCTTCGGTTTTTCGGCGCAGTCGACGGCGCCAACGCACCCTGGGCGCACTTGTTTTGGATGCGCCAAAGCCCTAATACAAAATCAGGGCTAACGCGTCTTTCGGACAAGTCAGCGTCGAGAAGGTGGCCCGGGAGTGGGCCCGAGCGCCACCTGCCGTGGCTCGCGCACCGACGCCTTAGAACTGCTACGCGGCGCCGATGGGCAGGCGCACCGCGGCGGCAATCGGAGTGGCAGCGGTGGTGGCGGCCGGCGCGGCCGGGTTCGTCGTGGGCTCGTGGTGGCACGCCGAGTTCAGCCTCGAGCCGCCACTCGAGCAACGACCTCGTCCTCTCGGAAGACCGGGGCCGGAAGCCGCTTCGCAGACAACACGAGGGGCCACCATCCCTGTTCCCGCTGCGGCGCCACCGCGCGAAGATCCGCGGTGTCCCGAGGCAACCGCGGCGCTGCTCACCACCACGACGCAGCTGATCGCCGCCCAAACCGAGCTGCGTCAGCGCGAGGAACAGCGGGTTGCCAGAGAAGGGGTCCCCGCGCCGATCGCGTCGGGCTCTCGCGAGCCGCGCTTCACGCCCGAGGTGCTTCGCCAGGCGGTCTCGGACGCGCTGACCCAGACCCACGTCCCAGGCCGGGTCGACGGGCTGGACTGCACCGAGTGGCCCTGCGTGATCTACGGGAGGATCCGCGGCACCGAAGACGAGATGGAGAAGCTCGAGGGCGCGAAGGCGCTGGCCGCCTACGAGCGGGACGTGCTCACCGTGCTGTTGTGGGTCGCCACCGACGAGGCCGCGAACGAAGGGCCGCTGCCGATCCTTCCCGGGCGGCCGGAGCAGTCGCTGTTCGCCTTCGCCTTCTACCCCCGCGGCCTCGAGCGCCCAATCGCCGACAACCTCGACCGGCGCCTGCGCACCCGCGCTGCGGCCCTCTGGAACACGATGAGCCCCGCCGACGAGACCGGCCGCTGAGCAGCCACAACCAGATCCGCCCCAACGGGCAAGCCGCTCGGCGCTGGAAGCGTTGACGGCCGATTGATTCTGATGTCAATGTCAGCCGCGTTTTCAGGCCCCCACGGAAACTTCGGAGATTCAGATGAGCAACGAGCTTCGCTTCGACGGAAAAGTCGCCCTCGTCACGGGCGCCGGCAACGGCCTCGGCCGCACCCATGCCTTGATGCTCGCGGCGCGCGGCGCGAAGGTCGTGGTGAATGACCTCGGTGGCACGGCGACGGGCGGCGGCAAGTCCAGCGCTGCGGCCGACAAGGTGGTGGCAGAAATCAAAGCGGCCGGCGGCGAAGCCGTCGCCAACTACGACTCGGTCGAAGACGGCGGCAAGATTGTCCAGACCGCGCTCGACACCTGGAAGCGCATCGACATCGTCGTCAACAACGCCGGCATCCTTCGCGACACCACCTTCCACAAGATGACCCAGGAAGACTGGGACCTCATCTACCGCGTCCACGCGCTCGGCAGCTTCCGCGTCACCCACGCCGCGTGGCCCCACCTTCGCGACCAGGGCTACGGCCGCATCATCTTCACTGCGTCGGCGGCCGGCATCTACGGCAACTTCGGCCAGGCCAACTACGCGATGGCGAAGCTCGGCCTCGTCGGCCTCTCGAACACGCTGGCGCTCGAGGGCGCGAAGAAGAACGTGCACGCGAACGTCATCGCTCCGCTGGCTGGCTCGCGCCTCACCGAGACGGTGTTGCCGAAGGAGCTCGTCGATCAGCTCAAGCCCGAGCTGGTGAGCCCGCTGGTCGCCTGGCTCGCGCACGAGAGCTGCGAAGAGAACGGCGGCCTGTTCGAGGTCGGCGGTGGCTTCATGGGCAAGCTGCGGTGGGAACGCACGGAAGGAAAGAGCTTCCCCATCGGCCGCCCGCTGACGCCCGACGCGGTGAAGGCGGCGTGGAGCGAGGTCGTCGACTTCTCGAAGTCCACCCACCCCACCAACGTCAACGAGGCGCTGGGGCCGGCAATCGAGAACCTCTCGCGCAAGAGCAAGGGCGGCAACGAGTTCATCGATGTCGACAAGGCGCTTGGCTACGAGCTGAAGCCGCTCGAGACGCAGTACACCGAGCGCGACCTCGCGCTCTACGCGCTGGGCGTCGGGGCCGCGCAGAACCCGCTCGACGCGTCCGACCTGAAGCTCGTCTACGAGATGGGCGACGGCTTCGTGGGTCTGCCGACGTACGCGGTGATTCAGCCGATCAACGCGATCCTGAAGCAGGCCAGCGAAGGCGAGTCTGCGCCGGGCCTCAACTACGGGCTCGATCGCATCCTCCACGGTGAGCAGTACACCGAGGTGTTCCGCCCGCTGCCGCCCCACGCGAAGCTGCGGCACCACGCGAAAATCAAAGACATCTTCGACAAGGGCAAGGGCGCGGTCGTCGTCACCGAGATCAAGACCTTCGACGCCACCACCAACGAAGAGCTCTTCCGCAACGACGTGACGATGTTCGTGCGCGGCGCCGGCGGCTGGGGCGGAGATCGCGGCCCTTCCTCCGACGTGAACGTGCCGCCCGACCGTGCCCCCGACGCGGTGGTGACTGAGAAGACGGCCGACAACCAGGCGCTGCTGTACCGGCTGTCAGGTGACTGGAACCCGCTGCACGTCGACCCCGAGTTCGCGAAGGCGTTCGGCTTCGAGAAGCCCATTCTTCACGGCCTCTGCACTTTCGGTTTTGCTGGCCGGCACGTCATCAACAAGATGGCGAAGGGCGACGCCCGCCTCTTCAAGAGCATCAAGGTCCGCTTCGCCGACTCGGTGTTCCCCGGCGAGACACTGAAGACCGAGATGTGGAAGGACGGCGAGCTGCGCGTCATCTTCCGCTGCACCGCCGTCGAGCGGAACAAGGTCGTCATCAGCAACGCCGCCGTCGAGCTCTTCAAAGAAGTGCCGACGGCGAAGCGCGCCGTCGCGGCCGCTGCTCCCGCGACCGTCGCTGCTCCTCCGCCTGCCGCCGAAGCCGAGCTCACCGCCGCCGACGTCTTCGGCGCGATTCGCACCTGGGTCGAGCAGAACCCCGACGTCGTCGCCCGCGTTCAGCACACCTACCACTTCAAGCTCACCGCTCCCGACTCGCAGTGGACGGTGGACTTGAAGACCGGCAAGGGCTCCGTCGCTGAAGGCGCCGCCGGAAAAGCCGACTGCACCCTCGAGGTCGCCAACAGCGACTGGATGGACATCGTCAACGGCAAGACCGACGCCCAGAAGGCCTACTTCGGCGGCAAGCTCAAAATCTCTGGCAACGTGATGGCCAGCCAGAAGCTCGAGTTCCTCAAGAAGCTCGGCGGTCAGCTGAAGAAGGGCTCCTCTGCTCCGGCCCCCACCGCGGCTCCGGCTGCAAAGGTCGCGGCCCCGGCTCCGTCGACT
>JBBRAX010000090.1:0-22739 GCA_038206395.1 Myxococcales bacterium | reverse complement strand
CGAGTCCGTGTCCGCGCTCGAGTGGAAGCAGCGCGAGGACGCGCGGATTCAGGCAGAGGAAGAAGAGGAGCGGCTCGCGGAAGAAGCGCGCGTCGCACGGGTCGCCGAGGAAGCACGGGTCGCCGAGGAAGCACACCTCGCCGAGGAAGCGCGTCTCGCCAAGGAAGCACGGGTCGCCGAGGAAGCACGGGTCGCCGAGGAAGCACGGGTCGCCGAGGAAGCACGTCTCGCCGAGGAAGCGCGGCTCGCCGAAGAAGCCCGCGTCGCCGAGGAAGCCCGGGTCGCCGAGGAAGCCCGCGTCGCCGAAGAAGCGCGTCTCGCCGAGGAAGCGCGTCTCGCCGAGGAAGCACGGGTCGCCGAAGAAGCGCGTCTCGCGCAGGAAGCCCGCGTCGCTGAGGAAGCTCGCGTCGCTGAGCAAGCTCGCGTCGCCGAGGTGACGCGTCTCGCCGAGGAAGCACGTCTCGCTGAGGAAGCGCGTCTCGCTGAGGAAGCGCGTCTCGCCGAAGAAGCTCGTCTGGCAGAAGAGGCGCGCATCGAAGAAGAGGCGCGCATCGAAGAAGAGGCGCGCCTTGCTCGCCTCTCGGCCGAAGCTCGAAAGATCGAAGAAGCGCGCCTCGCCGAAGAAGCGCGCCTCGCAGAAGAAGCGCGCCTCGCAGAAGAAGCGCGCCTCGCAGAAGAAGCGCGCCTCGCAGAAGAAGCGCGCGTCGCCGAAGAAGCCCGCGTCGCAGAAGAAGCCCGCGTCGCAGAAGAAGCGCGCCTCGCAGAAGAAGCGCGCCTCGCCGAAGAAGCGCGCCTCGCCGAAGAAGCCCGCCTCGCAGAAGAAGCCCGCCTCGCAGAAGAAGCGCGCCTCGCAGAAGAAGCGCGCCTCGCCGAAGAAGCGCGCCTCGCAGAAGAAGCCCGCCTCGCAGAAGAAGCCCGCCTCGCAGAAGAAGCCCGCGTCGCAGAAGAAGCCCGCGTCGCAGAAGAAGCCCGCGTCGCAGAAGAAGCCCGCGTCGCAGAGCAGCAGCGCGAGGCAGAGCGCGCACGGGAAGCGGCGCAGGCCAGACTTCAGGAAGAGGCACAGCTCGCTGAAGAGGCCGCTCAGAAGAAGGCCGCCGACGAAGCCCGGATCGCCGAGGAAGAACGAATCGCTGCCGAGGAAGCCCGCAACCTCGAAGAGGCCATTCTGACGGGCCTTGCCGAAGAGGCCGCTCAGTTCGCGGAAGAGGTCCGCCTCGCCGACGAGAAGACGAAGCGTGATGCCGAAGAAGTCGCCCGCCAGGCCGAAGAAGAGCAGATGGCGAACGAGCGCCGGCTCGCCGATGAAGCGCAGATCGCCGACGACCTTCGCCGCGCCGAAGAAATTCGCCGTCGCATGGAAGCCGAGCAGACCGAATCTGCGGCGTCGAGCTGGTTCGGCCCGACGCCCGCCACCTTCCCGCCGCGCCCGTCCTCTCCCGCTCCCGTCCCCATGGAGCAGGCCCTTCAGGCCGCCCACCCCGAAGAAAAGAAGATCTTCGAGCAGCACCGGGCCCAGGACGATCTGCTCCGCCGCATGAACGAGGCGCTGCGCGCGTCGAGCTCTACCTCTGTTCCGGTCGTCCCTGCCCCAAGGCCGTCTGCGCCGTCGAGCTGGTCGCAGGCGTCGCCGAAGCCGCTCATCCTCGGGCCCGCCAACCCGGCCACCGAAGGCGATGGCGACCTCTGGAACATCGTTCAGACGCCGTCGGCCGCGCCACGCGTCACCTCTTTCGAAGAAGCCCTCAAGCGCGCCGACTCGAACCTCGAACAGCTCGTCGGCCGCGCCGCGCCCAACATCGACGACTTCGACGCCCCCATCATCGAAGCCTCGGTCGAGGCCGTCATTGAACCTGCCATCAGGAATGACGACACTGATGATCTCTTGGGCGACCCCTCAGACCCGGCCGAAGCCTCTCGCCTGCGCCGCCAGCGTCTGCTTCGCCGTGCCATGGAAAACATGGGCACGATGCCCACCAACCGCACACCGCTCGAGCAGGCGCCGATTCCTTCGGAAGCGCCCACGGCTCCTGCGGTCGCGATTCCCGTCGAGACCACGGCGCCCACCCTCTCGGAAGGCCAGCTGGCCAAGCAAATCGACACCCGCCTTACCCTGCTGCAGACGAAGAAAGAGCTCTACAGCATCCTCGGGATCCAGGTCGGCGCCGGCAAAGATCAGATCAAGACCGCCTTCCTCACCCTCGCCAAGATCTTCCACCCCGACCGCCTGCCCGCGTCGCTGCCCCACTACCAGGAGAAGATGACCCTGGTGTTCGAGTCCATTCGCGAGGCCTACGAGACCCTGTACGACGACGCCAAGCGCGCCGCGTACATGAGCAACTTCGCCAGCGCCAGCAACGCCCCTCCACCGAGGTCGCAGGCCGCCGGCCAGGCCGACGACCTGATGAAGATGGGCGAGGTCTTCTTCAAGAAGCGCGACTACCGCGCTGCCGAAGACCACTTCGCGCGCGCCTACGCGAAGGACAAGAAGGGCGTCGCGCTCGCTGCCCAGGCCTGGGCCATCTACATGGACCCCACCCGCAAGTCCGAGGCGAACCACGCCAAGGACTTGATGGCCAGCGCGCTGCGCGTCGACCCGCAGTGTGACCGCGCCCACTACCAGCTCGGCGTCATCGCCCGCGTCGAAGGCGACATCAACAAAGCCGAAAACCACTTCAAACAGGCCGTCCAGCTCAACCCGCGCCACCTCGAGGCCAACCAGGAAATCCGGTTGATCGACATGCGCAAGAAGAAGGCCGAAACGAAGAAGGGGTTCTTCAAATGACCAACACTCAGACCTCACAGAAACGCCGCTTTGCCCGCCACACCCTGCAGGTCGACTTCAAGGGCCTCGACGCCGGCGGCGAGCTCACCTTTCATGGCGCTGACCTCTCGGAAGGTGGCAGCTTCATCAAGGCCGACTTGCTGCTCGAACAGGGCGAGCACCTGGCGCTCGAGTTCCGCGTGCCTGGCGTCCCCCGCCCGATGCGCGCCAAAGGCAGGGTGGCCTGGGTTCGCCGTTTTCCCGAGCCGACCCAGGTGGGCGGCATGGGCTTCGAGTTTCTCGCGATGACCGAGGAAGACCGCGCAGTTCTGGCGGAATACCTCGCGGCGTCCTAAATCTCCCGTTCCCCTTAACGGAGAGGATTTCTACTGTGGCGAAGCAGCATCTCCTCCTCGTCGATGGAGACGCGAAGAGCCTGCGTGTGATGGAGGTCAGCCTGAAGAAGGCTGGGTTCCAGGTCACGACCGCGATTCACGGAAAGGACGCTCTGGAGAAGGTCCAGATCAGCCCTCCAGATCTGGTGCTGGCCGACACGCGGATGCCCGAGATGGACGGCTTCGAGCTGTGTCGCGTGCTCAAGAGCGACGAGCGCTTCCGTCACATCCCTTACGTCTTCCTCACCAATCAGAAGTCGGTGGAGTTCAAGGTCAAAGGCCTCGAGCTCGGCGGCGACGACTACCTGACGAAGCCGATCTACATCAAAGAGATCGTCACCCGCGTGAAGATGATCCTTCAGAAGGTCGAGAAGGAACGTCACGAGAAGCGCGAGACGAAAGCCGGCTTCGCCGGAAGCCTGTCGGACATGGGCGTCGTCGATCTCGTCCAGACCTTCGAAATCGGCCGGAAGACGGGCACCATCAAGCTCGAAGGCGAACGCACGGGCGTCATCTACTTCCGCGAAGGAAAGGTGATCGACTCCGAGCTCGGCCGGCTCAAGGGCGAGAACGCCTTCTACCGGATGCTCAACACCTTCGAGGGCAAGTTCGAGGTCGGCTTCCAGCCGGTCGATCGCCCCGAGCGCATCGAGATGTCGACGCAGGGCCTGCTGATGGAAGGCATGCGGCGCCTCGACGAGTGGGGCCGCATGCTCGAGCAGCTGCCTCCGCTCGAGACCGTGTTCGAGCTCGACTACACCCAGCTGGCCGATCGCCTTTCAGAGATTCCGGACGAAGTGAACGGGCTCTTGCGCCTGTTCGACGGCCGCCGCCCGCTGGCGCGCGTCGTCGACGATTCCGATTTCGAAGACCTCGCCGCGCTCGGCATCATCAGCAAGCTGTACTTCGAAGGGCTGATCAAGGAGCTCGGTGCGCCCCCTGCGCCCGAAGAGCCCAGCAAGCGGAAGCCCGGCATCGAAGAGTGGCTGAACATCGGCCCGCAGCCTGTTGGCTCGGAGCCCGATCGCCCACCCGAAGTCACCGCCGCCCACCCGATGCCGCCCTCGCCCCCCGCTCCTGCTGGCATGGACGTGGTGCCGCTGCCCTCGCCGCCGTCGCCCACCGTCGAACAGCAGGTGGCCTACCAGGTCGCGGCTGCCGAGCCCGAGCTGCCGCTGGCGGTGATGGAAGAGCCGGCCGAGATTGCGATCGAGATCGAGCCGACGCACTCCACGCCGCCGCCGCCACAGATCCCCGCGGCCGAAGTGATCAAGTTCGCGCCCCGCCCCAAGGGCCCACCCACCGCCGAGATTCCGATCGTCCCTGTACCGGTGACGAGCCCGGCGATGCGCGACCCGGCGTCGCAGTTCCTCGTCGAGCCGCCCCGGTCAAACGAGCTCGAGCGTGAACGCAACAACCTGCTCGACAAGTGGAGCCACCTCGACCCCGAGATCAGCGCGCCTTCCAGCTGGGCGCCGGTTCGCGCGTGGACCCGCCCGGAAGAACGCCGCCCTGAGCCGCTTGCTCCGCGCCCGTCGCCGCAGAGGCCGCCGATGTTCGGTGGCGCCGCTCTCGAGAAGGTGGTGCTGCCGCCGCTGACTCCCGCGCAGCAGCTGCCGATGCACGACGACGCGATTCCTCTCGTCGCAGAGCCCGAGCCCATCCGCCCGCCTCCTCCCGCGTCGAGCACGCGCCCGACGCCGGTCGAGGTGCCGGTCGCGAAGAACCTGCCTCCGCCGAAGGCGCCGCCTCCTCCGTCGGGCATGACGCCGGCCCCTGCGCCGCCCCCCCCGCAGCTCGCCCTGCCTCCCTACCCGGGCCACGGCGTGCCGCTGGCGAAGCTGACGCCCGCACCGATTCCTTCGCCGGCGTCGCACGAAGAGGCCTTCTTCGCCGAAGAGAACACGCCGGCGATTCCCACCCAGCACGCGCTCGACGACGACGCAATGATGCCGCCCGTCAGCAAGCAGCGGCTCACGATTCCGGTCATCGTCGTCCTCGGCCTCGCGCTGGGCGCCGCCGCGGCTGGAATTCTTTCGCAGCTCGGCCCCGCCGACCCGGAAGCGATGGGCGGCACCGGCGGCGGAAGCCCGCTGGTCATCGTCCCCACCCTCACCCAGGACCCCCGCGAGCGCTTCGTCGAGCCCGAGCTGATCGATTCCGGTCTCGCGCTCGTCGACGTGCCCGAAGTGCCGGACGCGGGACTCCCTGCCATCGCAAGCGCTCTCGAGGCCGTCGATGCGGGCACCCCCATTGTCGAGGCGGGTCGCCCGGCCGTCGTCGATGCCGGCGTCGTCCCCACGGTCGTAGATGCCGGCGCGCCGCTCGTCGCTTCGGCGGAAGGCGATTACGAGACGCTGATCACCGACGCGAAGAAGGCGATTGCCAGAGAACGCTGGGGCACCGCGCTTAAGGCCTACAAGCAGGCGCTGGCGCTTCAGCCCGACTCGCACGAAGCGAAGACAGGGGTCGGAATCGCGATGGTCCTCTCGGACACGAACTACCGCGAGGCGGTACCACTGCTCAAAGAGTCCGTCGCCACCGATGGCACCAACGCGCAGGCGTGGCTCGCGCTGGGTATGGCCCTGCAGAACATGAACCGGCTGAACGAAGCGAAGGGGCCCTACCAGCAATACCTGAAGCTGAAGCCGACGGGCACGATGGCCGACGAAGTCCGCGCGGCGCTCGGCCAGCCGAAGTGAAGGTGTTGGGCATCGAGACGTCGTGCGATGAGACCGCCGCTTCGGTGGTCGAGAACGGGCGCGTCGCGTTGTCGGACGTCGTCTCGACGCAGATCGACATCCACCGCCGCTGGGGTGGGGTCGTGCCTGAGCTCGCGAGCCGCAATCACGTCGTGCAGGTGATGCCCGTCATCGACGAAGCGCTGACCCGCGCGGGCCTCACCCTCGCGGACCTCGACGGGCTCGCGGTGACCAACGGGCCAGGACTTCAGGGCGCATTGTTGGTGGGCCTGCAGGTCGGCAAGGCGCTGTCGATGGCGACGGGCCTTCCGTTCGCGGGCGTGAATCACCTCGAAGGCCACTTGCTCGCGATTCGTCTGCTCCCTGACGCGCCCGAGCCGCCCTTCTTCGGGCTGATCGTCTCGGGCGGCCACACCAGCCTCTACGACGTGCCCGCGTTCGGCACCTACCGCCGCATCGGAGCGACCCGCGACGACGCCGCCGGAGAGGCCTACGACAAGGTCGCCAAGGTGCTCGGCCTGCCCTACCCCGGCGGGCAGCCCATCGACGAGCTCGCCCAGCTGGGCGACCCGAAGGCGATTCGTTTTCCGCGCGCGCTGCCGGGCAGCGACGACTTCGACTGGAGCTTCTCGGGCCTGAAGACCGCAGTGCTGAACCACGTGCGGCAGCACGGCGCTCCCTCGGGTCAGGCGCTGGCCGACGTCTGCGCGTCGTTTCAGGAAGCGGTGGCCGACGTGCTGACGAAAAAACTCTTCGCCGCGGCGAAGAAGCACGGCGCAAAGACGCTGGTCATCTGCGGCGGCGTCGCTGCCAACTCGCGGCTGCGCGCGCTGGCGCAAGAACGGGCGACGGAAGCGGGCGTGCGGCTGTGCCTGCCTCCAAAGCGGCTGTGCACCGACAACGGCGCGATGATCGCCGTCGCCGGCTACGAAGCGCTGAAGCGCGGCAACGTCGCTGACTATTCGCTGAACTCAGACCCCGCGTGGCGCCTGTGAGCACGGACTCTCCGGAAGACCTGCTGCGCCGCTTCGGGCTCAAGCCGAAGCACAGCTGGGGGCAGAACTTCCTCGGTGACGAGGCTGCGCTGCAGCGCATTGTTGACGCGGCCGACCTGAAGAAAGACGAGCCCGTGGTCGAGCTCGGGCCGGGCCTGGGGCACCTGACCCGCGTGCTCCTGAAGACGGGAGCGATCGTCACCGCGGTCGAGCGCGATCGCGACATGGTGCGGGTGCTCGAGTCGATGAAGCTGCCGGGCCTGACGGTGGTCGCGGGCAACGCGGCCGAGACGGACTTCGCGAAGGTCGCGGGGGTCGACCAGGTGGCGGTGGTGGGGAACCTGCCGTACCACCTGTCGAGCTCGATTCTGTTCGAGGTGCTCGACCAGTCGGCGCACGTGACGAAGGCGGTCTTCACGCTGCAGCTTGAAGTGGTGCAGCGGCTGGCGGCTCCGCCAGGCGGGCGAGAGAACGGGATTCTGTCGATCCTGCTCGGGCTTCGGTTCCAGGTCGAGCAGGTGTTCAAGCTGCCGCGCGGGCTCTTTCACCCGCCGCCGAACGTCGACTCTGCAGTGGTGCGGCTGACCCGGCTCGACACGCCGCGGGCGGAAGTAAAAGACGAGGCGCGCTTCCGGAAATTGGTGAAAGCGGGCTTCGCGCATCGGCGCAAAACGTTGCTGAATTCTTTGAAGGGCGACCCGATTTTCAAACCCCTCGATCTTTCCGGGGCTTTGGAGCGCGCGGGCATCGATGGCGGGCGGCGTGCAGAAACATTGTCGGTGACCGAATTCGCGGCGCTCGAGCGCGCGTTGTAGTTCGCCCGTTCTGGCGCGGTAGAGTCCGCCTCGTTCTTTACCAAGAGGGGATCACAAGCCATGGGTGTCGACGGAATCAAGCCGAAGGTCGCGACGACAGTTCCACAGACGGTCGCTCCGAAAGAGCTCGCACCGGCCAAGCTTCAGGAAGCCTTCGAGCCGATCAAGAAGAAGGCAGAAGAAGGCTTCGACACGCTGAAGAAGAAGCTGGTCTCGGTGACGGGCGGCTTCAAGGCCCACAAGCCGATGATCCCCGACCGCGATGATCTCAAGGCCGAGATCACGGGCCGACGCTCGTCGCTCGCCGCGAATGGCGGCACGGGGCCGCTCGCTGGCGCAACGAAGACCGACGTCGGCGAAGGCGACACACTGAAGGACGCCTCGTTCGATACGGCGAGCAGCAAGGGCGCAGATCCGGCTGCCCGCGCGCCTGCCTCGGACTTCGCGGCGGAAGCGGCGAAGACGCCAGGCATCAAGAAGGAAAACATCGACGGGGTGGCGAACGCCAAGGCCCGCGCCGCGCTCGAGAAGGACTTCGGCGTGAAGGTGAAGGACGGCGACAAGAAGTGGTCAACCGAAGAGCTGTCGCGCGCGCACGAGTCGTTCGGAATGATGCCGAAGGGCGACCAGGAAAAGCTCAAAGGGCTCGACCTGATTCGCAACGCGAAGGCGTCGCCGGAATCGCAGGCCGAGATGGGCACCAAGGGCACGGTCGCGGGTGAGTACTCCCCGAACGTGAGCACCACCGACGGCAAGCGCGACAAGCCGGGGTCGATCTCGCTCTACGACGCGTCTTTCCCCGCGGGCAAGACTTCTCGGAAGGAATCGATTCACACCATTCTTCATGAGGCGGGCCACGCGGTCGAAGGCCGCGCCCGCAATGATGCGACTGCGGCGCGCAACGAAACCGTCGACGTGCTGAATGCGTCGGTCGCCAAGGCGAAGCCGCTGAGCGACGCGAACAACACGCAGTGGACTGACACGAACAAGGCGTCGAAGTCCTTCGGCAGCGTCGACGGCAAAGACAAGCCGGGGATGGCGTTCGTCGGTGCGCAGAACAAAGTCGCCACCGCGCTCGACAAGCTGCAGAAAGCCACGACTCCGGCCGACGTCGCGAAGGCGCAGACCGAGCTGGATGCCGCGAAGGCCAAGCGCGACACGGCGATGGCTGGCATGTCGGGCCACAAGAAGGAATCGGGGGCGACCACGTGGGTGGCAGCGACGGACGCCCAGGAAAGGTCGGCCCGCGCCTTTGCCGACCAGAACACCATCTCGACCACCGCCCGGGCTGACGTGGCAGACAAGACGAAGGCCTCCGCCGCTCTGGGCACCAACACCAACTCCAAAGAGCTGCAGGCGTTCACGACAGCGCGCGGCAAAGAGAAGCAGGTGTCGGGTTACGGGGCGTCGAAGGGCGCAGAGGGCTACGCCGAGGCGTATGCGCTCTACCAGCGGGATCCAGCGACGATGAAGAAGGACTTCCCGAAGCAGTACGCCTTCTTCCACAAGAACCACCCGAGCGGGATTGACTGAAGTTGATCCTTCTTCTCCTCACCACCCTCACCCTCAATTTCGGAGATCCCGTGGAACCCATGATCATGAAGGGCCCTGCGCCCGAGCTGTATGCACTTCCGTCGGCCGCGAGCCGTTACGGCTTGCCGGCGGAGTATGAAAAAGCGGTCGAGACTTTCGCCGCGGCCGAAGCGGACTACGCGGCTGGAAAGCACGAAAAAGCGGCGGCGAAGTTCATGACGGTGGCCGAGCTGATCAAGGCGCCGTCGCCCCGCACCACCTACTCGGACCAGTTCGCGAAGATGCGCGGCATTGCCTACAAGGACGCGGCGATTGCGTTCGAGCAGGCTGGAAAGCGGGCCGAAGGCCACAAGGCGCTGACTGCCGCGCTCAAGGCCGACCCCGAGAACAAAGACGTGCTGAAGAAGCTGCTCTCGACCTTCAGCTAGCGGTGGACGGCACCGGGGCATCTTCCTTCTTCCGGCTCACGATGAAGCCGAAGATGCCCGCGGTGACGAACATGATCAGGCTGTAGATTGCCGGCGGAATCGCCATCATCGAGTTGTTCAGCAGCAGCGGGCTGGACGCGATGGCGATCGCCAGCGTGCCGTTGTGAACCCCGATTTCCATGCCGATCGCGATCGCCTGGCGGCGCGGCAGCTTGATCGCCAGCGGCAGGAAGTACCCGATTGCCATGCTGATCACGTTGAAGGTCAGCGCGGCGAGGCCGACCGCCCGGAAGAACTCGACGATGCGGGCGTGCTCTTTGATCACAGCTCCAGCGATGACGAGCACCAGCACCACCGCCGAGAGGATGCGCACCGGACGCTCGAGCTTCTTCGCGAACGCAGAGTTCTTCGCGCGAATCGCCATGCCGATGCCGACGGGCACGAGGATGATCGCGAACACCTGAATCACCTTGCCGAACTGCAGCGGGATGACCTTCCCCTGCCCCATGAACTCGAGCAGCGAGAAGTTCACGATGAAGGGCAGCGTCAGCAGCGTCAGCAGCGTATTCACCGCAGTCAGCGTGATGTTGAGCGCGACGTCGCCGTGGGCGAGGTGGCTGAAGAGGTTGGCGGTCGCTCCGCCGGGGGACGCCGAGAGCAGCATCAGGCCGACGGCGAGCTCAGGGGGCAGACCGAAGCCCTTCGCGATGCCGAAGCAGACCACCGGCAAGATGAGCATCTGGCAGAAGAGGCCGACGAACACCGCCTTCGGAAACTGCACGACCCGCTTGAAGTCCTCGACCGTGAGCGTCAGGCCCAGGCCGAGCATGATGATGCCCAGCGCCGCCGGCAACAGCACCGCAGTCAGAATTCCAGATTCCATCGTCCCCTCAATCCATCGGGTGGAGGCGCTTCAGCGCCGCGACGAGCTTCGCCTTCTTGTCGGGCGCCGGCGTCTTAGCGGCTTTCGGGGGCGCTGGCTTCGAGGCCTCTCTTTCGGCCAGCGCCTTCGCCCGAGCGAGCACCTTCGCCGGCAGCTTCGAGCGGGCCGGCACCCTTTTAGTACTTCCGCTTCTGGGCGATGGTGCGCAAGAGGCCACCGTTGCTCGCAAGGAACTGCCGAAACGCGTCTTCCGGCAAGTGCATGCGCGCCAGCACGCTGCTCACCAGCTCTTCCAGCGGCCGGGCGTCGGCCTTCTTGAGCTCCATCGCGATCTTCAGCATCGCCACGCCGTACAGCGGGCTGGCGGCGAGTTCAGGCGGCACTTCGGGCGCTTCGGCCACGCGCGGCAGCTCAATCACCTGATGTGCCTGCGACTTCCCCCGGATCGGCATCTGTGTGGGTCCCCTCTCGGTGCGCCTTAAAGTGACGTGACCATACGTGACGTGACATTGGGCGTCAAAAAACCTTCAGGATTACTCGACATTCGGCGAAGCACAGTCTATTCGGGGCGCGTTTTGAGGCCGATTTACCGGCCCTGGAGCGCGCTTGGGCGACCACCGCTACATCGTCGTTGAAGGTCCGATTGGGGTCGGCAAGTCCTCCCTCACCAACATCCTGGCGGAGCGTTTCCATGCCCGCCGTGTGATGGAGGTGGTGGAAGAGAACCCGTTTCTGTCGTCGTTCTACGCGGACAAGGCGAAGTTCGCGTTCCAGACGCAGATGTTCTTTCTGCTGAGCCGCTTCAAGCAGCAGCAGGAGCTCTTTCAGCAAGACCTGTTCAGCACGGTCACGGTCAGCGACTACCTGTTCGCGAAAGACCGGATCTTCGCGCACCTGACGCTCGACCCGAACGAGCTCGCTCTCTACGAGCGGGTGTTCGAGGCGCTGGGGCCGCGGGTGACGAAGCCGGATCTCGTCATCTACCTGCAGGCCCGAAACGACGTCCTCCTCTCGCGCATTCGCAAGCGGGGCCGGGAGTTCGAGCGCAAGTTCGACCCGACCTACCTCGAAGACCTCTGCCGCCGGTACAACGACTTCTTCTTCCACTACGTTGATACCCCGCTGCTGGTGGTCAACACGTCCGACATCGACTTCGTCAACAACGCGGAAGACCTCGAGAATTTGATCAACGTGGTGCGTCAGACGAAGAAGGGCACGCACCACTACCAACCGCTGCCCAGTCGCCGTTAAATAGGGCCCATCGAACGAGCCGAAGGCGGCCTGTTGAGGCGCCAGGCGAGGGCGATGGGAGCACGGCGACCGGTTCTACCGGCGCCGAGGCTTGAACAACCAACACACATCCACCCGCTCTCCCCACGGAGGTGAACCCATGAACAAGGTCACCATCCACACGCTGAAGAAGCAGAAAGCCGCAGGTCAGAAGATCTGCATGGTCACCGCGTACGACGCGACCTTCGCAAAAATCCTCGACGACGCCGGCGCCGACGTCTTGCTGGTCGGCGACTCGCTGGGCATGGTCGTGCAGGGCAACGACAGCACCCTGCCCGTCACGATGGACCAGATGGTGTACCACTCGAAGGCGGTGACCCGCGGAGCGAAGCGGGCGCACGTGGTGGGCGACCTGCCCTTCATGAGCTACCAGAACTCGGTGGAAGAGGCGGTGCGCAACGCCGGCCGCCTGGTGTCGGAAGGCAACGTCGGCAGTGTGAAGCTCGAAGGCGGCGCCGAGTTCTCGCAGACCATCGAGCGCATCGTGCGCGCATCGATTCCGGTGATGGGCCACCTCGGGCTCACCCCCCAGTCGGTGCACAAGATGGGCGGGTATGTGGTGCAGGGCCGCGACGAGCAGACCGCGCGGCGGCTGCTGGAAGACGCGGTCGCGCTCGAGAATGCCGGCTGCTACGCGGTGGTGCTCGAAGGCGTCCCGCTCGAGCTTGCGAAGCAGATCACCGCGCGCCTCTCGATTCCCACCATCGGCATCGGCGCCGGCAAGCACTGCGATGGGCAGGTGCTCGTTTGCTACGACCTGCTGGGCATGAACCCGGACTTCAAGCCGAAGTTCGTGAAGCGGTATGCCGACCTTCATGGCGGCATCACCCAGGCGGCGCAGACCTTCTTCGATGAAGTGCGGGCCGAGGCCTTTCCCGACGCCGACCACTCGTTTGCCTCGTCGTCGATTCGCCTCGTCGCGAGCAACCCCGACCTGACCCCAAACGAGCCGGAAGAGAAGAGCGCCGTCTACGGCGTGCCGGTCTAACCACCGTGACCATCGCGACTTTGACCACGGTCGCCGAGGTCCAGGCGTACTCGGCGAAGCTCTGGGCGCACGGCAAGCGGCTGGCGCTGGTGCCGACGATGGGCTTTCTGCACGACGGCCACCTCTCGCTCATTCGCGAAGGCGCGAAGCGGGCCGACGTGGTGGCGACGACCATCTTCGTGAACCCGGCGCAGTTCGGCCCGACGGAAGACCTCTCGCGCTACCCACGTGACTTGAAGGGCGACCTCGCCAAGTGCGAGAGCGCCGGCGCGGCGATGGTCTTCACCCCCGAACCCAGAGAGGTCTACCCGCCCGGCTACCAGACCTACGTCGAGGTCGAGAAGGTGAGCCAGGGCCTGTGCGGCGAGAAACGGCCCGGGCACTTCAGGGGCGTGGCGACGGTGGTGGCGAAGCTGCTGGCGATGTTCCGGCCGCACGTCGCCCTGTTCGGCGAGAAGGACTACCAGCAGCTGCAGGTCATCAAGGCGCTGAACGCCGACCTGAACCTGGGCGTCGAGATTCTGGGGATGCCGACAGTGCGGGAAGCCGATGGGCTGGCCTTGAGCTCGCGCAACACCTACCTGAGCGCAGACGAGAGGCGGCAGGCGCTGGCGCTGTCGCGGGGCCTGAAGGCGGCCCAGCAGCTGGCGAAAGCCGGCGAGCGCGACGCGACGGTGCTGGTCGAGCGCATTCGCAGCTTCCTGCGCGACGCGAAGCTTCGTGAAGACTACGTCGCGGTGGTGAACGCCCAGACCCTTCGGGCGGTGCCGATGCTCGAGCCCGGCGTGGCGGCCCGCGCGCTGGTGGCGGCCTTCGTCGGAAACACCCGGCTGATCGACAACCTGAGCGTCGCCGCCGGATAAAGGGTAGAGGTCGGCCGTGGCCAAACCGCAACAACCTCCCGGCGCCGAGTCGATCGTCACCGAGAACCGCCGCGCGAAATTCGACTACAAGGTCGAAGACAGCCTCGAGGCGGGCCTGATGCTGATCGGCAGCGAAGTAAAGGCGCTGCGCAACGGCGAGGCGAGCCTTTCCGACTCGTACGCGGCGCCGAAAGGCAAAGAGCTGTACCTGATGAGCGCGCACATCGGCGCCTACAAGCCGGCCACCCACTTCGCCCACCTGCCGACGCGCCCGCGGAAACTTCTGCTGCACCGGGAACAGATCGACAAGTGGGGGGCGAAGGTCGCCGAGCGCGGTTACTCCATCATCCCGCTGATGATCTACTTCAAGGGCGGCAAAGCGAAGGTGAAGCTCGGGCTCTGTACGGGTAAGACGCACGAAGATCGCCGCCACACGATCAAAGAACGCGAATCGAAGCGCGAGCTGGATCGCGTGATTCGCAAACGCTGAAGAGACGATGGACAACCGAACGGACGAAAAGAAGAGCCGGCTGCTCGGTTCCCTCGAACAGGGCCAGACGATGATTCACCTCGACGCCCGCAGGCCTGGCGTCCTCGTGCCCGATCACCTGAAGCAAGACCCGCACCTGCTGCTGAACCTGTCGTACCGGTTCGACCCGCCAGACCTCGCGGTCGGCGCGTGGGGCGTTCGCTGCACCCTCACCTTCGGCGGCAAGCGCTTCACCATCGCCGTGCCATGGAGCGCGCTGTACGCCATCAGCAGCCAGCACACGAAAGAGTTCTGGATGTACCCCGACGACATGCCGCGCGAGCTGCTGGAAGGCTCGCCCGAGCGGATGAAGGCCGAGCTTCAAGGCGTCGAGCCGCTGCCGCCGATGCCCGATGGAAAGCCAGACGTGCGAACCGTGCTGCGAGAGGTGGTGATGGATCGCAGCGGTGACGACGCGCAGGCCGAGCCGCCGAAAGATCCGCCCGAGCCTCCGCGGCGTGGGCACCTGCGGCTGGTGAAGTAGCTACTTCCGGCTCAGCTTCACGTTCAGCTTCACATCAGATCCGCCGTGAAACGTGCCCCAGCTGGGCTTGTACCCGTTGGCGGAAATTTCGTACTTCACCTCGCCGCCCCACAGGTTGTCGCCGGCCCACGGCGTCTCACCGACGGACTTGCCGGCGATGCGCACGGTCGCTCCTGACGGCTCGGAGTAGATGACGAGCGCGCCCTTGAGGGTGCCGCGAGAGTTGGGCAGCGACAGCTTGCGCTGCAGGCCGGGCACGAAGGCAAAAGCCGCGAGCGCGGCGAGCCCCAGCACGCCGAGCAGCAAAATCCACTTCAGCGGGCCGGAACGCGACGGCACCACCACCTCGCGGTACGGGCCGGGCTCAACGTACTGGGGCCGCGCCGCGCCGGGCTTGTCGAGGTCGAGCACGAGCTCGCTGGTGGTGAGCGCTTCGAGGGTCGGCAACGCGGAAGAGCCCTGCGGCTGGGCGATGGACTCGACGGCGGTGGGCCCCTGCTTCGGCAGGTCGCCGGTGAGCCGGCCGTCGGCGCGCAGCTGCCGTTCGGGCGGGCTCCAGTCCTCTTCGTCTTTCCTTTTGTCAGCCATGGCTCAGGCCGACAGCTCGCGAAGGGTCTTCCAGTTGTAGATGCCGATGCGGTGCAGGTCGCCGAAGGTGAAGGTGAGCGCGTAGTTGCCCACCGGGTTGACCTCGAGGATCTTCAGCTCGGCCGGAATCTTTTCCTGGTCGAAGGTGCGGCGGCCCGACCACTCTTCGACGCACTCGGCGCACGGGCAGTTCTGGCGCAACAACCGCGCGGACACCTGCGAGGCCTTGCCGTCGTCCCACTTCAAGTCGAGCGTGCGCTGGTCCACCGAGAGGTCGACCTGTACTGCCACCGGCACCCGCGTCGCGGGCTTGATTGAATCCCAGAAGCTCATGGCTCTTCCACCAGCGCGACGATGGCCGAGGCCAGCTTCAGCGCAAAACAACGAATCAGAATCGCCTCGCGCGGCAGCTCACTGGCGAGCAGCCCTTCGCGGTAGGTGAGGTCCAGGCCGAACTCGCGCACGTACGGCGGCAGCGCCGAGGTGTTGACCGCGAAGTCGGGCTGGGTCGGGTACCGCACCAACCTCCCCTGCAGGTCGCTGGCGTTCATCAAGTAGCGGTCGACTGCTCCATAGACGCGCTGGGTCTCTTCCACCGGCGAGGCGGCAGCGATGAGCAGCGGCCAGAGGATGAGCCCGAACCCGAAGGCGAGGTTCTTGAGCGATCGGTTCGACTCGACCAGCTCGGAGTCACCGACGATGACGCGCACCAGGGTGACGGGGCCGTCGAGGGCGGTCGCGCCGCTGGTCGAGGTGACGCGCCAGGTGGGGCGCAGGCGCTGAAGCTCGGCCAGGACCTGGCGGTGTTCTTCGGCCAGCACCGGCACGCGCGCGAAAAGCGGCTTCTCACTGACGGTGCGCTGCACCGCGACGTCTTGCGAGAAGGGGCTGCCGACGCCCGAGCCCAGCATGGTGCCGCTGCCCATCATGGTCGCGACCTCAGTCTTCACCGTCGTCTTCCACTCGGCGGTCTCGAAGAAGGGCTCGAGCACGATGGTGCGCGCGACCTGGGGGTCCGGAACCGTAAACGGCACCTGCCCGGCGAGGGTCGCCGTCGCACAGCCAGTGGTGAGAAACAGAAGGAAGAGGACCGCAGGCTTCATGGGGAAAAGGGTTCTATCTCGGTTTCGCCGGCAGCAGCGTGACGCGAAAGGTCGACCCTTTGCCCAGCTCGGACTCGACGGTGATGCTGCCCCCCGCTGCCTTGACGATGCCGTGGCTCGTCGACAGCCCCAGCCCCGTGCCCTGGCCCAGGTCTCGGGTAGTGAAGAAGGGCTCGAACACGCGGCTCAGCAGCCGAGGCCCGATGCCTTCGCCGTTGTCCGTCACGTCGACGCGAATCAGCCCGTCCACCGACAGGGCGAAGATGCGCACCTCGTTGCCCTGGCGGTTCGCGGGCATTGCGTGGGCCGCGTTGGTGAGCAGGTTCCAGAACACCTGGGCCAACTTCCCTTCGTTGCCAGTGACGGGTGCGGCGCCTCCGAGGTCGAGGTGCACCGACACGTTCTTCGACGCCAGCGAGCCCTTCGCCATCTGCAGCGCCGCTTCGACGACACGCTGAAGGTCGGCCACCTGGTTGTTGCTCGCCTCAGCGTGCGAGAAGGCCCCGAGGTCGGCGACGATGGTGCCAATGCGTGCCGCGGCGGCGGTGGCGTCTGACAGCTGGGCGCGGACTTCGCGAATCGTCGCCAGGTCGAGGTTCGTCGACTGAAGCTGCGACTGCGAGAGCTCGAGGTTCGCCACCACCGAGGCGAGCGGGTTGTTGATCTCGTGGGCGACCCCCGCCGACAGCGTGCCCAGCGAGGTGAGGCGGTCGCTGTGGGCCAGCCGCGCCTGCAGCTGGCGGCGTTCGGTGATGTCGCGAAAGACGCTGACCACGTACTCGACCTTGCCCGCCGAATCCTTCACCGGCTCGGAGTGGACCTCAACCGGAAGGCGGCGGTCGTCCAGCTGCAGCTCGGCCTCGAGGGTGGTCGACACGCCGGTGAGCGCGCGGGCCAGGGGCTCGGCGGCGGCGGAGTACGGCTGGCCGCCCAGGGGCTCGACCAGAGGCAGCGCGGGAGTCGTCCAGCGAGGCAGCAGCTCCCGCGAGCGCTGGTTCGCGTAGACGAGCTGGGTCGCGTTCGACAAGCGCACCGCCAGCGGCATCGAGTCGAGGATGTTGGCGAGCCGCTTCTCGCTGGTCTTTTCGTGCTCGAGCTCGAGCGCCTGCATGCGGCGCGAGACGATTGAGGCGGCGACACTGATGCCAGTGGCGACCAGGCTGACCATCAGCCAGTAGACGAGCTCGACGAAGGGCTTGCCGGCCTGCGACAAGAGCCAGTAGCCGAACGGAACCGAGAGGACGCCGCCGATGAGGGGACACGCGGGCTCGTTGACGAAGAGCAGGCCGAGAATCAGCGGCACGGCCCACAGAAAGGTGAAGGCGGGGCTGTGGATGCCGCCGGTGCCCAGACACATCAGCCCCAGCGCCAGGCTGCTGGACGCCGAGAGCAACATGAAGGCGAGGCGACGCTGCCCTGGCGTGAGCTGGCCGAAGCGCCACGCCGTCAGGCCGAAGGGGATGATGAAGAGGACGCGGGCGCTGACGAGGCCCCACGTCTGTTCGGCGCCGCTGAAGAAATCGAGCGGAATGAAAGCAACCACCGACAGGGGCACCGCGAGCAGCATCCCGCGCGTCAGCGCTGCTCGGGCCTCCTGCGGGGTTCTTTGGGCCACGGGTAACCCCGATGCAACCCACATGCGCCCCGGGATTCAAAGTTATTCACCGGCGTTTTCGGGCTATAGCCAGCAGCCGATGGTCAAGCGCGTGGATACGTCAGTGCCCGACGAAGACGACGGAGCGTCCCACCAGCCGACGCGCCTCGAGCCCTCGCCGTACTTCAGCAAGGTCAGCGACGAGACGCTGCGGGTGACCTCGGGCCACCGGCTGGCCCCGACGGTCTCGGGGTTCCGGCTGGTCAACGAAGGCACCGGCAAAGAGCTGGTGGTGACGTCGGGGGCGGCGCAGCTGGGCAGCGAGGCGTCGAACGAGCTGGCGCTGGCGGACGCGACGGTGTCGCGCATCCACGCCGAGGTGAAGATCGAAGATCAGCGCGCGGTGGTGCGCGACCTGGGCAGCACCAACGGCACCTTCATCGACGGCGTTCGCATTCGCGAAGGCTACCCGCGCAACGGCTCGCTGCTGCGGCTGGGCCAGGTGACGATTCGGTTCGAGCTGCTCGACAAGCTTCACGGCGTGCCGGTGTCGGAGGCGACGCGCTTCGGCGAGCTGGTGGGTTTGTCGTCGCAGATGCGCATCGCCTTCAAGCTGCTCGAGAAGGCCGCGAAGACGGACTCGACGATCATCATCGAGGGCGAGACGGGCACCGGGAAGACGCGCGCGGCGCAGGGGCTGCACGACCAGAGCGCGCGGGCGAACAAGCCGTTTCTCGTCGTCGACTGCGGCGCGATGCCGGCGAACCTGCTCGAGGCCGAGCTGTTCGGGCACGAGAAGGGCGCCTTTACCGGGGCGACCGCCAGGCGACTGGGTGTCTTCGAAGAAGCGCACGGCGGCACGGTGCTGCTCGACGAAATCGGTGAGCTGCCGTTGGAGCTGCAGCCCAAGCTGCTCCGCGTGCTGGAAGACCGGCAGATTCGGCGGCTGGGCCAGAACCAGTGGACGAAGGTCGACGTGCGGATCCTCGCCGCGACGCACCGCGACCTGCGTGGCGACGTGAACTCGGGGCGCTTCCGATCAGACCTCTACTTCCGGCTGGCCGTCTTGCGCGTGCCGCTGCCCGCGTTGCGCCAGCACGCTGAAGACATCGCGGCGGTGGCCGATGGGCTGCTGACGCGGCTGGGCGCGACGCCGAAGAGCCACCCGCGGCTCTTCACCCCGCAGTTCTTCAAGAGCCTCGAAGGCCATGCGTGGCCGGGCAACGTGCGCGAGCTGCGCAACCACCTCGAGCGCTGCATGTTGTTCGAAGAGCCGGTGCCTTTCGGTGACGGGCAGACGGCGGCCCAGCCGGCGCTGGTGTTGTCGGGCGGGGCCTTCACCGACGCGCGGCAGAAAGCGATCGACGCTTTCGAGAGGTCGTACCTCACGTCGCTGCTCGAAAAGCACAAGGGCAAGGTGAGCGTGGCGGCGGTCGAAGCGGACGTCGATCGCGTGTACCTGTACCGGCTGATGCGCAAGCACGGCATCAAGCCGAAGTAGCCAGGCCGACACCTGCCCACCCGCGCGGTGTGAGTAGAGTGCAGCGCGCGTGAGGCTCTACGCATTGATCATCGCCGGCGTCCTGCTGGCAGCGGTCGTCCCCACCACGCTGGTCGCGGTGGTGGCGGTGATCTACGCGAACGGAATCACCACCCCGATTTTGATTTCGTCGCTCATCGGCCTCACGCTGTCGGGGCTGCTGGCGATCACCGTCGCGCGAAGGGTGACCCGGCCGCTGGCGGGCTTTCGGGAGTTCGCGATGAACATCGCGCGCGGCAAGTTCGGAGGCCAGGTCGAGCACCGCGCCGACGACGAGCTGGGCGAGCTGGCGAAGACCTTCAACTACATGTCGGCGAGCATCGAGGCGTACGACGCCGAGACGCAGCGGCTCGCCGATGACGTCGAGTCGGGCTACCTCGAGACGATCGTCGCGCTGGCCAACTCGCTGGACTCGAAGGACCCGTACACCCGCGGGCACGGGCAGCGCGTCGCCGAGCTCGCGGTCGCCATCGGCCGGAAGCTGAAGCTGTCAGAGCTCGAGCTGAAGCAGCTGAAGTACGGCGGCATCCTCCACGACATCGGAAAGATTGGAATCGTCGAGACGATTCTCTTGAAGCAGACGCGGCTCAATGACACCGAGATGGAGACGATGCGGGCCCACCCGTTGATCGGCGACCACATCATCAAGCCGGTGCGCCTGCTGTCGACGGTGCGCGCGGCGGTGCGAAACCACCACGAATGGTGGGACGGCACGGGGTACCCCGACCAGCTGAAGGGCGACGCGATTCCGTTGATGGCCCGCATCATCGCCGTCGCCGATACCTGGGACGCGTGCACCTCGACGAGGCCGTACCAGGTGGCGTTGGCCGAGGAAGAGGCGCTGGCGGTGATCGACAAGCTCACCGGGCGGCACCTCGACCCGTCGCTGGTCGGCGCGCTGAAGCAGGTCATCTTCGAGCGCGGCAATCGGGTGAAGCGCGCGAGTTGACGAATGCGGCGCGAAATCCGGACACCCGGGCCAAGCGAAGGAGCCGCGCAAGAGGGGGCGCCGTGCACGATCTGCTTCGTGTACGTCAGCGGCGCAGCGGCAACAGTTCCCGGGTGATCCGCGCCAGGGGAAGCGCGCGGGTCTTTTTCCCCAGCGAGTAGGTCTCGGTGCCAGGGTGAATCACCTCGAGCGCGTCGAGCTTGAGATCCTCGAGGGCGATTCGCATCGACGGCGTCATCGTCGGAGCCGAGGAACTCTTGAACTCGAAGCCGAGCCGGCGCTGGCCGTGAAGGACGAACAGGTCGAGCTCGGCGCCTTGATGTGTCGCCCAGAAGTAGCACTGGCGTGCGTCGGCCCCGAGCTGACGAATCACGCTCTCGAGCGCAAAGCCTTCCCAGGAAGCGCCACGGATGGGGTGCCCGTCGAGGGTTTGGGTGCTGTCGACACCGAGCAACGCGTGAAGCAGCCCGGTGTCGCGCAGGTAGACCTTCGGGGCCTTGACCTGGCGCTTGCTGAGGTTCTCGTGCCAGGGAGCGAGCAGCCGCACCATGAAGGTCGCCTGCAGAAGTTCGGCATACCGGCGAACTGTCTTGTCGGTGACGCCGAGCGAACGGCTCAGGTCCGACCACGAGAGCACCTGCGCATTCAGGTGGGCCAGCATCGTCCAGAAGCGGCGGAGCACCGGAGCCGAGATCTCGAAGCCCAGCTGCGGCAGATCGCGCTCGACGAAGGTGGTGATGAAGTCGTCGCGCCAACGCAGGCTGTCCGCGTTCGTGCGCGCCAGAAAGGCAGAGGGGTACCCTCCCCGCAGCCAGAGCCCGGCGAGTTCCCGCGGTTGCGCCTCGTCCATCGTGAAGCCGGTGAGTTCGTGAAAGGTGATCCGACCCGCCAGCGTTTCAGACGACTGGCGGAGGAGCTCGGGCGAGGCGCTCCCGAGCACGAGGAATCGGGTGCCCCGGGGACGGTCGGCCAGCACCCGCAGCACAGGGAAGAGCTCGGGCCGCCGCTGGATCTCGTCGAGGACGACCAACCCCTTCAAGGGGCCCAGCGTCGCCTCTGCGTCGGTGAGCCGCGCAAGATCCACCTGGCGTTCGAGGTCGAAGCGGGTGGTCGGGCCGCGGAAGTGATCGGAGACCGCGCGGGCAAGCGTCGTCTTGCCAACCTGACGAGGCCCCAGCAACGCGACGACGGGCGCCCGCCGCAGCGCCGCCACCACTTCCCGTTGATGGCGGGGCCGTTCGCGCACGCGCAAAAAGTACCACGATAATTCGGAATACGATTCCGCATTTTCATGGGTGCGCGAAGGTCGGGCAGGAGGCTGCGCCGAGTCCGGTCGCGCGCGCGACCAATTCTCTGCCGCCACGTCCGTGCACCACCGCTTCTTACCCGGCCCACAGTCGGAGCATGCGTTCGTCGAGGTGCTTGCTCAAGGTGTTGGCGGTCGCCGAGATCCGCAGATTCCTGGACCGTCGATCATGGGACTCCTTCCGCGATCGACGGCCAGTTGTTGGTCGCTCGCGCCTATCGGTTGTAGAGCGACGTCCCGATCGCGAGCAAATAACCGTCGAGCTCCCACTTGCCCCTGCTGCCGGCGGCCAGCGTGTACTCGCCAGTGACCGCAACGAGCCCCGACTCGTAGGTGCCATCCTGGCGAAAGATGTACTTGCCACCAGGCGTCTTCCACTCACCCACCATCCAGTCAGCCGCTGGGGGGGGCGAGCGCGGAATAGCGTCGCTTCCCGATCTCGAACCAGGGCCCGTCGGCGCTGATTCCGTGCTCGAACGAGTCGGTCGAAGCGACGCCGTCCTGAACCCGGGTGATTTGCCCGTTTGAAAGCGAGAAGGTGCCGACGCCTGTCGTGCCGCGCTGGGCGCGCTGACCGTCGATATCGAAGAGCAAGCCGCCGCCGGGGCGCGGGTTACTCGCTTCAGTGCCGTCAGCAAGAAACAACACGGGGAACGCCGCCATCTTGTCCCCCGTCTGAAGCTGCCAATACCACCACGGCCCCTCGGGGCCATCGTCGCTGACCCTGGCGTCCGGAATTGAAACGCCGCGGCCACTCGGCAGCCAGCCGGGTCGGCCGGGAAAGAGGTCGGGCGTCTCTCCAGTCGGCAGATGCCCGCTCGGCCTCCCGACTGATGCGGCCGTGGTGGACTCGTCGCCCATCAGCCCGAGCGCGGCCACCCCGAGGCCGAACACCGAGCAGAGGGCGCACGAGCCGCCAAAGACGATCGCTGTCCAGAACAGCAGACCTCTGCTTTTGGCGGGCGCCGGCATTTCCATGGTCACTCCGTGCTC
>JBBRAX010000089.1:0-23387 GCA_038206395.1 Myxococcales bacterium | reverse complement strand
GAACGGAGCTCGACGACCTCCCGCTGGTGTCGACCTCGACAGAGGCTCATCCCTCGACTGCTCTCGGGATGAATGGGATCCGCACTCGCCCTTCCAGCTCCTGGTGTCGACCTCGACAGAGGCTCATCCCTCGACTGCTCTCGGGATGAACGGAGCTTGACGACCTCCCGCTGGTGCCGCCGCTGCGGAGGCTCATCCCTCGACTGCTCTCGGGATGAACGGAGCTCGACGACCGCCCGCTGGTGTCGACCTCGACAGAGGCTCATCTCTCGTCTGCTCTCGGGATGAACGGAGCTCGACGACCTCCCGCTGGTGCCGCCGCTGCCGAGGCTCATCCCTGACTGCTCTCGGGATGAACGGAGCTCGAGAACCTCCCGCTGGTGACGACCTCGGCGGAGGCTCCATCCCTCGACTGCTCTCGAGATGAACGGAATCCGAGCTCGCCCCCCCCTTCTCCTCGGTTTGGCTCCATCTGGGCCGGGCGATTCAGTTTCACGTGGAACAATTGGGCTGGCGTGGCGTGGGCTTTCGCGCTTTGACGGCCGCGCGCCATGGGTCGAATTCTCTGCATCAGCAATCAGAAGGGCGGAGTCGGGAAGACGACGACGGCGATCAACCTCGCCGCGAGCCTTGCCGCCGCCGAACGGAAGACGCTCCTCATCGACATGGACCCGCAAGGCAACGCGGGCAGTGGCCTGGGGCTCGATCGAAACAACCTGCACGGCACGATTCTCGACGCCCTGCTCGATGGGCGGCCCCTGACCGAGCTCATCCACCCTACCCAGCTCAAGTTCCTCGACGTCGTCCCCGCGACCAACGAGCTCACCGGCGCCGAGCTCGAGCTCGTCAACGTCGAAGGCCGCGAGCTCCGGCTCAAGCGCGCCATCGACGCCATCAAGTCCGAGTACGACTACATCCTCATCGACTGCCCGCCGTCGCTCGGCCTGCTGGTCGTCAACGCACTCGCTGCTGCAGAGGCCGTCCTTATTCCCCTGCAGTGCGAGTACTACGCGATGGAAGGCCTCGCACAGCTGATGGCCACCATCGAGATGGCGCAGCAGAACATCAACCCAAAGCTCCACGTCGAAGGCATCCTGCTCACGATGTTCGACCCGCGCGCGAACATCAGCCACCAGGTCGCTTCTGAAGTTCGCCGCGTGTTCCCTGAGCTCGTCTTCAAGTCCGTCGTGCCGCGCAACGTGCGCCTCGCCGAGAGCCCGAGCTTCGGAAAACCGATTCTGCTCTACGACATCAAGTCGAAGGGCTGTGAGGCGTACCTGTCTCTCGCGAACGAGCTGCTCAAGCGCGAGAAGTCGCGGCGGCGGAAAGCGTCATGAGCCGCGAAGCCCCGTCGTCCGCCAACCAGCGCAGGTCGCTGGGCAAAGGTCTTTCGGACCTGATGCGCATCACGCGCGACCCGAACGCCGAGCCGCCGCGGGCGGGCGTCGCGAAAGTCGACATCGACCTCATTCGTCCCGATGACGGGCAGCCGCGCCGGAAGTTCGACGAGACGACCCTCGATGAGCTCGCGACTTCGATTCGCAACCAGGGCGTGCTGCAGCCACTGCTCGTCCGGCGCGATGGAAAAGGTTACCGCCTGATTGCCGGCGAACGCCGCTGGCGTGCGGCGCAGCGGGCTGGCCTGCAGGAAGTGCCGGTGCTCGTGCGTGACGCGAACGACGCCGAAGCCTTCGAGCTCGCGCTGGTCGAGAACCTTCAGCGCGAAGACCTGAGCCCACTGGAAGAAGCAGAGGGCTATCGCCGCTTGCTCGAAGAACGGAAGTGGACGCAGGAACAAGTGGCCGAGCGCGTCGGCAAAGAACGTTCGACTGTCGCGAACTCGCTGCGTCTGCTGGCGTTGCCGGCGGAAGTGAAGCAACTGCTCGAGGCGGGCGACCTCGACATGGGCCACGCGCGGGCGTTGCTGGGTGTGCCGAAGACGCCCGAGATGGTGCAGCTGGCGCGGCAGGTGGTGGCCGAGAAGCTGTCGGTGCGCGAGACGGAGGCGCGGGTGAAGGCGGGCCGCGCGCCAGCGAAAGCGGGGAAGGGGGCGCCGCGCGTGTCGCCCGAAGCGCGGCGCCTCGTCGAAGACTTGCAGCGCAGGCTCGGGACGAAGGTGCGGCTGTCCGAGCGCGGTGCAGGAAAGGGCACCCTCGAAGTCGAGTTCTTCAGCTATGAGGACCTCGACCGGATTGTGGGGCTGATTCGGAAGTGATTCCTGAAGGCGGGTAACCACGATGGCTTTGTTTGGAGCAGACAAGAAGGACACCCCGGGGCAGCCAGCCCGGAATCAGGAGGCAAACGTGTCGGTTCGCGCGGCGGGTGACGTGCACACCCTTCTTGGGAAGGGCAGTGAGTTCGAAGGCAAGCTGTCGTTCGAGGGGCAGGTTCGAATCGACGGCAAGTACTCGGGGCAGATTTCCACGAAAGACACGCTGGTGATTGGGGAAGGCGCGAAGGTGAACGCCGAAATCCAGGCCGGCACCGTCATCGTCAACGGCACCGTCGAAGGAAACATTCGCGCGACCGTGATGGTCGAGTTGCATCCGCCGGCGCGGGTGAAGGGCAGCATCGAATCGCCTGCGCTTTCGATCGACAAGGGCGTCATCTTCGAGGGCACGTGCAAGATGGAGAACTCGGGTGGTGCTGCGAAGGCGCCGCCCCCGCCGGGCGCTCCGGCGGTCGCGAAGTAGGTGCGCCGCAGGTGGTGGGTGCTCGCCGCGTGCGTGGCGAGCGCCTGCGCTGAACCGAAGCCAGTGCCCCGCGGTCTGCGCGTGCCGCTGCCCGATGGCTGGGTCGCCACCGCCTCCGGGGGAGGCGAGCTCGCCGCCGGGCCGAAGGGCAGGGTGGTGATGACGCTCGAACGCCGCCCTGGACCCCTTCCCACTCTCGAAGTCCTCACCTCGGCCGTGGAAGCCGAGGGTGGCGACGTCGTGCGCGGCAGCGGAGCGACCGATGCCATCTCGGTGCGCTACCAGAAGGGAGCCTTGGGCTTTCTCGCGGTGCGCACGCTCGAAGGCGGCCTGTTGCTCTGTGCGTCGACCCCGATGCTGGAACCGGCAGAGCTCGAAGCTGCCGAGGCGTTGTGCGGCAGTGTTCGCCTCGAAGCCCGCCCGGGCACTTGAGTCCACGAATGGTGTCCGGCCCCTGGGCCACGCGCCTGAGCTCTCTGGGCCTCGAGTGGCCGAGCCGCTCGCCGCGGGCGGTGCCGTGGATGATGGCGGCGAGCTGGTCGACTCCGTCCGTCAGCGCGGCGGGGCCCGGCTGAAGAATGAACGGGCTGCGGACCTCGTAGAGCTGGTCTTCGGCGGGAGCGAATCTTCTCGGGGGATGCCTTCCGGCCGCACCAGCTGGCGATGACGACCTCGGGGGTCCGGCGGGCCGCCTCTTCGGGGGTGACGATGCGGCCCTGCGCTCTCTGCTGGGTGCGCGTCTCGGCGAAGACGTCTTCTTCGCCAACGAGCTCGACCAACTCTGAGCACCACTGGATGCCGCTGATGAGCGGCTCGTGCCATTCCTCGAAGAAGTGCCCGCAACGCTCACCCGTGAACGCCTGGGTCGCTCGACCGTGAACACCGATATCGGAGCCCGTGAACAGCCTCACCACGTCCCCAAAGCATTGAAGGGGAAAGCGATTCGCCGACCCGACAGAACCCCGCGCGCAGCGGTCCGTGAGTGTTCACGCCCAGCGATCCAGGTGTTCACGTTGCGCGAAATGGGCAGAAGACCTTCGGCCGGCGAGGCAGGGCGAGGGCGGCGGCGGCGTGGCGCTCGAGGTTGGCCGTGAGCCGCAGCGCCAGCGCGTCGGCCTCGGCGGCGAGCCCCACCAGCGCGGCGATGACGCGGACCGTCTGCAGAATCTCGGCGATCGAGCGTTGGTTGAAGACGTAGATGGGCACACCGCGCTTGATGAGCTCGCGGGCCAGGTCGGCCTGCAGGTCTGAGAAGCCGAGCACCACGTCGGGGCGCAGCTGCAGAATCCGTTCGAAGTTGGCGTCGAGAAACGAGCTCACCTTCGGCTCCTTCCGCGCCTCGGGCGGGCGGACGGTGAAGCCGGAGACGCCGACCACCCAGTCGCCCGCTCCCAGCAGGTACAGCGTCTCGGTCGTCTCTTCCGTCAGGCAGACGGTGCGCTGAGGATGCGAGGGAGCCTGGGCGAGCAGCGCTTCGAGAGAGGGTGTCACCCCATTCGAACTGACCACGCACTAAAAAAAACGGCGCCGACCGAAGTCAGGCGCCGGGCTACTGGTTCTTCGCCTGGCCGGCCCTTAACGGGTCGGCGGCGAGAAACGGTTACAGCGTCTGGAGGTACGAGACGAGGTCGTCGACTTCGTCGCTGGAAAGCTGCGACGTCGAGCCGTGGCGGTTGCCTTCTTTGCCCTGAATGATGCGGGCCTTGAGGGTCGTCGCGCTGCCGTCGTGCAGGTACGGGCCGCTGCGCGCGAGGCCGAGCAGCGAGGGGGTGTTGAGGCCCTTCGCGAGCGCGCCCGCCACGTCGTCACGCACGTTGCCGGTGAGGACCATCGTGCCGACGTCAGAGAACTTGTTGTCCGTCAGCTCTTCGTTGGCGTGGCAGCTGTTGCACTGCGCCTTCGCGAACACCTGCTGGCCGCGCAGCTGCGACGCCGTCTTCGTGGGCAAGCGGTGCGGGTTGTCTGCCGCCGGCTGGCTCGCGAGGAACGCCGAAATCTGCAGCGCCATCGTCGGGGTGATGCCCTGCCCGCCCATGCGGCCCGTGATGGCGTGGCTCAGGTCGCCCATGTCCTTGAACTCGCCGTCCCAGTGGAGGGGGGCCGTCTTTGCCAGCATGCGGCCGGCGAGGGTCGGGGTCTGACGCGGGCCGGTGGTGAAGTTCCAGACGTGGCCATCTTCACGACCGTCGAGGTGGCAGGTGCCGCAGCTGATGCCGGTGCCGAGGTTGTTCATGCGCGAGTCGGTGGTGCTGAAGAAGAGCTTGCGGCCGATGACGACGTCGGCCGGCAGCACGTCCTTGCCGAGCTCGACCGTCTTCACGGTGCGGAGCACCCCGTCGGCCGATTCGATGCGGGACAGCGAGTGGTCGAACCCGTTGTAGACCCACGCGCGCTTGCCGTCCTTCGCGAGCGCGATGCCCGTGGGGCCGGCGCCGACACTGACGACGCTCTTCACCGAGCCTGCCTGCACGTTGCCGTTGAAGCCAGGGCTCGGCGACTTGAAGTCCGACGTCTGTACGCCGCCGTTGTTCCGCGCCGTCGGGTTGCTGGTGGCGACGACCGCGACGTTGTTCGAGTCGTGGTTCACGACGAAGACGAACTGGCCGCCGTTGTCGATGACCGCGGCGCGAGGACCCTGGAGCGGAATCGTCGCGTTGCCGCTGCTGAGCAACGTCGGGGGGCGATCCGTGCCCGTGTCACCGCAGTTGACGAGGTCGTCGACCTGGGGATTGCCGCCCGTGTCGAAGGTGAGCAGCGCGGGCGCCGAGACTGCCGTCGCGCCGCAGGTGCTGCCGCCGTACCCGCTGCCGCTGCCACCGCCGACGAACTTGTCACCGTTGAGGCCACCCGCCACTGCGAGGGGCGCGTCTGACGAGAGGTGGGCGGGCGCGAAGACCTGGGTGCCGTCCGGGCTGACCGCGAGGGCTTCGATGCCGCGCGCGCGCGAGGTGCGGGGCGCGTTGAAGAAGTTGCCGTTGAAGTCTTCCGGAGGAGCCGCTCCGCCGAAGCCCGAGCCGCCGCCGGTGCCGAAGCCGCTGCCGTTGTTCAGCTGCGAGGTGTTGAGCCGCTGGAAGAGGTCCGAGCTGCCCTTGATGACGCTGGGGTTCGCGAGGTCGACCAGCACCACGTCGCCGTCCTTGAAGAGCGAGACCATCGCGCGGTTGTTCTCGAGCAGCGCGATGCCGCGCGGCTCGTGACCGATGGAAAGCTCCCACTTGGTGGCGAGGGTCGAGGTGTCGATGGCGGTGAGGACGCCGAACTCAGCCGAGGTGAGCGAGGTGCTGCTGACCACGTAGAGGGTGCGGCCGTCGCCGGTCAGCGCCATCGAGACGGGCTCGACGCCGACGTCCAGGCGGGCAGCTTCCTTCCAGTCGCCGCGGCGGATGACGCTGATGCTGCGCCCCATGCGGTTCGTGACGTAGACGGTGTCGTCGCGGCCGACGAGGACCTTCTCGGGCGAGGCGCCTACCTTGACCGTCGCGATCACCTTCTCGGACGTGGTGTCGAAGACGTAGAGCTGGTCGGTGTCGGTGTCGGCGGCGATGACGAGCGCGTCATCTTGCGTCGCTCCGACCGAGCCCTGCGCGCTGCTGTAGCCATCGGCCTGCTTGGCACAGGCGGAAAGGGTCAGCCCAGTCACGACGGCGAGCGCTGCGGCAAGAGTTTGGATTTTCATGGGATACCTTCAGGAAACTGAGGGCGGGTACGGGTGGCGCCCGTGGTTCAGACAGGGCGACCGCGAAGTGTGCAGGCCCCATGCCCGCAGGTCAAACCTGAGGGAATGTTTACGAGCGCGGGGTGTAACGCAGGCGATCCACGACTTCGGTGTCAGTCAGCAGCCGGCACTCGCTTTCGGCCACATCGAGGATCAGGGTCCCAATCGCCTCGCGGTGAAGGACGAGCACGGGCAGGCCCAGCGCGCCCAGCATCCGCTTCACCTGGTGGTTGCGCCCCTCGGTCAACGTCAGCTCGACGCGGCCGTCTTCACGCTGCTTCGCGCCCGCGGGCCGGGTCCTCCCGTCTTCCAGCTCAATCCCCTCGCGCAGCTGCGCAAGCTTCTCGGCTGTCACCTGGCCCGAGACCTTCGCGACGTACCGCTTCTCGAGCCGCGACGCAGGCGAGGTGGCGTGGGCGACGAAGCGCTCGTCGTTGGTGAAGAGAAGGAGGCCCGTGGTGTCGCGGTCGAGGCGACCCACCGCGTGCCAGCCGTAGTTCTGCAGCTCGGCTGGCAGCACCTGCCCCAGACGCTGAAAGACGGTGCCGACCTTCTTCGGGTCATGGTCGGACGTCACCACCCCAGCAGGCTTGTGGAACATCACCACCTTTGTCGCGGCATTGGGCTCGATGTCGCGGCCGTCGAGGCTGATTCGGCTGTCGGCCTTCACCGGGGTGAAGGGCTCGGTGACGCGCTTGCCGTCGACGCGCACCCGGCCATCTGCGATGGCGGCCTCGGCCTCTTTCAGGGGCAGGGCGCCGGCGCGGGCGAGCGCGCGAGAGAGCCAGTCGGGCTTGGTGGCGGTGGGGGCCGGTTCGTTGCGGGTGCGCGCGGCCTGCAGCCAGCGCGGCGTCTTGGGTCGTCGAGTCAGAACCTCTGCTCATACAGCGAGGATCGTTTCGTTGAGAAGTCACAGGGCGTGGGCTAGACGACTCCCGCCATGGAATTCCGCATTGCCGCCGATGAGTTGAAGAAGGCGCTCCACCGGGCGCAGGGAATCGTCGAGCGCAAGTCGACGATGCCCATCCTGTCCAACGTGCTCGTCAACGCGTCGAAGAACAGCGTGACGGTGACCGCGTTCGACCTCGACATCGGCATCGTCAGCGAGCACCCGGCCGAGGTCATCAAGCCCGGCGCAGTGACGCTGTCGGCGAAGTACGTGTTCGACATCGTGCAGAACCTGCCCGAGGCGCAGCTGACGGTGAAGAAGCTGCCGAACAACTACGCCGAAATCACCTCGGGCCCCGCGCACTACAAAATCGTGGGCATGGCGCCGGAAGAATTTCCGAAGCTGCCAAAAGAAGAGAACGCGCCGCTGGTGAAGATTGGCGGGGCGACGCTGCTCGAGATGATCAAGAAGACCTCCTTCGCCATCTCGACCGACGAGACCCGCTACATCCTCAATGGCGTCTTCTTCGAGCCGCGCGAAGGCGGCAAGGTGCGCATGGTCGCCACCGACGGCCATCGCCTCTCGTTGATCGAGCGCGAGCTCGCCGGCGACTTCAAGCTGAAGAGCGGCGTCATCATCCCCCGCAAAGGCCTGTTCGAGCTCAAGCGCCTGCTGGAAGAGGCGCCCGACGCCGAGTGCCAGCTGGGCTTCGCCGAGAACTCGGCGCTGTTCAAGAAGCCGGGCCTGTCAATGGTGATGCGGCTCATCGACGGCCAGTTCCCCGAGTACCAGCGCGTGATTCCGAAGGAAGGCGAGAAGCAGCTGCTCGTGCCGCGCGCGCGGTTGTTCGAGGGCCTCAAGCGCATCTGCTTGCTGTCGGCCGACAAGTCGAACGCAGTGAAGCTGTCGCTGGGCGAGAACCAGCTGCGCATCACCGCGAACAACCCGGACCTCGGCGAAGCGAAGGACGACATCGACGTCGCCTACCGCGGCGGAGCGCTGACCATCGGCTTCAACGCCCGCTACCTGCTCGATGTGCTGAGCGTGATGGACGGCGACGAGATTGCGTTGGAGCTGGGCGACGAGCACAGCCCCGGCGTCGTGCACGCCCCCGGCGACAAGTCGTACACCGCGGTCGTCATGCCGATGCGCGTCTGACGCTTCACGAGAGCTTCGTCTTCATCGCCTCGACCAACGCGACCAGCGTCGCCGGCTCGCTGCCGTTCGACACGACGGCGTGGGACAGGGTGGCGACCGCGCGATACACCGGCGTCTTGTGCGGCGGCTGAATGACGCGAAGGAACAGGCGCAGGTTGTCCTGCAGCTTCTGATGGTCGGGGTCTGCCTCGGCGCTTTGCGCGCGCTGGGCCCGCAGCTGAAGCTTTCGCCACCACGTCTCGGTGCGTGACTTCGGCGGAGGCACGGCCGACAGCTCGACCGCGAGCTCAATGAGCCCGCCGCGCGCGTCAGACAGCGTGGATGACGCGGGCAGCCTCACCTCGGGGCTCGTCTCGCGCTGAATCAACCAGCGCAGCACTTCGAACCGTTCACCCTCGGCGCACGCGACGGGAGCCACCAGCCGCTGCCCCAGCTCCTCCAACCTTCCTTCGGCGAAGTGGCTCCAGAACTCGGCGGCCAGCACGCGCTCGGCTCCGTTCAGGGGGGCGCGCATCGGCATGTTGCTCGCGCGGCGGCGAAGAAAAGCAGTCAGCGTGCCAGCGGTGTCGACCCTTTCCACGCGGGCCCAGAGCGACGCGAGCGCGGCCTGGCCGTCGGGCCACGCCTGGGTGAGCGTGTCGAGCTCCTCGAGAGAGAAGGGCACCCTGGCCGACGGCTGCATCGGGCGCTTGAACAGCGACTCGAGCAGGCCGGCAAAATCGGCGGCGCGCTTCACGTCGGGGTGGGTCAGCGGCAGCACCTGCTGCGCGGTCTTCCAGCGCTGGCCGGGCAACACCAGGCGCGGCTCGGCGAGGACCACCAGCTCGAGGTGTTCGAGCCGCTGCGACAAGTCTTCGGGGCGGCACTGCACGCCGAGGCGGCGGAGCGAGAGAGAAGCGACGCGGTTGCTCAGGCGCTCGACCTCGGCCGCGGTTCGCATCACGTCGCTCGACGGCGGCCACGCTTCCGACTTCGCGCGCCGGGCGACCACGGTCAGCGCTTCTTCGACGCCGCCCTGGGCCGCCGCCGTCTCGCGCAGCAGCGCGGTGTTCGACCGCAGCCGCGACTTCCAGCGAATCGAGGTCAGCATCTGCGCGAGCGCGGTGAGGCGAAGACGGGCGACCTCCAGCTTCTCGGCCCGGCCCTCGAGGCGCAGCCGGAAAGAGTCGTCGTGGTCGAGCCCGTCTGGCACGGTCGCAACGCTAACGCCAAAAGACGCAGGCGCGCGTGTAACGTGGCCGGGTGCCGCTTCTCGCCCGGTGGGTGGTCCTCGCCTTCACCTTGAGCCCGTTGCTTGCCATGGGTGCCGAAGGGCTGCCGCGGCTGGCCGTGATGGACTTGGCGCCGCAGGGAGCGACCCCGGAGCAGGCCGCCGCGATGACCGATGCCCTCGTGCAGTCGCTGGCGAGCCGGAAGCTCTTCCAGGTCATCTCGGGCCGCGACCTCGAGACGCTGCTGGGCGCAGAGCGACAGAAGCAGCTGCTGGGCGTCTGCGCGGCGAACCCGGCCGACTGCGCCACCGACCTCGCCTCGGCCACCGTCGCCCGCTTCGTTCTTTCCGGGCAGCTCTCGCAGGTCGGCTCGGCGTTTCAGCTGTCGCTGCAGATGGTCGACACCGAGAAGAACGAGACGGTGGGGCGCAGCGCGCGCCTCGCGAACGACTTGCAGACGCTGCGTTCGGTCGTGCCGTACGCCGCGGCCGAGGCGACGGGCTCGCCGCTTCCTCCGCCGCCTTCCCGCGTTGTGCCCATCTCACTGATGGCTGTCGGCGGAGGCACCTTCATCGCGGGCGGCGTGGTCGGCCTGCTCGCGCTCTCGAAGCAGCAGCTGCTGAATGAAGAGCTCTGCCCGTCGATGCCGTCGCCAGGAGAACGGTGCACGGGCGTCAACCTGCACCCGCGTGACTTCTACGTGCAGCGCGACGCCGAGCTGTCGTCGCAGAAGGCGTTGTCGGTGGGCTTGATGGTGGGTGGCGCGGCGATGATGGCAGCGGGGGCGCTGCTGATGCCTCCCGCCGAGCGCGCGGCGTTGTCGGCGTGGGTGGTTCCGCAGCCGAATGGGTTTGCCCTCGTGGGTGCGTTTTGAAGCGCGCGTGGCTTGTCGCGGCGCTGTCGTTGGCCGGCTGCAAGGGCCTGCTCTACGACCAGGGCAACGCGTTTCCGTGCGACTTCAACGCAAGCGAAGAGGTGCGCGACCTCGCCTGCGCGCCGGAAGAAGTCTGCAGCGTGCTCAACCGCTGCGAACGGTTCGTCTACGAGGGCCCGCAATTCGAAGGCACGCCGCAGCTTCCCGAGTTCACGTCGGGGAAGAAGGTGCACCCGCAGACGCTCGATGGGCCCATCACGTTATTGAACCGCACCGCCACCGACGCCGACGAGCGCACGGTGGCGATGGCGCTTCCCGACGGCGGGCTGAAGGCATTCGTGACGAAGGCCGGCACCGCGACCGTCGTCAAGGTGTCGCCGCTGAACCTCGCCAACGTCCGCCAGCTCGCGGTGCTCACTGCCGCTTCGGGAGCGCTGCTCACCTCCAACAACAACGTTCGCTTCCTCGACAACAGCCTCGTGACGACGGGCAGCCCGGCACGGGCGTTGAGGGCGGGCTTCGATGCGATTGCGGTGCTGCGCGACAAAGGGCCGCCGAAGGGCACTGCGCTTGCGCTCGACATCAACGGAAATACGACGGCCTTCTCGGCGCAGCGCACGGATGGCGGGACGTTGAACGTCATCGAGCTGCGGTGGGTTCCCCCTTCCCGAAAGGGCGTGTCTGCCGATGGCCGCCCGGTGCTGCTGACGGAAGACGGCTTTTTTCTCGGCGCCCGCGACGGAGGCTCGACGACGCTCTCGAAGCCAGAGGACGCCGCTTCTTTCGGGCTGCCCTTCGACGAGCCCCGGACCTCGGTCGTGTCGCTGCGCCACGACTCCACCGGCGCGCTGTGGGCGTTTGGCCGGCCAAAGGCGATGGGCCCGGTGACCCAGCCTTTCCCTTCGGTGCTCTCGACGTGGTTCCTTCGGCGCGAGGGCGAAGCGCCGGTCGAGCTGGTGCGCGCGTGGAATGACTGCACCCCGTGCCCGAATGGGCGGTTGTTTGCGATTGCGCCGAACCTCGATGGGCTCGCGAACGTCGAGGTGATGTGCGGGACGACGCCGGCGCAGCCGATGACCCTGGTGCGCGTGGTCGGCTCGCTGAGCGCGGACCCGGACGACCCGTGCGTGACGGCGCCGGTGAAGCCGGGGTTCGATTTGTCGCGGCGCACAGTGTTCGACGGACAGCCGGTGGTGATGGACGAAGCGAACGGAGGAGGCGTGGCCATCGGCGGCGCGCACGGAGAAGTCTGGGTCGGCCCGAGCTTCTCGCTGAGCCTGCCGCTGTTCCTCGAGCGCGTGCCGCTGGCGATTGGCACCTTCACCGCGAACGGCGAGACGCAGCCCCTCGTCGTCACCGACCGCTACCTCGCTGCGGCGCTGCCGTCGCCAGGGCTCATCAACGGGTTCAAGGCGGTCGACTTCCGCCGCGCGTCCGACTTCGTGCTCGACAACGACACGGGCGTTCGCGCGCTGGTGGGTGGCAGTGGCGGGTGGGGTGTGCTCTCGACGGGCGACCTGGCGCGGGTCTCGGCGCGGCAGGGGCTCGACGCGGGCCCGGTGAACAGCCTCTTTCAGCTGACCTACGGGCCGCGGCTCGTGACGGCGCGCGGCGAGCCAGCGCGGGAGCCCTTCGCGGGTGAAGCCGTGACGGCGGCGGATGGTGGCGTGACGAGCCTGGTGATGGCCGCGGACGACAGCGTGTACCTGGTGCCGTCACCTGCGGAGGCGAGCGCCCCGAATGCGCTGCCTCCGCAGTTTCCGCAGCTGACGCCCGAGCCGGGCTCTCCGATTCGCAGCTTCGCGCTCGAGCGCACGCGGCTCGGCACCGATGGCGTGAAGAAGGTGCGCGGCTACGTGGTGACGTCGCGCAACCTCTTCACCGTCACCCTGTCCGGAGAGCCCGCGCGCTGGGCCGCGACGCCGCTGCTGCTCGGGGGAGGCGAGCCCCTGAAGGTGTGGATGGACAACCCCCGCGGGGGGCTCGCGCGCGCAGGCTACCGCGACGGCACCGTCTTCTCGCTGCCCGGCGGCTTCCAGTTGGTGCGGCCAGTGAGAGGCGAAGAGCCGCGCCAGGTGCTCGACTACGAAAATCTGGGTGGGTGGCCGGTGGCGTACGCGACCAGCGGGCTGTGGGTCGGCCGGTATGACCTCGTCGACGGCAAGCTCGACAACAAGCTGTCTGATGGGCGCCCGGGAAAGCCGATGACGTGGCGGCCAGTGACGATGCCCGATGGCAGTACGCCTTGGCTGAAAGACGGGGGCGCGCGGCCGGGAAAACTGCATGTGCTCGCGTCCCCTCCGAGCCGCACCCAGCCGTACCAGCAGCTCTTCCGCCTGTTCCTCTACCTCGACGACGCGGTGTACGAGGTGGGCACGATGACGCGCACCAACGTGTCCGCGCCGCCTCCGTAAGAAGCCCGTGCAGCTGCTTTCGCTGAAATACGAGCGCTTCCGGAACCTGGCGAACGTGGAGCTCGCTCCGGGGCCAAAGGCGACCGTCGCGGTGGGCGAGAACGGGCAGGGGAAGACGAACCTGCTCGAGGGCCTCTACTTCCTCGCCACGTTGAAGCCGCTGCGCGCGGGGAAGTTGTCCGAGCTGGTCGCTTTCGGCGAGCAGACGGCGCGGGTGACGGGGCGCTTTCTGCTCTCGGGCGCGGAGCGCGAAATCTCGGTCGAGGTCGCGGCCGGCTCGCGGTCGGCGTACGTCGACGGAAAGAAGGCCGGCTCGCTCGAGGCGTACTTCGGTGGCGTCAGCGTGGTCGCTTTCACGCCGGATGACTTGCAGGTGGTGAAAGGCGGGCCGGAAGGACGGCGAAGTTTTCTCGATCGCGCGGTCTTCAATCGCTTCCCCGCTTTCCTCGGCGAGAGCCGCGAGTACGGAAGGGCGCTGAAGTCGCGAAATCGGCTGTTGAAGGAAGGCGCGCCGCCGGCGCATTTGTCGGCTTGGGACGCGACGCTCGCCCGGGTCGGCGCACGGCTGTGGTCCCGGCGGCGCAGCTTGATGGCCGAGCTGGCGAGCCGCGCGCAGAGCGCTTTTTCGCACATCGGCCGCACCGAGAACCCGGCGCAGTATTCGTATCTGCCCTCGCACGTCGAAGGGCTCGACTTCGCCGACGCGACCGAGCTTCAGCTGCAGCTCGCGCTGGCCGATTCGCTCGAGCACCGGCTGCCGCGCGACCTGGAGCGCGGGTTCACCTCGGTCGGCCCGCACGTCGATGACCTCGAGCTCGCGCTGGGCACCCACGCCGCCCGCGCCTTTGCGTCGCAGGGCCAGGCGCGGGCGCTGGTGCTCGCGTGGAAGGTGGCGGAAATCGAGAACCTTCACGCGCACTCGGGCTTCCTGCCGCTGCTGCTGCTCGACGATGTCTCGAGCGAGCTCGACCCTGAACGGAACCAGTTCCTGATGGGCTACCTCGCCGACTCGGGCGCGCAGACGTTTCTCACCACCACCGACCCCGCGCTGGTGCAGCGGGCGGCCGGCCTCGGAACTGTCTGGTACCGGGTGAAGGCAGGCACGGTAGAAAGGGCAGCGCCATGACGCCGAGCCCGCGCCGGGAATTCTTCGCATACCACCCCCGCCAGTGGCGGCTGATGCTGGCCCTCGCTGCGTCGGGCAGTCTGATTCTCACCGCGTGGGCGATGGCCTCGGCCGTTCGCAGCGCAGCGCCCCTGGAGTTTGCGCGCGCCGGCTTGAGCTTTGGCCTGGTGCTCGCGATGCTGACGGTGCACCACAAGCTGCGGCCGAAACCCATGTGGGGGGTGCGCGTGACTCCCGTGTCGTTGACGGTGTCGCGGCCGACGACGGGCACCATCGAGATTCCCTGGAGCGCGGTGAAAGACATTCGGCGTTCCGGGGCGAAGCGCGAGACGGTCATCCTCTTCGTCGGAGCGGACAAGCGCGTGATGGTGACCGCGCACTTGTTCCCTTCGCGCGAGGAGTTCGAGGCGCTCGCCTCGGCAATCGATGAGCAGCGACCCACGCAGGTGCACGACGCATGAAGCCTTTCGACGAGCTGATGCCGATGTGGGTCTGGTGGTTCGGGGTGATTGCTGGCTTCGGCGTCTGCGCCTGGCAGATTTACTCGGGCACGTACCAGACGAAGAAGATGTTCCAGAAGTCGCTGAGCACCGTGCGGCGCGCGGACGCTCCGTTCGGCTGGCTGTTCTCGACGCTCGGCTGGTTTCTGGTCGGCGCCTTCGGCCTCGGCGCCATCGTCTTCCGCTACGTCCGGATGCACTGAAGGAGCCTGGTGTTGAACTGGGCGCGGCCCCTCGAGACCGAACTGCACCGCGCAAAGCCGCTGGAGAAGCTGAACCGGAGTCAGCACCAGGGTGGTGGCTCCGCAAGGCAGCGGCTTCCTCAGCCGGTACTCTATCCGTATCGCAATTACTCAGGGTGCCTCTGCTTTAGATGCGATCGCCCTGCACGCCTGCCACGGTGGCCAGCGGCGAGCCCGACGTGCTCCACCCGGTCGACGAAGGAATTCACGAGTACGTTGGGACTGCTGTGAAGTCGATCGGCAAGTGGATCAGCGGCTGGTTCTGAAAGCACGGCGTCTGCTTCGCGACCACCCCGTGCGTCGAGGCCACGCGCCGGGTCGCCCGCACCGCCTGACAGGGTATCTTCGCGCCACGCGCGGGCGGCCGCCTGCGCCCAGGAGATCCGCGATGGCGCGAAAACTCAAGTGTCCCGACGACGCGGCCCCGATGCAGCCGCTCTTCTTCGCTCCGGCGAAGGGCGGAGTGCAGGTCGAGCTCGACCGCTGCACCAGGTGTGGCGCGCTGTGGTTCGACGCGGGCGAGCTCGAGATCCTCGCGGGCCTCGACTCGCGCGACACCGACGCCGAGTCGAAGCGCCAGTGCCCCAACTGTCAGGACCTGATGGCCGACGCGACGCTCGCGCGCGACACTGTCGGCCAGCGCTGCGAGCGGTGCCACGGCACGTTCGTCGACGGAAAGCAGGTGAAGCGGCTGCGCGCTCTGTCGCTGCCGTCGTTGGTGCAGACCGACGAGAACGAGGCGGTCGTGCGGCGATCGAAGCCCTCGGCGGACCCCCGGAAAACGGCGAAGCCGAACACGATCGGCTTCGAATGCGCGAAGTGCGGCGGCCGGTTCCCGTTCGCGGAAGGCAACGGCACGAGCCGGGGCCTGGTGTGCCGCGGCTGCGTGGTCAACCCGACCGTCGACCCCCGCAGCTCGCGCGGAGTCTTCGCCTCCTCGACCGACGTGTATGACGACGACGCGTTCCTCGGCGAGTGGGATTTATCCGACCTGTTCTGAGCCCCGAGCTGTCTTGGCGGTCTCTTCACCAGCTGCGCGAGTCGCGCGTCAGCCGACGATTGGAGTCGTCGCTCGACCGAAATGCGGGCGAGCGCTGCGAGGCCAGCCGCAGAAGTTCTACCGAGCGACGGTCCAGTTCAAGCTGGAGCCGCCACCCGCGCTGCCACGACGCAGCCCGTAGGGGTCAGCACTCCAACTCGGCCGGCCAGGACTTCCCCGCCCACCTCAGGCACGCATCCACGGGAACGGCAGTTATGCCTACCGTTCTGGGCTGGATGGACACGTGGCCGCAGTCGGCGACCGTGAGACTCCGAGGTGAAGGCAGCACGCAAACACCTGCGGGGGAGCGGCGCGACAAGGCCACGTCAAGTCAGCCAAGGCGTTGGCGAGACTAAAGGCAACGACGGCGCGCCCGGGCGCCAAGCGGCGGCGGTGAACGCGGGCTGGAACAACTGAGAGCGCGCGCTATAAAGCATCCAGATGCTCTCCATCGGTCTGGGTGAATTTATTCTGCTCGGCGGCTGCGCGCTGGTGTCGTTCGGCGGCATCGTCGCCGTGGTGCTTTTGATCCAGCGAGCGTCGAAGTCGAACAAGCAGAGTTGAGCCGAAGGTCCGCCGACCTGAACCTCGCGCCCGCACCGCGAATTCGTTTCACGACGGCCGTCTTGATTGCTCCTCACTTTCTGATCTGACAGCCTGTCGTTGCGTGTCAGAAGAGTCCAAGAGACACACTCCGCGTCGATGAGCAGCGCAACGCGTCCCCTTAAGGGGTCCTCAGACGGCGAAGCCCTGGTTGCAGCCGCCGAAGCCGGGGTGGCAGACGAGCGTGGTGTCGTCCGGCTGGAGTTTCTTCAGTCGCGCGGTGAGTTCGACAATGGCCCTTGCTACGCAGATCGGGCACGCGCGGAGGATGTCGTCCTCGGCACACCCTGGACGGAGGAATGCCTCGGGAAGGACTGGTGGAAGAAATGAAGACCTACACGGGCGTGCGCGGCAAAACACGGGCTCGATTTCCGGACAAGCTGTAGCTAGCGCTCGGGCGTCGAGCCGATGAACCGGGCGGTCCATCTCACCTTCGGCGAGCTGCTCGACTGGCATCAAGAGCAGTTCGGCCGGCACCACCGCTCCGACGCGATGCGGCAGTTCGCGGACAAACACCTTCGACCCGCCTTCGGGACCCTTCCGCTGGTCGACGTGCCAGCAGGCCGCATCGACCAGCTGCTTACCGAGCGAAGCGTCGACCTCGCCCCGAAGTCGATCAATCACCTCCGCTCGATCGTCCACACCCCGTTCTCGCGCGCGATTCAGCGCGAGCTCTGGCGCGGTGCCAACCCGGCCAAGGGAGTGAAGCTGCACGCCTGCCACGGTGGCCCTCGAGTTGCGGAGCGACGAGGTGCTCGCGCAGATTCTCGATCGGGGTGCCCATTTCGCGGCCTCGGAGAAGACGTCGACGTCGGACAACCAACCCCTTCGGGTGAGCGCGGTTGGTTGTGAGCAAAACAACAGTCGAGCTTCCCGCCAAAGCCCCAAACGTGAAGCGCAAAAGCTAAATCAACGCGCAGAACTCGAGAAACGCTTCCTCGTGAAGCACCGCGAGGCGCCGCGCAGACTTAAGCAGGCCGCGAAGCTCAGCCGGCGTCCACCGCTTCAGCCGCGAGCGGGCGAGCCGCTGGTGCACCTGGCCCGACATCGCGCCGAGGAACCGCATCATCCCCGGCAGCTGCTCGGGCAGCAGCGCGTCGAGCGCGAGCTTGTCTTCGCCCGCCGTCAACGCGCGCACCACCAGCTGCTGATGCCCGAGCTCGGCGAAGCCCAACAGTGCGGGCGGCTTCTTCACCGCGCCCCGCATCGCCTCGACCACGCGCTCGGCGCTGAAGGCGACTTCCTTCACATCGAGCAGCCACCGCCCACTTCCATCGCCTTCGAGCAGCACCACCAACCGCTCTACTCCCAGCGACCCGGTTCCACTGATTCGCCGGCGCACGTCGAGAAGCTTCCCCGGAGTCGCGGGCTTCTTCATCGACGCAAGCCACTGCGCGAGCACGTTCGGCACCTGCTTGAGCAACGCGGCCGGAGCCGCCGGGTGCTTGTCGTCGCGCTTCAGCTTCCCGTTCTCGACGTGCTTCTTGAGCAGCTTCTCAGCCGGCGTCGCCGCGGCTTCCCGGCACATGTTCAGCACGAAGGCAGGCGGAGCGACGCGTTGCCCGGCCACGCCCAGCTGGTGCCCCTCGAGCGCGACGCGGGCGAGCTCCTGCGCCTGGGTGCCCGAGACCTTCAGCTCGGGCCGCGCGAGCAGCACGCTCGTCAAGAGCCGCAGCACGTCGAGCCGCCACGGCCCATCGCGCAGCGCATCGAAGTCGTTGACGTGGAAAATCGCCGCTCCGCCGTCTGCGCGGAAGACGCCGAAGTTCTCGAGGTGCAGGTCGCCCACCAGCGAGCCGCCCCCGCTGGGGCCCTTCGCGAAGCTGCCTTCGCTGCGCAGGCACGCGTCGAACAGCTGCAGGCTGCCGCGAAGGAAGGCGAAAGGAGACGCCGCCATCCGCTTCCACTTCCGCGCGAGCAATTCCGGACGGCGACCCAGCCGCTGGCGATCGAGCGCGACCTGGCCCGCCGCCAGCGCGTGCCCCAGGCTCGCCGAACGGGACGCGGCCTTCGGAAACGGCTGACTTTCGGGGAGGGGCCGGCACCACCCGTCGTGGTGCGCGTGCGCGGTCAGGCGGTTGCCATCGGCGCGGTTTCCGGCGCAGTCGCGAAGGGCTTCAGGCGCGTCTTCAGCAGCACCACCACCTCGTCATCGGTGCGTTCGACGCCGTCGAGCCGCACGTAGCGGCGGGCGAGCACCTTGTGCTGCTTGGTGAAGAGCAGCAGCGAGACGAGAAAGAAGTCGAGGCCGTGGAACACGACGCAGCCGGCGCGCGCGTAGGTGTCGATGTTCGCCTGGAAGTCGGCGGGCATCTCTGTCCAATGGCGGTTCGACTTCACGTGGTGGCCGATGTGGTAGCCGTCGTTGAACGCCTTGTGGTTGTAGCCGGCGTTGATGCACGTGATGGAGTTGAGCAGGCTGTTGCCCGGGTCTTCCTGGTGGATGAACGCGTGCTGGCCCCAGTTGCCCATCATCATCAGGAAGCGCACCGCGACCAGCGGGAACAAGAAGCCAACCAGGCCGGCGCGAAGGTTGATCGAGCACGCGACCGCCACGAGACCCCAGTGGCAGAACTCGGCGATCAACATCCGGCGCGCCATCCCCACCCGCGACTTCTTCTTCGCGAGGTAGTGGGGCACTTCGTAGACGCCGAGGAACAAGAACCGCGAGAAGTAGTGGATGAAGTGGAAGACGTTGTCGCGCTGGTACCGCATCGTCGACGACAGGTCGGGCGGCAGGTTGTTCTCGAGGTGATGCATGCCGACGTGGTGTTCCATGTAGCCCGTCGGAATTCCGTAGAGCGCCGACATCGCGTACGGGTGCGCCTTGTTCAGCCAGCGCGGCCTGCGGATGAACGGCCGGTGCATCGTGTTGTGGAGCATCAAGATGACCTGCGGCAGCAGCCACACCCACGCCGCCAGGTACACCGCGACCATCCACCACTGAAACCGGTACAGCAGCAGCCCAAGAATCGGCGCCATCACGAAGGTCGCCTTCAGCGTCAGGCGGATGAAGACCTCGTCGCGGGGGTCGTAGAGCGCCTTCAGGCTCCATGAATGCAGCGGCGAAGGGCCGTAGTTGGGGACGTCGGTGGGGTCGGTAATCGTCAGGGCCATGCGGGGTGCGACGCGGTTAACCACGGGAGGTGGCCCCAATGCCAGTGCGGGTCTGGAAACACACGCAAAAACGCAAGAGTCCCGAGGATTTACCGCGTCTCGCTGGGTCACGATTCATCCCCTTTTTCATGGCCGGAACTGGTAGGAGTTCGACGCTTTTCTCAGGCCCTTTTTCCGGACTTCGATGGACAACGCAACCCCAACACCCGTCGTCCCCAATCCTGCCGAATATGGCGCCGCCAGCATCACTGTGCTCGAGGGCCTCGAGGCCGTTCGCAAGCGGCCCGGCATGTACATCGGCGACACCAACGTCTACGGGCTTCACCACCTCGTCTACGAAGTCGTCGACAACTCGGTCGACGAAGCGCTGGCCGGCTACTGCACCGACATCGAGGTCGTCGTTCACGTCGACAACAGCATCTCGGTCACCGACAACGGGCGCGGCATCCCCGTCGGCCCGCATCCCACCGTCATCGGCATGGACACCGTCGATGTCGTGATGACGAAGCTGCACGCCGGCGGCAAGTTCGAGAACTCGGCGTACAAGGTGTCAGGCGGTCTGCACGGCGTCGGCGTCTCGTGCGTCAACGCGCTGTCCGAGATGCTCACGCTCGAGATTCAGCGCGGCGGCAAGGTCTACCAGCAGAAGTACTCCAGGGGAGTTCCCCAGCAGAAGGTGACCGAGATTGGCGTCACCGACAAGCGGGGCACCAAGGTCACCTTCAAGCCCGACACGACCATCTTCGAAGCCACCGAGTACAACTTCGAGACGTTGTCTGAGCGCCTGCGCGAGCTCGCCTTCCTCAACGCGGGCCTGCACATCACCATCAACGACGAGCGCAACGGCAAGAGCCACGACTTCCAGTTCGCCGGCGGCCTCTTGAGCTTCGTCGAGTTCCTCAATCGCGCGAAAATCGGCCTGCATGACAAGCCAATCATCGTGAAGGCCGAGAAGGAAAACGTCAGCCTCGAGCTCGCCCTGCAGTGGAACGATGGGTACGACGAACGCATCTTCACCTTCGCCAACAACATCAACACCCACGAAGGCGGCAGCCACCTGTCGGGCTTCAAGTCGGCGCTCACCCGCACCATCAACAGCTACGCCGAGAAGAGCCAGCAGTGGAAGGACCTGAAAGAAACGCCCACCGGCGACGACGCCCGCGAAGGCCTCGCGGCGGTCATCTCGGTGAAGCTGCCCAACCCGCAATTCGAAGGGCAGACGAAGACGAAGCTTGGCAACTCGGAAATCAAGGGCATCGTCGAGCAGCTGGTGAACGAAGCGCTCTCGACCTGGCTCGAAGAGAACCCCGCCAACGCGAAGAAAATCGTCGGCAAGATTGGGGATGCGACGCGCGCCCGCCTGGCTGCCCGAAAGGCGCGCGAGACGGTGCGCCGCAAGGGCGTGCTCGACGGCAGTGGACTTCCCGGAAAGCTGGCCGACTGCCAGTCGAAGGACCCCAGCGAGTGCGAGCTCTACCTGGTCGAGGGTGACTCCGCAGGTGGCACCGCGAAGCAGGCCCGCTTCCGCCGCAACCAGGCAATTCTTCCGTTGCGCGGCAAGATTCTGAACGTCGAGAAGGCGCGCTTCGAGAAGATGCTCACGTCCGAGCAGATTCTGAACCTCATCACCGCGCTCGGCACCGGCATCGGCAAAGAGGACTACAAGCCCGCAGACGTCCGCTACCACCGCATCATCATCATGACGGACGCAGACGTCGACGGCGCCCACATTCGCACCTTGCTGTTGACGTTCTTCTATCGGCAGATGCCCGAGCTGATCGCCAACGGGTACCTCTACATCGCGCAGCCGCCGCTCTACAAAGTGACGCGCTCGAAGAAAGAGAGCTACCTCAAGGACAACGACGCGAAGGACGAGTACCTGCTCAACATCGCCGCCGAACGCACCCGCCTGCTGCTGGGCGACCCGGCCGCGAAGACGCGCGAAGAAGTCACCGGTGAGAGCCTCAAGGCGCTGCTGCGCGAGGTCCGCACCTACCAGCACCGGCTGAAGAAGCTCGCCGCCCGCCGCGACCAGCGCATCATCGATGGCCTGGTGCAGGCGACCAAGATGACGAAGGAAGCGCTCAGCGACAAAGACGCAAGCCAGGCCGAGGTCGACAAGCTGCAGGACTACCTCGAGGCCCGGGCGCCCGACATCCTCGACCACATGAAGGTTGAGCGCCTCGACGACCCGCAGCACTCGAGCAAGAAGCTCATCTTCAAGACCGAGGTCAACGGCTCGCCCCGCGAGACGCTGGTCGACACCACCTTCCTCGAGGGCGCCGAGTTCAAGCAGTTGCTCGCCCTGCGCGAGAAGCTGCAGGCCTTCGGGCCGGCGCCGTACACCGTGATGCTCGGAGACACCGAGCACACCGCCCACACGTACCAGCAGGTCTACAGCCTCGCGACGGAAGAGGCGCTGAAGGGCATCACCCTGCAGCGGTACAAGGGCCTCGGCGAGATGAACGATGATCAGCTGCGCGAGACGACGATGGAGCCGAGCAAGCGCACGCTGCTGCAGGTTCGCGTCGGCGACAGCGTCGATGCCGACGAGACCTTCTCGCTGCTGATGGGCGAAGTCGTCGAGCCGCGCCGCGCGTGGATCGAGAAGAACGCCCTCGCCGTCGACAACCTCGACATCTGACGCATGCGCCGCACCGGTCTGCTGCTGGGGTTGCTGTCGCTGTCGGCGTTCGCCGCCGAAGGGAACCTGCTCGCGGGCCGGGCGCCGGTGCAGATATCGAACGTCACCGAGCCGCAGCGGATGACCGATGGCGTCGCTTGCCCCGAAGGCGACAACTGGACCTCGACCCGCACGTCGATTCTAGCGGTCGGTGGCTCGGTGGTCTGGGACCTGGGCGCGCCGACGAAGATTGGCGCCGCGATGCTGCAGGGCGACAACAACGACGACTATTTGCTCGAGGGAAGCCCCGACGGGAAGGAATGGACGCCGCTGTGGCGCGTGCACACCGTCGGTGAAGCGGGCCTGAGGCTGCGCATGGTTCGCACCCTCGACGCCACCGCGCGCTTCGTGAAGCTGAGCGCGTACGGCGGCGACAGCGCGTACAGCGTCAGCGAGCTCGAGCTCCACACCTCGCCCGACACGATGAAGGACTCGGGGCTGAAGCGGCAGCGCGGCCGGCCCTCGGATGACGTGCCGGCGGCGCTGTGGCTCGCGACGCTCGCGGCCATCGCGTACCTGGTGCAGCAGAAGCAGAAGGTGTTGTGGCTGGTGAGCGCGCCCATCGTCGCGGCCCTGGTCTGGGCTTCGCTGACGGCGGTGCTCGATCGCTTCGTCGGTTGATTCACCCCCGCGGCTAGTTCTCTCCGCCTCTCCGCCTCTCCGCTCACGATGCGTCGAGCTCGCGTCGAGCTTGCGTATTCCGGCCCAAGGCGAACACCCGTTCCGGGCGAAGCCGAACAGTGATTCCGGCGCATGCCGAACACCCGTTCCGGGCGAAGCCGAACACCGATTCCGGGCATGCCGAACACCCGGAATCGATGAGGAGCTGAGCCGCAGCAGTTGACGAGGCTGGACAGACCGCCGACCACGGCGCCCCCCAACCAAGGAGGCGACGTTGTCAGCAGAGAGACTGTCCATGCGGATGTTGAGAGAGGTGTTGAGGCTGTACCTGGCGCTGGGCGCGACGCAGAGGGCGATCTCGCGCAGCTGCACGCTGTCGCCGAGCACGGTGAATGGCTACGTCGGCCGAGCGAAGGTCGCGAAGCTGAAGTGGCCGCTTCCGGCGGAGCTCGACGACGACCTGGCGCTGACGAAGTTGCTGTTCCCCGACGAGAGGAATCCG
>JBBRAX010000088.1:0-24485 GCA_038206395.1 Myxococcales bacterium | reverse complement strand
TTTCTCCTCACCACTGGATCAGGAAATCACCCCCGCAGCCTCGCCAAAGCGCCATCCCTCCCCGACCCGGCCCTCCTTCCGCCATGCCCCACGGCCTCACGCGAACTCACCTCCTTCGCTCGGATCACGAATCAAGCGTGGCCTGGGGGTGAGGCGGAAGGTTGCCGACTACAGCTGGGCTAAATACGAGGCGCTGTTCAACGGCCTTTAGGGCCGTCGAGCACTTCGCGAATCTTCGCGCCCAGCCTCGCCGGCGTGATCGGCTTCTGAATGAAGGTGACCGCGCGACCCAGCACGTCGTGGCGGGTGATGCCTTCCGGGGTGTAGCCCGACATGCAGAGCACCTTCATTTGGGGCCGCACCACCGACAGCCGTTCGGCCAGTTCGCTGCCACCCATCACTGGCATCACCACGTCGGTCAGCAGCAGGTCGATGGGGCCTTCGAACTGCTTCGCCTTGCCCAGCGCATCGATGCCATCGTGGGCGACGATCACCGTGTAGCCGCTGCGGCGAAGGATCTCTTGCGACAGCGTGCGCACCTGCGCGTCGTCTTCGACGAGCAGCACTGTCTCGGTGCCGCGCAGCGGGCCCGCCGACAGAGAAGAGCGGGGCGCATCGGAAGGCGCTTCGACCTGGGGCAGGAAGATCTTGAAGGTCGTGCCCTTGCCGGGCTCGCTGTAGACCCAGACGTTGCCGCCGCTCTGTTGGACGATGCCGAAGACGATCGAGAGACCAAGGCCGGTGCCTTTGCCCGGACCCTTGGTGGTGAAGAAGGGCTCGAAGATTCGCGCCACCGTGTCCTTGTCCATCCCGATGCCGGTGTCGCTGACGGCCAGCATCACGTGGGGCCCCGGGCGCGCGCCCAGGTGCAGCTTCACGTACTCGTCATCGAGGAAGACGGACGAGGTTTCGATGGTGAGCTTGCCGCCTTTGACCATCGCGTCGCGCGCGTTGACGACCAGGTTCATAATCACCTGCTCGATGCTTCCCGGGTCGGCCCGAATGCGGCCGCTGGTCGCTGAGGGAAGCGAGACGAGATCGATGTCTTCCCCGAGGATGCGCTGAAGCAGCTTGTCGAGGCGCGAGAGCACCTCGTTCAGCTCGAACACCCGCGGCTCGAGGATGGTCTGGCGGCTGAAGGTCAGTAGCTGCCTGGTGAGCTCGGTGGCGCGGGTGCCGGCCGCGGTGATCTGCTCGAGGTCGGGCCGAATCGGATCATCCGCGGCGAGCTCCATCGCGATCAGCTCGCCGTAGCTCATGATCACCGACAGCAGGTTGTTGAAGTCGTGCGCGACGCCACCGGCGAGTCGGCCGACCGCTTCCATCTTCTGGGCCTGGCGCAGCTGCTCTTCGGTGCGCTTCAAGGCCAGCGTCATCTGCTTCTGCTTCGTGATGTCGAGCGAGAGAATGCAGATGCCTTCGACGACCGGCACGAAGCGCAGCTCGAAGTAGCCTGTGCTGCCGTCGGGAAGCGCGAAAGCGTTCTCGAGCCGGTCGTGGGTGCGTTCGGTGAGGCAGCGTGTGAGCACCGAGAACATCGGAGTGAGCTCGATGCCGGGGTAGCACTCCATCATCGTCTTCCCCAGCAGCTGCTCGCGGGTAATCTGCCCCTGCGTCGCGGCCACTTCGTTCAGGTACACGTAGCGGTGGTCGTGGCTGATGACCTGGCAGCCTTCGACCATGCCGTCGAGGACGTTGCTTGCGACCTGCGCGCTGTCGAAGATCTTTGGCGCCAGGGCATTGTGCGGCACCGGGCCCGTTTGGGAGAAGTGTCGTTTGTGAGTTTTCAGAAGGTGCCGCCAACGCCGATCTTCGACGCGCCCGTCACTGGGTCGAAGCCCGCGATGGGGCGCACCAGCGGCGACGCCCGGCGCTTGTGAAGCCAGGGCACGATGAAGCCCGAGAACCCGCCGATCATCGAGCCGATGATCACGTCGGTCGGGAAGTGCTGACCTGACTCCACGCGAGCAAAAGAGGTGCCGACGGTGAGCAGCACGCAGGCCGCAAGGAGGACGAAGCGCACCGGCGACTTCGGGTGCCTCAAGAAGACCGTGGTGGCGAGGGCGGTGGTGGCCGCCGCGACCATCGAGGCGTGGCCCGAGGGGAAAGAGAGCTCTTGATCGAAGGAGCTGGTGGCGGCATCAACCTCGACGTACCGCGCAGGCCGCGGCCGGCGGAAGGCGAACTTCATCACCGTCTGCCCCACGCCCGTCAGCGCCATCGCTTCGCTGATCACCAGCAGGTCGCCCACCCAGTCGCGCAGGGGCGTGTTGGTGGGCAACACGAGGCTCTCGATGCCCAGGTAGATCACCGGCAGCGCGATGCTCGAGTAGAGCGCGACGTCGCTGAACAGACCCCACGGCTTCGAGACCTTGCCCACGGCGTAGCGATCGACCGCCCAGAGATCGGCTGGGTTGCAGCGCCCATTTCCGACGTGCTGCCGGCAGGACACGTCGCCTTCCAGCGTCGGCTTGACCATCAGGTCGATCACCAGCGCCAGCCCCAACGCGCCACCCGTCAGCGCCGCCTCGGCCGGGAAGTTGACCTTGTAGACAGACAGCGACGGCGGCGTGAGGTTCACCACCTCGTTCGGCCCCGGAACAAGCTCTGGCGCCAGCAGCACAGCGGCCCCGGGCGTCGCTTCGGGCACCAGGGTGCGCACCACGCCCCCATCAGGCGCCACGTTGAGGACCTCGCCCCCATCGGGCAGCGGCGTCGCAGCAAGAAGAAGAAGGATGAAGCTGGTCATGGTCAAAACCCCGTGTCTGCGAACAAAGGACCCACCGCGAGAGTGAAGCGGCTCGCGCCGTCGATCGCCTGGTGAAAGCTGGCTTGAATGCCGATGGCGTCGAGCAGGAGCGCCAACACGCGCCCGTGATCCACCGACCGGCTGACGCCGATGGTGCTGGGAAGGAAAGTGTCGCTGCGGAAGACGTCGACGCGCAGGTCGGCGCCGTCGCCATTCGAGCCGCCGACGAAGACGTTCGTGGCGCTCTCGGGCGAGGCAGCGTTCAAGAGGGCAGCCGGCATCTCATTCTTCCGACTTCGTGGGCTCGACGAACGGAATCACGCAGAGGGTGGCGCGTTTTCCGTGCGCTTCGTTCGAGATGTACATCGTGCCGTCGGCGTCGAAGGCGATGCCTTCGGGTTGGGCGTACACAGCGGTGTCGAGCGCATCGACGCGAGCCAGGGCCCCGCCGTCACCGAGGACCACCAGCATCTTGGCGCGGGTCGAGAGGATGTAGAGGTTGCCCGTCTTCGGATTCACCGCCAGGCCCGACGGCGCGAAGTTCTTGCCGTAGAAGCCCTTCAGGTCGGTCTGCTCGGGGTGGGCCTTGATGTAGTCGTCGATCGACGCTTCCTGCAGCACGAAGGCCGGCTCGCGGTGCAGCTGGGTGCCGCGAATGGGCATCGAGTAGATCTCGAAGGCCTTCTTCGTCTTCCGGTGTTTCACGCCTTCGTTTTTGCAGGACAGCAGCAGGCGCTTCCGGCGCGGCTCGTAGGCGATGCCTTCCATGTCGCAGGCGAGGCCGAGGCGTTCTTTGAAGTCGAGGTACTGCGGGTCGCCGCCGTTTACCGGGTCGACGACCATCACCGCGCCTTCGCTGCGGCCGACGTAGACTTTGTCGTCGACCTCTTCGACGGCCTCGTAGTCACCGCGCTGCTTGAGATCGACCTCCTGAATGACCTCGCCGTCCTTCGTCGAGATTCGAAAAAGGGTGGGGCGTTCGTCGTTCACCACCCACAGGCTGTCGGGCTCCTTCGACAGCGACAGGCCCGAGATCTCGTCCAGCGTCTTCGAGAGCACGAGGATTCGGTCGGGCTTGTTCAAGTCGTAGCCCGACGAAGTGGCCGGGCGTTTGGGCTCCGTCTCTTCCAACGGCTCGCCGTCGGGCGCGCCTGCCTCTTCAGTGGTCGCGACGATGCCGTTGGGGTGCGGCGCTTCGACGCCGGTCGCGCGCGTCACCAGCCGCATCGCGATCACGAGGCACGCCCCGACGACGACCGTCATCGAGATCCAGGTGCCCCAGTCTGACTGCTTCTTCAGAAGGTCCCCGAGACCCCGACGGTGCCGCTGCCGGTCGATGGGTCGAACCCGACGATGGGGTTCAACGGGGAATCCTTCCGGTGCAGGTAGGGCACGGTGAAGCCGGCGAACCCGCCGATGAGCACCCCGACGATGACGTCGGTGGGGAAGTGCTGCCCCGCCTGAACGCGTGAATAGGCGGTGAGCCCCGTGAGCAGCATGCCCGCGCCCAGCACGGCGAAGCGCACCTTCGATTTGGGGTGCCGCAGAAAAATCGTGGTCGTGATCGCCGTGCTTGCGGCGGCGACCAGCGAGGTGTGGCCCGACGGAAACGAGAGCTCTTGATCGAAGCTGCTCAAGGGCGTGTTCACGTCCTGGTAGCGAATGGGCCTCGGCCTGCGGAAGGCGAACTTCATCACCGTCTGCATCGCGCTGGTCAGCGCCATCGCTTCACCGACCACCAGCACGTCGGTGGCGAAGTCGGCGACCGGCGTCGTGGTCGGCAGCGCGAGGCTCTCGAGCGCGAGGTAGATGACCGGCATCGCGATGCTGATCGCCAGCGCCACGTCACCGAACGCCTGCCATTGATCCGAGCTGCGACCCACCGCGTAGCGATCGAACGCGGTGAGGTCGGCCGGGTTGCAGCGCCCATTGCCGACGGGCCGCCGGCACGAGAGGTCGCCTTCCAGGGTCGGCTTGATCAGCAAATCGACCACCGCGTACAGGCCAAAAGAGGCCGCGGTGATGGTCGCCTCGACGGGAAGATCGACGTTGTAGACGGACAGCGAGGCCGGCGCTTCCAGCGGCGCGGTGCCGCCGTCCTGCACCAGCTCGGGCGCGAGGACCGGAGCCCACCTCTCCTTCAGCGTTTTCGAGACGACCGGCACGTCACCCCCGTCGCGGCTGACAATCTCGTCCGAAAGGTCGACCCCCCCGCCGTCGTCCTGCTCCACCTCCGTTGGGGGCGTGATCGCGAGCAGTGCAGTGGTGAGCAGAATGAGCATGGTTAGAACCCCGTGGCGTTGAACAGCGGCCCCGCAGCGACGCTGATGCGTTCGCCGCCGTCGAGACCGCGGTGGTAGTTGAGCGAGATGCCGATCAGGTCGACGATCGACCACCAGACGCCACCGCCGAAATTGAGGTGGTACTGGTCACTGACGCCGGCACCGAAGACGCGGCCGTGGTCGGCCGACAGGTTGATGCCGATGGTGCTCGGCAGCCCTGAGTAGAGGCGGACGACATCGATGCGCAGGTCGGTGGTGTGCGCGAAGGCCACGTCGCCCGCGAGCTGGTCGCGGCGGTACCCGCGAAGCTGCGAGTCGCCCACCGTCGGCGCGAAATAGAACGGGTGATCGCCCACGATCCCTTCGACTGCGGCCCGGGTGAGGATGACGAAGCGCTGGTTGCGATCGAGGGGAATCGCGGTCGCGGCGGCCACCTTGTAGGTGGTCGAGAACTGGTTGCCCTTCTGCAGGTCGTACCGGGCGTTGATCGACGCATGCAGCGCGACGCCGCGGCGGGGCAGGGTGAGGCTGTCGAAGGTGTTGGTCTCGGCGAACACCCGCGCGCCGCCGAAGAAGCGGAACCCGAAGTCGTCGTCGGAGACGTCGGGTGACATGCCGGCGAAGCGGCCCGCAGTGTTCAGCGTGTTAATCGCCTGGACCACCAGCTGCGCGCCGACCCGCGAACGATCGCTGCCGAAGCCGTACGACAAGCCGTAGCGGCCTTCGTACCGGGCCTGCCGCACCCGGTAGTAGTCGGGTGGGTTCAGCGAATCGTCAGTCCACTGGTTCGTGTAGCCGTAGAAGTTGCGCGTGTACGTCGGCGTGGTGGCGATCAGGTCGACGTCCTGATCGAGCAGGTCGAAGCTCTGGGGGAAGAGGCCGTGGTACGCGAAGTTCGCTCCGAGGGTCGCGGTGGCGAAGTACGCGGTGAGATCGTGCCTGGCCGCGAACGGCACCCGCTTCCAGCCCTGGGTGATGTAGGTGAACTTGCCGCCCAGGTAGACGCCGTCGTCCGGGTTGATCAGCAGGCCGGGCATGAACATGCCGTAGTCCGGCTCGTGGTTTTCGCGCTCCTCGTACTGGTTGAGCTCGGAGCGGGCGCTGCGTTCATCGTCGACTTCGAGTGATGGGTCGACGGTGCCGCCGTTGACGCTGTCGTACCACTCGATCGCGCTCGCCTTGAGGTGCTCTTTCCTGTTCGCGGCGCTCAACGAGTCCTGGCCGGTGCCGCCGACGAACTTGATGTCGATCTTCGAGTGGGGTCGGCCGTGTACCAGCAGCGCGTCGTCGCCTTCCAGTGCGTAGAGGTGAAGCTCCTTCGTCTCGTCCGGAAGGAAGGTGCGGTCGTAGTAGGTCTCGTTCTTCTCGGTACCGACGGTGACGCGCACCGTGCCGCTGTCAGCGAAGTAGACGTCGAAGCGATCGGGGTGCCTGCTGCCGACGACGTCGACGTTGCGCGCGAGGAGCTTGTAGAAGTCTTCAGCGGCCTCGAGCAGCTTGTCGCGGCGCAGCTTCAGCGACGCCACGAGGTGATCACCTTCCACCTCGAAGGCCTCTTTGTGCCAGTCCTTGAAGGCCGCTTCGATCACCTCGTCGGTCAGCGCCTTCTGCACCACCTGCGCCTGCGCCATGAAGCGTTCGTAGGGCACCGAGCTCAGGTGCAGGGCGTCGAAGTCGCGGGCGTTGTAGTTGAGCCAGCCGATGCGGCCGTAACTTCCGTTGAAGGGCTGCAGCGATCGGGCAGGCGGCACCAGCAGCCGCGCGATCACGAGGCCGAGGCCGTCATAGCGGGCGAACGCCTGGTCGCGATCGAGCGGAATCGGGGTGTAGAGCTTGTTGCCGTCGGCGTTGGTGGCGACCGCGAAGTCCCATTGACCGCGGTGGCGATCCCAGTCGCCGACGAACATGTCGAGCAGCCGGGCCCGCACCATCGCGTCGGTGTCGAGGCGGTGCTTCTCAGGGTGGTCGAGGCGCTTTTCGGCGAACTCGTCGTGGTCCTTGAACTTCGTCTTGTTCTCTTTGTCGTCGGGGCCGACCAGGTTCTCGGGCATCGTGCCTTCGTCGGGCTGCTTCGGCCGCTGCTCGAGCATCACGACTTCGTTGGTGATGAATCCCCGGTACTGGCCCAGCGCTTCTTGATCGGGCAGGTACATCATGCGGGGCGTCGGGTGCCGGACGTCGACGGCTTTGGCGAGCCAGGGCAGGGCGAGCGCCGCCTCCGGGTGCGTGGCGGTGAACCCGTGATCCAGCAGGCGGCCGACAAACGAGATCTGGTTCATCGGGTACGGCAGCAGGCGGGTGGTGTCTTTGGTCACCGCGCGAATCGAGTAGTCGTTGCCGCTTCCGTCCTTGACCCGGATGCTGTTCGTCTGCGCGCCGCCGCCGATCTTCTCTGGCGTCAGGCCGCCGAGCTCGGTGCGCAGGTCGAGCACCGGGTACGGCATCTTCAGGGCGTACGACTCGGCGTAGTAGTCACCGAGGAAGAGGGTGACGAAGCCGGGGAACTGCCAGACGTGCTTCTTCGAGTACGTCGCCATCACCGGCCCCTGCGGCATCGGCGCCGGCAGATCAGACGGGGGTTGGGCGAGCACCTTGTGCAGCAGCAGGGGCTTCTCGAAGACCTTTTCGTTCGCGGACGAGACGAGCTCAACCTTGCCCCGGCCCGAGTGCTCAACGGTGATCTCGGCCCACCCCGGCGAGCTCAGCGAAAAATCACCATCGCTCGCACCAACGACGGGCGTGGCCTCGTTGCCCGAGGTGCCCGCGACGATCTGCGTCTGCGCCTGAAGCTCGAGGTACTGAAGGCTCGCGTCGTGGCCAGAGACGAAGACGTAGGCGCCGTTGCGATTGCCTTCCGTGCGAAGGAACTCGGTGTACGCGTGGAACATCGGGTGCGCCTCGTACTGCTCGACGAGCCCCATCCACCGCGCGAAGACCCAGGCGGTTCCCACGATCGGCAGCGGGGAGGCGTGCGCGCCCGCGGTGAAAGAGCCGCCCAGCGGGCCGTAGCTGCGCATCGGGTGGTGGCTCGCAATGATCAGCCGCGTGTTCCGGTACTTCCGGAAGTTGTCGAGGAAGTGTCCGGTGAACGAGGCGCGCGTCGTCCCGTCGCAGTGCTCGTTGAAGTCCTTGTCGCCGTTGCGGTCGATCATCCACCACTGGGAGTTGACGAGCAGCAGGCCCAGCTCATCGGTCAGCTCGAGCAGCTTCGGCGTCCCGCAGGCCGGGTTGGGCATCACGTCGACGGCCTCCTGGTTCTCGTCGTCGCCTTTGACGGCGGCGGCGGCGTACGCCTCGTTCAAGAACTTCCGCAGCCGGCGCACGGGCTTCGTTCCGGCCTCGTCGGGGAAGTCGTGGTCGCCAACCAGGTAGAAGACCCGGCCGCCGCGCTGGTAGAAGTCGAGCGTCGCGGTGACGTGCGCCATCGCTGCCGACTCCGCCCGCGCCCTCAAGAGGTCGTCGCGGTGCGGAAACTCACCGCCCGTGTAGTTGCCCGTGAAGACTACGATCGTCGATGCCGGGTCGGCCGACTTCAGCCGCTCTTCGAGGTTGGCGAGGGTCGGGGTGCGGCCATCGCCATCGGAACCACCGATAAACAAGAGCGTCGCGTTTGCTTCGATGCCAGGCGCCTTTGCGGCGGCAAGCGTCGACACGACCAGCGCTGCGAGGACGAGGTGGCGAAGAAGGGCGGGCACGTCTTCAGCCCCGGGTCGCCACAGCGAGGCACACCGCGAAGAGCAGGGCCGACATCGTCACGCCCCCGAGCAGCACGTTGTACGAGGTGCGCAGGTAGGCCTGCCGGTGGCTGAGCTCGACCCCTTCGAGGTGAAGGTCGCTGCTCAAAGAGGCGTACGCCCGCTGCTTGTGCTGCAGCAGCGCCGCGATGTTCGCATCGAACTGATCCGCTGGCACCGACCACAGCTGGTTCAGCGTCGTCCCGGTGCGGCTGAGCTGCGCGCTCAAGATCGCAAAAGCCAGTGACAGCACGTTGGTCAGCGCGAGGGGAATCAGGGCCCACTTCAGCGGGCCGACTTCCAGCGGGCCCGAATAGAGCCCGTGCGAGGCGATCGCCAACATCACGCAGTTGATCGCGACGAGGAAGCTCGACTTCTGCGACGTCATCGCGCGCTGCGCGTCGAGCGCCTTGGTGGCTGAACGCAGCCAGGCCTGAATGCGAAGCGAGGGCGGCGCTTTGATCGGAGCCGGCGGCAGCTCGACAGGCTTGCCATCGAGGCGCGGGTGTTCCTGGTCGAGCTTCTCGACGAGCGCGCGCCGATGCAGCTCTTCGGCCTTCTTCATCTTCTTCTTCCACTTCTTCTTGTCCTTCTTCGAGTCGAGGTCGAAGGAGGCGAGGGCGCCATTCGTCACGACAGGGGGCAGTTGGGGGTCGTTCATTTCGGTGCTCCCGGGGGGGCGGCGGCGGCTTCGGCGACTTCGAGCGGAACCTTGAGCGAGTCGATCTCGAGCGCGGCGTTGATGCGGCTGCGACGGGTGAGGATCGCGGCGATGCCCACGACGGTGACCGCGAGGCCGATCGCGATTCCGACCCAGGGCTGGCGCGACGAGAGCCACAACATCACCAGCGGGGTCGCGAACAGCTGCGCGCCCGCAAAGAAGGTCTCGGTGCGAAGGAACAACCCCAGCATCAGGTTCAACAGTCCGAACTCGGCCACCACCAGCAGCGAGATCTTCATCAGCCCGTAGGGCACGTGCGCCTGCGGAGCGACCATCGCCACCAGCAGAATCAAGACGCCCGTCGCCACGACGCGAGTCACCAGGTCACCCCCGCCGACATTGCGGGGCGGAGGGGCGAGGAACCGCTGCACCAAGGTCGTCATTACGGCTTCTCCTTCGTCGGTTCGGGGGTCAGCGCGGTGTCGATCACGGGCAGGGGCAGCGGCGTGAGCTCGGCCTTCAGCTCGTCGTCCTCGCCCTTCTTCGGCTCACCCACCGCGGCCTTCCCGGCGATCATCTTTCGCAGCGAACGGAAGCCGACGTACTGCACCTCGGGGTGGGCCTGGCGCAGGCGCTCGAGGAAGTTCAGCGGCGGGGTGTGCTTCTTCTGCAGGCTGCCGAGGTACTCGAGCACGGTGGCGCCATCGCGAACGTCGGTGCCGAGCAGGCGCCACTTGCCGCGGTGATCTTCCATGTGCGCGTTGATCGCGTTTCGCGCTTCGGCAGAGCCCGACGTCTGCACCGTGATCACCGAGTTGGGCTTCTTGCCCTTCTTGTTCTCGAACATCGCGGCCATCGTGATGTACCGGCTCTGCGTCTCGAGGTCGGCTTCGAGCCGCTCGCGCGCATCGGGGGTGAGCCACGCCAGCGCCTGCGCCGGGGTCCGCTCGCCCTTCTTCTCGCTGGCCTGCAGCGTCTGCAGCAGGTTCGCTTCGCCCGGGGCGGGGAGCCCCGTCTGGTAGATCCACAGGATGAGCAAGATGCCGCACTCGAAGAGGCTGAGCAGAAGACCGATGTGGTAGCTCTGGAAGCCGCACGCCATCCCGATTCCCAGCGAGAGGAAGACGTAGACCGCGTCCTTCGGGTCTTTGAGCGTGTTCCGGTACCGCACCGCCGCCACGACGCCGACGAGGCTGAACGAACGGGCCAGGCTGTCTTCGAGCAGCAGCATCACGCCTGCGACGATCACGCTGAGGACGATCAGCGTCTGGTTGAGCGACGGGTCGCTCTCGTCGCCCTTCGTGATCCGGTGGACCCACGAGACGGGCAAGATCAGCAGGAACGTGATCACCAGCGAGAAGAACGTGACGAGCAGGTCGTCGGTGTTCTTGTTCACGTCGAGAATCGAGGCGGCGACGCCGCTCACCCGGCTCAGCTCGTCCGTGTAGCTGGTCTTCGAGAGCTCGCGCAGGATCTCCTCGAGCAGCCGCACCCCGATGATCAACATCAAGAAGTACACCAGCATCTTCCCGACCTGCATCCCGCGGCGGGGCGACGTCACAGTGAGCGGCGAGGGTTTGGTTGCGGGGTCCGTCATGGGTTCTTTTGGTTGGGTGAGTGGGGCGGTGGGCTTCGGTGCCACACACAGCAACTTGCAGGCCGGAGGTTTGTCAGGCCCGTTCGCGCATACCGGTCAGGCCCGCGGCTTCGGGTGAGACACTTTTGCAAGTGTGGGGTCGAATGCCTCAGTCGCTGGTTACGAAGCGACGACGCGCAGCAAATCCGGCTGGCTGGGCTGACCGGCGGGAGCGGCCAGGAAGGCCGCCGCGTCCGGAACACACGCCACGGACATCGGAGCAGTGGCCAGCACCTCGTGCGACACCGACCACTGCTGGCCGCACGGGCCCCGGTGGGGGTGTGTGCCGAGCACGAACAGGTCGGCGCGATCGGCCTGCGCCGTCGCGAGCAGCCGGGCCCCGACCGTCAAGTCGCCGGGCTCGAGGCGCATGCGGTACCGAACGTTCGACGGCAGGCGCGAGAAAGACGTGTCGGCCTCGAGGCGCGGGGTCACCTTCGCCCACGACTTCGGCTTCGCCTCGTCCTTCGGCCACCAGAGGTATGCGGCCACGAGGTCGATGGGGCCGTAAGACGCCAGGCGGATGATCCACTCGCGCGCGGCGGCCGACTTCCAGTTGCCGTCCATCGCCATCGCGACGCGCAGCGGCGCGGTACCTGAGGCCCACTTGAGGAAGGAGTCTGCCTTGCGCACGAAGAGCGCCGGCACGCCGATGGTGTGGGCGAAGCGGTCGAGCGGGCCGACCACCAGCGGCGCAAGCGTCTGGCCCGAGTCACCGACCACGAGCAGAGAGGCGCGCTTCGCGTCACACACCTGCTTGACCGCCGCCGTCAGCGGCCCGAAGACCGACGCGGTGTTCACCACCAGGCCTTCGCTGGCCAGCCGGGTCGCCTCGGCGAGCAGCGCGCCCGTCACCGCCACGTCGTCTTCGCGGCCGGCCGAAGCGGCGTGCGGCATCACGTTCAGCAACCAAAGCGCTTCCCGGTGGGTGCGCGCCAGCTGGGCGGCAACCTTGACGGCTTCCAGGGAGGTGTCGGTGAAGTGGGTGGCGCAGATGATGGTCATGGCGGGCAGTCCTTCAGCAGCTACCGTGCCGATCGCGTCACGGCCTGGGTGAGACGCATTGCAACGCTGCGCCTTGCCCCGTCCGCCCCCCCCTGTCGCAGATGGTCCCGCCCGCTTCGCAACTTGCGCCAGTAGGATGGCCGCCATGTCCTTCCGCCTCGCCCTGGTTTGCTGCTTTCTGGTTGGCTGTTCGGGTGTCCCCGGCGTCGACGAGGACGGCGGCGACGTGCCGTTCGACGCGGGCAGAGACTCGGGCGTGGATCGGGATGCTGGCGATGACGCCGGACAGGACGCCGGAGAAGACGCGGGCGCTGCGGACGCTGGTGTCCCCGATGCTGGCGCGGCCGACGCGGGGGTTCCCGATGCGGGCGTGCCGACCGACGCGGGCGTGCCGACCGACGCGGGCACGGGGCCGGTGGTCGACCGTTCGAATCCGCAGCTCTACACGTTCAGCTTCACGGCGCTGCAGGCCGACAGCGATGCGGGGATGTGGCAGGGGAACCAGCTGGCGGCGGTGGACACGCGGGTGGCCGCAGTCGGCAAGCTGGTGGTGTACCTGCACGGCGCGGGGCTGCCCGGCACCTGCGGCGGCGCGGCCCACAACGCGTTTCTCGCGGCGCGCGGCTTTCACGTGGTGAGCCCCTGCTACGCGTCGGACTACGGCATCGGCATCTGCGGCAACGACATCGGCGGCTGCCGACTCGAGGCGTTCGAAGGGGTGGATCACAACCCGGCGATCGCGATTGCACCGCCCGACAGCATCGAGGTGCGCGTCGTGCGAATGCTGCAGCGGCTGCAGGCGCTGAACCCGAAGGGCGACTGGAAGTGGTTCATCGACAGCAACGGCAAGCCGCGGTGGAACGCGATCGTCATCTCGGGCATCTCGCACGGCGGCAGCAGCGCGGGCCTCGTGGCGAAGGTCCGCCCGGTCGCGCGCGCGGTGATGCTCTCGGGCCCGCTGGACACGAACCAGGCGTGGCTGTCGGTCGCGTCGGCGACCCCGGCCGATCGCCTCTGGGGCTTCACGCACACCGGCGACCCCCAGCACCCAGGCCACCTCGCCGCCTTCAACACCATGGGCCTGCCCGGCGTCGCGCGCTCGATCGACGACGCGGGCACGCCGTGGGGCGGCTCCCATCGCCTCTACACCTCGGCCGCCACCGCGGATCCGCACGGGTCGACGCAGCTGGGCGGGTCGTCTCCAAAGTTTCCGGACGGCGGTTACAAGTACCGCGAAGCCTGGGAGTTGATGTACGGGCAGTAGCCTTGTGAAGATCACCACCTGGAATGTGAACGGCATCCGCGCGCGCGAGGCGCAGGTGTTCGACTGGCTCCGCATCGAACAGCCCGATGTGCTGTGCCTGCAGGAAATCAAGGCGTCTGCGCACCAGGTGCCGGTGAGCCTCGCGTCGTCGCCCGACCACTGGGTCTACTGGCACGGCAACAAGGGCTACTCGGGCGTCTCGCTGCACGTGCGCAAAGGCTTCTCGCCCGTCGAGCCGCGGTTCTTTCACCCGGCCTTCGATCTCGAGAACCGCATCGTCGCGGTCGAGCTCGCGAACCTGATCGTCGCGTCGATCTACGTGCCGAATGGCGGGAAGAGCTTCGAAGCAAAGATGATCTTCCTCAACGCGATGGAACGCTTCATCGCCGACAGCCACGCCGCCGGAAAACTTCTGGTGCTCTGTGGAGACTTGAACGTCGCCCGCACGCCGCGCGACGTGCACCCCGAGCTCGCCGAGCCCGAGCAGATTGGCCAGACGCCACCCGAGCGCGCGCTGATCGAAAAGATGATTGGCCACGGGCTCGTGGATCTCGGCCGGCACTTCGCCCCGGATGACGATCGCCTCTTCACGTGGTGGGCGCCGTGGCGAAACATGAAAGAGAAGAACGTCGGGTGGCGGCTCGACTACGTGCTCGCGTCGCAGGCGCTCGCGAAGCAGGCGCGGTCATGCACCGTCTACCGGGAGTTCGGCACCAGCGATCACGGGCCCGTCACTGCGAAGTTCGAAGGCGCGCTGTTCGACCCAGCCGCCGTAGTCGCAGGCCCGCCGGTGCCCACCCCGAGGGCGCCCGAACCGCCCGCCGCGCCGCAGCTCGACCTGTTCGGGAACCCGAAATAGCGGGCGGCCCTGGCCTGCCGAGCCTTCGCAGCCACAGCCGCTCGTGGCCGAAGGGCGCGTGGAGCGGCGGAACCTTCGTGCCGCTGCCTCGTGGCGGAAGCGTTGCGGAAACGGCGCCTACTCAGCAGGTTCAGTTCCTCTCAGGAGCAAACCCAAGATGGGCTTCGCCCATTCAGGACACGTCGAGAGCTCGCAGTGTGCGGTGACCCGCCCGCCCTCGCTCTTCAGGAGTTCTCTCGGCGCGGGCGCCTGTCCGGTCTTTGGATCCGCGTCGAGGCTGTTGTCGAACACGCGCAGCTCAGTGAGTCGTGGCGCGAGCTTGACCAGGTTCTTGAGGCTCGAAGCGTATCGCTCACGAATCTTGGGCTCGGGAATGTCGTGGCCGCCGGCCGCCACCCGTGCCCGTACGCGCGCATTGTGCAGCTCAACCTTGTCGAGGCCTACGTAGAACAGCGCGACCTCGAGCCCTTCATCGAGTGCCTCTGACAGGAGCTCTGTCATGGTCGTGACCCCGAGAGTCGTTTCGAACACGAAGTCGGCCCTGACCCGAATGGCCTCTTCCAGCCTCTGTTTGCCTTCGTCCCACGCGCGCGAGTTGGCTTCCGCGAGCGTCAGCGAAGTCGAGGCAGCCTGGAACTTCCGGGTCACCTCATCGGGGTTGAAGTACTCGCCGCCACTCTGCCGCAGCCGCTCTCCAACGACGCTGCTCTTGCCTGCCCCGTTGACGCCCGCGATGACCGTGATGCGCGCTCGCTCAGCCATGCTTCTTGGCGCCCACGACGGCGGCCTCGCCGAAGGATGCGGGAGGCGTGGTGAACAACCCTCGCGCCGCCGCTCGCGCCTTGGTGGTTCGCATTCGAGAGACCATGTCGTCGAACTCCCGAGTCAGCGCTTCGAGACTCGGCTCATGCTTCGCCAGCAGTTCGCTGATGCGGTCGATGGAGACCAACACCGCCTTGGGCGAATCGTGCTTGGTGATGATGACGGCTCCATCTTGAACAGCAGCGTCCAGAACAGTGCCGAACTCATTCTTCGCGATCGTCGCTGACACTGACTGCGGCGCCCCCGCGGACCGCGTGATGGCACGGAGCATCATGAAGAGGTTTCGGTGCTGCGCCACGCCGAGGGTGACGACGCGCGCGAGAGCCTTCGAGTCCGCCATCGACTTGTTGAGCACCTGCACAACACCAACCTCGGCTGCCGTCGCGGCCAGCTCGTTCGAAGTATTCGAGGTGAGCCACACCACCGACGTCGAGGCGCCTTGCTCGTGCAGTCGGCGAACCAGGCCGACACCGTCCAATGCGAGGTCGAGGTCGACGACCACCACGTCGAACGCCACCTGGCCCGCCAGTTCGAGTGCGTCCTTTTCCCTCGTCACGCTTCTCAGCTCGAACCCCGAGCGCTCGATTGCCTTCGCGGCGTATCCGCTCAACTGGTCCTCGAGGACGAGCACTCGACCTTTCGACTGGATCTCCATTGCGAAAATAATAGCCATTTAGGCCATTACCGCAACGCGCTCAGTTGTTTCGGGTGGTTGAACGCCTGAAGCTCAGCCGCTGCGCCGTCTCCACGTCACCCAGACCGCCGCCGCGGCCGCCAGCAGGAAGCTGACCTGGCCTGCCGAGCCGTCGCAGCCACAGCCGCGGGGCATCACCGCCGGCTCTGCCCCACCGCCGCTGCCGCCAGCGCCGCCACCCGCGCCGCCCGCATCGACCGACGGGCCCGCGTCGACGGTCACCATCCCGGCGTCCGTCGTCCCCGCGTCCGGCTGCCCTGCGTCGACCCAGTCGGGCCGCACGCGCAGCAGGGCCGCGGTCGGATCCACGATGCCGTAGCCATAGAGCTCGTCATGCCCCGCGTCGTCCTTCACCGCGAAAGGGGCAGGGCGCGCGGTCTGAATCAACGCCTCCCGCACCTGGGCCGCGGTGAGCAGCGGGTTCGCCGACAGCATCAGCCCCGCGACGCCCGCGACGACCGGGCACGACGACGACGTGCCGCCGAAGTCGACAGTCACGTCTGTCGCGTTGTGGCCCTGCGGGCCCGAGATGTCGAGCGTCACCGTCCCCGTCGGAGCCGTCAGCGCCACGCTCGGCCCGCGGTTGCTGAACGGAGCGGCCTCGTCGAAGTTGTTGATCGCTCCGACCGTGATGATCCCCGGCACCGACGGCAGCTCGTCGTCCTTGAGCCGCGACGCCGCGTTGCCCGCCGCGAACACCACCACCAGCCCTTTGCCACCGCGGCCCACCGTCACCGCCGTCGTGATCGCGGCCTTGAGCGGAGGCGGCACCGGCACGCCGAGCCCGAAGCCCCAGCTGTTCGACACCACCGCGCTGCCAGAAGACATCGCGAAAGAAAATGCATCGACGTCGGCAGTGATCGGCACCAGCTCGCCCGAGCCACTGAGCAGCCGGACGCAGCGCAGCTTGCACTCGGGGCAGGTGCCCGCGATGCCGGTGTTGTTGTTGGTGGCCGCTGCGACGATGCCCGCGCAGGCAGTGCCGTGCTCGTTGCCGTTCTGGTTGGGGATGTAGGTCGGATCATCGTCGGGCGTGACGACGTCGCGGCCCGGCAGCAGCTTGGTGACGAGATCCGGGTGCTGCAGATCGCAGCCGTCGTCGACCACCGTCACTTCGATTGACGGCTCTCCGCTGGTCAGCTTCCACGCCGACTCGATGCCGATCTTCTTCAGGTACCACTGCCCGCCGTACCGCGTGTCGTTGGGCGGCGCGTTCAGGTTGTGCAGCACGTGGGGCAGCCAGAAGTTCGGGCTCACCGCGAGCAGCGTGCGGCCGTCGATCTTCTTCACCAGCCGCTCGGCCAGCGCGAGGCCGTCTTCCCCTTCCTTCGCGCTGCGCACCGCCCACAGCCCCGCCTCGGGCATCAGCGCGCGGTCGACGACGACGCCAGGAAGAGAAGGGACGGCGCCGACAGGCACACGGACGATCGCGGTCGCGTCGACCTCACCATTGAAGCGCCTTTCTCCCGCCCGGAGTTCGACCGCCGCCCGGCCACTGGCCGCTTTCGGCAGCCGGCGGGCTTCCCATTGGGTAGCCCCGTCAGCCAGAACCACGGCCCAGGGTTCGGTGGCGGGGCTCGCGAGCATCAGCAATGTGATTAGGGCGTTCAAAGATTCTCGACGTAGAAGGCAACTCTGCGGAGGAAAGACATGAAGCGTTTTGGCTTTTGCGTGGTGTTGGCAGCGGCGGTGGCGGCTTGTGGGCCGGGTCCAGTGACCCCGCCTGACTCTGGCATGACCACCGCTGGCGGTGGCAGTGGATCCGGCGGCGGAACTGGCGTTGGTGGTGGAACCGGCGTCGGGGGCGGCACCGGCACGGGTGGCGGCACCAGCACCGGAGGAGGCACAGGAACCGGCGGAGGAACGGGCACGGGCGGCGGCAGCGGCGTGGGCGGCGGCTCTGGCACGGGCGGCGGCTCGGCAATGAAGTGCGCCGCGACGGCGGTCACCTGCAGCGACAAGCAGATCACCGGGCTCGACCTGCTCACGGTGCTCTCGACGAAGGCAATTCTGAACACCACCCTCGGCACGACCTGGGAATCGAAGATCGACGCAACGGGCGGAGGCCTCACCCCCACCGAGAGCTACGTCTACGCGCGCTTCACCGCGACGGGCCTCGAGAAGGTGCTCATCCACGACGAGCAGTCGCTGACGTCGACAGCCTGGGACATCGCGTTTCGCCGCTACGTCATTCGCATCAACAGCGGCGTCAGCGGGCCGTCTTGCGTGCAGGCCGCGCGCACGGCGCCGGGCACCACGTACGCCTCGGTCACCACCACCCCGCCCGGGCTGACCTACCGCATCGAGGAGTACTACACGGCGACCTGCGATCTCATCACCGACGGCTCAGGCCTCGGCGGCCCCGGCGCCGCGCTGGCCTCGTATTGGACGTACCAGGCGTGCGTCTCGATGACGAAGAACGTCTACGTGCTGAAGCTGGCCGACGCGCGCACCGTGAAGCTCGAGGTGAAGTCGTACTACCCGACCGCGAACCAGTTGATCTGCGACATGACCGGAAGCGTTCCCCCGCCCAGCGGCGGGGCGAACTTCACCCTGAACTGGGAATTCCTGCCGTGACTACCGGATGACGAGCTTGGCGATGAACAACAGAATCACCGAGCCGACGAGCGCAACCCCGAAGCTGTAGAGGTTGAAGCCGGTGACGCCGTAGCCGCCGAAGTGGTTGAACACCCAACCACCGATCACCGAGCCGACGACGCCGACCAGGATGTTGGCGATGACGCCCATTCGCCGGTTGGTGCCCATGATCATGCTGCCGACCCAACCGGCCAGACCACCCAGAACGATCCACGCGAGGATTCCCATCGACGTCCTCCTTGAGGCGAGAGCCACGAAGGATACGGGTGATTGCGTTGTGGCGCCTCCTACTTCTTCTTCGGGGCCGAGGCGGCCATCGCGGCCATCTGCGTCTCGGTGATCGGCGCCCAGCAGCCGATGCGTTCACCGCAGCTCGACTTCGTGAAGCACGCCGTCGCCGCCGTCGCGTCGGCCTTCGAGACCTTCATCGGGGGTCGGCCCTTCGACCACTCGGCGCAGCGATCGCGGCGCACCTTCGTCTCGCCAGTACCGTCGACGGCGATCTCGGCGAGGCAGGCGACGGCGAGAACGAGGCGCGTCATGGGGGACTCCAGTGGGTGAGGGTTCGTGGGTCAGAACGATTGCCCTGCGTGGGCGTGACAGGAAAAAGTGCTAACCCTTCGAAGTCCATGAGACGAGCGATTGGCTTCGCGGCGCTGCTGCTCTGCGCCTGCAGCGGCGGCGGCCCGCAGGAAGTGAAGCTGCAGCAGTTCCGGTTGGTTCCCCGCACCGATGGCTTCAGCGTCCTCGGACCCGACGCGGGGGTGCTGCTCGACTCCGTGTCCCTTCAGACCCGCAAGGTGAAGGCGCGCGTCGAGGCCCAGTACGGCGCCTACCGCTTCACCGAAGGCATGGGCGCGTGGGCCGACGGTACGAAGTTCGAGTGGACGGGGGGCAACGCGATCGTCCGCGACACCGCTGGCACCGAGGTCGGGCAGCTCGAGGCCACGGCGCCGTCTGACGGCGTGCTGCAGCTCGTCGCCACTGCGAGCAGCGCCGACGCCAACCGCACCCGAATGAACTTCAAGTGCGCCGCCGGCGATCACTTTCTCGGCTTCGGCGGCCAGGCCGACGCGCTCGATCACCGCGGCCACACGGTGCCGATCTTCACCAGCGAGCCCGGCATCGGAAAGTCAGAGACCGACGAACCGCCCGAGCTCTGGTTCCTCGTCGGCGCGCGCCACGCGAGCAGCTACGGCCTGCCCAGCTACCTGTCGAACCGCGGCTACGTCGCCGTGCTCGAGCACGATGGCCGCAGCATCTTCGAGCTCTGCAGCGTCAACCCCGACCAGGTCGGCATCGAGACGTGGAGCCGAAGCTTCAAGCTCATTCTCTATTTCGGTGAGACGCCGGCGCAGGCGCTCGAGCGCGGCACCGCCGGGCTGCTCGGCCGGCCGATGAAGCCGCCGCCGGTGGCCTTCGCTCCGTGGAACGATGCGATCTTCGGCTCGGCGAACGTGCGCGCGGTCGCGAAGTCGCTGCGGGACAACGGCGTGCCGTCTTCGATTCTCTGGACGGAAGACTTCCGCGGCGGCGCCGACGTGGCAGGGCAGGGCTACCGGCTGAAAGAAGAATGGACGGTCGACCGCACGCTGTACCCCGACGTCGAGGCGGTCGCGGCCGATCTGCGCGCGCAGGGCTTCGGGTGGCACGCGTACTTCAACACCTTCCTCGTCGAAGAGACGAAGGTGTTCGCCGAGGCGACGACGCTGAAGCACTTCGTGCTCGACGCCACTGGCAAGCCGTCGCTGTTTTCGGGCGTCACCTTCAAGCCGACCGGCCTCGTCGACCTCTCGAAGCCCGACGCGCGCGAGTGGATGAAGTCGTACCTGCGCAAGGCGCTGGAGCTCGGCTTCGACGGGTGGATGGCGGACTATGGCGAGTGGCTGCCGCCCGATGGGGTGCTCGCGTCCGGCGAAGATCCAATCGCCGCGCACCAGCGCTACGCCAGCGAATGGGCAAAGGTGAACTTCGAGGTGATGGCCGAACGCACCGACGGCCGGCAGCGCGTCTTCTTCTCGCGCGCGGGCTGGCTCGGCTCGACCGCCTTCACCCCCATCGTCTGGGCTGGCGATCAGCGCACCAGCTTCCAGAAAGACGACGGCCTCTTCACCGTGATCCCGATCGGCCTGAACTTGGGGCTCGGCGGCGTCTCGACCTACGGCAGCGACATCGCTGGCTACCAGAGCGCCACCAACGCCCCTTCGACCAAAGAGCTCTTCTTCCGCTGGACCACGCTCGGCGCGATGACGCCGGTGATGCGCACCCACCACGGCACGGCCGCACGCGACAACTGGCGGTGGGACAAGGACGCCGAGACGATCGCCCACTACAAGCGCTGGGCGTCGCTGCACCTGCGCCTCTTCCCGTACTTCGACGGAGCGTCCGTTCAAGCCGAGACGAAGGGCCTGCCCCTGATGCGCGCGCTGCCGCTGATCGCTCCCGAGGACGCGAAGGGGTGGACCATCAGCGATGTGTACGGGCTGGGGCCCTCGCTGCTGGTCGCTCCGATCGTCGAGGAAGGCGCGGTGAAGCGCATGGTGCATTTCCCGCCCGGCAAGTGGGTCGCGCTCGAAGGGGCGGCGGTGCACGAAGGGCCGGCCGACGTCGAAGTGTCTGCCCCGATGGGTGAAATTCCGGTCTTCGCACGTGCGGGAAGCGTGGTGCCGCTGCTGGCCGAGCGGATCCAGACGCTGCTGCCCGCCGATGCGACGGTGGTCGACTTCGACGACGTGAAAGACGAGCGCGTGCTCTGGGTCTTCAAGGGCGGCGCGGGCGGCTTCACCGAACGCGACGGCACCTCGTACAGCGTCACTGTCGTCGCAGGCACTGGCATCAAGGAAGCGGGCACCGAGCTCGCCGCGTGCACCACGGCGGTTCAGCGCGGCTGCGTCGATGGAAAGACGGTGCGGCTGGCGGGGCACGGACCGCTGGTGTTCGACGGCCAACAGCTCGAGATCACCGGGCCCGCGCGGAAGATCGACGTCGTGATCTTCTAAGCCGCCTTAGGGGGCCTGCGGGCTGACGGGCTCGATCGCCTGGCACGCCGCGCAGGTCGCGAGCAGCTGTCCGTACGCCTCGGCTCTGGCGGCGGCCGGCGCCGCGTGCGCGCGATCGCCAAGGACGCGAATCCGATTGGCCAGAAGCTGCACATCCGGGCGCTGGTTGCTGCCGAGCACGCGCGCCTCCAGCGGTGCATCGGCGAACGCTTCCGTGCCGCTGAGCCAGGCCTACGCGTGGCGCGCCATCCAGGTGCTCGGGCGGGTGAGACCTTGGGTCCTCCCAACGATCAGGAGCACGGTTCGCATCCGCCACAGGTTCGCATTGGCCGTGCCGGGGGAACAAGAACGAACGCGAAGGGCCCAGCCGGTAGGCCCCAACCGCGGTTACGTGGCCGGGGCTCTTCTTGAACCGTTGCAGCGCCTGGCTGGCTCTTGATCGTCATGAACGACTCGAAGCCAGCAGACACCGCCCGCCGCGCCAACGCGTCCGGGACAGAACTTCTCACCCTCGGGCTGGGCATCGGGGCGCTGGGCGTCGCAGGCGCGGCCATCGGCGCCGTCTGCCCGCTCTGTGTGGTGGCGACGCCTGCCCTGCTCGGGCTGGGTGCCGTTCAGAAGGTGCGCGGGTGGTTGCTGTCGCGGCGCCCCACGGAGCTCCACGAGCTCGAAAAGGAGACCCCATGACCTTCGAGACGCCCAACCATCGCGAACTGGTCGCCAAAGGAGCCCTGCTACTCGACGTGCGCACGCCCGCCGAGTTCTGCGCGGGCCACCTCGCCGACGCCATCAATGTCCCTGTCCAAGAGCTGCCGGCGCGCCTCTGCGACGTCGGGCCCACCAGCCGCCCGGTCGTCGTCTACTGCCGCAGCGGCGGGCGCAGCGCGATGGCCCGGGCGCTGCTCACCCGCGCCGGCTACCAGGTTGCCGACCTCGGCCCAATGACTGCCTGGTGAACGATCGGCTTGCGCCTCAGCAAGCAAGCACTTACTCTCTTGAATATGAAGAAGTCCCGCCGCAGCTCCGAGGTCCGGCAGGTCGAGCTGACCGACGCCGCGCTGCACATCATCGCGACCAAGGGCATCGCCGCGCTGAGCACCAGGAGCCTTGCCCAACAGGTCGGGCTCAGCAGCGGCGCCATCTTTCGGCACTTTCCCTCGATCGAGGCGCTGCTTGATGCCGTGGTGTCGCGCGTTGAGGCGGTGCTCGAGTCCACGTTGCCATCTGCGACGCTGCCGCCCGTCGAGCGGCTCGAGCGCTTCGTCGAGGCGCGCAGCGCGGCGGTCGGCACCCAGCTCGGGATCCTGCGCCTCGTCCTCTCTGAGCAGTTTCTGCTGGCGCTCCCCCGCAGCGGCTCCGCGCGGCTCTCCACGTGCGTGCAGAAGACGCGGGCGTTCATCGGAGAGTGCCTGCGCGAAGGCCAGGCAGTGGGTGACCTCCGCCCAGACCTTCCCGCCGACACCCTCGCGCCGATCATCATGGGCACGGTGCAGATGCTCGCGCTCTCCCCCGCGAAGAAGGAGCTGCGAGAAGCAGAGGCGCGCGCGGTGCTGGCTAGCCTGCTCATCCTCCTCCGTCCGCTCCCCACCACTGCTCCGCCAACCAGAAAGAGGTCCCGATGAAGCGTTCCCTCCTCACCCTCGCGTTCTCCGCCACGGCACTCGAGCCCGATGCCCGCGGAGAGGAGCGTCACCCATGAAGACCGGACGCTACAACGTCGGCGTTGGCCTGCTCGTGATGGCAGGCTTCATGCTCTACGGTTTCCTCCTCATCTATTTGCGTGACTTCGCCCCTGGCAAGGAGGCCTGGATCGCAAGCTACTCGGTCGGTCAGCACTTCGAGGCGCGCCTGGCGCACGTGCACGGGAACCTGTTCGCCTTGCTCAACGTCGCCCTCGGGTTCGTGCTCGCTCGACTGGGCGCGGCGACCGACCGCGCACGCAGCGCCGCCGCGTGGCTCGCGCTCCTCGGCATTCTGATGCCGGTCGGCATCCTCGGCGAGCTGTACCTCGGCCTCTCACCCATCTTCGTGCTGCTCGGAGCCCTCTCGATGACGGCGTCCGTCGCGCTCACCGGGGTGCTCTCACTTCGCCATTGGTCCGATTCTCGGAGCACGCCATGACGACCCCGCAGGCGCTCGTGCTGCCGGCGCTGAACGCGCGATGGGGGAGATGGAGCGTCGTGCTGCACTGGGCCTCGGCCGCGATCATCGTAGGGCTCGCCACCGCGGGCTTCGTGATGACGAGCGAAGCGCCGGACTCGAGCCTGCGGCTGCTCCTGTCGAGGCTGCATACAGCTTTCGGAATCACCCTCATGGTCGCAACCGTGGTCAGGCTGGTGACCCGCCTGCGAACGGGCAAGCCGGAGCCGCTGCCGATGGCGCCGCTTCATCGTCGGGGCGTCGCGTTCGTGCACGCGTCGCTCTACGCCGTCCTCTTTGGCCTCGGTGCCAGTGGCGCCTTGACGGGGGCTCTGAGCGCGTGGCCGGCCTACCTTCGCGGGACGCTCGAGCGCGTCCCGCAGCTCGAGCAGCTCGCATCGCGCGAGGTGCATGAGGTCCTCGTCTTCACCCTCGGTGTATTGGTCTTGCTCCACGTTGGGGGCGTCATGGTCCACGAGGTCCGCGCCGGCGGTGCGTTGCGCAGGATGGTGCCGTGGCTCGGTTCGTCCCGCTCGACGCCGGGGAAGGATGCGAGGTGACCCTGTCGCTCTCGGCTCTCGCCCGGCGCGCTCTCGGCCTCGCGCGCCGCAGTCTCTGGATCGTCATTCTGCTCGTGGCGGCGTTGCTCGGCGCGTGGCTACGGCTCTGGGCCCCTGTTCGCGTCCAGGTCTCGCGCGTCGACCGGGGACTCGTGGTGCAGGAGGCCTTTGGGCGAGGCACGATCGAGAGCCAGCGTGAAGCCGCGGTCGGCTTCGATCTCGTGGGTCGACTAAGCGAAGTGCTCGTCGATGAGGGAGCACGGGTCACCTTGGGCCAGGAGCTTGCGCGGCTCGAGACCAACCAAGCGCAGGCCGACTTCCGGTCAGCACAAACAGGGATCGCGGCCGCTCGCGCTCAACTCATGCGCCTCGCGGCGGAGGAAGAGCGCGCACGCGCAATGCTGGCGACGGCCGAACGCGACTCCCCTCGCACGCAGGCGCTCGTGAGCTCCGGAGCTGTGCCAGGGCAACAGGGAGACGAGG
>JBBRAX010000087.1:0-25652 GCA_038206395.1 Myxococcales bacterium | reverse complement strand
CGCCTTCTCCGCCTTCTCCGCCTTCTCCGCCTTCTCCGCCTTCTCCGCCTTCTCCGCCTTCTCCGCCTTCTCCGCCTTCTCCGCCTTCTCCGCCTTCTCCGCCTTCTCCGCCCGCTCCGCCTTCTCCGCCGAAGGCTTCGTCACCTTGAGCCCGTGGCGCGTCGCAGCGGAGTCGACGATTCGGCCAATCAGCTGCAAGTACGAGATGCCGCGATCCTCGGCGGCCATCGACAGCTCGCTTTCCTTCTCGAGGTACGGGTTCGGATTCACCTCGAGCAGAAAGGCCTCGCCAGTCTCTGCTGAAATCCGGAAGTCCACGCGGGCGTAGTCGCAGATCTTCAACGCCTTGTACGCGAGCAGGGCCGACCTTTCGATGCGGGCCTGGAGGTCGGGCGACAAGTCCTTCGGCATGAAGAGCTCAGGGCTGCCGTCGATGTCCGGCCCGAACTTCACGTCGCGATCCGACACCTTCGGCACACCTTCCTTCCAGTTGCTGCCCCAGTTGAGCTCGACGATTGGCAGGATCTCAGGACGCGTCGACGGCCCGATCACGCCCACGTAGACCTCGCGGCCCTCGATGAACTCTTCCGCCAGCGCCTCGTCCGAAAACTCTTTCCGGATCTCGCGCACCCGCCGTGTCAGCTCTTCCCAGTCAGACACCACCGAGTGCTTGCCGATGCCCAGCGACGCATCGCTGCGCGACGGCTTCACGATCAGCGGGAACTTCATCCGCCCGTTCGTCTCGAAGGTCTCACCGTCGAAGGTGGCGAAGTTCGGCGTCAACACCTCGTGGTACCCCAGCAGTTGCTTGGTGAGGATCTTGTCCTGCGCCAGCAGCAGCCCCGCGGTGCCCGAGCCCGTGAACTTGATCCGCGCCATCTCCATCAGCGCGGCCACGTTCACTTCGAGCCGGTAGTCGTCTGCAAACGTCTCACAGACGTTGAACACCAGGTCGGCCTTCGCCGCCTCGATCGCCTTGAGCAGATCGAAGACCCGATCGTGCACGCTGACGGTGACTGTCTCGTGGCCCAGCTCGGTCAGCGCATCGACGATGTGACCCACGACGGGGTCCATCGGTTCGCTGGACGGTTGGTAATGAAGAACTGCGATCTTGAGTGATGGAACCGTCGCCGCCATTGGTCGACGAACATAGCGCGTGTCACTTCTTCACGAACGACAAGACGAGATGTCGTGCGTCCTGAAATGCGCGGAAGGCACTTTGCACTTCGTCGTACTCGGCCAGCGTCACTCCGCCGATGTCGCGCTTCAACGTTCGAGTCACCCGCGCGCCCTTCGCCGTCGCCTCGACCTTCACCGAGGTCTCGACCAGCCCCGTCTTCACCTTCACCGTCTGCGGCACGTTCTCCAGCGCGAAGCCCGGCTGAACATCGAGCTCGAACACCTCTTCGAAGGCTTCCTCGTGCCGCAGGTAGACGTCGGACACCCGCTGCGCCTTGCTCTTCGTCAGCCGGCTTCCGTATGCGTCCGTCAGTGCATTCAGCGGCACCAGCAGGCGCGTCTCGCTCTCCGCGGTCGAATAGGCCGGCAACTCGACCTTGCGGCCGCTCTCGCAGGTTCCAGCGGCGACGACGCAGGTCTGCGGCGACACCTCGACAACCCTCGCCAACGCCGACGATCTGCCGGCTTCCTTGCGCGCTTCCTTCAGGAAATCCTGATGGGTCTGGTTACCGACCGACATCTCTTCCCACTGCGCCGATGGGCCTTGCGCCGTGCGCGCCATCGTGTCCGTCAGCGTTCCTGCGGCGTCCAGCTGCGCGCGGTGGGCGATTCGCACCAGGTTCGTCTGAGCGCTGGCGGCGTCAACCGTCGACCGCCACTCACTCTTCACTTCGACGCCCTTGATCCCCAGCCGGGTCGCGTTGAACAGCAGCACCTCGAGCCCGCGCAGCTCACTCGGCAGCGCGCCCGCCGCGCAGCTGTCGCAGGTCGGATCCAGCCAGGTGTCCTTCTCGAGCCCCGGCTGCGCCGGCAGGAAGACCAGCATGTCGTTGAACCGCGCCAGCGTCGGAAACTGCGGGTCGACCTGGGCCGACCAATGCCGGGTCGCGAAAGCGAGTCTCGCGTCGAGGCCCGCATCGCTGAGCAGCCTGCGAAGCAAGACCGCGCGTTCCTGGGTGTTGGCCCGCTTCGCCTCGAGGACCTCGGTCATCTTCCGGCAGGTCAGCCCGTCGCCATCGGGCATGTTCCGCGCGTTCTTAGCCACCCACGCCCGCGCCGCGGCCACTTTGCACGTCAGATCTCCGCACGCGGGCAGGGTGGGCGCGACAAACTCTTCGAACAGCTCTCCCTCGAGCCCGAACAGCACGCCACCCCGGTAGTTCAACAGCTCGTCCCACGTGTGGTGCGCCTTCGAGCTCTGCGACCCCCAGTCGAACGCCAGCGTCCGCCAGGCCCACCTCGGCTCGCTGAAGGTCCAGTCGGGTGCGTAGTCCTCGACGGGCCGCCGCGGGATGTCGTGAATCTCGAGCGTGAGCCGGTTGTTCTTGTTCGGCAGCACCTCGCTCTTGATCGGCAGCGCGGTGTTGTAGGTGGTGACGGTGTTCACCATCTGCTTCGAGGCCTCGAGCTCGAAGAGGTAGCGGCGAACCGGGTATTGCCCGACGGTCTGCTGATCGTCGCCCCACGAAAGACCATCCGACTCGATCACCCAGTAGTACTCGAGCAGCGTCCCCACCTCGATGCGGGGGAAGCGGAAGAACTTCGCGTTCACGTCGCGCGCGCCCGTGCCCGTCAGGTCCGACAGCTGCGCCTTCGGGTCCAGCTCTTCCCAGGCGCTGTTGGGCCGCTTCATCCGCGCCTTCATCGTCACCAGCCTGTTCTTCGCCCAGAAGGCAATCTTCACCTCGGCGAGTGCGAAGGCCGCTTCCGTCTGCAGCGCCACCACTTCATGCCGGCCCGACTGCGAGTAGTTGTCGTCGGCGATCACCATCAACTGGTGATCCGACCGGTGAAGCACCACGGCCGCATCATCGGGGTACTTCGCCGGGTCGTACGCCAGGGCCGCATCGTCCACCCAGCCAAGCTGAATCGAATGGTGGGCGCAGCCGGCCAACACCGGCAACAGCCAGATCAGCCGCTTCATCGCGCCACCCCGTCGAAGCGAACCACCGCGGCACGGTTCTCGGCGATGTGCACCTGCTCGACCGCGCTGCGAAACGCTTCGAACTGTTCAGCGGGAATCACGCGCTTCTTCCGCGTCAGCTGCCGCGTCACCTTGACCATGCCCGTGCCCTGCACCCACTTCAGCTGGTACTCGAAGAAGGGGTTGTCGATGCGCACCGCGGCCGGCACTGCCGTCACCTTCGCTCCCGCTGGCATCGTCAGCTGGAACTCACCGGTCAGCGTGTCAACCCACCGGAACGCGAATGGCGTCGCTCGCGGTTCCGGCGGCAGCGACGGCAACCACTGCGGAGCGAACTCCAGCAGCCGCACCAGCGACGCCCCCGCTCCCACCTGTGAGATCAGCTGCCCCGCATTCAGCTGGCCCGACACCGCCGCATGATCCGAGAACGCTTCTGCTTCGATCTTCGACACGCCCGTCACGTCCAGCGCGCGCAGCTCGAGCCACTTCTCGATTCGCTCTTCCCTCTTCCCCGTGCCGCGCAGCAGGTCGAACCGCAGCTCGGCCGCGTTCACCCCCGTCGCCTTCAGCTCAAAGGTGCCGCTGCCCCGACCTGTCGAGTCGATGGTCAGTGAGAATTGCTGCACCTCGGTGTTCCTTTCGGCCCCGAACGCAGGCGTCGTTGTCAGGGCCTCGCCTCTTTCGGACAACAGCAGCGACGGAGACTCGCAGTCGCGCGCCGGCAGCAGGCCGAAGGGCACCGTCCGCTCCGTCGGGTCGGCGTAGACGAGGCCCTCGGGCAGCTTCACCGCCAGGATCGCGTGGTTGAAGGTGACGGCCAGGCTCGGCAGCACGAAGGTATTCGGAAACCCGCGGTGCGAGTGCACCAGCGCCACCTGTGACTCGATGCCCGCCTCGGTCAGCAGCGCCCGCAGGTAGTTCGCCTTGTCCTTGCAGTCACCGTACTGCGCCTTCTGCACCTCGGCCGGCGGGTGTGGAATCCAACCGCCGTAGCCAATCTCGATCGCGCAGTACTCGACCTTCTTCGCGACGTACTCGTACAGCGCCCGCGCTTTGTCGGACTCCGACGGGTTCGCGCCCAGCCCACCCACCACCTCGGCTGCGATCCCCTTCAGCTCGGGGGCGGTGCCGGCCGCGCGATACTTCGCGTCGAGCCAGGCCGACAGCTCGCGATCGGTGGCCCACGCATTCTGCCGGCCGGCCGGCGAGTCCCACGACTTCAGCCGCACCATCGCGCGCGGCATCACCTGGTGCGCCGGAGGGCCGAACGGTTCCTGCCGGTAACCATCCACATCTTTCGCTTCGAGAATGATCCGCTTGAAGCCCACCCCTGCTTCTTCGCGCCGCGACACCGTGCCCGTCACGATCAGGTCGATCTCCCACGCATCGGGGACCTCGATCACCAACTGGGCCAGTGCCGTGGGCTCCATCGCGCCGAAGACGAAGCTGAAGACGAAGGGCCGAACGTCGTTGTAGGTCTCGGTGAAAGACAGCTCACTGAGCCCACCCGCCGCGACCTGCGGCAACGACAGCACCATCAGGCGCTCGTCGCTGTACAGCTCGAAGGAGCCCACCGACGGGAAGTCTTGCGTCTTCGACGGGTCGGCTTCGCGCGACGTGCCGTCTGGCTGGACCACGCGGCCCCTCAAGTTCGAGATCTTCGAGAACGACCGGGAGTAGCTCACCGAACGCGGCCGCAGCTCGGCGCCGCGAAGCAGCCGGGTCTGCTCGTGGGTGTCGACCTCGGCGATCGCTTCCCGGGTAACCGGGTCAGGCTTGAACCGAATCGTCTGCTGGTCCAGCACCAGCAGCGCATGCGCCTCGGGATACTTCTCGGGCCCGGGCAGCGCGGTCATCGACATCGGTGGAAAAGACGGATGCGCGCACGCACCCAGTGCGAGCAAAGCCAGCCAACGTGGCATGTTGAGATCCCCCTCGACGGCGGTACTGCGAACGCCTTCAGTCCACTTCGAAGAAGCGATCGGTGTACAGGTAATTCATTGACAGCGCCGTCAGCAGCGAGGTCAGCCGCGTCATGTAGTCGTGCGCCTTGTCGCGGTGCACGGTGAGATCGAGGGCGGTGGTCCGTTCGAGCAGGTGGTCGATCACGCTCAGCACCACCGCGCGGCTCACGCCCGAGTACTGCGTCACTGCCGCAATCAGCGACTGCCTTTCTGCACGGATCAACGTGTCGGCGCCCGTCGCAGTGACTCCCGGCCCTTCGAACAGCGTCGAGAGATCCTGATCGAGGTGCTCGCCCAGCTGCACGTCGACCTTCTCTTCCAGGTTCCGCAGCCGGTAGTGCTCGAGCACCGTCTCTTCCATCTGGTCGACATCCAGATCGTGCTCGTCGAGCGTGACGGGAGGCGGCAGCCGGTGCATCCGAACCGCCGTGGCCTCCATGTACTGAAGCTTCTTCAGCGCGCCCCAACCCTTGTAGCGGGTCTCCCAGCTGCTGTTCGGCGTCAGCCAGACGGCGAACGTCTCGGCGAAGTCTTCGTCGGGGTGCTTCTGCGCGTACCAGCCCGAGATGTGCACCACGTACTTTCGCGAGAACGGCATCGGCTTGAAGTCGTCGCGGTACGGCTTGCTGTAGTCGCCGAAGAGCTTCTGCCATTCTTCAGACTCGTAGAGCTTGAACGCGTAGTTGAAGGCGTGCCCGGCCTCGTGGCGCAGGTACATCATGATGTCGCGTTCGCTCTCGAGGCCGCCACCCAGCGCTTCTTCGATCGAATGAAGGTTCGGGTCGGCCAGGTAGAAGGGAATGCCGATCACCGGCACTTCCGATGGGCAGCCCCATTGGTCTGACAGGTAGCACGCCGGGCGAATCGACAGGCCCTTCGACTCGAGCTCCGCGTAAAGCTGCTGGATGTAGCGCTCCAGCGGCGTGCCCGAGAGGTGCAGCTTCAGATCCTTGATGCGGGCCTGCAGCAAGACCGCGCTCGCCGGCGCCAACCCGTCGCCAAATTGCGGCTGAACGGGCTTCTCGACAAAGGCGGTGGCGGTTCCTGCGGCAGTCATCAAATCGACCTCTCGTGTTGAAGCGGGGAAACCATACCCGACAGGGATGACAGTCCAACGCCCCACCCGAGGTTTAATTCAATGACTTGAATTCATTAAAGAAACGCCCTGGAATCAAGCATCGACGCGACGCGTCAGGACTACTCGAAGGCCTGGATGTCGTCGTCTTTCTTCTTCTTCACCGGGGGCCCAGAAGCTGGCTTTTTGACCGCCGGGAGCTCGATCTCAAACCCCTCGTTCTGCGAGATCTTGAACGTGCGTTTCACCGTCGAATGGCCGGCCAGCTCGAAGCTCAGCGCGTGCTCTTCGTCGATCGTCCACTTCCTCTCCAGCGGCGTCTTCCCCAACACGGTGCCACCTTCGATCACCGAAGCGCCCGCTGGCCGCGTCTTCAGTGACACGGTAACGAGCGTGTCCACCACTGGCTCGTTCACCACCGCCTTCACCTCTTCCTTCTGCGCCATTGGCGGAGGCGCGATGTCCACCACCGGCTTCTTCGCCAGAAACACGTAGGCACTGCCCAGCACGATCACCAACGCCGCCGCCACCGCCGCCATCACCATCGGCAGCTTCGAGCCTGACACCGGCGGGTTCACGACTTCGAGGGCGGGCTGGGTGCTGGTCGCCTTCAGCGATGGAATCTCGGGCGCCGTCTCGCGGCGATCCTGCGGCACCACCTTTTCCGGCAGCGGCTTGCTCAGGCTCGACGCCACGATCACCTTCGAGCTGCGGCCGGTGCCCGCCTTGCTACCCTTCTTTTCCGCTCCGGACTGCGAGCCACTGCCCGAGTCCTTCACGCCGTCGGTTCTCGCCGCGACGATCGGCAGCGCGTCCAACACCTCTTCCGTCTCACCCGCCATTGCTGCGTTCATGTCCGTGAGGAGCTCGGCCACGTTTTGAAACCTGTCTTCCTTCTCTCGCGCCAGCCCCTTTCGAAAGAACTCGTCGAGCTTCCGGGGAACCGGAGCGCCCTGCCGAATCGACCCCACCGCCGGCACCGTCTTCGTCAGCGCGGCGGTCAGTGCCTTGCGCACCGTGTTCGCCCCGAAAGGCGAGCTGCCCGTGAGCATGAAGAACAGCACGCCCGCCAGTGAGTACAGGTCGCTGCGCTGGTCGACCACCTCACCGCCGGCCTGCTCAGGAGGCATGTACTGCGGCGTGCCCAGCACCTGGCCCGTCGAGGTCAGCTGCTCCTCGTCTTCCTGCTCCAACACCTTCACGAGGCCGAAATCGAGCACCTTCACATACTCGTGCCCGTCGACCTGGCTGATCATGATGTTGTGCGGCTTCACGTCGCGGTGAACCACGTTCTGCTTGTGCGCGTGCTGCAGCCCCAGCGCCGCCTGCTCGATGATCGCCGTCGCGCGCCGCAGCGACATCGGCCCCTCTCGCTTCACCTGCTGGCGCAGCGACTCGCCTTCGATCAGCTCCATCACGAAGTAGCAGGTACCGTCGGCGGCCCGCCCGAAGTCGTAGATGGTGATGATGTTCGGGTGGCGCAGCTTGCTGGCCAGCTCGGCTTCCCGCTTGAACCGCTCGAAGAAGGTCGGCGCCATCGCCAGCTGCGGGTGCAGCGTCTTGATCGCCACCGACCGCTGCATCGAGGTCTGCACGCCCGCGAACACCAGGCCCATGCCTCCCTGGCCCAGCACGGAGTCCAGCCGGTAGCGCCCGTCGAGCGTTTTTCCGAGGTAGTCGGCGGCATTCACCGATTCGATCGCGTCGCCAGCCATTGATTTCCACTATACGGGTTGCCGTTCAGGGCGCACACCGTGAGTCTCCTCATCGTTCAAGAGTTGTCGCTGGCGTACGGCAAGAAGGCCTTGTTCGATCGCACCAGCTTCACCATCGGCCCCACCGATCGAATCGGGCTCGTCGGCGCCAACGGCACCGGCAAGTCGACCTTGCTCAAGATCCTGGTCGGCCAGGTGACTCCCGATTCCGGCTCGCTGACCTGGCGGCGCCGCGCACGCTGGGGTTACCTGCCGCAAGACCTGTCGTCGCTGCCCGAGGGCTCGCTGGTCGACTCGGTGCTCTCCACCGTGCCGGGCCGCGACACCCTGGACGAAAGGCTTCGCGTCACCGAGGCCAGCCTTTCCGAAGCGAAGGAAGAGGCCGAACAGCTCGAGCTGGCGCAGACGCTGGCTGAGCTCCACGAAGAGGCCGACCACTTCGACGAGCACTACGGCCGCCACCGCGCCGAAGCGATTCTCGCGGGCTTGGGCTTCAAGCAAGACCAGTTCGATCGCCCCACCGACACGTTCAGCGGCGGCTGGCGAATGCGGGCCGCCCTTGCTGGGCTGCTTCTGCAGGATCCCGATCTTCTTCTGCTCGACGAGCCGACCAACCATCTCGACCTGCCGACGCTGGCCTGGTTCGACGCCTTCCTGAAGCGTTCGCGCAAAGCCCTGGTGCTGATCAGCCACGACCGCGGCTTCTTGAACCGGCAGATCAACCGCGTCCTCTCGCTGGAACTCGAAGGCCTCAAGTCGTGGTCCGGCAACTACGACGAGTACCGCCGCCTGCGCGCCCTCGAGTTCGAACAACTGCTCGCCCAGGCCGAACGCCAGTCGGCGCGCCGGGCCGAGATGGAAGAGTTCATCAACCGCTTCCGCGCCAAGGCCAGCAAGGCGCGCCAGGTCCAGAGCCGGATCAAGCTGCTCGAGAAGCAGGAAACGGTGAAGGTGAACGAAGAACGGAAGACGGTCGGCTTCCGGTTCCCCGAGGTCCCGCGCTCGGGCCGCGAGGTCGTCACCTTCAAGGGCATTCGCAAGGCGTTCGGCGAGAACGTCATCTACGACAAGCTCGACGCGACGCTGCTGAGAGGCGAACGGGTCGCCGTCGTCGGCGTCAACGGCGCGGGCAAGACCACGCTGCTCAAGATCCTCGCCGGCGAGCTCGACGCCGACGCCGGCAGCGTCACGCTCGGCCACGGTGTGGTGCTCGGCTACTACGCGCAGCACCACGGCGACACGCTCGACCGTACGTCGACGATCATCGAAGAGATGATGGCGCTGGTTCCCGACAAGCCGCAGAGCAGCGTGCGCGCGACGCTGGGCGCCTTTCTCTTCACCGGCGACGACGTCGACAAGAAGATCGGCGTCCTTTCCGGCGGTGAACGCGCCCGCGTCGCGCTGGCGAAGCTGCTGCTCAAGCCGGCCAACCTGTTGGTGATGGACGAGCCGACGAACCACCTCGACCTCGACTCTTCTGAGGCGCTGATCGAAGCGCTCGAAGGCTATGGCGGTACGCTGATCTTCGTTTCGCACAACCACAGCTTCCTCAACGCGCTCGCGACCCAGGTCTGGGACGTGCGCGAACGCACCATCGTTCCGTACCCGGGCAACCTCGAAGAGTACCTGCACCACCTCGAGCTCCAGGCCGCCGGCCAGCCCGCCGCCAACGCCGCAGCGGAAGCTGCGGGCCGTGCGCCGTCTGACAAAGAGCGGAAGCGACTCGAGGCCGAGGCCCGCCAGGCGAAGAGCGCGAAGACAGGGCCGCTGAAGAAGGAGAACGGCGATCTCGAGAAGCGCATCGCCGCGCTCGAACAGGAACAGAAAGATCGCGAAGCCCAGCTGGTCGACCCTTCCTTCGCGTCGGACTTCGCGAAGGCCCGCCCGGTGATGGACGCTCACCGGGTCGCGGCCGAAGAGCTCGAAGAGCGCTACGCTCGCTGGGAAGAAGTGCAGCGGCAGCTCTCGGAGTTGGCATGAAGCGGCTCGGCATCCTCCTCGCGGTCCTCGCCGTTGCCTGTGGCGGCGGCCCCCGTCAGCCCGGCGCCCTCGCCAACGAGACGTACTTCTGGCGCATCGTCAGCTCGACCGTCGACTTCGGCCAGTGCTCCGATGACGCCCAGTTCCGCAAAGACGCCGAGCCGCTGGGGTTCGAAGCCAGCAGCTTCCTCATCTACAAGGTCGAGCCCGACGGGAAGACCGCGATCCGCCAGACCTGCACCCGCGTCGAAGCCTCGGCCTGCATGCCCAGCACGATGAGCCCCGTCACCTTCACCGTCGCCAACCCCGAGCTGATCTTTACGAGCGAGTCGAAGTCAGACTTCGGCACCGAAGGCTGCAAGCTCAAAGACAACACGACCTGGCTGCTCACGGATCAAGGCGACGCCGGCACGCTCGAGCTGTCTCACGTGCTCACGCTCACCGACAATGCCACCGCCTGCGAAAAGGCCGACAAGCAGTTCAAGATGCAGTCGCCCAATCGCCTTGGCCTCGAAGGCTGCGTCGTTACCTTCAAGCTCGGGCTGAACCTCAACCAGAACTGAAAGTCAGACGGGTGGCGGCTCACGTGCGTGCCCGGCCTCCGCTTCTTCGCAAACTCGAAGTACCTCGAAACCCCTCCGGCGCTTCACCTCTCTGCTCGTCGGGCGACGCAGCCATCTCCAACCCAAAAACGCGAGTGTCCGTCCGCCCGACAGCCCCTCGTTCGGAGCACCAAGGTCAAGACCTCTCGCGAAACACCACGACCCACTTCGACCCTCGCCCCGTCGACGACAATCTCCGCACGCGCGAGCCGAATCGTCGTGCCCACAGCTGTCAGGCCAAGCTCACTCGACCACCGCAAAGCGGTTCGCCTCAAGCGGCTGTGAGCACGATCTGAATGATCTCGCTCGGGCTGCCCAGCCGCATCGGCGGGCCGACGAAGCCACAGCCACGGCTGGTGAAGATCTGCGAGTCGCCTTCGCGCGAAAGGCCCGTCGCCCGCGCGCCCCAGATCAACGACGCCACGCCCGTCGCGGGAAAAGTCTGACCGCCGTGGGTGTGCCCCGACAGCTGCAGCCCCATGCCCAGCTTCTTCGCGTCGTCGAAGCCGCCCGGCTGGTGCGACAGCAAGATCGACGCCCGCGTGGGATCGCGATCCTTCGCCGCCAGCATGGGGTTGTAGCCGCCGCCCTGGTGCTTCGAGCTCAAGTCTTCGACGCCGAGCAGATCGAAAGAGCCGCCCGCGTCGCCGATCACCACCCGCCGGTTCTTGAGCACGTTCACGCCCATGCCCGTCAGGTGGGCCGACCACGCGTCCCAGCCCGCGTAGTGGTCGTGGTTGCCCGAGACGAAGTGGGTGCCGTAACGGGCCTTCAGGTTCGAAAGCCGGCTCACGTACTGGCCGATGACCTCGGGCGTGCCGTCGACGAGGTCCCCCGTGATCGCGATCAGGTCAGGCTTGAAGCCATTGGCGCGCGAGACGAGGTCGTCGACGTAGCGCTGCTGCAGCACCGCGCCGATGTGCAGATCCGACAGGTGGGCGATCGTGAAGCCCTCCATCGACTTCGGCAGCCCCAAAAGCTTCACCGTCACCTGGTGAATGCGCGCCGGCTCGTACGCGCGGAACACGCCCCAGCTGGCCAGCGCTCCGCCCGAGACCAACGAAGTGCCCGCGACGGCGCGCGAGAGGAAAGCCCGGCGCTCGGCGTTGATGGGCGTGAGGTCCTTTCGGCGCATTCCGCTGACCCACCGCGCGAGGTCGACGAGGATCAGCGACAGAAACGTGTAGAGCACCAGCGCGATCCACAACCCCAACGCCACCGCGAGGCCCTGGTTCATGCTCGAGCTGCGGAAGACGGTGCGCACCAGCATCGCTCCGCTCGCGAGGACCACCATCAAAAGCGCGCCTCCGATGCGCAGCCACCGCTTGTCCGTCACGTCCCGCACCAGCCGGCGGTACAGGTAGACGACCATGAAGCCCGACAGCAGCAGGAAGGTGATGCTGAAGGCGATTCGCGCGGGCAGAGGCATCGGGGTTGGACAGTTAACGGTCGAGGGGGCGCGGCATCATGAAGAAATGTTCTAGCCGCGGCGGCGAAAGTCGTCTTCCTGCGTCGGGTCGCCCCGCAAGTCACCGGCAGGGTGGTCCTCCTGGATGTGCTCGGTCACCAGCCGAACCATCTTCGCGGGCGTCATCTTCCAGTAATACGTCTCGCCCGGCTCGAAGGTCAGCTGGAAGTCGTCACTCGCGAAGGGATCCACGGGTTTGCCGGTGTCCTCGCGGATCACCACGTTCGGCCCCAGGTGGCACAGCCCGTAGCAGCCGCCGCGCGACACCTCGCACCGCGCGCCCACGCCGGCCGCCTTCACCGCCGCGTTCGCCTGCGCGAAGACCGCGTCCGAGCCGTTGTCTTTGCAGTCGACGCCTTTGCACACCGAGAGGCGGTACTTCTTCACCCAGCCGACGCTAACGCGGCTTGCCGCGCGCGGCCAGATAGGCGGGCGCTGCGACCCCCAGCACCAGCCCGAACGCCACCGCGCCGATCGCATCCACCGCCTGGGCGAAGGTCTGCGGATTGAGGGCCACGCCCAGCACCGCGCCAAAGTCGAAGCCTTTGCCGTCTTTGAAGTGCCGCAGCGCCGTTAAGCCCACCGACGCGCAGAGCCCGAATGCGGCGCTCGCCACCACCGTCGCCACGCCCGCCGCGATCAGCGTCTGGGTGGGATACGGCTCCCCACGGGGCAGGGTGACCGCCTCTTCGCCCGACAGGTCGACCAGCTCGGCCTTCCCCCACGGAGCAAACCTCTGCAGCATCCACAGCCCCGGAATGACGCACGGCACAGTGAAGATGAAGAAGTCGCGCCAGCCCAGCGCCACCACCAGCGCGCCGGCGGGCGGGCCCGAGAAGCTGCGCGCCAGCGCGAAAAGGCTCGAGAATAAAGCGAACTGCGTGGTCGAGAACCGCTTGCTCGTCAGCCGAATCAGCAGCACGCCGAAAGCGCCCGCACACATCCCGGTGATCGCCGCCTCAACAGCGATCGCGCCCATCATCAGCCACACGTGCGGCTCTACCGACGCCACCAGCGCGTAGCCGAGGTTCGACACGCCCTGCAGAATTCCGAAGACCCACAACGCGCGTGCCACGCCCGCCCGCTGCGTCACCAGCCCGCCGAAGAAGGTGCCTGCGATCGTCGCCACCAGCCCAACGATGCCGCTGCCGATGCCGACGTCGTTCAGGCTGTAGCCGTGCTCGACCAGAAACGGGCTGACGAGGGCGCCGGCGAGGTTGTCGGACAAGTTGAAGAGCAGCACGAACCCCAGCAACTCGAGCGCCCGCGGCCGCGCGAGGAAGCCGACGAACGGTTCCCACACCGCCTGGACAAGGGTCTGCGGCGGCGGCGCCGGCACCTCGGGCTCCGGAGCGAAGATCGTCACCGGAATGCTGAGCGCCGCCACCACCGCCAACAACGACAGCGTCGCCGGCCAGCCCGACGTCACGATCCACCCGGGCATCAGCGCCAGCGGAATCACCGCCATCGAGATGGCCAGCTTCCCCGAGATGAGCATCGCCACCCGGTAGAACGCGACGCGCGCGCCCACCGCCGGGCCGTGCTCCTCGGGCCGCAGCACCTCAACCGCGTAGCTGTCGATCGCGATGTCCTGCGAGGCCGAAGCGAAAGCGATCGCGACCGCGATCATCCCCACCACCACCACGTCAGGTCGCGCCGCCTGCGACGCGAGCAGCGCGATCAACCCGGCGAGCGCCAGCTGCATCAGCACGATCCAACCGCGCCGTCGCCCCAGAAAAGGCGGCACGTAGCGATCCATCAGCGGGGCCCACAAGAATTTGAAGGTCCACGGGGCCTGGGCAAGCGTCACCAGCGCCACCGTCTTGATGTCGAACCCCGAGACTTTCAGCCAGGTGGGGATCGCGATCCACACCAGGCCCAGCGGAAGCCCCGAGCTGAAGGAAAGGAGCGACAGCGCTCCCACCCGCCAGCCTCCCCGCACTGCGGTCACTTCAGGAACTTCGTGACCGCGACCGGGTTGCTCTTGTCGACTTCGATGCGCGGGCCCGCGACCAGGCGGGGCGCCGTGTGGCCCTCACCGATGCGCGTGTGCGCTTCCTTGTGAACGTGATCCGGCTCTTCCGACGAGCCGCGCTTGAACCACGGATCCGACGGGTGCGTCACCGACGGCCCCTTCAGCAGCTTGGGGATGTCGTAGACGAAGCCCTGGCGGTTGTACTCGCTGGGCGTGTGCGTGTACGTGTCCATGCGAATCGCGTCTTTCGGGCACGCGTCGACGCAGAGCCCGCAGACGATGCACCGCAGCTCGTCGATCACGAACGCGGTAGGGAACTTCTCGATCACCCGCGATTCGACTGCCGCGTCGTCTTCCGGGTACTCGCCCGCCTCGATGTAGATGCACTGCGCCGGGCAGATCGTCGCGCACATGTAACAGGCCACGCAGCGGGGCTTGCCGTCTTCGCGCGGAACCAGCCGGTGCAGGCCTCGGTAGCCTTCGGGGTACGGAATCTTTTCTTCCGGGTACTGCACCGTCGAGACGAGGCTCATCCCCGTACGGTTGACGACCTGCGGGTTCGGGTCGCGTTCCCCGAACAGGTTCCGCATGAAGTGGGTGATCGTGATCCCCAGACCCTTGATCAGGTCCGGCAGGTACATGCGCTCGCGAAGGTCGGCCTTCTCGGCCGAGCCCGGGTTGTGCTGCAGCTCGGCCGGGTTGTTCCCGTGCCCGTCATCGTGGCCGCTCATCAGTGGCCTCCTGCGTGTGCCAGCGCCGACTCAGCTTCGTCGCGTTCCTTCGGGCGCGGAATCAACGTCAGCCCGGTGACGATCGCTACCTGCACCACGCCCATGATCGCCAGCATGCGCATCGACGGATCCAGGAGGATCAAAGCCCCCGAGACGAAGACGTTCGCGATGCCGATCGGCAGCAGGATCTTCCAGCCCAGGGTCTGAATCTGGTCGTAGCGGAAGCGGGGGAAGGTCCAACGAATCATCAGCTGTAGGAAGCACAGCGTGATCACCTTCGTCCAGAACACGGTCGCGTACAGCGCGCCCATGAGCCAGCCGTGCTCCTGGAAGATCGGCATCTGCGCGATCGCCTCGTTGCCGAAGGGCAGGTACCAGGCGCCGAAGAAGATCGCGACCAGCACCGCCGCCAGCACCACCACCTCGACGAACTCCGAGATCATGAAGAGGCCGAACTGCATGCCCGAGTACTCGACGAAGTAGCCGATGATCTCAGACTCGCCTTCCGGCACGTCGAACGGGGCACGCTTCGTCTCTGCGAACGCCGCCGCGAAGAACAGAATGAAGCCCGCCGGCTGCAGCAGAATTCCCCACGCTGGAATGCCGATGTCGATCGCCGCGCCCACTTCAGTGAACCGCCAGAGGTAGTGGCTCTGCATCTCGCTCATGCCCGTCGGCCCGCCCAGCTGCACGGTGCCAAACGCGATCATCATCCCGACCAGCGACAGGCCCAGGGCGACTTCGTAGCTGATCATCTGCGACGCGGCGCGAACGCCACCCAGCAGCGCGAACTTGTTGTTCGACGCCCAGCCCGCCAGCGACGTGCCGTACACGGCCAGCGACGCGACCGCGAACAGGTACAGCAACCCGAAGTCCGGGTTCGCCACCGCCATCATGATCTTCTCGCCGGCCACCACCACCGTCGGCCCCGCGGGGATGATCGCGAAGAGCGCGAAAGGCGGAGCGAACGCCAGCATCGGAGCGAGGTTGAACAGGAACTTGCTCGCGCCCGCCGGCTGAAACGCTTCCTTCGTCAGCATCTTGAAGACGTCGGTGAGCACGTGCGGCGCGCCAGCCAGCGACTGCTTCGCCAGCAGCGGCCCGAGGATCGGAATCGGCAGGTCGATGCGCGCGCGGTTCGGGCCGATGCGGTCTTGCATCAGCGCGCTCCACTTGCGCTCGGCCAGCGTCAGCAGCGTCGCGATCACCATCACGAACACCAGCATCAGCACCAACATGTTCACGATGCTGCCGAGCCCACGCACCTGCAGGTGCTTGAGGCCCGCCGCTTCGGCGTAGCCGGCGCCGATGTACGCTGCGGCCATCACGGTGAAGATCGCTCCCGCGATGATCACGTGCCAGATCGCCACCATTGCAATGCGGTTCAAGTTTCTCATTTCTTAAATTCCCCGGATCCGCGGCACGCCCTGCTCACGCCAGCCCGGCGGCCGGCCGTCTGCGCCCGCAGGCAACGTCTGGTTGCCCTGTCCCTTCACGTTCATCGGCGTCTCTTTGTCCCACGCGTAGTCCTTGAGCTCGGCGACTTGCGGCGCCAGCGTCCTGAACACTTCGCGCGACGTCCCGTAGACCGCCGCGCCGCCCAGCTCTTTGCCGAGCTCGACCGCCCACTTCCACGCCGGCCACGACTCGCCGCGCGGAGGAAACGCACGCCGCACCCGCTGCGTGATGCCCGCTTCCTGGGTGAAGGTGCCTTCGTCCTCGATGTGGCTCGAGGCCGGCAGCTGCACATGCGCTGCGCCCGTCACCGGCGTCTCGTGCATCGCCGCCGCCACCACCAGCTCCACGCCCGCCAGCCGCTTCGCGAACACTTCTGCGTCTTCCGGAACATCCGAGCCGACCAGGTACAGCGCCTTGATCGCGTTCTTATCGAGCGCCGCCGTGAAGTCCGCGAACGTCTTCAGCTCGAAGCCGAAGCCCTTCGCGATCCACGTCAGGCCTTTGCGGTTCGGGTTCTTGTCCGCCTTCATCAGGAAGTTGTCGCCAGCACCCGGCGCCCGGCCCGTGACGTACACCGTCTTGCTCTGCAGCACGTCGCGCGCGAAGGCGAAGCTCGCCATCAGGTCTTCGTTGCTCACCGTCGGAGCGACCGCGAAGGCCACCGACCCCGCAAGTGGCTTCAACTTCATCGCCGCGTACTTCACCGCCTCGGAGTTCGTCGCTTCCCGTGCATCGGCGCCCTTGCCGATCACTGGCATCAGCAGGCGCGAGGCGTGGAAGGCCTTGTACGTGGGGCGGCCCTGGTCGCACATCCAGCTCTTGTTGATCGCCTCGTTCTCACGCGGCCGGTACCGGTACACGTCCTGGCCCATGAAGTCGGCGCTCACCGAGCAGCCATTCGAGCAGCCCGTGCACACCGTCGGAGCGGCCGAGAGAAACCAGACCCGCGCCCGGAACCGGAAGTCGCGGCTCAGCAGCGCGCCCACCGGGCAGATGTCGACCACGTTGCCGGAGTAGTTGTTGTCGAGCGCGCCGTACTTCGGGTGCACGTCGATCACCTCGTGCGAGCCGCGGTTGAAGACGCCCAGCTGCGGCTCTTTCGCCACTTCGTCCATGAAGCGGACGCAGCGGGTGCAGAGCACGCAACGCTCCTGATCGAGCACCACGTTCGGCCCGATGATCTTTCGCTTGTTGCGCAGCACCTTCATGCCGCTGGTGCCTTCGCCACCGACCCGCTCGAGCCGCGAGGGCTTGTGGTCGTGCCGCATGTAGTAGTCCTGCAGCTTGCACTCACCCGCTTGATCGCAGATCGCGCAGTCGACCGGGTGGTTCAGCAGCAGGAACTCCATCACCGCGCGCTGCGATTCCTTCACCTTCGGCGTCGCGGTCTTGATCGCCACGCCTTCGCCGATCGCCGTCTGGCAGGCCGGCACCAGCTTCGGCGAGTTGCTCGCCTCGACCAGACACATGCGGCAGTTCGCCGCGATCGAGAGCCGCGGGTGGTAGCAGTAGAAGGGGATCTCGACCCCCACCGTCTTGGCCGCATCGACCATGTTGGTGCCCGGCTTCGCGATCACTTCCCGGCCGTCGACCGTGAACGTCACCATCCCTGCGTTCTTCGGCGGCGCCTTTGCCGGAGGTCCCGGCGGCGCAGCGGGGGGGGCTTCCGGCTTCTTGTCGTCGCTCACTGCTCTACCTCGCCACCAATCATGTTGATCGTATCGAAAGTCGGAATCAGGTCGGCCAGCATGCGGCCCTCGATCATCTTTCCGACGCCCGAGAGGATGTGGAAGCCCGGCGCGCGGACGTGGACCTTGTACGGCCGGCCCGACCCGTTGCTGCGCAGGTACCAGCCGAGCTCACCATTCGCGGCTTCGGTCGAGTCGTAGACCTCACCCACCGGCACCTGCACGCCTTCCATCACCAGCTTGAAGTGCGCCATCACGCCTTCGATCGTGCTGTAGACCTCCTCCTTCGGAGGCAACACGATGCGCCAGTCGTCAAGGATCACCGGCCCGGGCGGAATCTGTTCCAGCGCCTGGCGAACGATGCTCACCGACTGTTTGATCTCTTCGACGCGGCACAGGTAGCGATCGAGGTTGTCGCCGTTCTTCCCCAGCGGCACGTCGAACTTCATCCGGTCGTAGACCCAGTACGGCTTCGCCTTGCGGATGTCGTAGTTCACGCCGCACGCGCGCAGGCACGGCCCGGTGAACCCATGATCCAGCGCGTCTTCGGTGGTGATCACGCCCGTGCCGCGGCAGCGGTCGGTGAAGATGCGGTTGCGCGTCAGCAGGCCACCCACTTCGTCGGCCAGCTCGATCGTGCGATCCAGCGTCTTGATCGTCTTCTCGATCCACCCCGGCGGCAGGTCGCGGTTGCAGCCGCCGATGCGGCCGAAGTTCGTCGTCAGCCGCGCGCCCGTCAGCTCGGTCACCCGGTCGGCGACCAGCTCGCGCGCTTCGATGCCGTACAGAAACGCCGCGAAGGCGCCCAGCTCGAGGCCCAGGGCGCCCGTCGCCGTGAGGTGGTCGGCGATGCGGTGCAGCTCGGCGCCGATCACGCGGATGTACTTCGCGCGCTCGGGGATCTCGATGCCCATCAGCTTCTCGACCGCGTTGAGGTAGCCGAAGTTGTTCATCAACGCCGACACGTAGTTCAGCCGGTCGGTGTAGGGGATGACCTGCGTCCAGGTCACCGACTCGCAGCTCTTCTGAAAGCCGCGGTGAAGGAAGCCGATCTCGGTGTCGACCTTGGCGAGGATCTCGCCGTCGAGCTCGACCCGCATCCGCACGGTGCCGTGCATCGCCGGGTGCGAAGGCCCCAGGTTGATCACCATGTTCTTCGTCTGAAGGTGCGCCTCGAGCTCGCTGTTGTCGGGCGTCGGGTCGTACGCGTCGTCGTGATCCGTCATCGGAGAGTGAGCCATGGTCGGTCCGTTCAAGCGCTGGTGCCGTTCGTGCCCGGCCCGCGGAAGATGTCTTTGATGGGGCGTTCAGGAATCAGCGGCTGCCGTTCTCGCAGGCCGTAGTCCTTGCGCAGCGGGTGACCCTTGAACTCTTCGTAGAGCAGGATCCGCCGCATGTCGCCGTGGCCAGTGAAGTGAATGCCGTAGAAGTCCCACGACAAGCGCTCGGCCCAGTTTGCCCCCTGGTACACGAAGCGAATCGTCGGCACATTGCAGTCGTCCTCAGGCACCAGCACCTTGAGACGAACGTGCTCGTTCCGTTCGATGTTGAACAGGAAGTACACCACCTCGAAGCGCGGGGTGTTCTCCGGCAGCTCGAGACGGTCGACCGAGTCCATCGAGATGAAGAGCTTGAAGCCCAGCTTCTCTTTGAGCGCCGCCGCAACGAGCGCGATTGACTCGCGCTTCACCACCGCCCATTCGGCGCCAGTGCGATCGTGGTACCGCGAAGCGAGTGCTTCAGGAAGGTGCTGCTGAATCTGATCGAGCGCCCAGGTGCTCAAGCTTTTCCCTCGAAGAAAGGTGCGAAAGCGCGCGGGCGTTATAGCGGGACGCCCACCGGCGTCAACGACGATTCGCTAGAGACTTTGAGGGCTTAGCGGCACTACTGGAATTGTGATCAGGTGAGGCCGGTGACCGTGCCATCGGCGGCCAGATCCAGGTGGTGTGCCGCTGGCACTTTGGGCAGCCCCGGCATGGTCAGGATCTCGCCCGTCAGCGCCAGCAGGAAGCCCGCCCCGGCCCTGACACGCACCTCGCGCACCGTCAGCGTGAAGTCCCGCGGCGCCCCCTGCGCCGTCGCATCGTCCGACAACGACAGGTGCGTCTTCGCCATGCACACCGGAAGCTGGCCGTAGCCGTCTTTCACGGCCTTCGCCAGCTGCGACCGCGCCTCGCGCGTCAGCTCGATGTCCTTCGCGCCGTAGACCCTGGTCGCGATCGACCGGATCTTTTCCTCGGCCGACATCTCGAGCGTGTAGCTGTACTTCGCCACCGGCGCCGGGCCCTTCACGGTCTCGGCCACCAGGTCGGCCAGCGCCTCGCTGCCCTTGCTGCCCTCGAGGAACCCGGTGTTCCGCGAGCAGGAAGCGCCTTCAGCCGCGGCCAGCTTCTCGACCAGCGCGAGCTCTTCGGGCTTGTCGTCGCCGAAGACGTTGATCGCCACGATCGCGGGCAGGCCGAACGTCTGCCGAATCGCCTGCAGGTGGCGCGCGACGTTGCCGAAGCCTTTCTCGACGGTGTCGAGGCCCGGGGTGTCGCCGCCGTGGAACCGCAGCGCGCGCACCGTCACCACCAGCACCACGCACGACGGCCAGATGCGCGCCTGTCGGCACTTCAGATCGAGGAACTTCTCGCCGCCGAGATCGAAGGCGAAGCCAGCCTCGGTGCAGACGATGTCGGCCAGCCCCAGCGCCGAACGCGTGGCCGCGATCGAGTTGCAGCCGTGGGCGATGTTGGCGAACGGGCCGCCGTGCACGAATGCCGGCGCGCCGTCCTGCGTCTGGGCGAGGTTCGGCAGAATCGCTTCGCTCAGCAACGCGGCCATCGCTCCCACCGCGCCGAGGTCTTTGGCCGTCACCTGGTGACCGCTGACGTCGGTGCCGACGATCAGCCGGCCGAGCCGCTTCTTCAGGTCGTCCAGGCCGTCGGCGAGGCACAGCACCGCCATCACTTCGGACGCGGCGGTGATGTCGAAGCCGTCTTCGCGCGGCGTGCCGTGCGCCGGGCCCCCCAGGCCGACGACCGTGTTGCGAAGAAAGCGATCGTTCAGGTCGATGCAGCGCTTCCAGGTGATCTGCTTCAGCGGGGCAGGGGCCTGGAAGTGCAGCGCGTTGTCGGCCAGCGAGGCGAGCAGGTTGTTCGCCGAGGTGATCGCGTGAAGGTCGCCCGTGCAGTGCATGTTGATCTTCGCCGAAGGCTCGAGCGTCGCGCGGCCGCCGCCGGTGCCACCGCCCTTCGCTCCGAAGATGGGGCCCAAAGACGGCTCTCGTAGGGCTGCCATCGCACGGTGTCCCCGCGCGACGAGGCCCTGGGTCAGGCCGATCGTCGTCGTCGTCTTGCCCTCGCCATACTTCGTCGGCGTCATCGCCGAGACGAGCACCAGCTTGCCGCGCACGGGCTGGCTGCGCAGACGTTCGGCCGTCGCCCAGGCGAGCTTCGCCAGGTACGGGCCGTTCTGCAGCAGATCTTCGGACGACAGCTCGAGCGACTTGGCGACTTCCAGAATGGGGCGCATGGGGCGCGAAACCTAGTACGACAGCTCAGAAGTTCGTGCACCGCTGGGACGCCGCCCCATCCCCATTGGCTGCGTTGAAGTTCGCCTTGCCACTGGGGCGGCTCGATGTCCGATCGGGGCACCGACTTCTGAACTGTCGTGCCAGTCCCCCGGCGGCCGTGATTCCCTACAGTTCTCGGTGCTTCTTTTGGCGACGACCATCGTTGCGGCACTTCGAAACGCGACGGCGAAGGCGCCTACGGGCAAGTCACCGGAGTGACCTCGTACGTCACCGGGTTCGGCCCGCTCACGCTGACGCGGTACGTCTGCCCGACCGCGGGCGTCCAGCCCTGGCGCTCGAGCGTGATCGCGGGCTGCCCGTAGCCGCCCTGCATCACCCGCATCGTCACCGCGAGCGGCAGGTTGTCGCCGACCCGCACGACGCCGGCATCGGTCGCGCCGCTGATCGCGTTGCCATGCACCGACCAGATGTACTGCGTGACCGGCAGCGGCGCGAAGCCAGGCGCAGGAAACGCGAACCACGCAGGCTTCGGGCCTGAGTTGCCGCCGCTAAAGACGGTGATGCACGCCGCCGAGCCGTAGTTGTTGCCGCCGACGTAGTGCCCCATGCCGATCGGATCCAGCGGAGGGTTCAACAGCCACCGCCGGTGCCCCATCGTCGACTCGTTGCCGTTGTCCTGCAGCCATTGATCGATCGCGTTCTCGGGCGTGTTGTTGCCCCACGCGATGTTGCTCGAGCCGGCCCCCTGCGCGCCGCCCTGGGTGAAGCACGTCGCCGTTGACGGCGGCGAGTGCGCCTGCGGCCCAGCGGGGTTCCACGCCGACATCAACGCGCACTTCTGGGCGAGATCGTTGCTCGCAGCGCTGTCGCTCACCGGCCCCAGGCCCACCAACCAGCGGTGCATGTTCAAGCGCGCCAGCGTGTCGTCCAGCCCCGCGCGGGTGAGCACGCCTTGATCGCACGTCGCCGACGTCTTCGTGAACGCCGGGTTCGCCGTCACCACGTGGCCCTTTCGCCAGCCTTCACACACCTGCGCTTCGGTTCGCAGCGCAGGGACTCCAGGGTCGCCCGGCAGACACATGCCCGCGTCCGCGACGAAGCCCGGGTTGCACACGCACCGCAGCGGGGTTGCCACACAGTGCGAGCCCGCGCCGCAGGTGAAACCGGCGCAGGGATCCACCACGCCCGCGTCTGCGATTCCCGCGTCGGCTTGGCCTGCGTCGGGTTTGCCCGCGTCGATGACGGTCACGCCGGCATCGGTGGTCGACCCCGCATCGGCAACGGTGCCCGAATCGATGCCCGCCTCAGGCGGCTCGAGCTCCATTTCTGCCGTACCGATACAGCCCGCAGTCAGCGCGACGACGGCCCAGATGGTGGTGCGCACCAGAACAACCCTCTTCCCCTTGCTTTTCGTGGTTGTCGCACAAAGCGCCGCAGAGGTTGCGGCTTCTCGAGGCTTGAGAATCTTCGGCGATCAACTAAGCGCCGTCCGTGGGCAACGACTCGGAACTCCTCAAGGCGCTGACGCTCGCGCTGCAGGACAGCTTGATGGTGGTCGCTCCACCGGGCTGGACGGAGGTCGACCTCGACATCGTCGCTTCTCCCGCCGGGCTTCGCGTCGGCGCGCTGTCGGCGAAAGGAAACGGGTCGACAGAGCCTCCGCCGCGCCCCGCGCTGAACATCGACGTTCGCGAAGAAGCGACTCGGCTGGGCGAAGGGCTCACCGAGCTCACCCGCGTCCTCGCCGAAAACGGCAAGCCGTGGGACGGCGGCAAGGTGAAGATCTCGCGCGGCAAGGACTTCGTCGAATGGAAGCTGCTGCTGCCCGACGGGTCGATGCGGTGGTTCACGCGGCTGCTGCTGCCTGACCTCGAGACGCTCGTCTTCAGCGACGATCTTTTCGATCTGCTTCGCGGCACCGAGCGCGCCTTTCATTCGCTGCAGGGCGACTTCGCCAGGCGCCTGGGCTCGACCACCGCGCATGCCTATGACGAGGCGAGCCAGCGGCTAACCCTCACTGGTGCCGACGGAACCATCGCGCACGCAACAGCGCAGCTGGTCGGCAGCTACACGCGCGAAGATTTTCTGTGGGTGTGGGGCTGGGCGGTCGCCGAGCTCGACGCCGCGTGCACCGCGAAGGTGCGGCACGTCTGCGCACCCGAGAACACGCAAGCCGGCCTTTCCGCGCTGTGGCGCGATCATTTTCACTGTGACGAAGGGTTCGCGTGGGCACTCGCCGCGCACATCACTGTCGCAGTGGGCGGCCGAGGTCTGGTCCGCGCCGAGTCGCCAGGTCTTCCGGTGGTGGTGCTCTACGCCCTGCTCGAGAATCCGGCCTGAAGCGGTTCTGCTAGGGTGTCGAGCGTGCGGTTCGCTTTGCTGCTGGGGGTCCTCGTCGCTGGCGTCGCGTCCGCTGCGGACGTCGAGGTCAACACGTCTTTCCAGCGCCGCCCGATCTCTCCACTGATCTACGGCCTCAACTTCGGCACCGACGCGCAAGCCGTCCGAATCGGAGCGACCCTTCGCCGCTTCGGCGGCAACACCGTCAGCCGCTACAACTGGGAAGCCTCGACCACCAACGAAGGTGGCGACATCTACTACTACCGCAACCTGGTGCTCTCTGGCCCGGATGGCGGCACCGCGCCTGACTTCGTCGACCTCTTCATTCAAGGCGCGAAGCAGGGTGGGGCGCAGGCGCTGATCGAAGTGCCGATGCTCGGTTGGATCGCGAAGCCGAACAGCTCGGTGGGCGTTCCCTTCGCCTGTGCCTTTCGCGTCAGCGAGTACGGCGTGCAGAGCTCGGTGGACCTGACGGATCCCGATTGCGGCGACGGCTTCCTGCCGAACGACGGCGGCGTGGTGACCGGCAACGATCCGTATGAGACCTCGGTGCCGATCGACGCGGGCTTCGTCGGCAACTGGGTGCAGCACCTGGTCGCGACGCACGGCAGCGCGAGCGATGGCGGCGTGCGCTTTTACAACCTCGGCAACCAGCCCGGCCTCTGGCACCAGACGCACCGCGACATCCACCCCGAGCGCGCGAGCTACGCGGAGATTCGCGAGAAGTTCCAGGACTACGCGTGGGCGGTGAAGAACGCGGATCCGGGCGCGCTCACGCTGGGGCCGGCGGCCTGGGGCTGGCTCGAGTACTTCGACAGTGCGGCGTTCGACGCGGTCGATGCGGGGCTCGACTTCACTCCGTTCTATCTGCGGCAGGCGCAGCAGTTCTCTGCACTCAGCGGCAAGCGGATGCTCGACTACCTCGACTTCCACGTGTACCCGCAGGCGCCCGGAGTCGCGGTGACGCAGGGTCCGCTGGCAGGTTTGACGGACGCGGTCACCAATGGGCTCCGGCTGCGATCGACGCGAATTCTGTGGGACCCGTCGTATACGGTCGAGAGCTGGGAGCTCTGCTGTGGGCCGTCGCAGCAGCAGATTTTGAACCGGATGAAAGCGTGGGTCGCGGCCGAGTACCCGGGCACGAAGCTCTCGATCTCGAGCTACAACTTCGGAGCCCTGCACCACATCAGCGGGGCGCTCGCGCAGGCGGAAGTGCTTGGCATCTTCGGTCGCGAGGGCGTCGAGCTGGCGGCGCTCGAGCCGCCGCTTCCCGACAATGCGATCGGCGAAGACGCGTTCAAGCTGTTCCGGAACTTCGACGGGCTGGGCGCGCAGTTCGGCGACACCTCCGTGTTCGCGGCCAGCAGTGACCCGGACCTGCTGGGCGCGTACGCGGCGTACGACGCTGCAGGGCATGTGACGGTGATCCTGGTGAACAAAGATCCCGCCAATGCCCAAACCGCGAACCTCTCGTACGTCGGCGTCGCTGGCTCTGGTGCGTGGCGCGCCTTCTCGTTCGGCCCGGCCACGCGTCTCGGTGCCGCAGGCAGCGGCACGGTCACCGGAGGAGCGCTCTCGGTCTCGGTTCCCGCTTACACGGCGCAGCTGATCGAGTTCACCCCGACCGGCGGAGTTCCCCTCGACGCCGGCTACCAGGACGCCGGCACCGGCGCGGGCGGTGGAAGCGGCGCAGGCGGCGGAGTCGGAACCGGCGGTGGAAGCGGCGCAGGAGGCGGAGTCGGAACCGGCGGGGGATCCGGAACTGGCGGCGGATCCGGAACTGGCGGCGGAGTCGGAACTGGCGGCGGAGTCGGCAGCGGTGGCGGAGTCGGAACCGGCGGCGGAGTCGGCGTAGGGAGCGGAGGCGGCGCAGGTGGCGGAGTCGGGAGCGGTGGCGGAGTCGGGAGCGGTGGCGGAGTCGGAACGGGCGGCGGAGTCGGAACGGGCGGCGGCGTCGGGAGCGGATGTGGTGCAGGGCTCCGAAGTTGTAGCTCGAGATCGAGAGCTTCGTGCCCGGGTACTCGGCCGCGACCCAC